>CANDZL010000084.1:0-15497 GCA_947425205.1 uncultured Hungatella sp. | reverse complement strand
CTACAATAATCCCAATGACCATCATCAAGAAACTTTTGTTTCCTATTACACCCATAGATATGCATAATCCTGTTCCCAAAACAAGCGTCATTCCCGTTCCGAAAGTATAGGCGAAAATGTTTGCTTTTCCCTTTGCTTTTCTGTCTAACTTCTTCAAAGCAACTATTTTAGAAGTATTCTTAGGGGCATATTCGTTAGCAATTGATTCAGCATAAATTTTATCTGTGTTCATAATAACCTCTCCTCTGATTAAATATTATAGCCGCTGATATAATCATACTAGATTTTATATAGGAATTGAACGACATCTTTTGCAATTTGTGTTGATTTTAACTTTTCAGTATGTTATCGGCATTTTACACTTATTTTATAGCTTATATACAATAGGCCTTTATCAAATTTTTCACGGAAAAGTGGTTTGGCTGTCTATCATGTTTTTGTATGTTACTTTATGACACATGGGCATTGTTGGATGGTGTGTATTCAACGGTTATCATGAGAGATATTCTGGAGAGGGAAAGAGAAGGGGGCAGCATCGTAATACAGATACGGAACTTCTTAGGAAAATTATTCTTTTTTAACAGATAATATTGGCAATAAGATATCCCTTAATTCTATCAGTAATATATTGGTGGCGGAGAAGATGCCTGAGACTCGGGGAAGACAGGGAAAGCCTGCGATACAGACAATTGCCGCTTATGTAGGGGCGTTGAAGGAATCCTATATGTTCTATGAGATTAAGCGGTTGGATGTAAAAGGCAAAGCAGAATTGAGGACATTGGGAAAATATTATATCGTTGATACAGGGTTCAGAAATGTTCTTTTGGGATACAGAGATGTAGATACAGAACATGTAATAGAAAACTATTGTCTATTTTGAACTTTTGCGCAGAGGATACGGTGTGGCTGTGGGAAAGGTGGGAGACAAGGAGATTGATTTTGTTGCAACCAGAGATGGGGAGAAGATTTATTACCAGGGTACAGAGGAAATGTATGGAGAGGCAATCAGGGAAAGGGAGTTGGCCCCTCTTAGGATGGTTCTGGATAACTATGAAAAAACGGTTATAACACTTCACACGGATACAACAGCTTCTGTTGAAGGGATTAAAATTGTCAGGCTGCTGGATTTTCTCCTTATATAAAGTCTCATGAAATTGGCTTTGCAGAAAACAAACGGACTGTGTAAACATTGTTTATTTCAATTATGTGAATATAAAATAGACTATAAAAAATGTTCAAGCCTCTTGCCTGGAATGATACGCTCCTATCATTCCAGGCAAGGGGCTTCCTTTATGTATCCGGTCTCACTTCTCCAACAACTGCCTCATCCTCTCATCTGCCCAGACCACTCGGTTCCGGCCGAATCGTTTTGCATCATACAGCATGGTATCTGCAATCTTTAAATAAGATGCATAGGCGCTGTCCCCACGAGGGATTACGGTGACGCCTCCAATACTGATGGTGACCCACTGGGATACAGAAGGGTTATGGGGGATGGAAAGGTTTTCAACCTCCCGCCTAATCTTTTTTAAGTGTTCAAATGCTTTTGTTGAACTGTCACCTAGCATAAACGCAACAAATTCCTCTCCGCCATAGCGGGCAAAAAAATCGGTGCTGCGCTTAAGGTAGGAGGACACGGTTTTGGCCACAGCAGCAATCACTTTGTCCCCGGCAGGGTGTCCAAAGGTATCGTTAAACATTTTGAAATGGTCAATATCAAACATGCAGACAGAGAACGGAATCTGCAGGCGGGTCGCCTCACTCCATTTTACCAGGCTGTAATCATCGTGGTGCCGTCTGTTGGCAACACCGGTCAGCTGGTCGGTCTTGGATTGGTATTCAACTTGCTTCCGGTAATTGTAAAGCTTGATATGGGTATCGACCCTCGCCTTGACAATCAATGGGTTAAACGGCTTTGTAATATAGTCAACCGCACCCAAAGTAAGCCCATAGTACTCATTCTTGGTATCAGAAAGGCTGGTGATGAGAATGACAGGAACACTCTGGGTAATGATTTCTTCCTGTAATTTTTTCAAAAGCGTAAAACCATCCATGCCAGGCATAACCACATCCAACAAAACCAGGGAAAAACCTCCCGCATGTGTATAGCGAAGCCCATCCTCTGCGGTTTGTGCAATGGTTACGTCATAATCATTATCCAGAATGGATTTTAATTTGGCTGCCTGCACGGGGCTGTCGTCAACAATTAGTATTTTCTCCATGTTTCACTCTCCTGATAGTCGGGGAGCGCCCCTCCACGATATACGAAATCATACTGCTCCTCATTGCATACCATTACAGAAAGGATAGGAGCCAATATGTTCCGGAGTGTCTGCCTCCCACAAAAATGAATACTTATGTCTATCTATTATACACGTCCATACTCTTATTGACAATATGTTTTTATAAAGGAACAAAGTACAGTGTAAATATTCAGCCGAAGGTTGAATCCCACTGGCTGCATTGGTTTGCACCCATTCATGTATCGATTATTTTTGCTGGCAATAGCAATTTTCAAGTGGTATGGTATAAAATTATATTTACCTATTGACAAAGTAGGCAAATAGCATTATGATTTAACCTATTAAAATGATAGGTAAATAATGGAAAGGGAGGAAAACTTATGTCTAAATACAAATTTGAAACCTTGCAGCTTCACGTTGGCCAGGAGAAGCCTGATCCTGCAACCGATGCCCGTGCAGTGCCCATCTATGCGACCACCTCTTATGTGTTCCATAACTGTGAACATGCGGCAGCGAGATTTGGTCTTGCTGATGCCGGTAATATATACGGCAGGCTGACCAACTCCACTCAGGATGTTCTGGAGCAGAGAGTGGCAGCCTTAGAAGGCGGAGTAGCCGCTTTGGCCTTGGCTTCGGGCGCTGCGGCAATCACCTATACTCTGGAGGCACTGGGGCAGAACGGAGGCCATTTCGTAGCCCAGAAGACAATCTACGGCGGCAGTTACAATCTGATGGCCCATACCCTTCCAGGCTTCGGCATCACGGCCAGCTTTGTCAATATTCACGATTTGGATGAAGTGGAGGCTGCCATTCAAGACAATACCCGGGCTATATATATAGAAACACTGGGCAACCCAAACAGTGATATTCCGGACATGGATGCTTTGGCAGAACTTGCCCATAAGCATGGACTGCCGTTGGTGGTGGACAACACCTTCGGCACTCCATATCTCATCCGCCCCATTGAACACGGTGCGGATATCGTTGTACATTCCGCCACAAAATTTCTTGGCGGCCACGGAACGACTTTAGGTGGCGTGATTGTGGATGCAGGTAAATTTGATTGGGCGGCAAAGGGAACGTTTTCTGCCATTGCAGACCCCAATCCCAGCTATCATGGTATTTCTTTTACAAAAGCGGTGGGGGCTGCGGCATTTGTAACTTACATTCGTGCCATTTTGCTTCGGGATACGGGGGCCACGATTTCCCCCTTTGCGGCGTTTCTACTTCTGCAGGGAATTGAAACGTTGTCGTTACGTCTGGAACGCCATGGGGAAAATACCAGAAAGGTAGTGGAATTCTTAAGCAGGCATCCTCAGGTTGAAAAAGTGAATCATCCATCCCTGCCCGATCATCCGGATCATGCATTGTATGAGAAATATTTCCCCAATGGCGGAGCTTCTATCTTTACCTTTGAAATCAAGGGCGGTGTAAAAGAAGCCCATAAGTTTATTGACAGTCTGCAGATTTTCTCCCTGCTGGCCAATGTCGCAGATGTCAAGAGCCTTGTTATTCATCCTGCCACCACCACCCACAGCCAGCTTAGTGAGAGGGAACTGGCTGAGCAGAACATTAAAACCAACACAATCCGCCTGTCTATTGGCACCGAACACATTGATGATCTTATCGCTGACCTACAAAAGGGTTTTGACGCAGTTAAGGAGGCATAAAAACTATGAGTAATCTTTACACATCTGCCGATCAGATGATCGGAAGGACACCCCTTTTGGAACTGACACATATTGAGAGAGAACTGAACCTGAAAGCAAAGGTTGTAGCCAAGCTGGAATATTTTAATCCAGCAGGTTCTGTAAAAGACCGTATTGCCAGAGCTATGATAGATGACGCTGAGGCAGCAGGAAATCTTACGGAAGGGTCAGTAATTATCGAGCCTACAAGCGGCAATACAGGCATCGGCCTTGCATCCGTGGCTGCGGCAAGAGGATACCGTATTATCATTGTGATGCCGGAAACCATGTCCGTAGAACGCAGGCAACTGATGAAAGCATATGGCGCCGAACTTGTGCTTACGGAAGGAGCTAAAGGCATGAAGGGAGCGATCGCAAAAGCTGAGGAGCTTGCCACCCAGATTCCAGGTAGCTTTATACCTGGACAGTTTGTAAACCTTGCCAACCCCAAAACCCACAGGGAACATACAGGCCCTGAAATATATGAAGATATGGATGGCAAGGTGGACATTTTCGTGGCAGGTGTGGGCACAGGCGGAACCATTACCGGTGTTGGTGAGTATCTCAAATCCAGAAATCCACATATTCGGATAGTTGCCGTTGAGCCGGAATCGTCGGCAGTACTTTCTTCTGGTATGGCAGGGCCTCATAAGATTCAGGGAATCGGCGCAGGATTCATTCCAGATGTCCTTAATACGAACATTTATGATGAGATTATCCAGGTATCGGATAAAGACGCTTTTTCTACTGGCAGGATGATCGGCAAACGAGAAGGGATTCTTGTGGGAATTTCTTCTGGCGCAGCAACTTTTGCCGCCATCAAGCTGGCAAAACGCCCTGAGAATGAGGGAAAAACCATCGTTGTCCTGATGCCTGATACTGGGGAACGGTATCTTTCTACACCATTGTTTTCAGATGAGAAAGAATGAGATGATGATTTCAACAAAGGGGGATATGTGTTGCGTGTGATGATCGGGTTGGCGGAATATGCCTGTGAAGAATACATACCTATGGAGGCGATTGTCGGACAGCAGGGCATATCCCTGAAATACCTTGAACCGATCTTTTCAGCAGTTAGTTTTCATGTTTTGGAGGCTAAGATCAAAAATCCTTTTGCAAGCTCGCTTGCGAAAGGGTTTCTGAGTCTTTGGCCCTGATATTAACAAGTGATTGAGTTATAAAATAGGCTGAAAATAGGTTGAAAATGGGTATATAAGGCTTTACTGACTTTGGATTGTATGCTATACTTTAAAAAGACTAATTTTTTAGAGAAGGCGTGCAATTCCACTGTCAAAACCGTGCAGTCGCTGTGCAAATTCGACAATGTATATGTACGGCGATGATTTAATGTATGGAATTATTTACATTGAGGGGCATATGGAACATGTAAAAAATAGCAAAATCATCAGATTCTTCATAGATGTCTTTAAACATATAAAAAATAGGGAAATATTCAGATTCTTTTCAGATATCCTCAAGTATATAAAAAATGGTAGAATATATAGAGTCTTTGTAGGTATCCTAAGCCATATAATGAACAAAGGTATCTTAAGATCCTTGATCGGTGGTCTGGTGAATGGAATACTTCTGGTTCTTCTTTTTCTGTTGCTGGGAAAAGACGGATGCGGCCAATATACCTCATGGAAAAAAAGACGGACGAGAAAACATGAGCGTATGTGCGCAGGGCGGGAGAGTGACGACAGTGACAGGCTTCTTATGAAATGGCGAGAGATTTGGAGTACCTTGCCCCGTGCAGAATGGGAAAGGGAATGGAAGCTTCTTCCCAGAGAAAACATGTTGGACGGGTTTGAAGACGATATGGTATTTTGTAGAATGTTTTGCAATAGTTATCATGCAACGAAATTAAAGGCTGAAAGGAACAGACAAAAAAACTTTTTCTGGAAGAAGGCATTTCTTGTGGTGTTAAGCATAGGAATGGCTTCCTTTTTGGCATGGTCATTTGGAGTATGGGGAAGTACTGGCGGGGAGATCGAGGAGATTATTCTGAAGAATGGGATTTTTTTGTTGGGTATTACGTTGTTCTGCCGTATCTTGGCGAAGTGGATCGATGTGAAGAAGTATCAGGAGACATGGGTAAGACATTCCGGCACCCAGCATGCTTTGGAGGTGGAGATGCTTCTTTTTATCAGTCAGTTGGAGCCGTACCAGGCATCCAATAGAAAAACTGTATTTTTTTCCAGAACCTTAGAGATTTGGAATAAAAATCAGGGCAAGTTCGGAAGCAACATGGAAGATAAAGAGAAGGGAATGACAGATGTCATTAATGATGTTAAATCATGGGTACGAGTATGAAAATAGGGGGGGATAATTATGCATTGGCACTTTTGCGCGTTAAAACAGCAAAACTGTGACGTGAAACGTACCTGTTGTAAGATAATATGGAGGGAAGATTTCAATATTTCTCCGAAGGTTTTGGAGCTGTGTCGGTTGGAAAGATGGTATCATTGCCTGAGAGATTATAAGGGACAAGGACAATCTCAAAGGTATTTGATACACTATGGTATTCATATACCATATAATACATAAAAAGAATTTAGGAGAAATAAGACTATGGTTCAGTATATTCAATTAATAAGAACAAAACAGACAGATATCTATGCGCTGTATATGATAGAATTTTTAAAGTTTATTGGCTGCATTTTTACGGAATATGTATATCACGATTCCAAACCGATTGAAGATGAATTTTGCAGGACACCGGATGCTACGATTTTTCTTGATATATCGAGAGAGAAGATTGGGCGTGATCTGGCTTTTGAGGAGGCAAAGCGTGATTTTGATGCAAAAATAGACAGTAAACGGGTGGATTTGGAGATTCCCTTTGGGGAAAATGGAATTATATCATTCGATAAAAAAATTGCCAGAATGCTTCTTGATCAGATGATTGGGAAGATATGGAATGGAGAAAAGGTTCAGGAAGAGATTCAGCTTTTGAAGCGTATTTATTCAGACAGTGACAGTTTCTTTTATTTGTATAATGAAGGGAATATTAAGTTTGTTGAAGACTACTATCCGGTCTCAGGAAAGGAAAATAAAGCGGCTGTAATTCGCCGGGAGGCGTATAATGAATCATTCAAGCATTTTGCAGCCTGCTACAATCAGCTTATGGAGGAAAAGGAGAAGGCGGTGACAGTATCGCCGCATTTTGCCTATGCCTTGTTGCTAATAAAGTATAAGCTGAATGAAATGACTATCCTGCTTGATAAGCGCAACCTGTTTTTAATTGATAAACTGATTGAACAGATTGAGGAAATACGGGAGAAGAATCCGGATTTTGTGCGTATGGAGTATCTGGCAGGCAGTATCTGTAAACGGGAAAAGAGATATTGGAATGATGCTGAAGATTACTATAGACGTGCGGTTTCAAAGTTTGAAAAAATGAAAGAAATGGAGCCAAAATGGATAGGCTTTATTTATTATCAGCTTGGGCGGTTTTATGAGTCTAAACTGAATGATTTGAAATTAGCAAATTTCTTTTACGAAAAATCTGTTCAGCATAAAACGTACTATCGCCCAATCTTTAAATTGTTACGGCAAGCGGAACGGGAAGATGATGCAGAAAATGTTAAGAAATATGCAAATCAGCTTATCGAACAGCTACTAAATGGTTATGGAATTTCTTCTGTAATGCCGAAGGAACGGATATATGCGTTTAAAAGCTTTTTTGTTTTAGGTGGATTTTACTTTAAGCGAGAAGAGTATGATCTGGCGAGGCAGTGTTGTGAAAGGGCGAAGCAAGTTTCCGAGGGGGATTGTGATTTTTATAAAGCTTTTTGGCCAGGAAAAAACGGGTGTTTTTTGCAAATATTCAAGTCCTGCATGCCTGTGCAACCAATCCTTTCACGGCTTAAAGATTGCTATTCAAAGCTGGGGCGAATTGCTGATGCAGAGCGATGTTGGGAAGAACAGAAGAATATGGAATAGGGGAAGGTAATACGGATGAGTGTGGCGTTAAAGTTATCAAATTTGTGTGAAGAGAAAATAGTGGTTGAAAAGGCGAAGGAGTTTGAGGAGTCGGCATTTTGGCTTGTATATCAGAGAACTAAGGTTTTGTTGGAGGATATTATTTTACGGGATCAGGAGCAGGACAACGATTCTCATTTATCATCGGATAGAAAGCCAGTCATATCGTTTGTGGGGAGACGGGGAACAGGTAAGACCTCTGCGATGATGTCAGTTCATAATGCGCTGAAAAGCAAGGAGGAATTAAAAGGGTTTCTTTCAGATAAATATATTCGGGATTCTTCGTTTATCGTTTTAGATTATATTGATGTCTCTACAATGGAAAAGGGAGAGGATATTTTAGAGATTGTACTTGCTAATATGTTCTCTTTATTTTTAAAGCGAGAGCAAAAACAACAATCTCAAAGAATAAATGCGAGCTATGAGAGTCGGGAATTATACCGAATGTTTGATGAAATTTATGGCAGTCTTATAAGCATAAAGGATATGCGGGGCCGTAAATCCGATATTTCTCCTCTCAGTCAGTTAACCCAATTGTCCAACAGCCAGGTACTGAAAGTAAAGATAGAGGAGTTAATAAAGCAATATTTGCAGTATATGGAAGGGGATCAAGAAGGGTATACCCCAGCAAAAAAGAAGTTTTTAGTTATTACAATAGATGATTTGGATATGTCTTTTCAGAATGAAACAGAATTTCCGTTTGAAATTTTGGAAACGCTTCATCGTTATTTAATGACAACAGGAGTCATTATTCTAGCTACTTACAATTTTTCTGATTTATGCTCAGGTTGTGAAAAACATTTTATGAAAATTTTTTCCGACAGAAAAGGAGTTTTAAATTCCAATGAAAGAGGCATGGTAAGACATCTGACACAGGAATATCTGAAGAAAGTGCTCCCTATGTATAACCGTGTACATCTTCCATCGTTAAAGAAAAGCGATTATGTTGGTGAAGTTAGGCCAAGAATTGAAATGCAGTCAAAGGAAGTAAAAGAATTATTTGGTGGCTTGAAAAAAGATATTTTGAAAGATGATAAAAATGCTTCATTTAGATTGGATCCCAAAAGATTTGTAATGTTGCTTCGCGGATCTGTTGCAGGATTGTATTATGACGCTAATGGCGTTAAAAAGCATTTTGTTGAGCCTTCTCAGCTTAGAGAATTGGTACAGACATACACCTTTTTTGAACAATTAAATAAACTAAAAAATAGTTGCAATGATGAGAAAATTGTAGTTAAAGTACTCTTGGATAATTTGTGTGATGACCCTGAAAAAGCAAATAGTGTTCTTGAGCAATTGGATAAACTAAAACATAACTGTATGAAAGGGAAGGTGAACGTACAAGAAAAAAATGTTGAGAATGAAGATGATAGCAAACAAGAGTATGATGCCGAGAATGATAAAATTATATTTAAAGCACTTTTGGACAATTTGTATTTTGAGTTTGCAAAAGCAAATTTATCTGGTGAAGAACAGGATTTGTTTGAGGCTTTCTTGAATGTTCCTTTGGAGAGAAGATGTAAAGATATTCTTACGACATTGCAAGCTAAAGCAACGGAAGATTACAGAGATAAGATGTCTTGCATTTTGTATAAATCAGGTGCAAAAGAATCATATAGTTATGGAGAGTTAATTTACAGGCTTTATATTGCCAGTAAAGAGGGCTGGTTTACAAAGCCGCTGGTGTGGTGTATATTGGACTCTTATACGATCATGCTAACGAAATATTACCGGCAGATGAAAAATACCGATGATTTGAAAGAGAAGGATAAGTGTAGGAAGAAGATATTGGATGTTCTGGGGATGTCTGTTGCCAGCAGTTGGTCTAATCTTCTGGTTCCTAAAATAAGTATAACAGATAGTGAAAGTGAAGTCGTTGAACGTAATCGGTTGGAGTATGGAGTGTATGACAGGGATAAAAAGATGCAATGGTTTGCTGCAATTAAATTTGGAGGCAGCTTTGTCCAATGGGAATTTGAATTGAGTAAAGGTCATGGAAATGTCTCTTTGAAAAAGCAGTTGCAGCTTCTGGAATTTATGGCCTTGTTTTTTACAAATGTAAAATGTAGAACAGAAAAAGGAGGCGTTCATCAAGGGTTTGAGATTGAGTACATCAAATTTGATGAAAACAGGATCAATAATTTAGTTTTCTCAACTGTAGATCTGGATAAAAGTATATGTTTGAGATTCAAAATAACGGATGGATGCTTTAATATTTTTAATTTTGTTTACAATCTTCTGGATAGTGAAAACTTTTTTAGACAATTGCATAAGAATTTAAAAAAGGCATACGAGGATTACTTTAACGATATTTACGGGAGACGGGAATCTGTTGATGAATTTTTTGAAAAAAATTCCATGAAGACGACATATCAAGAGTGGTTTAGAAGAACACAAGGCTTTGCTTTGCCAGTCTATAGTTTTGATATGATCTATAATCTGTTTAAAAGACAATATCAGAATTTAGGTTTGATGCCTGATAGCGTATATATTAATGACTTCTGGATTTATATCAAAGAATGCTTTAAGGAGTTTGGAAAATTGTTGGAAGATGAAGATAAGTTTTATTTTTCAACGTTGTCTGAAGAAAGAATCAATGATGGGGATATTAAAAATGTAGAAATCGATTCAAATAATAAATGGTTTTTTAATGCATATAATGATTCTCCATTTATTCATATGATCCATGAAATGGAGAACAAAGAATTGGAAAGCTATTTTAAGAAGCAATTCGTAAATATGCTTTATGGGATGGTATAAGGGACGATGATAAGCCGAACAACCCAAATTGCAAAGATTCTGTTCCGAAACGTTTCCATTGAACGGCTGCTAAGCTTTGGAACGGAACGACAGCTTTTTTATGAGATAAACAAAGAGTATTTGAAGGATTTAATGCTGGCCAGCAAGTATGAGTTTAGCGATACGGAGGTGGATGCGCAGATTCGGGAGGTGCAGTCCGAGATGCGAAAACTCGATTTGAGCCAGGAGGCGGGAGATGGTATTAATGCCTTTGCGGTGCTTTTCTTCAGTGTGAAAGAGATCCTGACCTTTTATGAAAACCATGTTGTGTGCCAGTACCGGTATCTTTTAGACTGGAATGCCTTAACCCGGGACATAGGAGAAGATTTGCCGGTGGTTGCTCTGATCACGATGGAAGGCGAAGAATATATCAATGCACGGGGAAATTTTTACTGGCCCCCGGTTATCAGGCATAATAACGGGCAGCTAAACAGGATTTTGGATAAAGGTTTAGCGGACAACCATTTCCACTTAAGGTGTGCGGCTCCATATTTTGAGGTATCATGGATTAATCTGATGAACAATCCGGGAAGAGTGGATACCCTTAAATTCTTTACTCAGATGGAATCCAATTACAGAGACAAGGATAAAAAAGCGGAACTCCATGTCGCAAAGAGGTCGCTGAGGAATCTGGTGTTGTGTGCGGCATTGATTCGTCTCTATCTGTTTAGCCGGATCACCAATACGCCAATTTATTTTTCGGAGTATTTTATTTCATCCGAGGAGGCTGAACTGGAACTTCGAATTGCAGGAAGAAAAGTACAAGAAGATGGGGAGCATAAAAAAGAATTTGTAAATCTCTGTCAATTGAAAGGGCTGATCTCTGATGAGCGGTATTGGGCATTCTATCAGAGGGAGACCTGGACTGCTGTAAAACGTATTCTTGCCGGCGAATATGAGATAATGGCGGAGATAGCCAGGGTTCAGTCCAACATTGATTCGCTGAAAATGTCGAATCATGATGTGGATTATTTGGTAAGATATATCGGAGGCCATTGTTTCGAGGAAGAAGCAGAGTATAAAATCCTTGCAGGGGAAAGATGGTTTCTCTATCAGATTATGAATAGCATGAAAAGGCATGTCAATCATAATTTCTGTCTGTTCAACAGGGATGAGTACAATCTTTTCTTTGCCTATCTGCGAATCAAAAATGAACTGCGCCGTGAACTGGTACAGACTAATAAGATTGTGGGATTTGAAAATTTTCGGATATATCAGAGTAGGAAGGATCCGTTGAGCCATATCAACAGCTGGGAAGAAGGGGAAAAACGGTTAGCAAGGCTGGCAGTTCGTGGTGTTTTGAACAATTCACCGGTGCAATATTTAGAGGTAAGGATTTCACCAGGAAACTCAGCAGAAAGGAATGCGGAGAATATACGGGCGTATGATGAGGCAATCTGCCGGGGCATAAGTAAAGAAGACATATTTGAGGATATGATTAGAAATCTTCAGACTTCTCTGTTGTCTTCAGGTGGACTAGGGCAGGTAAGAGTTACGCCCCACAGATACTATTATATTTTTCATTTTCACAAAAGGGCGGACACATCGCTAGATCAGTTTGGCCAGTTGACATGCCGTCATTACCGGTTTCGGAAACAGATTGATCAAAAGAGCAAGGCGATTTTAGAGCTTCGCAGGGATTATCCGGAGTATGGGAAGCGTGTGGTTGCCATTGATGCCTGTTCGCAGGAAATCGGTTGCCGCCCGGAAGTATTTGCATGTGCGTTTCGTTTATTGAAGAACCACGTTACGCCATTCCCGACAGGGATGGAAACATCTGAGCTTCCGCAGTTAAAGATCTCCTATCATGTAGGGGAAGATTTTCTGGACGTTACCGATGGCTTGCGTGCAATCGATGAAGCGATTCGGTTTTTAAATCTGGATTGTGGGGATCGTTTGGGGCATGCACTGGCATTGGGGATTGACGTCAGAAAATGGTATGCGGTAAAAGGAAATCATATCACCATTTCATTACAGGATTTTCTTGATAATATTGTATGGCTTCATCATGCGCTGAATAAATTCAATATTAAAGATATGAGCCCGTTGAAGGGATGGCTGGAAGAAATGTATAGCTATCATTTTAACTACATATATCAGGACTGCGCCAGAATTCTAAACAGCAATAATCGTCATCGGAACAGAGAGGCATATGTGGGGAATTTGGACTTGAATACCTATTATTATGCATGGTTGCTCAGAGGAGATGATCCCTGGCTGTATCGGGATGGAGAGTATGATAAATCCGTAGATTTTGGTAAGCAGGAGGATAAATACTTAGTCAATACACTCCATATCCGAAGAGGAGATATTCGGGAAATCCCGGAGGTAACCCTGATTTACTACATGTACCATTATGACAAAAATGTGCGGTTCAGAGGGAGTGAGGAAAAGACGATTGCCCTGCCTCCCCATTATATTGACGGCGTAGTTGCTGTTCAGAAAAAAATGCAAGAAGAGATTGTCCGGAAGGGACTGGCCATTGAGACAATGCCCTCTTCTAATGTGAATATCAGTATTATGGAGCATTATGACGAGCATCCGATCCGGGTATTCTATAATATGGGGCTGACAATGAATGAGTCTGAACTGTCGGAATGCCCTCAGATCAATGTGTCGATTAATACGGACAATAACGGAACCTTTGCCACAAGGCTTGAGAACGAATACGCCTTATTGGCATGTGCAATGGAGCAGATTAAATCGGAGGACGGGAAGCCAAAGTATAAGAGGGAGTCCATTTATAATTGGCTGGATAATATCCGAAAGATGGGATTGCGGCAGGCATTTGCCAAGGAGAGAGAACAGTATGAGATCCATGTTTCGGACATATAGAGAGGTTAAGCTGGCTTGTGGTGCTATGGGGAATGGAAGAAGTATACGGTGTGGGGAAATGTTCATATAATGATAGGAAGAGATGGGGAGTTTAAGGAGGCGCTTTATGAAATATAAAGTTAAGGTGACGGTGATCGACAAAAAGCTGTATCCCGAATTGCAGCGACAGTATTGTGCTGATCCAAATTCTGGTGTATGTCCTTGCTACAACGTGGGGGATGAATTTATCTTTGAGAGGGATGAAGAGACGGATCATTTTTGGCATGGCGGCCTGAATACGCTTGTGAAAACAGATGGGGATCCTGATACTGTGGCAGGCGGGCCGAAGATGCCCCACTGTTCAGAGGCATGGGATGCTATTGCGCGGTATATTTATGCAGGGCTGCAAGGCGGTTCGATCATGAAGGGATGGATGAAAAACGAGAATGAAATGATCGCTTGCTGTTCTGATGGGACAAGGCCGGTTATTTTTAAAATTGAAAGAATGGACGCAGAGGGCTGAGCCGTGAACGAGATAACCGACACCATGATCATAAAATATATGGAGGAGCGAGACAAGGAATTTGTGATGAGCATAGATAAGCACGTGAATGATACAGGATATGATAAACGTGTTTATACAAAGACTGGCTATGTCATGTGGAAGAAGGATGTACCCATAGGATTGATGCATTATAGTGTTCTATGGGACAATCTTCCGTTCCTGAACCTTATATTTGTAAATCAATCATATAGGAATAAGGGGTTCGCTTCTCAAGCCCTTGCTTTTTGGGAACATGATATGAAACAACAAGGGTATAAGATGACCTTGATTTCAACTCAGGCCGATGAGGAAGCGCAGCATTTATATCGAAAACTAGGATATATTGATTGTGGCGGATTAGTATTTCAGAATACGCCGTTTGACCAACCAATGGAGTTGTTTTTTCGGAAAGTTTTGTAACGATAATCCGGAATGTCTGCCTTTTCTCTCTTTCTTTGGTGCATGCTCGGTTTTATTTCTGGGAATGACAGCATACACATTTTCGGTGGAAAGATAAGGTTTTTTTCAAATAAGTTTAATGCTTTCCTGGCTTTCTTTAGACCAGGCAAGGCATTTTTTACGTTCTCTTTTCCGGCTTTTAGATTTTGCGCCAGCCGATCATTAACCTTTTGTTGGTGTTTTGGCTGCATTATCTGTCAATCTTATAATATTCTTTATTTCTACCCATAGCTGTCCTACTGAATAATATTGATACAACCCACTTAAACAGTTGCGGAATCGATTGAAACAAGATTTTAAAATCAAACAGTTTCTGGAAATTATGTATTTCTCATAATCTGATTTATCAGGATATGGGGATTTGCAGTGGGCAAGCGTTCACGCCGTCATGGATAGCAGGAACCATACTCATCATGGGACATAGAATATAGTAAGCCAAGCATTTGAGAAGAATTTGTGATGACTGGTTTTTCGGTCAGAAGAAACGCTTCCCGAAGGTAAGGGGTTTTATTATTAGCAAGGAGGATATTATGTTTCTTGATGAATTAAATGGATATGATCAAGGGGATTATTGCAATTGTGGGAATAGGAACAATTTTGAACTGACAGAGGAAAGGTCTGGCTTTGTGGAGGAAGAAAATATTCAGTTTTGTCAGGAACCATGTGGAAAAATCTGCTGTTGCAGAGGCCCTAGGGGGCCGAGAGGGCTTCAGGGACCAATGGGATATCCCGGTCCTCCGGGAATCCAGGGCCCGGTGGGAGCGCCTGGAGCAGCAGGCCCCCAGGGCCCAGCAGGAGAGCCTGGAGCAGAAGGCCCCACCGGCCCGGCAGGCCCCCAGGGTCCGGCAGGAGCAACAGGTGCAGAAGGCCCCACCGGCCCAGCAGGCCCCCAGGGTCCGGCAGGAGCGATAGGAGCAGAAGGCCCCACCGGCCCGGCAGGCCCCCAGGGTCCGGCAGGAGCAACAG
>CANDZL010000083.1:0-15509 GCA_947425205.1 uncultured Hungatella sp. | reverse complement strand
TTTCAATGTCGATACAGATTATCTATTGGGAAGAACAGAAAAAACCTCTATCTTACCGGAAACCATTGGTCATTATTATCTCAATGACGAAACCCGTGAGATTGCCCAGGAGGTCTTTGAAAAGCCAGAGTTACGCTCCCTCTTCCATGTAGCCAGGGATATTCCTCCAGAGCGCCTCAAGGCCCACATTGATTTCATGAAGAGCCTTAAGGAGCAGGAAAAATAGGTTTGACATAGGATAATAATCTAACCTTGGTACTAAACTATAAAAAAATCAACTTTTGGTTAGGAGGCATTACAATGGATTATATTGTACATTTTACTTGGGATGAAGAAGCAGGGGTTTGGATTGCTACCAGTGATGATATTCCAGGGCTGGTATTGGAATCTGGATCATTTGACGCTCTTCTGGAACGTACCAGATTCGCTGTTCCAGAGCTCCTTTCCTTAAATGCCCATGAAAGCAAGCCCCTTTCTTTGACTTTCATATCAGAACGTCATGAAAGGATGGTCTTATAATGGCTGAATATGAAAAGAAAGTACGTAACATCCTTTCTATAAATGGCTGTACCTTTGAACGTCGAGGAAAAGGAGACCATGATATCTGGTACAGTCCCATTACCAAACGTCATGTAACTGTTGATACCAAAATCAAATCCAGGCATACAGCAAACGCAATTATGAAGCAAAGCGGAATTAACTACAAGTTTTAGGAGAATTAATCATGACCTGTTTCACTTGCAAAGGTAATATTGAAAAAACAACTACCACATATATGACGGAATATGATGGATGCTATATCATTATTAAAAATGTTCCATGTAACAAATGCACACAATGCGGCGAAGAATATTTGAATGGTATCACTTTACAAAAAATAGAAACTATTCTTGCAAGGTTGAAAGGCGCTCTCACGGAATTCGCTGTTGTTGATTATAACCGGGCTGCTTAAGATGCGGCCAGAAACTTTATGCCTGACACCTTAGAGCCTATAGTGAATTTAAAAATACAAGAACACATAAATAATTAGGAAGTGGTCTTTTGAATAACCCGTTGTTGACTGAAGCTATTGGTGTATATTTTTTAGATATGGATAATCTCATAGAAGAACAAGTGGTATTTAATGAAGATGGGAGTTATTCTATTTTCATTAACTCTCATCTCAATCATGAAAGGCAGATGCTGGCCTATCAACATGCCTTGGAACATATTATGAACGATGATTTCAGCAAGGAATGTGCTGATGATATAGAAAAAGTAATGCAATAAGAATTTTTGATAATGTGGTCTGTCTAGGGAAGGTTATTGGGGTATTAGATGATTCTTTGATTGCTGAAGAATAAACGGAAAACTTTATATAAATCCTGGGGGTATATTGCAAATTGGATTTGCATATGCTATAATGTCGAAAGACAAAAAGCTAAAACCAGTCCACAAGGACAAAATCGAAGCCCCCGGAGCGGCTACTCCGAGGGCTTCTTTTCCGTTTGCGGTGGAACAGGCCGGGGCTAGTTACCGACTAATCGTCGCCGTCTAACCACTTGATGATGTAGTGACAAGCTACACCAGCCGCAACAGCGACAATAAAAGCTAAAACCGATTCCATAAGGACACCCCCTTTCTGTCACCAGATTGGAGGCAGTAACGGAATAATTATAGCACAGGCAGACATCTCAAACAATACTTCAATTTTGATAATGTGGTCTGCCTGGGGAAGGTTATCGGAATATTGACAGATTCTTTGATTGCTGAAAGTTGATAAGTATAAGAGGATATAGGAGGTTTTTATTATGATGTATCCATATATGACCCTGAATGACGATACCGAAATTGTTCATTCTGAAATGTTTGAGAATGGACAGGTAAAAGTATATATTGAAAAACCTAATGAAAAAGATGGCTTCCACCATGCCACTTGCTATCTTCCTCAATATCAATGGGAAGACGTTTACGGTTTTTCAAATGAAGAAATGGATTTTTTCCGAAAATTTGTCCGAAATAATGCACACGTAATTATTGAATTTGCACAGGAGGAAACTTTCAACGATGCCTCAAATTTTTAAAATCGGTAAATACTATGTATACTTCTGGGCAAACGAAAATGACCCTCTGGAACCAGTTCATGTTCATGTTATAGAAGGCCGTCCAAGTTCTAATGCTACTAAAATATGGATAACTCAAACAGGACGTGCTATTCTATGTAATAATGCTTCTCGAATACCATCGTATGAACTAAGAAAACTAATGAAAATTATTGAAGCTAACAGCGATATAATTATTGAAAAATGGTACTCTTGTTTTGGGAAGATCTCTTACTACTGTTAAAGATTTTGATAATGTGATCTGCCTAGGGAAGGTTATTGGAGTGTTAGATGATTCTTTGATTACTGAAAAATAAAAGGAAAACTTGGTATAAACATAAAAAACACCTTCGATACATGGAATGTAGAGTGGGTAAAATTTAATAAACATCGAAAGGAGTATCAATATGGCGCTATCGCAAAAACAAGATTATACTATCGAAGATATTTATGCGCTTCCTGATGGACAGAGGGCAGAATTGATTGACGGGGAAATCTATATGATGGCACCACCCAAGACAATACATCAGAGAATATCCGGTGCTTTACATTCTGTCATTCACCAGTATATCAAAACAAAAAAAGGCTCTTGTGAAGTATTTGCCGCCCCGTTTGCAGTATTTTTAAATAAAGATAATAAAACTTATGTAGAACCAGACATTTCAGTTATTTGTGATAAGGATAAAATAGATGATAGGGGATGCAACGGTGCCCCCGATTGGATTATTGAAATAACTTCTCCTTCTGATCCACAACGTGATTATGGCATTAAGCTGTTCAAATACCGTACTGCCGGAGTACGTGAGTACTGGGTTGTTAACCCACAGAAGAAAACAGTAATGGTTTTTGATTTTGAAAAAGAACATCGCTCTAATCAATATGATTTTAATGATGATATTCCTGTATGCATTTATGATGATTTTGTTATCAATATAAATAAGCTGATCTAACCCGGAACACTCAAATGTAAAAACCGTCCCTGCGCCAACAGGAACGGCTCTTACATAGATTCTATACCTGGACAGTGTGCCAGAGTGATACAATACTATGCCAAAAATATTGTATCATCTCCGGCACCTCCTGTCAAAGGTATGGTGTTATTTTTGTACTTTATTTTTGTACCAAAAATTCAGAAAGGAGCATGTACTATGCCAAAAAAGAAAAAGAACCAGTTACCATCAGGCAACATTCGGATCCAAGTATTTGATTACACGGATACTGATGGAAAAAAGCATTACAAATCTTTTACCGCTCCCACCAAACAGGAGGCCAAATATCTGGCCGCACAATGGAAAGCAGGAAAACCAGATAAGAAACCTGCCAGAATAACGCTCTACGAGGCTGTAAGCCGTTATATTGATGCCAAGAAGGGTGTACTATCTCCCAGCACAATAAGAGGCTACCAAAGGATGCAGATTAACCAGATGAAGGAAATTGGCAGAATATGGTTAGACGAACTTACTAGTACTGATGTACAGATATGGATAAGCGATATATCTAAAAATCTGTCTCCCAAATATGTCCGCAACCTTTATGGTCTCCTGTCTGCTGCTATTGAAATGTTTGCTCCTGATTTGACTATCAAAGTTACAATGCCAGAAAAGAAAAAGACAAGCCTCTACTGCCCCTGTGATACGGACATAAAAAAACTGCTCAACCAGGTATCCGGAACCGATCTAGAGATCGCCATCCTGTTAGCCGCGTTTGGTCCTATGCGGCGTGGAGAGATATGCGCCCTGGAATCTACAGATATCTCCAATAACAAAGTATCCGTAACCAAAAGCATGGTGATGGGACCGGATCAGGAGTATTACATAAAGCAGCCCAAAACCTACGGCTCATACCGCACAATCGAATATCCTTACTTTGTTATAAAGAAGCTGCAAGGCCGAACTGGAAGAATTATCAATCGTACTCCCAATGCCATTACCAGAAGCTTTCAAAGAGCAGTGGTAAAATCTGGATTACCTCATTTCCGCTTTCACGATTTGAGACACTATGCAGCATCTATTATGCACGCCATAGGTATTCCAGACCAGTATATCCTGCAGCGCGGCGGATGGAGTTCCGATAATGTTATGAAGTCCGTATACAGAAATACCATCGATATCGAAACAGTCCGGCAAACCAAAAAAATCAATCGGCACTTTGAAGAAATCATGTGATATTTCGTGTGATACTTCGTGTGATACTTTACCTTATTTACGGTATATATATACCTTTTCACAACATGATTATATACAACAAAAAACCCCCGAAAACCCAGCATCTACAAGAAATTCTGGTATTTTCAAGGGATTCTCCTTCATGGAGCATATGGGATTCGAACCCACGACCTTTTGAATGCCATTCAAACGCGCTCCCAACTGCGCTAATGCCCCATCCTGCCTGCTGCCTTGTCCTGCTCAGACAACAGACTGATTTCTTAAATAGATTAACATAAAATTATGATTTTGTACAGTAGAAATTTCTAAAATTTTTAATTTGTAACTTGTATCTAATGTGAAATCTTTAACGGAAAAACTCAGGAAAACAGCAGCAACCGAATCTTGTCTCTATGGCAACACATACCCATAGGCTTCCAATGCTTTCAGAGGAAATTCCATCCTTACGGTCTTTAATGGATCCACTACCTGGCATACTACCATATTAGAAAGCAATGACATCAGCATTCCTGCCTCCAGGTTATCTTTCTTTGCAGCAGCCCTCACAAATTCCTTCATAGCCTTAGCAGCCATATCCCCCGCCTGATCCAGGGTCTCGGCAGACTGAATGGTCATCACATCTCCGCGGCATCTTAAAAATGGGGTTGGAATTCCCACTCCGTTCAATTCCTGTTCCTTCAGGACATGTACCCTTACTGTAACCTTCCCTCCTGTCTCCAGGCCGCAGATGAACACTTCACCGTCTCCCATTAACCCATGCAAGTCTCCCATGGAAAGCAGTGCGCCTTCTACGTTTACCGGAAGATACAGCGTAGAGCCTTTCACAATTTTCCGGCAGTCCATATTCCCTCCATGGCTGCCTGGGGTGTCCGTTGTGATTCCGTCCCCTGCCGGGGCCGTTCCGATCACTCCAATCATAGGATCCAGGCTCCATTTCAGCTTATCGTCGAGCCAGACCTCACCCTGGGTTCCATCTGGCATCGCTCTTCGGGAATCTTCTCCTTTTCCTTCTGCCTCTTGCAGACGGAAAATTCTGGCTGTATGCGCTAAAAAATCCTCATGGAACAATCCGGCAGTAGGTGACGAGCGCATCACGCCCCAGTCACGCACCTGGATATCCAGAATCTCCACCTTCAGCACATCCCCCGGCTGGGCTTCCTTTACATACAGCGGACCAGTAGCAGGGTTCTCAATGGGATCCGATTTATCCCCCAAAGGCCTTTTCTCATCAACCACTCCGTCGTCATAACAATCTCTTGTCTCAAATACCACCGTCTCTCCGCTCTCACAGACAGCTGCTGCCTTTCCCTCTTTATCTAAAATTCCAGATACATATTCTTTGCTTATGAATACCATGCTTCCACCTGCCTTTTATTTTTCTTTATATCGCAGAATCGAGCCAATCAATGAAAAGCTGGACCAGATGGACAGCCCATATCCGATCACCAAATTCACCCAAAACCCTCTCCACATGTCATAGTCTGTCATCAGATAAATAAAATTGGTTACCACAAACCGGATTGTATCAAAACTGGCCTCGTACTCAAAATACGCCTTGCAGAGACTGATTACAAACTCCAGAACATTCGCTCCGAATACCATAAATGCTGCTATAAAAAGGCAGAGAACCGCGCCCTTTTTATCCAGCTTTCCAGATAATTTCTGGTAGCCCAAAAGAGCGAATTTCAACATCAAAAATCCTGCAATTCCTGCAATAAAGCCTACCATGCCAATCACCAGCCACAAGGCTACACCGATCAGAGAACCGCCGATAGCACCGATCAGCCCCAAAAACAGGTTGCCATTCTTTTCTTTCGGCTCCACAATGATCTTCTTTAGCTCATCCTCCTGAGTCAGGGACGGTGTCCTGTCGATCACAGCCTGCAACTCTGCCGCTTCCCCTCCATCTAAAGACGGAGCATCGCTGGCGTAGGTACTCATCTGGCTTAAAAGCGTCTTTTCTTTCTCCTCCGCCAAAACCGCTGCCTTATGTCCCCGAATATTCAGAACCAACAAAAACACACTGATTGCCAGGAAAGCAAAGCCTAATCCCAGAAATACAGAACCTACGGAATAATCTCCGTGACCCATAGGCTTGATGGTAGTATCCAGAAAGGCACGTCCCAGATAATTCTCAAAATTATCCTCATTTAAGAATTCATCTTCATACATTTCATTCATGTATTCAATGGCAAACTCACGGATATCATCCTCGATAGCTGTGGCCACGCCGCGGATGCACACTGGTTCCGGCACCTCCATAGATTCATCTCCATACATAAAATCCACCAGTACCTGGTACTCCGGTTCCAACTCACCCTTCATCTTTACAATGACAGAATGGCCTTCTTCATCAAATGCAAAATAATAGTGGTAAGTCTCCTTAAAATCCACAGCAAAGTCATAGGTCAATCCAATGGCATTTACTGTCTTATAGGATTCCTGCGCAGAACTACCTGTCTCCCACGGATCAAATATTGATTCTTTAGCCTGGCTTTTTTTGCTTTCCACACTGGCATCGATGAAAAAAAACATCCCTGTAACTGCCAGAATGGCTCCAAACATCAGGGCTAAGGCCCCGAACACAATTCCTGTAACCGCATTTTTCTTTTTCTGTCTGGTTGTAACCTGTTTCATCTGTCTGTTTACTCCCTGATTCATACTTCTCCCGCCTTACACGAAACACGTTCTTTCAGTTGACACAATTAAACCTACCCTAATATTACAACGATTCCTCTAATTTTCCAATCATCACATCCACATCCTTTTTCGTAATCACCAGAGGAGGAACGAAACGGATTACATGACTTCCAGCGCTGATTAACACCAGATGATTTTTAAGAAGAGCTTTCTTCACAATCTCCCCTACTGGCCTGTTAAACTCCACCCCTTGGATTAGCCCCACTCCGCGATGGCCTACGGCACAATCATGACTTTCCACAAACTGTTCCAGCCTCTCCCACAGGTAACACCCTACTTCTTCCACATGCTCTGTGATATGCCTTTTTTCAAACAACTCCAGCACCTTATCCGCAGCAGCGCAAACAAATGGATTTCCTCCGTAAGTGGTACCGTGATCCCCTGGCTGCATCGCCGAAGCTGCCTTTCCACAGGCCAAAAACGCCCCGATAGGCACACCGTTTCCCAGGGCTTTCGCCACGGTCATCACATCTGGTTTCACTCCATATTTCTGCCATGCAAACATATGGCCGCTTCTTCCCATACCACATTGAATCTCATCCAGAATCAGAAGCATTCCATGTTCATCACACAAGGCCCGTACCCCTTTCAAAAATTCTTCCGTAGCTGGGTAGATGCCTCCTTCTCCCTGAACTGTCTCCATCAAAATCGCACAGGTATTCTCATTTACCAATTCTTTCACACTGTCTAAATCATTAAACCGGGCAAATCGAATCCCCGGCAATAACGGTGCAAACGGCTCCTGATAGTGGTCGTTGCCAGTCACAGAAAGGGCTCCCAGGCTTCTTCCATGGAAAGAATGCTTCATAGCAATGATCTCATGTCCGCCGCGGCCATCCCGGTTAAAGGAATACCGCTTGGCAATCTTAAGCGCCCCTTCAATAGCCTCTGTGCCACTGTTAGTAAAAAACACTTTCTCCATCTGAGAAACTTTCAAAAGCTTTTGCCCTGCATCTACAGCAGGCTGATTGTAAAATAGATTGGACGTATGAAGCAGCTTTCCCGCCTGTTCCGTCAAAGCCAGGGTATATTCTGGATCATTGTATCCCAATCCCATAACGGCGATCCCAGCGCCAAAATCCAGATATTCCTCCCCCTCCGAATCATAGAGAAATACGCCATCTCCGTGGTCAAAAACCACTGGGAACCGGTTGTACGTTTTGTATAAGACCTGCTCGGCCATCTCGATGGTTTCTGTTTTATTCTGCATGATAATAATGCTCCTCCTTCCGGTTCAGAATAGCCGTGCCGATTCCTTTGTTCGTGAAAATCTCCAGAAGCAGACAGTGAGGAATCCTTCCATCCAGAATATGCACTCTGGATACTCCGTCGCGGATCGCGTCAATGCAATTCTGAAGCTTAGGCAACATTCCGCCGCCTAAGGAGCCACTGTCTACAAACGCCTGGGCGGCATCCACTTCCATCTCAGAGATCAGGGATGACTTATCCTCAAAATCCCGGTACACTCCTTCCACATCCGTCAAAAATGCCAGCTTTTCCGCCCTCACTGCCCTGGCGATGGCACAGGCAGCGTCATCTGCATTGATGTTATATGTATAATATTTATCGTCAAAGCCCACTGGACAGATAATAGGCAGAAAATCCTTTTCCAGAAGATCGTAGATCACTTTGGGATTAACCTCTGTGATCTCTCCTACAAATCCGATATCCTCGCCTTTGGAATACCGTTTCTCACATTTTAGCATCATGCCGTCTTTTCCACTGATACCTACCGCTTTCACTCCCAGTTCGTTTACCAGCTGCACCAGGCTTTTGTTTACCCGGTTGAGAACCATCTCTGCAATCTCCATGGTAGGCTCGTCGGTCACCCGGAGGCCGTTTACAAAATGAGGCTCCATTCCTACTTTGCCTACCCATTTGCTGATTTCCTTTCCTCCTCCGTGAACGATGATAGGCTTAAAGCCAACCAGCTTTAACAGCACCACGTCCTGGATGACGTGACGTTTCAGTTCTTCGTCTACCATGGCACTGCCGCCGTATTTCACGACTATGATCTTGCGGTTGAATCTCTGGATATAGGGCAGGGCCTCGATAAGAACCTCTGCCTTTTGCATTATGGTCTGGTCTAATTCCATGGATATTCTCCTTCTTAATTTTTGGATTTTTTGGATCTTAAAGTGTCGCAAAAGAAGCCAACACTAAGAACGGTAATCCGCATTGATCTTTACATAATCAAAGGTTAAATCACAGCCCCAGGCTGTGGCTGTGGCATCTCCCATCTTGATATCTGCCACAGCGGTTACCTCCGGCTGGGACAGAATCTTCGTCGCCTCTTCCTCACTGTAATTCACTGCCACGCCATTTTCGATGATCTGAATCTTCCCTGCAGCGCTCTCAAAAAATAAATCAACTTTTTCCGGATCAAACTGCGCTCCAGAATAGCCCATAGCGCATAAAATTCTCCCCCAGTTGGCATCGTGGCCGAAGATGGCAGCCTTGGTCAAATTGGATGTGATCACTGACTTTGACAGGGTTACTGCCTGCTCCTTGGTGTCTGCACCTATAATCTTTACTTCAAATAATGCCGTACAGCCTTCTCCGTCCCCAGCAATTTTCTTTGCCAGTGTCTCATTTACTATATGAAGAGCTTTTTTAAATGTCTGATAGTTTTGGTTTTCCTCTGTGATCTCCGGATTACCTGCCATACCGTTGGCCAGCAAGAGCACCGTATCATTGGTGGAGGTATCTCCATCTACGGAAACCATGTTGTAAGTGTCTTTCACATCTTCACTTAATGCCTGCTGCAGCATTTTCTTGGAAATGGCTGCATCGGTAGTTACAAATCCCAGCATGGTGCACATGTTGGGGTGGATCATTCCGGATCCTTTACACATGCCTCCAATAGTTACCGTCTTTCCTCCGATCTCAAACTGAACCGCCACTTCCTTTTTTTGTGTGTCTGTGGTCATGATCGCCTGGGCAGATTTCGTGCCGCTTTCCAGACTTCCATCCAAAGCCGGTGCCATTTTATTCACACCTGCCACAATCCGGTCTATGGGAAGCTGCATACCAATCACCCCTGTGGATGCAACCAGAACCCCTTCTGCTGGAATTCCCAGAACCTTTGCCACTGCATCCGCCGTGGCCTTGCAATATCCATATCCTTCCTCCCCAGTACATGCATTGGCGATTCCTGCATTGATCACCACTGCCTGGGCGCTGTCCTCATGATACACTACCTGCTGATCCCATTTCACCGGAGCCGCCTTCACAAGATTGGTGGTAAATGTTCCTGCTGCCACACAAGGCGTTTCACTGTAGATCATAGCCATATCAGTCCTGTCTTTATACTTGATTCCCGCCGCCGTAGAAGCAGACAAAAATCCTTTTGCCGCCGTAATGCCTCCATCTATAACATTCATTTGTTGCCTCCCTCCTACTTTACAAAGTTTGTGATATTTTGTTGGTTGAGCACTAACTCATAATAATTCACATCATCCCGCCCGGTCCATCCGAGACTCTGCCAGAATACATTTCCAACCTGATTCTCTTTAAAAGCAATCAGTGTCACCTTGCTCACACCCTCGTCGATCAAGGCTTTCATGGCAAATCGCACCATCCGGTACCCTACCCCGTGCTTCCGGTAATCCGTCGCAACACACACATGGTAAAAGCATCCGGTTCTCCCATCATGGCCACACATGATAGAGCCTACGATCCGACCGTTCTGCTCCGCCACCACGCTGGTGGTAGGATTCCTTCTCAGAAACCGCTCCACCCCCTCCCTGGAGTCATCGATGGAGCGGATACCAAACCCCTTAATGCTCAGCCACAGCTCATATACTTTGTCATAATCATCCGGTGTCATAACACGGATATTGATGCTCATTGTTCCTGCCATTCTCAATTTGCTCCTAATTTACTGTGAAAGTCCCGAACCCTCATGGTAGGTCTGCGCACTCACTGCGCAGACCGTACAACTCCTCACGATAGGACTGCGCAGACCATACGACACGCCAGAATACGTTTTTGCATTCTGTACAGCGCTTTTCTTTATGGAAACAGAGGGATCTGTCTAAGCCCCATATTCTCCGGCAACCCAAACATCAGGTTCATATTCTGCATTGCCTGTCCTGCTGCGCCTTTCACCACATTATCCATGGCTCCCATCATAATTACCCGATTTGTCCTGGGATCGATCTTGGCATTCACATCCACAAAATTACTCCCCTCCACCCATCTGGTCTGCGGGCACACATCCTTTTCCAAAACACGGACAAACGGCTCATTTTCATAATATTTATCGTACACTGCCCTCACCACTTCATAAGAAACATCCTTCGCAAGTGATGCATAGGCCGTGATCAGGATCCCACGATTCATCGGAATCAGATGAGGCGTGAAATTAAGCACCACCGGTTTTCCCGCCGCATAAGACAGCTGCTCCTCAATCTCCGGCGTATGGCGGTGGGATGTCACCCCGTATGCCTTGCAGCTTTCATTTACCTCGCAATACAGATTATCCACCTTAGCCCCTCTGCCAGCCCCGGACACCCCGGACTTGGCATCAATAATCAGCGTATCCGTGTCAATCAGCCCTTCCTTCACCAATGGATAAACCGCCAGCGTAGAACAGGTAGGATAGCATCCCGGATTGGCTACCAGCCTTGCCTTTTTAATCTTCTCCCGGTTAAGCTCTGGAAGGCCATAGACTGCTTCCCCAATAAACTGAGGTGACAGATGTTTGATTTTATACCACTCCTCATAAACCGCTACATCTTTGATGCGGAAATCCGCGCTTAAGTCAATGATCTTCGTCTTCGATAGAATTTCCTCATTCACCAAAGAAGCGCACAACCCCTGAGGCGTAGCTGTATAGATCACATCCGCCTGCCGGGCCAACTCCTCCATATTATCATCCATGCATCTGTCATCTACAATCCGGAACATGTTCTGATAGATCGATGCATATTTCTGATCCACATAACTTTTTGAGCCATACCATACAATCTCCACATCATCCCGCTGAAGCAGAAGCCTTGCTAACTCTCCTCCTGCATATCCGGTGGAGCCGATTATTCCCACTTTGATCATGTCGTTTATTCTCCCTAATTCTTATTTTTACTCAATCCTTATAAAATCCAATATGATATTACTTTGACCCCGCCCCCTATTATAAATACTTTTCCTTCACTTGAAAAGCATAAAATCACATCCTGGCCAGATATCTTTTTCACTTTGCTGTGATTACCGGCGGCGGAAGTAGCATAATTATACATTATTAATGCATATTATGCAACACTATTTTCATTTAAAATAACTTATATCTTGCATTTTCCAGAGAAATGTTGTATATTTATGAATGTTCATTTTAAAAATAAGAAACGTCAAATTAGTATACGAGGAGGACATACACATGAAAGAGAAAGTTATCCTGGCCTATTCCGGCGGTCTGGACACCACCGCCATCATTCCATGGCTGAAGGAGCATTTTGATTATGAAGTTGTCTGTTGCTGCATCGATTGCGGGCAGGGCAACGAACTGGACGGCCTGGAGGAAAGAGCAAAATTATCTGGCGCTTCCAAATTATACATCGAAGATCTGGTAGATGATTTCTGTGACAATTATATCGTTCCCTGTGTACAGGCAAGTGCCGTATACGAGAATAAATATTTGCTGGGAACCTCTATGGCCCGCCCGGCTATCGCCAAGCGTCTGGTAGAGATTGCCAGAAAAGAAGGCGCTTCTGCCATCTGCCACGGTGCTACAGGAAAAGGCAATGACCAGATCCGTTTTGAACTTGGCATCAAGGCTCTGGCTCCAGACTTAAAGATCATCGCTCCATGGAGAATGACCGATGTGTGGACCATGCAGTCCAGAGAGGATGAGATTGAATACTGCCGTCAGCATGGTATCAACCTGCCTTTCTCTGCAGACAACAGCTACAGCCGTGACCGCAACTTGTGGCATATCAGCCATGAAGGCCTGGAATTGGAAGATCCCGCCAATGAGCCCAATTACGACCATCTTCTGGTACTGGGAGTAACTCCTGAAAAAGCTCCTGATGAGGGAGAATATGTCACCATGACCTTTGAAAAAGGAATCCCTGTCAGTGTGAATGGCCAGAAGATGAAAGTTTCCGATATCATCCGTACCCTGAACCAGTTAGGCGGCAAACATGGAATTGGGATTGTAGATATTGTGGAGAACCGTGTGGTAGGCATGAAATCCAGAGGTGTCTATGAGACTCCTGGCGGAACCATTCTAATGGAGGCTCATCAGCAATTGGAAGAACTGGTTTTAGACCGGGCTACCATGGAAGTAAAAAAAGACATGGGCAATAAGATGGCTCAGATTGTATATGAAGGAAAATGGTTCACTCCTCTGCGGGAGGCGGTTCAGGCCTTCGTGGAATCCACCCAGGAATATGTGACTGGCGAAGTGAAATTCAAGCTGTATAAAGGCAATATTATCAAAGCCGGAACCACTTCCCCATACTCCCTGTACAGCGAGTCTTTGGCATCCTTCACCACCGGAGAACTGTATGACCACCATGATGCAGATGGATTCATCACTCTCTTTGGCCTTCCTTTGAAGGTTCGTGCTATGAAGATGGCTGAGATGAAGAAAAAATAATATTGGTTGCTGACAAAAGGACTTCCCTGCTCTTCTATAAAAGCAGGGAAGCCCTTTTTATCTTTTGAGTCATCTTATTTCAGCCCATTTTTTCATCATAAATCATGATTCTGGTTAACTGTTCCTTCAGTTTCCTGTTCTCAATACTAAGTACAACCATCTGCTGATACACTTCTTTTAACTGTTCACACACCTGTCCACAGTCATCACAGATAAAGTCGCAGCATAACTCCATATCCTTACTTTCCAATAATTTCTCTGTCTTCTCCTCCTCTTCCCCTCTGTTCAGATAACGATAAAACAGGCCAAAAAATTCCTTGTTGGAGGGTCGGCTGATAAATTCATTGCCACTGATTTCATACAGCAATTTTAGATTCGTAGTTTTCCAGATTGTAGAGACAGCCGTCCTAATGGCACGTTCAACACAGGCTGAAGAAGTATGAAATTTCTTTGCAATATCAATGTAAAGGGTTTTTGTAATAAAGTCCAGATAGGATGGGTTTTTCTGCAACAGCATCATTCCATATACGATATAGCGATACCCGCAGAGCGTTGTCTTTAAGCCTAACTTTCTAAGAATAAGTTTAATCCCGCTATTGGAATACATCGTAATCCCACCAAAATATCTTAATAGAATTATCTTAAAACCTATAATCCATGAAATCAACCTAAGCTATTCGACAATTTATTGTCGAAATATAGAGTATCCTCGGTCAGGCTTTGGCTTTAGAGGATGCAATTCTATAAATGGACAAAGAGTCCGGCTCGCCAGACTCTTGCGCCGGAGCGCGGCTGCGACAGCAGCCATCTTCCTTTGCGCGTGTTGCGCATCCTAAGCGGAGCGTTTTTGTTTCATAGGACACAATTTCCTGTGAAACAAAAAAGAGGAACCAGTTTCTGTTCCTCTTTTGTAAGCATCTCATATATCGGCAACATATGTCACCTTATTTTATGACCATGTTTTCTCTATTTCTCCAACATCCAATCCAAAATCTTCTGTATGTAATTATCCCAGAAATCCCAGTTATGTCCGCCTGGCCCTTCCTCATAGATCAGATCCGCACCCATATCTTTCATACGACGGCATGTAGCCCTATTCATCTCATACAAAAAATCCTCTGTTCCGCAAGCCTGATAAAGCTTAGGAGCCACTCCATCCTTTTGACACCTCCTACACAGCTCAAACAAGTCCTTATCACTGCCAACCAAAGCATCTGGATTCTGGAAAATCTCATTCCACGGAAACGGATTGTCAATGATTCCTGCCACTGATTGCTTGTAGGAAGCGGCAATATCCAACGCACCAGACATGCTTGCTGCCTTGGAATACAGTTTTGGAGCCGACAGCGCAAGATACCAGGCACCATAGCCTCCCATGGAGAACCCGGCAATATACGTATCTTCCCGCTTCTTTGAGACTGGAAACACACTGGTAATAAAGGCAGGAAGCTCCTCTGTAAAGAACTTGCGGTAAGCCAGGCCCCGGTACATATCCTGATAAAAATTATTTCCTGCCGATGCCATAACCAATGCACAATGTCTGTCCTGGGCATACCGCTCTACATTGCTGTAGCGCATCCAGGAACTGTAATCCCCGTAAGCGCCATGAAGAAGATATACCACCGGAAGCCCGGATTCATAACCATACTGGGCCTGAACTGACTTGTCCACAATCTGCTCATTTCCAGTAGGAGACGGGATCACCACATTCAGGGAAATATTACTTTTCAAAGTTGCACTGTAATAATGACAATTCATACTGGCCATATTCAAATACCTCCTGATCTTGTAAAATATGGTACAATCTCGACAGAGATGATACCTGCGCTGATTTGATATCCGGCGAAGGCGGACAATTTCCTTGGCAAATCATGTACATCCCCCGGAGGGAACATGTCCGGAGGACATGGCAGACTGTAGACAAAGCACTTCTTGCATTCCTTAAGCCAGAAGTGCTTTCCTTGT
>CANDZL010000082.1:0-15542 GCA_947425205.1 uncultured Hungatella sp. | reverse complement strand
CAAAAGCGGGCATTTTGGCGCTTGTACGGACAGCGCAGCAAGTGCGCAGTCCTACCGTAACAATTCGATACTTTCATAGTAAACCCCCATTCCTTTCACTCCGCCGTTTATTTTACTTCCCAGTCACAATAGTTGAAGGTCAGCCCAAGCATCTGATCCTCATCGATCCCTGACACCCGGTTGTTGATTGCAACATTGATATTGGGAGAAATGATATAAATATAGTTGTGATTGGTCAAAATGTATCTCTGAATCTCACTGGTAAGGCGTCTCAGTTCGTCTTCTTCTGTGGCTCCAGACAAATCCTGCACCAGATTCATCAAAGTAGGATCGTCAATCTTGGCAAGGTTAAACGGTGCGTAAGTTCCATCTTCATTTACTGTACACCAGTCGATAAAGGTGAGCTGTAAGTTGGATACATCTGCAGAAGCGCCTCCGTTAATCCAGAAATCACAGTTTCCTTCCCGGATCTCCGAGATACAGGTCTGGGTATCCAACGTTTTGATCTCCAGCTTCATACCATACTTTGCCCAGGTCTCCTGCATGACGGTCATAATGGACTGACGTACAGCCAGATCATTGATACACGCCACATAGGTGCGGTCAAAATCAAAGCCTTCCTCTACAAGCATCTGATAAGCCGTATCCGGATCAAACGTATAGCCCAGTTCCTCCACAACCGCTGAATCGTAGTAAATGTTCTTTTCCGCATAATTTGTATATAAAAGTTTGGCATTGCCATAACAGCCTGCCTGAATCATCTTTTCCTTGTCTAACAGCATTGCCAACGCCTGGCGCACCTTCACGCTGGGGAAGGTTTTATTGTTCACCACCAGATACTGGGAAGAAGTTCCTTCCAGAGATTGTACCGTATAACCGTCAATGGTAGATGCCATCTCATAATCCGAATCATTGATGGCTGCCAGGGTACCGGGGATGATATCCACTTCCCCTGCCATCATGGAAGTTACAAGGTTTGCCGGTGTGATCACCTTGATTACCAGCTTGTCGAATTTAGGCCTGCCCAGATAATAATTGTCAAACGCTTTGACCGTAAGGGATTCGCCTGGGATCTGGCTTTCGTAGGTAAAGGGACCGGTGCCCACAGGTGCCACCCAGAAATCATTCTCCAAAATCACCGCCGGATCGGCATCTGCCAGAATGTGCTCCGGCATGATGAAGAAGGAAGAAACCGGAGCCAGCATGGCTGCCGCAGACATGGGCCTCTGATAATAGAATTTCACTGTGTAGTCGTCAATCTTCTCCACATGGGCGCTGTCCTGGGAAAGCTCCACACCGCTGGAAGAGCATCCGTCCACGGTCTGGAAGAATAGCCTTCTGGATGTGGTGTAAGAGCCATCTGTAACCAGCCCTACGGAGAACATCACGTCATCCGCGTCAAAAGGCTCTCCGTCGTGCCACACCGCCCCCTGGCGCAGATGCACGATCATGGACATATTGTCATCCGCCAACTCATAGCTTTCTCCAAGGCGGCCAATATAATCTCCCTTGCCATCTGCCTCAAACAGATTTTCAAAAATCGTGTTGCAGACCGTGTCGCTGTAATTAGCCGTAGATGCCAACGGACACAGGCTGTCCCAACCACCTGCCATTGCCAGGGTAATCACCGTCTCCCCGCCACTGCCGGCCGGTGCGCCATCCGCCTTTGTCTCGTTGTTTCCCCCGCTCTCTGCAGCTGTGGTATTCTGAGAGCCGGATTGTCCTGCGGACGGTGTCCCTGAATTCCCTTTGCATCCCCCCAGAACCAGCATTGAAGCCATTAAAAGCGCCAACATTCTTCTTGTCTTCTTCATGTTTTTCCTCCTTTTAATCGGTAACGGCACGCGCCGCACTGCGGCACCTGCCAAGTCGTCGGAAGGCATCTTAAAAATGCTTCGCATTTGCCTTCCTCCTTTTTAATCGGTAACGGCACGCGCCGCACTGCGGCACCCGCTAATTGGTTTTTGTAAGTGTTTCGCTACATCGGTGGCACGCGGCAAAATGATTGGTGCCAATCTCTGCAAAATCCGGTGCCTCCCTGGCGCACTGTTCTTCCGCATAAGGACATCGGGTACGGAATCTGCAGCCGGAAGGCGGATTAAGAGGTGAGGGAACCTCGCCTTCCAGATACTTCCGCTCTCTCTTGTAGGTGACATCCGCCACCGGAATAGCTGACAGAAGGGCCTGAGTGTAGGGATGTACCGGATTCTGAAACAGTTCCTTTTTATCGGCAAGCTCCACCAGCTGCCCCAGATACATGACCGCAATCCTGTCGCCTATATAGTTCACAACGCTTAAATCATGAGAGATAAACAGATAGGAAAATCCATACTGGTTCTGAATATCCTTCATCAGATTCAGTACCTGGCTGCGTATGGACACATCCAGAGCCGATACCGGCTCATCGCACACCACAAACTTAGGATTCACGATAAGGGCCCTGGAGATTACGATTCTTTGACGCTGCCCACCGGAAAATTCATGGGGATACTTGTCCAGCGCTTCCTCTGAGATTCCCACAACCTTGCAGATCTCTTTGATCCTGGTTTCCTTATCCTCCTGGGATGCTGCCAGGTGAAACGTGTCAAGAGGCGCCCCAATTAGTTCACGCACCGTCATCCTGGGATTTAAGGATGCATAAGGATCCTGAAAGATGATCTGCAGATCCTTTCGGTAAGGGCGCATGGCATGTTCCTTTAATCCGCACAAATCCTGGCCGTTGTATAGAACCTGGCCAGAGGTAGGCTTTATCAGCTGCAGGATGCAGCGGCCCAGTGTGGATTTGCCACATCCGCTTTCCCCCACCAGACACAAGGTCTCCCCCGGCATAATCGTAAGGGAAATATCGTTGACCGCCCGAAGTTTGCGGGATTTCTTTAAGAAGCCTTTGCCCACATCGAATACCTTAGTCAGATTTTTCACTTCAATAAGAGGGCTGCTCATTGCGTGTTCCTCCCTTCCTTTAAGGATTCTTCCTCATATAAGAAGCAACGCACCTTATGGGCTTTCAACAGATAGAAAGGCGGATTTTCCTTCCTGCACCGTTCTGTGCAGTGAGGACATCGGTCACAGAAGCGGCACCCTTTGGGCATATTTTTAAGGCTGGGCACCATCCCTTCTATGGCATAGAGGCGGCTGTCATCATTAATCTTTGGAATGGATGCCAAAAGCCCTTTGGTATAGGGATGAAGGGGTTTGGTAAACAGGCTGTGGCAGTCAGCCTCCTCCACCACATTTCCGCCATACATCACAAGCACCCGGTCCGCCATCTCCGCCACAACCCCCATATCATGGGTTATCAGGATAACCGCTGTATTCAGATCCTTTTTCAGTGTATTGATCATCTTCAAGATCTGGGCCTGGATGGTAACATCAAGAGCTGTGGTAGGCTCATCGGCAATCAATACCGACGGATTGCAGGATAAAGCCATGGCAATGATGACACGCTGCCGCATACCGCCGGACAGCTGGTGGGGGTACTGCCTGGCCCTGACCTCCGGGTTGGGGATCCCAACCTTCCGAAGCATTTCCACCGCCTGTTTCTGCTCCTCCTTCTTTGTCATTCCCTGATGTGTCATAAAGGGCTCTGTCATCTGGGTCATGATGGTCAAAGTAGGATTTAAGGATGTGAGGGAGTCCTGAAAAATCATGGAAATATCATTTCCCCGCAGCCTGCACATCTGCCTGCCTGTGTATCTTGAAATTTCTTCCCCCTTAAATGTAATCGAGGATTCCGGTGAGATCACACCGACCCTGTCCGGCAGAAGCTTCATAATGGACAGGCTTGTCACGCTCTTTCCACAACCGCTCTCTCCCACAATGGCAAGGGTCTCGCCGGAATCCAGGCTAAAATCCACGCCATTTACAGCTGGAAAGGTGCCGTCCTTTGTATGAAAGCTGGTAATCAGATTACGGACTTCAAGAATTTTATCAGCCATTTTATCTTCCTCCATCATCCTACTTTTGTCTTTGGATCCAACGCATCCCGCAGGCTGTCGCCAAACATGTTGACACTGATCAGTGTCACAAAGATGCACAGTCCCGGCGGAATCCACAGCCACGGCTTCGTGGAGACAATGGCAATGGATTGGGCCGCGTTTAACATGTTGCCCCAGGATGCAAGGGGAATCTGAATGCCAAGCCCTAAAAAGCTTAAGGCAGACTCCGCCAGGATGGCATTGGGTATTCCAAAGGTAAAGGCAACCAAAGCCGGTGAGATGGCGTTGGGCAGAATATACTTTAACATGATAACTGTATTCTTCGTCCCGATGGCTCTGGCGCTCTCCACATACTCCTTTTCGCGGATGGATATAACCTTGGCATAGAGAAGCCTTGCAAAGGACGGCCATCCCATGACCCCGATCACGAATACCAGAGTGGAGACCGAAGGGCTTAAGACGGAAACCAGCACGATATTTAAACACATCTGGGGAATAGACTGAAACATATCCGCCAGACGCATGATAATCATCTCCGCACCCCCACGGTAATAGCCGGCGATGATTCCCAGAGGAATCCCGATGGCCGCACTTGCCAAAACAGCCAGAAAACCAATTAAAAGAGAGATTCTTCCGCCGTAAATCAGCCTGGCAAATACATCCCGTCCGTTGGCATCTGTCCCAAGGATAAACTCACGGCCCGGCGTTCCATAAAACTGGTCCGTGATGGTAAAGGGCTGTAAATCCATTATGAGCGGCAGGACAACAAGCAACACGATTTCTATGATCACAATGATCAGTCCCACGACAGCCAGTTTATGACGCATAAACCGTTCTATCGTATCGGCAAAATATGCACTTTTCTTTTTGTTCATCTTCATAGCTACCCCTTATCATCAATCCTTGGATCAAGCATCCTGTATATAATATCCACAATAATGTTTCCAATCAGCACAATACTGGAGATCAGCACTGTGACACCCATAATCAAAGGATAATCCCTGCCCTGAATGGCCTTGAGCATCAAGGTCCCCATGCCTGGCCAGGAAAAGATCTGTTCCGTGACAATAGCACCCCCAGCCAGTTTAGCAATGGAAAGCCCTACCTGGGTTACAAGAGGCAGAAGGGCGTTGCGCAAGGTATGCTTAAAAAGTACCACTGACTCCTTAAGCCCCTTTGCCCGGGCAGTGCGGACATAGTCGTCTGACAGGCATTCCACCATGCTGTTGCGCATCTGCCTGGTGTAGATACCAATGCTCTGGAATGTTAACGCCAGACAGGGCAGGCACAGATGGCGCATCAACTCGCCGAAGGAACCGGATGAACCGGCATCATACATTCCTGTCACAGGAAGCCAGCCCAGCTTCACGGAAAAAATATAAATCAGCAAAAGGGCAACAAAGAAATTGGGAGCCGCCTGGCCAACAAAAGCCAGGATCGTGGAACCGTAATCCCAACCAGAGTATGCTTTATATCCAGCAACCATCCCAAGAGGAATGGAGATCATTAACGCAAGCGCCATGGATGACAGGCTTAAGATCATCGTTGGCCCTATGCGGCCGGCCATCAATTCCAGTACAGGTCTGTGCTGGCTGTAAGATGTGCCAAAATTTCCCTGAAGCAGATTTTTTAACCAGAAGAAATACTGTATGATGATAGGCCGGTCCAGCCCCATCCGGTGTTTTATTTCTGCCAATTCCTCCGCTGAAACTCCTGTCTCAGGCTGTACCAGCAGATCCAGAGGCGAGCCCGGCATAAGGGTCGCCAGACCGTATGCGATGATTGTAATCCCGAAAAACGCAACAATAGCGGTCAAAAGTCGTTTTAAAATATATCTCCCCATATCAACAGCCTCTCAATTATCTAATATATAATTGCAACCTTTCGGCCCTCTTCGTCTGACTGCCTGACCGCCTCCATGGCCTGCAGGCACCTCCAGCCGTCATCGCCGTCACAGATTGCATTGTCATCGCCGTTTAGCATGTCAATAAAGTTGCATGTAATCCGCTGGCCTTCCCGGGGATCCTGAGGAATCTCATATTTCTTTTCTTCCCCGTCACATGCTCTCACCACAATCCCAGGCTGTTCATAGATATGCATGCTTCCTTCACTGCCATATATGATGGTGTCCCGTTCCGGTGCACCATAGGCACACCAGCTGATCCAGATGATGCCGGACAGTCCGTTTTCCAGCCAGGCAGTAATCATGGCATGATCCGCCGCCTCAATGGGCCTCCCATCCCTGTAGGTCTTATGAATGGTAGGCGTGCTGGCATAAACCTCATGGATTGGACTGTCAAACAGATAGGAAACCAGATCCACCCGGTGGCATCCCACATTCAGCATCACATCCCCGATACTGGGAAGCTGTCTGTCATAAAAATCCGGCCCTGGCTTCTGGATAGTGGCATATTCCACCCCCCTGTGGGCCAGCATGGTGCGGAACGAGATGGGTGTTCCAATGATGCCCTCCTTCAAAAGCTTCCTGGCAAGCCGGTGATGTTCATACATCCGCTGGCTGAACGCCACCATAAGCCGCCTATTACTTTCCTTCCACGCAGCTATGATTTCCTTTCCTTCTCGGGTATTCATGGCCAAAGGCTTCTCGCACAATACATCCTTACCTGCCTTCAGTGCAGCAACCACATGATCCCGGTGGAACCGTTCCGGCGTACAGACGATCACCGCATCCACATTGTCGTCTCGAAAAAGCGCTTCCAGGTCGTAGACCGCCCTGGCACCATACTCCCTGGCAAGGGCATCTGCATGTTCCCTCACAGGATCACACACTGCGTAAAGTGTTGCCTTTGGATGGGCCGCCACTGCAGGGGCGTGTCGCATTTTTGCAATCGCTCCACAGCCGATAATCCCAATATTCATCCGTCCGCCTCCTGTCAGTTATCGTTTTCATTTTCAAACAAATGTTTCAAGCATTCCAGGCTTTCTCTGGCATCCTCAAGGATATCGCCCTTATGTAAATCCTGTTCCACTACCGCCCACTCTGCACCAATCTGTCTGGCCTTTAACGCTATGGCTTTTACATCCACCAATCCCTGTCCCACCGGGCAGAAATCAATGTCCAGATAACCGTCCCCGGTTTTTCCTGCATAGTCTTTGAAATGGACGTAACGGATGCGGTCTTTGTATGTTTCCATATACCCTAAGGTGTCCACTCCTGCATAGGTTGTCCAGAAGGTGTCGATTTCATAATCGATCTTGTCATCTGCCGCCAGAATGTTGTCCATCAGATATCTCCTGCCTTCAAAGGGCACAAACTCAAAGTCATGGTTATGCCAGGCCAGCCTAAGCCCTGCGCTGTCACACTTCTTCTTCCACTCTGGTATGCTTGTAAGCACCTTCCTATAATAATCTTCCTTCCGCTCCTCATTGACCACATGGGGCATCACAAGGGTTTCGATTCCCACAGCCTTTGCATATGCAATCTCCTCGTCCAGATTGTCAAAGAAACGGTGAAGCCGGGGATGGGTGCTAAAAGGCTGTATGCCGATGGTTTCCGTAATCTCTTTCATCTCCTTGGGAGGGATATCAAAATACAGGAAAAATTCTACCCCGTCATACCCCATTTCTTTCAGAGCCTTCATAGTTGCTATCAGGCTGTCTCTATCCTTTGCAATCTCCCAGGCAGAAAATAGATTATACCCATACTTCATATCCTTATCCTCCTTGTCTTATGCCCACCACATCTGGGCCGGCTCCTCACAGATGATAATGTTTTTAAGGAATGATACCGCCTTTTCCAGCCCTTCCTTTATGGACATCAGGCTGTCCTCGTGCTCAATGGCCAGGGTTCCGTCAAAGCCGCACATGCGCAGCGTGCTGATGATCTGCTTCCAGGTATCGGTGCCGTGGCCATATCCCATGGTGCGGAATAACCAGCTGCGGTTTATCTCGTCTCCATAAGGCTTAATATCCAAAACCCCTGTTTTCGCGGTGGTGATAGGGTTCACATAGCAGTCCTTGGCATGAAAATTATAGATGGCCCCCTTAAGCTGAATCAGTGCTGTCGGGATATCGATTCCCTGCCAGAATAAATGGCTCGGATCAAAATTGGCCCCCACAGCGTCTCCTACGGCCTCACGAAGCTTTAACATGCTTTCCGGCCCATACACGCAAAAGCCGGGATGCATTTCCAGCGCTGCCTTCACACCATGGCTGTCCAGGAATCCAGCCATATCTTGCCAATATGGAATCAATACCTCATTCCATTGATAATCTAATATTCTTCCGAAATCGTCCGGCCATGGACAGGTAACCCAGTTGGGATACCTGGAGTCCGGGCAGTCCCCCGGGCAGCCGGAGAAGGTGTTTACCACACCTACTCCCAGCTTCTCTGCCAGCAGGACAGCATTCCGAAACTCTCTCTCCGCCTTCCCGGCCACCTCTTTGTCTGGATGCAGGGCATTGCCGTGACATCCAAGAGCGCTGATCACCAGATGATTCTTCTTCAACACATCCTGAAACCGCTTAAACTCCGTCTCACTGTTTAAAAGAATCTCCGGGTCACAATGGGCATTGCCTGGAAAACCGCCGCAGCCCATCTCAACTGCCTCCACGCCAATGGAGGCAAGATACTCCATAGCTTTGTCAAAGGCCATTCCGGACAGCGGAACATTAATCGCTCCAAGTTTCATTACGCTACCTCTCTCCTGATTTGCAATCTGTCATCGTCTTCCTTTTTACTTTGCCTTTCGTTTCACTTTACCTTCTGCTTTACTTTGCCTCTCCCTTTGCTGCCGCCCGTTCTCCAGCAAACTCCTCCAGGACTTCATCCAATACCGGGAAACGGTGAGGTGCATAGCATCCACATCCTCCTGCGATAACCAGCTTGTTACCTGCATCTGCCACCGCGGTCTCCACCCGGCTTCTCAACTGCTTCTTGATAGCCTCCCGGTCTGCGCCAGAGAAGTCATTGCCCCGGGGAACGTTCATTGCAATGCGGTCCAGAGGCCCCTGAGTATGCATGATGCCACCTACCAGCACCTTGTCTGTCTTCTTTCTGATCTCTCCAAAGCTTGGCATGGATTTCCATGTATCCGCATAATTGATCGCTGTAACCGGAAGGTCTAAGCACCACTCAATGGCTTCCACATCCTTTTTGGTACCGGAACCGTTGCACAGATGAGCCATATTAAACCAAGTCTTATCCTTGATGGCATTGACAATGCGGGCCGTGCCGTCAAACTCGTATTTCTTAAACATCTCATAGCCCATCTTCTCATTCAGTCCGTTCTGCAGTCCGATAAAAAAACCTGCGGCACCAGCTTCCACATATGCCTCCATAAGGTTTACCAAGGTCTCCTCAATCACGCTTAAGCCGTACTCAATTTCCTTCGTATCATATTCAAACATCTTCACCAGCTTATTCTGGTCAAAGTAGCCGCCTACAAACTCACCGGCCATGCTGACAGGGCTGAATACTGTGGGCAGAACCGGCACATCTCCCTGATAATGGTCGCATACGCGCTTAACTGCTTCCACATTGCGGGTAAATACTTCGCTGTCCTTTACCTTCAGAGGCTTTAAGGTCAGCCAGTCCTTTGCGTGATTGACACGCCAGTTTTCCACATTCAGCCACGCCTGCATTCCTTCGTGCAACGGCAGCGGGATATCCTGTCCAAAAGCCTCGGGGAAATACATGCCAGAAAAGTCAAATTTCATGAAATCCCAGTGATAGGATTCCTGGTTGGCAATCATGGCAAAAGCCAGATCCCTTGCATTCAGCTCCTCAAAATTCAGATGGGGCCCCCAAAAAGCGGCACATGGGCGGTCCAGATATTCTCCTGCAACAGCTGCTTTCAAACGTTGTGTGTGTGTCATAGCCATTTTCATTTCCTCCTGTTATTGATTTGTCAAAATGTAAATTTTGTAAATATTTATGATTTACATTTTCATTATACATCATTTTTACATATTTTCAACAAAATTTTTCTTTTTTGTAAATTTTGTTTTATTTTTCCCCATTTTTTTGGTAATTATGACGAAAATAAAAAGTAAAATGGAAATTTTTTCCATTTTATGTAAATTATGGAATCATCAAAGATCATGAGACCCTCTTCCTTTGTGTACAGGCATTGGCTCACCCACAGGCCGCGTTATGGTTTCATAGACCGCTATTGCCCATGAGACAATAAAAAACAGCTGACACAATCCCGCATCAGCTGTTTTTTACGCTTTTTCTTATTCGTTTCCTCTTTCTCTTTTGCATATTTTATACCTGTTTTACGCTTACTTATGTAGACTCTCTCACGATCAAGTCTACATCCATCAGGATCTGCGGATGTGACACCGTCTCCCCGTGAACCAGATCCAGAAGCATCTCACAGGCATAAACTCCCATCTGTTTCCCCTTCTGCCGCACAGTCGTCAGCGCCGGCTCACTCATCTGGGAGATATAGGTATCATCAAACCCGACCACAGCAATATCCTGGGGAACCCGAAGGCCTGCACGGTTCGCTGCCTTGATGGCCGCCACCGCCAGAACATCTGACACGGCAAAAACCGCATCCGGATAATTCTCCTTGGTGATCAGGCGCGTCATAACAGACATTGCAAGCTCATACTCAATGGCCGTCTGGTGTACCACCAGGCTTTCATCAATCTCTATCCCGGCTTCGCGCAACGCATCATAGTACCCTCGCTCACGCTCAACTGCATACTTAAAATACTTGGGACCATTGGCCAAGGCAATGCGCCTGCGGCCGCCCTGCAGCAACAGCTTCATAACTGTCCTGGCAGCACCGTAGTCGTCAATGGATACATAGGGCAGGTTGCATTCCGTGTCAAACTCTGCGCACTGCACCACAGGCACATTCTCATTTAATTGTTCCAGATCACGAGGCTCAGCAAGCTTTCCTAAAAGCAGCACCCCGCAAGCATTCAACCTGTCTACCAATCGTTTCAGCTGCCTGTATGAACTTCTTGACTCTTTGATCTGATACAAGACAGAATCATATCCCTGATACCCTGCCGCCGATTGAATTCCCTCCAGTATGTCCGAATAAAACGGGTTTTTTATCTCTGGTATGATGGTAAGGAGCAACCTGCTTGGTTCTCTGTTTGCTGATTCCATTTCCTGTACCACTACAGGTGCCGGACTGGTCTCCACCGCGTAACCGACTTCGGAAAATGCCCGCTCCACCCGGAGCCTTGTGACATTCTTTACTGACTGAGGCTTATTCAATACCCGGGATACTGTAGCGATAGACACATCCGCTGCTTTTGCCACATCATGAATCGTTACTTTTTGAGCCAATCTCGTCTCACCCCCTTCATTGATAATTTAGCATCCTGCAGGGCCCATATAGCCCTGCTTCCGCTTTCAGATAATGAAATCACCTACTTGAGCATAGCATTGAATTTTATGAAATGCAAGTGGTTTTGTAAATTATTTTCATTTTTGTGTTTTTCACCATTTATTAGCTATTTCAATGCATTTTTATCTATTTGCAAGTAATTATTTACATATTTTCATATAAATTTTTGTAATTTTTGACTTATTTTGTAAATCCATCTTGAATTATCTTTTGATAACTGCTATACTGTCAGTGACTTTCTTAATCCAAATATTCTGATCAGTGAGGTGTAATTCATGCAAAAACAAATTCGTGTTGGTATTGTCGGAGCCGGAATGATGGGGAAGACCCATACAGAGGCGCTTCGCCGTATCCCTGGAGTTGAGGTGGCTGCTCTTGCAGATACAGACAGATCCCTTGCACAGAAAACCTGTGAAGAGCTGTTTATCCCCTCTGTATATACAGATGCCAGGGAAATGATTCAAAAAGAACAATTGGACAGCGTACATGTCTGCACGCCTAATTTCGCACACTATGATGTATGCCGCCTGGCTATAGAAATGGGCTGCCATGTCTACTGTGAAAAGCCGCTGGCCAATACTTATGAGGAGGCAAAAAGCCTGTGCCGCCTGGCCGAAGAACACCAGGTTACTGCCGCCGTGAATTTTAACTACCGCCACAATGCCATTGTCCAGGAGATGCATGAGCGCGTATGCTCCCAGGACTGGGGACGTACCTTCCTGGTTCATGGCCATTATATCCAGGATTGGATGATGTATGAGGATGACTACAACTGGCGCTGTGATCCGAAGCTTGGCGGAAAAAGCCGTACCATCGCTGATATCGGCAGCCACTGGTTTGATACGGTACAGTTTATTCTGGGCAAAAAGATCGTGAGAGTATATGCCAATTTAATCACTGTTCTCCCTCAGCGCAAAAAGTATGCTCACCAGGCTCAGACCTTTGCCCGCCAGACTGGGGAAGATTACCAACTGACACCCATTGATTCGGAAGACGCTGCCTTTATCATGGTACAATTTGAAGACGGCACTATGGGAAACCTGGTAGTCTCCCAGGTTTCCGGAGGCCGGAAGAATGATTTTCAGATCCATGTGGATGGTTCACGCTATGGCATGAGCTGGCGTCAGGAATATCCGGACCAGCTGCTGGTCGGTGAACGGGATACTGGTACCACCCTGATCCATTCCGCCCCCGACACCCTCCATGGCCGCGCCAAACGCTACGCCTCCCTTCCAGGCGGTCACGTTGTAGCCTGGAACGATGCCCTGAAAAACGCCATTGCACAGTTCTACGACTATCTGCGCTATGGCGGCGAAAAGCATTTCGCTGATTTTACTTCCGGCGCTGCCATCGTAAAGCTGGTGGAGGCATGCTTAAAAAGCAATGAGAACGAATGCTGGGTTGACGTATAATGCCAAAAGAGGCTGTTGCAAGCTATGGCAATCTGCCATCTTGCAACAGCCTCCTCTGCTACCGCCTATTCCTTTTCAAGGATCTCCATCATCTGTCCAGGATTCTCCGCTGCTTTCACGTTCTTAACCACCTTTACAATCATCCCTTCTTCGTCAATCAGATAGGTGGTCCGCACCACTCCCATGGAAACCTTTCCATAGTTTTTCTTCTCCTGCCACACGTCGTAGGCCTTGATCACCGTCAGTTCCGGATCCGCCAGCAAGGTAAACGGCAGGCTATATTTCTCTTCAAATTTCTTGTGAGAAGCTACGCTGTCTTTGCTTACGCCTAGAACCACGGCTCCCTTCTCCATAAACTGTGGGTATCTCTCTCCAAAACCACAGGCCTGCTTCGTACATCCAGGTGTATTGTCCTTGGGGTAAAAGTACAGAATGACTTTCTTGCCCCTGTACTCCTTCAGTGTATGCATTTTCCCATTCTGATCCGGCAACTCAAAATCCGGTGCCTTTCCTCCTGCTTCCAACATGGTATCTTCCTCCTATGGGTTTTTCTTTTACTGAATGTTTTGCGTTCTTCCCTTCGATAAGAATCGAGAAAAACAACTTGTGGTAAATCTGTTATCCCTTCCTCAATCCCCTCCATGGACAGAGGAACAATATAAGGATACGAGATATTGTTTCAAACGTCAAGCATTGTCAGTAAATATTGCTTCGTTTAAAGTTGCTTCCCTTTAAACTTCTTCCCTTTAAACTTCTTCCTTTTAAACTGCTTCTCTTAAAACTGCTTCTCTTAAAACTGCTTCCTTTAAAACTGCTTCCTTTTAAAAAGCTACTTTCACAAATTACTAATTACTACATGCACTGCCTGATCGTAAAGGTATCTTTATAATAATCAAGCAAGCCGTCATCCCTCATTTTCCCCAATTCTTTTGAGAGAGCGCTGCGGTCCAGATTAAGATAATCGGCAAGCTGCTGCCTGCTAAAGGGAATCTGGAATGTCGTGCTTCCTGCCTTGCTGGACTGTGACGACAGAAAGATCAAAAGCCTTCCCCGGATGGTTTTTGGCGTAGTATAGATAATGCGTTGGGATAATGCCAGATTTTTACGCATGGATATATCCAGCAGGTTTGTAAGCATTTTAGAATACCAGCTGGTTTCTGAAGACTGGCTGTCCATCAGAGTGTCCACGTTCAAAAACAGGATACGGCTTTCTTCAGCGGCGATTACATCCACCATCATTGGCTCGTGGCACAGCGCATAGGCCTCTGCAAAAATCTCTCCTGCTAAAACCTTGCTCAGGATGCTTTTATTACCCCACAAATCAAGATTCTCAATGTGAACGCTTCCCTGGATCACAACTCCGATTTCGTGTACTACATCTCCGGCATGAAAAATGACAGCATTTTTTCATAATCCCCTTCTCTGGCATAATGGAATTTACACATCTTCTCAAATTCATCCTCTCCAATATTACGGAGCAGAGAACTTTGTAATCGATTCATATTATCCTCACTTTTGTGGTTATAACCACCGAATTATGGCTCTTATGATACTATAATAGGCATCAGAAAGTCAAGGAGGAGGAATCCAATTATGGTTAGGAAGATCATACAGATTGATGAAGAGAAATGCAACGGCTGCGGCGCTTGTGCCGCTGCATGTCACGAAGGTGCCATCGGAATGGTAGACGGCAAGGCAAAACTGCTGCGGGATGACTATTGCGACGGATTAGGCGACTGCCTGCCCAGCTGCCCAGTGGGCGCGATTACGTTTGTGAAGCGGGAGGCAACCGCTTACAATGAACAGGCCGTACTTGAGAACAAGAAACGACAAGCTGACACTGCCTTTCATGGGGGCTGCCCCGGACAGAAAACTATGAAGCTTCCTTGTGACCAAGACATGGCAAACCAACTGCCGTTAACGCAGAAGGCCCAGCTTGCCCAGTGGCCATGCCAGATAAAACTTGTCCCTGTCAATGCGCCATATTTCGATGGTGCCAAGCTTTTGATTGCCGCAGACTGCACAGCGTATGCGTATGCAGGCATGCATGAAGATTTTATGAAAGGCAAGATCACACTGATCGGATGCCCAAAGCTGGATGATGTGGATTACAGCGAGAAACTGACAGAAATAATAAGGAATCAGGATATCCGCAGTGTCACCATTGTCCGGATGGAAGTTCCATGCTGCGGCGGCCTGGAGTTTGCTGTAAAAAAGGCCCTCAAGGCCAGCGGGAAATTTATTCCATGGCAAGTTGTCACAATATCGACAGATGGGCGGATTTTGGATTAGATTTTGGGGAATTTTAATAAAAGATCAAACAAGGATATAGGCAAGGTTGGCTTCAACTAGTCAGCCTTGCCTTTTTCTATTTGAGGAATTCTAAAATGAACTATACATCTAGGTCTCTCCTTGAAGAAGCCCCTGCCCCAAGAATATTATCTATCCTTCCACGGCAGAGGCTCCCGCGGTATCAGCAATACTTTAAGCTATTTTTCACAAAATCCAGGGACATCTTCAATTCTTCATAGATATCGCATCCCTCATAAGACTTGTCATGGTCGGTCACATACCATTTTGGCTTTATCAGTTCCTCACAGAGAGGAATCAGCCGCTCCCACTGTACACAGCCATATCCTGTAGGCCGAAAGATGAAATCCTTGTTCCAGTCCCTGGCATTCCCCTTACGGTAATAATCCTTTAGATGTACAATCTCAATACGATCTCTATACTTATAAAGCATCTCCTCTGCGCAAGCCCCGCCAATCTCCATCCATCCCAGATCTGGCTCAAACAACAACCCGTCTGGTATGGCCTCCAGGATCGTGTCCATCCGATATTTCCCATTCTCCATGTTG
>CANDZL010000081.1:0-16242 GCA_947425205.1 uncultured Hungatella sp. | reverse complement strand
TGATTGATGACAATTATGATTCCCTCTACTCTGATGATGATATTATCGGAATCAAGACATGGGATAATGAACGCCATGTAAAGAACACAAGCCGGAAGGTAAAACGAATCAAGAAAATGGAGCAGGAAAACGGCACTTTAAAATGTGCTCCCCCATTCGGTTACACCAGACACCCGCTGAACAAGCAGATGGTTTTAATTGATGAAGAAGCCGCCGCCATCCTGAACCTTGAAAAAGACCTTTATCTGGAAGGGAACGGCATACGAAAGATTGCCCAAATACTTTCAGACCGGGGCGTTCCCACGCCCACCATGCTGCAAAAGGAACGCTACCAGGCCTTGGGCCTGCCCTATCACCGGGAAGTCGCCCATATGTGGAGTTATGGCATGGTAAAGGATACGCTCTTTAACGATTATCATAACGGCGTACTGCGAACCCACAAAAGAGAGAGGATGACCATCAACGGCAAAGACAAAAAGATTTCCAAAGATCAGCAATATGTTTTCCCGGATCACCACCCAAAAATATTTGATGACCATACCATGAAGTTGCTCTTTGAAGTGAAAGACAACCGCCATCACAGCCAGTACCGGGGCCAGAGGAAACACATCAATCTCTTTTCCGGGTGTCTGTACTGTAAAGACTGCGGCATGAAGCTGACCGCAATCAACCGCCCGAACCGTGGGAAATATTATGTGTGCGGCACCTACAACAAAAAGGGGAAGCAGTTTTGTGAACATGCCCATCTGGTGACAGAAGAAACCCTGATGGACGCTTTGGTTAAGTATCTCACCCTTTGCTGTGACTCTCTGGCAGACATCATACAGAATTTCGACCTGTCAACTCCCTCAGCTCCCACTTACTCCGCAGACCACAGCCAGCAAAGACTGGTAAGCGAGCTGGAAAGAATCAAGAAAGAGCTGAAAACACTGATTACCCAAAAGGTGAATGAACTGACGATGAATCCGGAGATGGCGGAAATTATCAATGAAACATACGCCTCTCTACAGACAGAAAAAATGGAGCGTATCTCTGCCATCCAAAAAACACTGCAAGATTTGACGAAGGATCCCCATATCCCCGCTGTGGCAATCAAACCGGGCCTTCAAACCGCACTGGATATTCTGAATGAAGTGTTGAAGCAAAAAAGTCTGACCCGGACGGACATTGAGGTTCTGGTAGAAAAAATCATTGTAGACAAAGACGGAAATGTTGACATCTATCTGAAACACGGTCTCGGCAATCTGGCGGCCTATGATTTCAAAGCCGACAAGGAAAACCGGAAGCTCACCATGATGATAGAGGCAATCCGGCTTCTTAGAAAGAATGAGACAGGTTTTACCTCTGTAAAATTCCTGGCGGAGAGCCTGAAAGATATGGGGTATCCCATGCACAAGAAAAAGTTCAGTACCTACATGGAGCACTTGCTGGACCTGGGGCTGGTGGAAAAGACGGGAATCTACCATTATCCATACAGAATCGTGGCTTCTAAGGAGAAATTGACGTGTGTGGAAAATATGTTCATCATGCTGGGGCAGACTGGCGGTATGCCCCAGATGGTATTTGAGTATATTTTAAAGAAAAATGGGATTGACCCCAAGACCGATGTCTCCATTGATCAGAGTATCTCCTTTGGCCTGACGGCAGCCGCATTCACAAGCAGCAATGCCGATTATACCGTAGAGTTTGAACCTTTTGCCACAAGCTTGGAACTGGAGGGAAATGGCTACGTAGTTGCCTCCTTGGGCACAGACTCCGGCTATGTTCCCTACACTGCCTACAGTGCAAAAAAAAGCTATCTGGAGGCTAATCCTGAGATCATACAGAAGTTTACCAATGCCATCCAGAAAGGCATCGACTATGTAAACTCCCACTCGGCTGAGGAGATCGCCAAAGTTATCCAGCCACAGTTCAAGGAAACGCCTCTGGAGAATATCACCAAAATTGTAGAGAGGTATAAAGCCCAGGATACCTGGAAGGAAGACACGATTTTTGAGAAAGAAAGTTTTGAACTGCTTCAGAACATACTGGAGGAAGCCGGAGAGCTTCCAAGCCGTGTTCCGTATGAGGATTTGGTAACCACAGTATTCTCTGAGAAAGCCAAAGGGAACTAATCTCTGGAAAAAAACTGCTGCAGGCCTAAACACAGCCAATGCAGCAGTTTTCTTTTTCCACGATTTTATCCTATCCAACCGTCATTCCCTATTCTTTTCCGGGTTCCCCTTCATGTTATACCAGGCTCGCAGCATTTTCTTAAAGTAATCCCTATACGAAGCTGCCTCCACGCTTCCCGTAGTCACAACGGAAATCTCCCCCAACTTTTCCCCATTCAGCCAATATTCCAAGGCTCCTGCCTTTTGTCCCAACTCCACAGGCGCAGGCAGCGAAGGTTCCAGTGCAAGATTCCGTTCCACCTTAGAGAAATCTTCTCCTTTCAACCCCAGATAAGAGAAGACACCTGCATATTGAAGGAGCACCTGCTCTTCCACCCCGTTGTCTACTGTCATCATTGGAAGCATCGGCGGTTCTTTATCTTCATAGACTTTACAGTTGGCATATCCATAGTTTAAAAGCGTGTTGGCATCTGCAAACCGTACTCTGTAATCGGGTGCTGCCATGACAGCAGCAATCAAGCGGACTCCGTCTTTTTCCGCCGTGGCAGACAGACAGTACTTAGCAATGGAAGTAGATCCTGTTTTTAAACCGGTGACATTATAATTGGTAGTCATTTTCAACAGTTTATTGGTATTGGACAATCCAAATTCTTTCGTGCCTTGTTTGGTTACATGGGTAATTGTGTCCATCCAGATGGTAGAATAATTATGTATCTGAGGATAATGGTTGATCAGCTCTCTGGACATAATCGCAATGTCTCTGGCGGATGTCACGTGTGCAAGGGATTCTGTCAGCCCACAACAATCCTCAAAATGAGTGCTGGTCATCCCCAATCCCTGGGCCCTTTGATTCATCATATCAACAAATGTTTTTTCGTCTCCGGCAATGTATTCAGCCATAGCCACACTGGCATCATTGCCAGAAGCTACCACGATGCATTTAATCAGTGTCTCCACAGTCTGTACTTCTCCCTCTTCCAGAAATACCTGGGATCCACCCATGGATTTGGCATATGCACTGGTAGCAACCTCATCGGTCATCTGTATCTTCCCGCTTTCCAGTGCGTCAAATATTAAAATCAATGTCATGATTTTGGTAATACTGGCCGGGCTTCGTTTCTCGTCAGCATTTTTCTCATAGATGACTTGGCCTGTAGATGCCTCCATCAAAATGGCAGATGGCGAAGAGATCTCCGGTCCGCTTAATGCCCCAGTCTGTTGGCTGCCAGCTGGCTGTTGCTCTGCCGATTGTTGGTTCTGCGGCTGTTGCCCCGTAGATGGCTGGCCGACCTCCTGCTTAATTTCCGGTTGCCCCACTGCCCCTTGGCCGGCCTCCTGCTGCCCTGCTGTCCCTTGGCCAACTTCCGGTTGCCCCGCTGCCCCTTGGCCGGCCTCCTGCTGCCCTGCTGTCCCTTGGCCAACTTCCGGTTGCCCCGCTGCCCCTTGGCCGACTTCCGGTTGCCCCACTGTCCCTTGGCCGACCTCCTGCTGTCCCGCTGCTTCTTGTTCCGCTACTCCCTGCCCTGTCTCTACCTGTGTCTCCTGCGCTTCCGGCTCCGCCGATCTTGCCGCAGCCTCTACCACACCGCCATCCGCCTCAATAACAGGTTCTGTAGGCTGTATAAACTTGTCAGCCTTCCATCCGGCCTGTGCATCAAATGTCATCTGCAATGGGATCATGAACCCAAAACAACACGCGGTAATCCATGCTGCCGCTTTGCCTACTATCTGTCTCATCATATCCTCCAAATCCAGTTCTCATACTAATGTATGGTCAATCCTCCCCTTTATATTCCATCCCCTCCATATTTAAGTCTCGTAAAATTGGAGAAAACTTTAAGAAAAATTAAGAGAAACCTACATACAGAAAGAATTCAAGATATGGTATCATGGAAGCAACCGTTATCCTATTGGACATGATTCTATTGGACATGATTCCATTGAGCATGATCCTATTAAATACAGAAAGGAACCTCAACTATGAAACTACGAAAAAGTCTTTTCTTAACCATAACCTTGCTGGCACTTCCCCTGTGGACAGCCAGCTGCTCCTCGCCAACTGAAAAAATTTCTGAATCGGCACCACATTCCAATACACCATCAGACTCCTCGGCGCTGCCTATCCCAAGTTCCGGTACAGTGTCTGACAGCTCCCCCCGCCAGGCAGAGACAGCTGCTGTCACCAACTCTTTGGATATTTCCGCCAACACATCACTTCTATTTCCGTGTCCAGACATGATACCTCCACAGCTTATGAAAGCATGCGAAGATTACATTGCCCTGACAGAATCTTATATAGAAGGCTCTAATTTTGAGTCCACCCATAATGATCAGGTAGACGCTATTTCCCGTTTACTGTCCGGCCACTATGAGGTAATCGGGCGAGAGGATCACAATGGCCATGAGTACTACCTGGCCTTGCGCCGCATAGATGCCCCTTCCTATGATGATTTTAACAGCGTATCAATCGGATATCTCAATATTGATACTTGCCAGATCGGGTATTACAATAAAGAATCTGACGAAACCATTTTATACCACATTGAAGATTACCTTGTAACTGTATCAACAGAAAAAGAAGGGCAGGAAGCCCTTGATATGCTCTGCCTCATTCCCCATGCCCTATCTGATGACGCAGGCTTTTCCTACGCCTTTACAGAACAAGGAAGGCTCCAGTTGGATTTCATCAAATCACACTCTGGCCTTTCCCTCCATAAAGATGGATATCCCTGCATTGACTTTTACTACCAGGATGAGGACACCCTACAGTTCTGGTCAGAACCATATCTCTGTTGCATTCCTTTGGACAGCCAGGATTGCAAGAAACTGGTTTCTCTTTTGTCCACACCGGATAATCCGGACGGGAACAAAATTCCTTTCGAATATCATGGCCAGATACTGGACTATGTCAGAACCATTGACTCTTCCATTCGGACTACCGGAGCCCGCTTTACACTGGAGGATACCACCTATGAACTTCTGGGAAGTCGAAACAGCGCCAAGTATCTCATGTCCTATCATCTATCTGACTTGGGAAAGACAGATCTGTCACTGATTGAGAACCAGCCTGTCTTTTCTTTTATTATCCGTAAAATAAAACCGACCGTAGGCCTGGACTACGGGGCTTTTACAGAGACATGGTTTGATTTGCCCCTTACAAGCGCTTCCCTTGACTTTCCCAGGCTGGAAACCGGGGAAGACGGCAGCCTCTCCTTCCGGACAGAATCCCAGACCGTTGTGGAACCGGAAAAACTGGCGCAGCTGTCAGATCTTATGTCAAAAGCGATTCACGGCCACGAAGCCTTGTCCGGCTGCCCCTACACAGGAACATTAGTCCTTACCCGTGAAGACGGCGAAACCCTCCGAATGTTTGTTGCCACAGATTCCTGTGACTCTATTACTTATGAGGGACGGATCGGTTTTGAATACGGCAGCCAGAAAGAGTTGTCTAATATTTTTGACAAAGCCCTACCTTCCCGGGAATAAATTCACAAGACAGTATATTCCTGTTTTTCTTCCTATTTGTAGAGAAGAAATGCGTATATGTGGGGTAAAAAAATAGTTTTTCAAACACAATTCAGATTATTTACAGAAAGTGTTAAAAATATTACAGGCCAATGTCAAATATTAACTGAATATTTTCTCCTTTAGGCATTTACATTTTCCGGTTTCCTATGCTATACTAGAAACCAGCACACCATTCGACAAAAGCCACCAAATATCGAGGTATATCATGAAGCAATCTAATTCACAGCGCGCTTACCACCATCGGATGGCCCAACGGAGACGCAGGAAATTACAGCAGAAACTTCCAATCTTTATGTTAAGCATTCTGCTGGCAGGGGTCATAGGATGTGGTTTTTTTATCATAAAGAAACAGCTAAACGGACAAAAGCAACGAAATGACCTGGGCGCACCGGAATCGGAAGCACATTCTGTAGAAACTCTTATACAGGAGACATCGAAGGAAACTGCCGCCCCTGTAACCATAGATCTGACATCAGAGACTGACCGATTGTTAGAAGAGGCTGAACTGGCTGCATTGGGGTATGATTACGAGAAAGCCATTGCGCTGCTCCAGGATTCCGGCTATTTGGGAACCGACACCCAGGTTGACCAGGCTATGGCCCGATACCAGGAGATTCTGAATTCGTTAAAGCCCTATGACTTAAACAAGATTACCCATGTATTCTTTCACACCCTTGTCATGGATGAAAGCAAGGCATTTGACGGTGACGAAGATGAAAAAGGTTACAATCAGGTTATGACCACCCGGGATGAATTCTTAAAGATTCTTCAATCTATGTATGACAGAGGCTTCGTTCTGGTGCGTCTTCATGATATTGCCCATGAAGTTACGGCGGAAGACGGCACAGTCCATATGGAGCGAGGCACCATTCTTCTTCCGGAAGGCAAACAGGCCTTTGTCATGTCCCAGGACGATGTCTGCTACTATGAGTACATGGAGGGCGATGGGTTTGCATACCGTATGGTCATCGGGGAGGATGGGAAGCCCACCTGCCAGATGAAGATGGAGGACGGAACCATCTCGGAAGGATCCTATGATCTGGTTCCGATCCTGGAGGAGTTCATACAGGAGCATCCTGATTTTTCCTACAAGGGAGCCCGGGCTGTCATTGCTTTTACCGGATACCAGGGAATTTTAGGATACCGCACCGCTACTTCCTACAGTACCACGTCTCCCACCTTTGACCAGGATTGCCAGGATGCCGCCGCCGTGGCACAGTGTTTGAGAGACAACGGCTGGGAACTGGCTTCCCACAGCTGGGGGCACCGGGATCTGGGCAATATAGAATACGAAAAATTTGTCACAGACTCGAATAAATGGGAAAATGAAGTGGAATCTCTCATCGGGCCTACGGATATTATTCTCTTTCCCTTCGGGGCTGATGTGGGAGACTGGCATCCCTACACCCATGAGAATAAACGTTTTCAATACCTGTGGGATCTGGGGTTTCGGTACTTCTGCAATGTAGATTCCAACCAGTATTGGATACAGATCGGTACGGATTTTGTAAGGCAGGGCAGAAGGAATCTGGATGGTTTCCGGATGTGGAAGGACATTGAAGCAGGAAGCGACACCTCCAAAAGAAAGTTGGATGACCTGTTTCGGGCGGAGGATGTATTCTCCCCCAATCGCCCTACTCCAGTTCTTTGGGAGTAACTGAGGATATGACATATAAGCATAAAAAGGAGGATATTTCACAGCATCGTTCTGTTTTGCTGTGAAGCATCCTCCTTTTCGTCACAGAAGCTCCCTCTTACATGAGCCAATGTTTGCCGTTACAGCTCTCATTCATCGCTCAGCCCAACGCTTCTTCATCACATAGGCTGCATCCTTAGGTTGCCGGTTCCTTGTAAAAATTCCCTTTTTATTTCCATTAACACGCATGATTCCCTCCGATGCCTGAAAATCTGCAAAATTCCACACCAGTTCTCCCTGAATAAAGGAGAATTTATCGAAGATCTCAAACGTCTTCTCCAGATACGTATTCTGGTATTCCTGGCTCCACATCACGCCAGGCAGCTTATGTTCAGATGCCAGGGTATCCGTTCCAAACTCCGTAAATACAAACGGCACATGCAGTTCTTTCTCTCCCCAGGCCGCCATTTCCTCTATAAATGCTTCCATTGCATCGTCAATTTCTGGGCCTCCACTTATATACCATCCATAATAACGGTTCAGGCAGACAAAGTCCAACAGTGGATAGCATTTACAATCTTTTGGAGAACTGTTTTTCTCCAAAGCGCCGGTCAATGGACGGTGCTGCGGATCCAATGCTCTCGCCCAGGCAAAGATATCAGAAAAGTATTCCCTGGACGCATCGCTGGTAGTCTCTGGTTCATTAAACAAGCTGAAGGCAAACACACACGGATGATTCTTATCCCGTAAAATCATCTCCTCCACCTGTTTTTTATGATTCTCCTTAAGCTTTGGCACTGTAGGCGCCTCAAAGAAATAAGTAAACTTTCCGGTTCCGGCATCGGCAAAGTTTACAAAGGAACGCATCATACCTACTGCCGGTACCTCATCGATGATCAGGAAGCCTTCTTCGTCTGCCATCTGATACCATTCCTCTGCATAAGGATAATGGCTGGTCCGAAAACAGTTGGCTCCGCTCCATTTCATACACTCGAAATCTCTCTTTGCCACCGCCCAGTGGAAAGCCTTTCCAATCACCTCAAAGTCTTCATGTTTTCCGTAGCCCTTCAGATACACTGGCTTTCCATTGATCAGGATCTTCTCCCCTTCTACTGCCACAGTTCGGATACCGATTCTATCCTGATATTCATCGACAACCCTGCTATCCTGAAACAGTTGGATTTTGATTGTATACAGATAGGCATTCCTCACCTCCCACAGATGGGCATTGTCAACAGACAGAATCCCCTCCTTGCCATCCTGGGAAGCGACCAGAATACCGTCTGCATCATAAAGGCTTACTTTGATGCTGCCTTCTCCATTGCATACAGCCTGATAATGGATCTTGGCGGATTCCCCTTCCACCTCGTAGGTCACCGTGTAGTCGGTGACAGCCGCCTTAGGAATCTGCAAAAGATATACACTGCGATGGATCCCTCCATAATTATAGAAATCAAAATAAGGCTTTGCCAGCCGCCTTCCAGATGCCATGGTCTTTACCGTGCCACAGGGCAAAGTTTCCTCACTTAAATCATTGTTGGCCCAGACTACCAGCCTGTTGGGTTGGCCCTTTTGCACCACGTCTGTGACATCACAAACCACCGGAAGGAAACCACCTTCATGCTCGCCCACAACCTGGCCGTTTACATAGACCACTGCCCTGTGGGTGATACTGCCGAAACGCAGGAAATATGCCCGATCCTGCTCGTCATCCGGACAGTAAAACTGTGTCTCATACCAGAAATCCCCACAGTAATCCCGTTCCTTCTCAGATGTAAAAAGATCTGCAAACGAGGATGGCACTGGCATGGAAACAGCAGCCGGCAGCCCCTTCTCTTGCCACCCTTCCTCTTTTCCCACAGATGTTGAATCAAAACGAAACTTCCACAGGCCATCCAGGGTAATCTTGCTCCTAAAACCATTGACACAGGGATACAGTTCTGAATACTTTACCATAAATTCCTCCTCCTTACCCGTTATTCTGTCATTTATAGTATAACATAAATCAGGAGAATGCCAAGCATCCAGACAATTTTCCGCCATTCAAAAACATATAAAAACTCCAGAGAAAAGCGTAGGCCTTCCGGCTTTTCTTTTCCCTGGAGCCAAAACTTTAAGGCATCTGCAAAACGATGATCAACCCTTAGATATCCAGCACATACGCTGCAATCAGTTTGGCTGTATTCTCAATCCCGTCCATATGGGTTCTCTCGATCCCATGGCTTCCGTACACCGCCATTCCGAATGCTGCGGCATACACATTGTTACCACTCTTTAATGCCGCGCTTCCGTCTGTCCCATACCGGTAGAAGATATCCACCGCATAATCACATCCGGCCTTTTTTGCCTGATTGATAATCCTGGTAGTCAGTTCCCGGTCATAAGGAGTGGCAAAATCCTTGCAGCAGATACTGACCTTATGCTCATCTCCGTCATAATCAGGACCGATAAGCCCAATATCAATTGCCACAAACTCCTCTACCTCTGGCGGAATATAGGAGCCGCCGTGGCCAATCTCCTCATAATGCGGGAATGCCAGAAGCGTCCTATACTTTGGCTTTTTCTGGTTTTCCTTTAAATACTTCACCATACCGAAGATGGCAGCCACTGCCGCCTTGTCATCCAAAAAACGGGTCTTTATAAACCCTTTCTCTGTATACTGAAAATGAGGTTCCGGATAGATCACATCCCCATGGCGGATTCCCAGCGCCAGAACGTCATCTTTGCTGTGAACATCCTCATCCAGACTGATTAACATGTTGGTCTCATTTCTCTCCAGGGTGCGGGCATCATCAAACACATGGACGGAGTGGGACTGACAGACCATCAGGCCGCTGTACTTCTTCCCCTCTCTGGTCACCACATGAACCGTCTCCCCCTCCAGGCTACAGAAATTCAGGCCTCCCAGCTGGCGGATACGGATACAACCATCATCATCGATTCTGCGAACCACCATCCCCAGCGTATCCAGATGACCACCTACCATCACCGTCTTGGAATTATCCTCTCCATCCAGGGTAATGTAAGCCGTATGCTTCCTGTCATAAGTTACAGACAAACCGAACATTTCCCCGTACTTCTCAATCACCGGATTGATTTCTTCATAATAACTAACCGGGCTAGGAGTATCAATCAGCTCCTTTAAACAGTCCAGCATAAACTGATTATCCATTTTAAATTCCATACTGTTTTCATCTCCATCATTAAGAATATTGATGCAAAACCTCCAGGGTATTTGAAAACCGTCAGTACTTAGGTGCTGTCTTTTAACGCCTTAGTATCGCTACGTTCCTTAATGTCGACGGCACTTGTTCAGCAACACCCGAAGGGAAGCGTAAACCTTCACATAGCGCGGACATACCCGGAAGAAAATAATATCATTCCATCTCCAGGCAGCTCCCCTTAAAACTCCTTTGCAAAATGACACGCCACAAAATGCCCTTTCTCATTTTCCCTAAATTCCGGCGTCTCTGTAAAGCAACATTCCTTTGCATACTCGCACCTAGGTGCAAACCGGCACCCTGGCTTGGGATTAATCGGAGAAGTAATCTCGCCCTTTAAAAGTATCCTCTCCTTCTTAACTCCCAGCCTGGGAACAGGGATCGCAGACAGAAGAGCCTTGGTGTAAGGGTGGGTCGGATGGGCAAACAACTGTTCCGACGTGGTATGCTCCACCACCTTCCCCAGGTACATAACCATAATCTCATCGGAAAAATAGTTTACCACCGACAAGTCGTGGGTGATAAAGATATAGGTAAGACCCAATTCCCTCTGCAGCTTCTTAAGAAGATTTAGAATCTGTGCCTGAATGGACACATCCAGGGCAGACACGGGTTCGTCGCACACAATGAACTTAGGGTTCATAGCCAAAGCCCTGGCAATTCCGATTCTCTGCCGCCTTCCACCATCCAGTTCGTGAGGGTAGGTATTGACCAAGCGGTCTGACAAGCCTACCAGTTCCATCAGTTCCAGTACATGGTCTTCCTGCTCTTTCTTATTCTTGTGAACCTTATAAAGACGAAGGGGCTCCCCGATGATCTCACTGACCGTCTTTCTAGGATTCAAAGAAGCAAACGGATCCTGGAAGATGATCTGCATCTGAGAGCGGAGGTGGCGCATCTCCTGACTGGAAACCTTGGTGATATCCTTCCCCTCAAAGATGACTTCCCCGCTGGTAGGTTCGTGAAGACGTAAGATAGCACGCCCGGTGGTGGACTTTCCGCATCCTGACTCTCCCACTACCCCAAGGGTTTTTCCCCTCTCCAGAGTGAAGCTGACATCATCCACGGCATGAAGCACTCCGCCTGGAGTATTAAAATATTTCTTTAGGTTCTTCACTTCCAGCAAAACATCGCTCATGCCTTATCACCTCCTAACGTAACGCCGGTTCCCTCTTCATAAGCCAGGCAAGACACAATATGGGTGTCTGACAGTCTGGTCGTCACAGGAACACGAGATTTGCAGATCTCCTTGCAGTACTTGCAGCGTGGGTGGAACACACATCCGCCAGGAAGGTTGGTTGGATCCGGCATCAGGCCTGGAATAGGTTTAAGCTCGGCCGTCCGATCCTCAATGTTAGGCAGTGAACCAAACAATCCTTCCGTATATGGATGACTGGTATGATTAAAAATATCCTCCAGGGTGCCGTGTTCCACGATTCGCCCTGCGTACATGATGCTGACATCATCGCACACCTCGGCCACGATTCCCAGGTCATGGGTGATCATCAGCATGGAGGTACCATACTTTTCTCTCAGTTTCTGCATCAGATCAAGCACCTGCGCCTGAATCGTAACATCCAGGGCAGTGGTTGGCTCATCTGCAATAAGCAGATGAGGATTGCATACCAATGCCATAGCGATAATTACCCTCTGCTTCATACCACCGGAAAACTGGTGGGGATACTCCCCCGCCCGATCCCCTGGGATACCTACCATTTCAAGCATGGCTTTGGCCTTTTCCATCGCCTTCTTGGCATCTATCTTCTCATGGAGCTGAATCACCTCCGCGATCTGGTCACCTACGGTAATCACAGGATTCAAAGAAGTCATGGGATCCTGAAATATCATAGATACCTGGTCGCCTCGGATGGTCTCCATCTCTTTCTCACTGTAAGCAAATAAATCCTTGCCTTCCAGGGTGATGGTTCCCCCCGTAATCTCACCTGGAGGATTGGGAACCAGCCGCAGAATGGACAAGGCTGTGGTGGTCTTGCCTGCCCCGGTCTCTCCCACCAGGCCTAAGGTCTTTCCTTTTTCAATGGACAAGTCGATTCCATTGACCGCTTCCACCACACCGTCCATTGTCTTAAATTTCACCTGTAAATCTTTTATCTCTAACGTATATTTCGCCTCATTGTCTGCCATAGCTTTGCCTCCCTACTGTTTTAATCTTGGGTCTAAAGCATCACGAAGCCCGTCGCCCAGCAGATTCAACGCCAGAATGGTAATCACGATAGCCAGGCCTGGGAATAAGGTCAGATGCATGGCATCCCGCAGGAAATTCCTTCCACTGGAAAGCATAGCGCCCCACTCCGGATCCGGCGGCTGAACACCTAAACCGATAAAGCTTAAAGAAGCTGTAGACAAAATGGCACCTGCTACAGACAAGGTAGCCTGAACAATGATTGGAGCCATACAGTTGGGAATAATCTCCCGGAAAATAATAGTGGCATTGCTGGCTCCGATAGCCCTGGATGATTCCACAAACTCCTGATCCTTTACGCTCATAACCGCTGCACGTACAATCCGGGCGAATCCGGGAGTTCCGGATATTCCGATAGCCAGCATCACATTTACAAGGCTGGTTCCCAGTGCAGCCACGATGGTGATTGCCAACAAGATACTTGGAACGGCCAGGAAGATATCCATGACACGCATAATCACATTGTCAACTCTGCCACCATAGTAGCCGGCAAATGCTCCCAGAGTACCGCCGGCAATCAACGATACGGATACGGAAATCAATCCCACTACCAATGAAACTCTGGAACCATGAACCATTCGTGCAAAAATATCTCTGCCGAACTCGTCCGTTCCAAACCAATGCTCCGCACTGGGAGCTTGCAGACGCTCTGGTATATGCTGGGCGACAACCTTGGTATCATAGTCTGCAATTACATCGGCAAAGATCGCACACAGTGCCAAAACAATAAGGATTGCCAAACCCAGCATTGCCATCTTATTTCTGGCCAGACGCTGCCATACTTCCACAGCCATACTGCGTTTTTTTGCTCTCTGATTTTCCATGTTGTCACCTCCTATTTGTATTTTGATTTGATTCTCGGGTCTATGTAGGCATACAAAATGTCAACACAGAGGTTTACAATACTGAAACAGATAGAAAAGATAATGACGCATCCCAGTACCGCCGGAGTATCCTTTGCCTTGATACTGTTGACCAGATAAGTTCCTACCCCTGGCCAGGAGAATACGGTCTCTGTCAGGACAGCCCCTCCTAAGAGAGAGCCAAACTGAAGTCCAATAACAGTTACCACGGGGATCAGCGCATTCTTCAGAGCGTGCTTGTAGATGACGCTTCTGCTTCCCACGCCCTTTGCCTTTGCCGTACGGATGTAATCCTGGCGGATCACCTCCAGCATAGATGAACGAGTGGTTCTTGTTATGTTAGCCATACATCCGGTTCCCAGCGTAATCACAGGAAGCACCAGGGACTTCCACCCTTCGGAACCACCGGATGGGAACCATCTCAAATGCAGGGAAAAGCCGATGATCAGCATAAGCCCCAGCCAGAAATTAGGCGTAGCCACACCCAACAGGGCGAACACCATGCTGATACTATCTGTAAGGGAATACTGTTTCGTAGCAGAAATGATACCGATGGGAATGGACAGCACAATAGCAAACACCATTCCCCAGAAAGCCAATTTCAATGTATCCGGAAATCTGGACACGACCTCACTGAACACAGAACGGCCTGATTTATAAGAAGTTCCCAGATCCCCATGAGCCAGTCCCAGCATATAACGACCGTACCGGATCAACAGAGGATCATTAAGCCCCAGTTCTTCATTAAGTGCCTCGATCGCTTCGATAGGAGCATCCTCACCAAGGATCATTCTTGCCGTATCCCCCGGTGCAAGTGACATAATAAAGAAAACCAGGAAGGAGACACCGATCACAACTGGGATTAACATGATAAGACGCTTGATCACGTACTTATGCATGGCGAATTCCTCCTTCTATCTAAAATTTGCCGTGACAACCTAGTGCAAAAGCCAGGCTGTCACGGTGTAAATGAACATCTTGTACAAATTAAATCCTTGAAGCAGTTAGATTAATAGTGAAGAGAATAAAAATCATGCATCTGAATCGGCGACGGATTCATCCCCTGAAGTTTTGCATTTCTTGCCATCAGGCCAGAGGGGGAGTACAGCGGAACCCATACCGCATCATCGGACAGAATCTTAAGGATGGTCTCATAGTCTTTCTGTACCGCTGCCTTGTCAGGATTTACAGCTGCATCATCAACCAGCTTGTCAACTTCCGGGTTCTTGTAATAGGAACGGTTTCCGCCGGCACCTGTATCAGCGCTAGTAAACAGTGGGCGGTAAGTGTTATCTGGCTCTGCGTTGGCAACCCATCCTGCCAGACATGCCTCATGCTCACCGTTGCCGGTCTTCTCAAAGAAGGTGGAACCTTCCATCTGCTCGATATTCATTGTGATACCCAACTCTGCCAGATTAGCCTGGATAACCGTAGCACTGTTGGCACGGGCATTGCCGGCAACATAGCAGGTAAAGGTAAAGCCTTCTCCGATTCCAGCCTCGGCAAACAGTTCTTTTGCCTTTTCTGGATTGTACTCATACTTGGTAACTACGTCATAATAACCGATAGCCGGCTCGCCGATGTAATTGTCAAAGGGAGCGCCTTCGCCGCTGACCGTAACCGTAACCACATCTTCTTTGTTGATGGCATAGCTAAGCGCCTGCCTTACCCTTACATCATCAAACGGGGCTTTGCTGTGATTTACGGTAAAGTATTCAATTGTCGTTACGGTATACTCATCCAGTGCCAGATCTGCACTCTCTCTGATTCTCTGAGCATCTGTTGTAGGAACATTGATAAGAAGATCCAATTCTCCGTTCTCCAGAGCAATGGTTCTTGCAGACTCTTCCGGAATCACCTTGAAGATCAGCTTATCATTCTGAGCAGCACGTTCCGGGTTAAAGTAGTCCGGATTTTTTACCAGAGAGAAGGAAGCTCCTGGAGTCCAATCATCGAACTTATATGGACCGGTTCCCATAGGAGCGCTCTCAATTGTCTTGCCTTCCGCAAGAATCTTCTCTACATGAGCCTTGCTAAAAATTGCACAGCCAGAGTGATTCAAAGAAGAAACTAACGCATTAGACGGAGTGTTCATATGAATGATAAAATGAGTATCATCCACCACTTCCACAGACTCAACCATGGAAACTAGATGGCCTACCTTAGGAGACTCCTTCTGGGTTTCCAGGGAAAACTTTACATCCTCAGCAGTCAGCGTAGAGCCGTCATGGAACTTTACACCTTCCTTTAAGGTAAATTCTACTGTCACATCGTCCTTAAACTCCCAGCTTTCAGCCAGATCGCCGACGAATTCATTGTCCTCTGTCAGACGCACCAGGTTACTGTAAATATGCCTGGTCGCGTACGCGGATGCGGTATCATTGTGATTATGAGGATCCAGGGAAGTTATGTCACTGCTGATGCCAATTGTAATAACCTGCCCCCCCATACTCTCGGAAGAAGCGTCCCCACCTGCTGCCGCCGCAGTAGTGGTCGTGCTGGAATCCCCTGCACCGCCTGCATTTCCTGAATTGCCTGAGTTTGAGCTGCCGCCGCAGCCCACCAGCAGACCCATCACCAGAGTGCCTGCTAAAATTGCGGATAACACTTTTTTCACTTTTCTTTTCTCCTAGTATAATAATGGTGTAGTCAAGAATGACTACTGGTTAATAGTTAC
>CANDZL010000080.1:0-16690 GCA_947425205.1 uncultured Hungatella sp. | reverse complement strand
AAGATTATGGAAAAAAATGGAAAACTATATTGATGCCCCAACCAATAATTCTAAGTTCCTCACAAATATTATTTAATTGTGTAAAATAATTTTCTTTAAATTATGTTCTTTAATATTTCATGTAGTTTATAAGAAGATAATGATGAATTAATTAATATCTGTACTTTTCCCTCTTCATTAACAGGTATTATAAAATCATAATCATTACAATACTCTTTTTGTAAATTTAGAGGAAGAGTAAGTATTAATATAACTTGTTCATAAACTTGTTTGATAACAATACTTTTTTTGGAGCATTCATCTGTTAGTTCAATTGAATCCGACATTTGTAACATTTCATATATATTTTTTTGGTGCAATTTGTTATAAACTTCTGATGATGTGTATAACATTTTTTTCTCTGAAAGGAGCGCATTTCCACTTACACTAAGAACAATTTTAGAAGAAAAGTGTTCTATACAAATATCTAAAATTTCTATCAGAGTTAAACTTTCGTTTAACATACCAAATTTTGATAATACTTTTGAGAACAAATTTAGTATAACACCTATTGTTAAACCTAAGCTCATTCCTTTTAAACTAAACGATTTATATCTAATTACCAAACTGCTTACTCCTGCAAGAAGAACTGATGCGGTGATAATTTGATTAGAAATTTTTTTATAATCTGTTTTATTATCAACTAACATCTGAATACCTGGCGAAGCTATTAATGTAAAGATAAATAGTTCCATAGCTCCCAATACCGCTTTTGGTATAGCTACAAATAAATCTTGTAACCCCCCCAAACAAGCCACCAATATGGACAATATTGAAGCTATAATATATGGATAAATAGAATATGGATTATAACAGTTTTCTACTACAGGGTCTTCATCCTGAATTTTATTTCCTTTAACTGTCATTACTGCACTATTCAAATTCATCACAGCTAAATTTTCTGCATAAAAAGTAATTGGAAAAGATGCACTTATTATAGAAAATATATTAGCAAAAGATTGTGCTTTTAAAGATCTTTGTGCCAATTCATTATCGTTTATATTATCTCTCTCTTGCATTCCTTCTAATACTGTGATTCTCCCTATAATTTCTGTGAAAGCAACTACAGTCGAAGGAATAATAGAGATAAATAAATGCAGTATATTATCAGGAACTATCAAAAAATCATGAATGCTAATTGTTGGGAAAATAAACCACTTGCTATTTTCAGAAAAACTATAGTTAAACAATCCCATGAAAGCTGCAATGATACATCCAAGTAATATACCGATAAAAACAGAAGTATTTTTTAAAAATTTTCTTTTTGTCAATGAAGCAAATATTATTATAATCAATGTAATTGCAGCTAAAATTTTAAACTTAAAGTTTGTTCCGGTAAATCCAGCGTCATCAATCGCTGTATTCGCTAGTTCCAATCCAATAAGTGATATTGCAGGAGCCATTACAGCACTGGGAAATAGAAAACCAATTATTCTTTTTGTTATTACGAAACGATATAAAATTGATATAATCAATAATAAAATACCTGATAATAAATACCCCCATACAATTGTAGAACGAATATATTGAATATCTTTAGCACTTGATATAGTAGCAACATAATAGCTCGTAAAGCCTATATATGAAAAACTCGGGCCAAGAAAAAATGGTATTTTACCTTTTGTTAAAATTATAAAAGCCAATGTTCCAATACCAACAGCTATTAAAATTATTGAAAGACTAAAAATTGGTTCTCCATAATTATTGCTTACCAAAGTAGCTATTAATAATGCTGATGGAAACATTACCAAAAAATGTTCTATCCCACGAAAAATACAACCACTTTTACATATGTGTTTCAATCGTCTTAACATCTGTTTCTCCATTATTTTCACATAAATATTTATGGAACGAATGATAGTATAATCAAATTTCTTTTCCTAATAAATTATAACATGAATGAATATAAATTGGAATATTTTACAAAATAAATATCAATTCGGATTTTCGACATTTGTAATTCTTTAAAAATTTTGTGAGTCTCAATTTCCCCTTTATTACAGAGTACAACGGCAAGTATATTTTCATATACCCCAATGGGAAGGGAATTGAAATCAATCATATATTCGGTACTCCGGAAGATATGATTCCATATACGAAAACAGACGGTAAATATAAAAACGGTTATCTAGACGGCCAGACAATGAAATGGACGATAAGAAACGATGGAACGAAACAAACCTATTCTTTCACTGCGGTTTATGGAAAACCAGTGTTTATCGAAGATGAGAATACCCTTTTCTTTGTACATGGCGCAAAAAAGAAAGATTCATGAGAAGGGATAGCTATTGGTTTCACAGGCTGTAAATTCCTATAAAAGAACTATAAAAGAAACTCCAGGCCCAGCCTGGAGTTTTAATTTGCTGAAAAATGCATATGGATTAAAATCATGCTCTCTCTACCAAGCCGGAACGCAGGCAGGAAGTACATACGTACATCTTCTTTGCTCCTCCGTTAACTTTTACTTTAACAGATTTTACGTTTGCTTTCCACATCTTATTAGATCTTCTATGGGAATGGCTCACTGCGTTACCAAAGTGAGCAGCCTTTCCACAAACTGCACATTTAGCCATGATTTACACCTCCTTCAAAGCCACTTGGTTTCCTAAAACGGAAATCCACAACAAAAGTATCATAACAGATATACATGGATTTTGCAAGCAGAATTTCTTGATTTTACGATCATTTTTGCGGATTTTAGAGATTTTATCAAAACACAAAAGACAAAACGCAGAACGTAATGTGAAAAAGACAGATGTTCGGATCGATTTTTGATTAAAATACAGTATAATATAAAAACAGTTTTCTAAAGGCAAAAGAACGTTTGTTCTGAAATGTATTGAAAATAGAATGAAGATAGAGTATAATATGATTCATATAGAAGAGTACGGGGTGAGATTCGATGTTAGAAAAGATTATTGAAGTCACGAATTTATATATAGATAGTATGCCTAAAAAAGAGAGAAAGAAGTATGGGCAGTTTTTTACAAGTATGGAAACTGCTAGATTTATGGCGAGCTTGTATGAAATACCAGTAGAAAAATCATGTGTAACGGTTTTGGATGCCGGTGCTGGCTCCGGTATCTTGTCGTGTGCTTTTATTGAATGGGTAGAACAGTTTGATACGATAGCAGAAATAGACTTGACCTGTTATGAGAATGATTGTAATGTGCTAGGACTTTTGCAGGAAAATCTAGAATATTGCAAAAAGCATTCAACAAAAAAGATTCAATATAATATTCATACAGAGAACTATATTACAAGTCAATATCTGGATTTTAATTGCATGATAGGTGGAAATCCGGATTCTCCTAAATTTGATTATGTAATTGGGAATCCGCCGTATATGAAAGTACCTAAAGATGCGCCTGAAGCAACAGCTATGCCAGAAGTTTGTTATGGTGCGCCAAATATGTATTTCATTTTTGCTGCAATGGGGCTTTTTAATTTAAAAGAAGATGGAGAAATGGTCTATATTATTCCTCGTTCATGGACATCTGGAGCATATTTTAAACGGTTTCGACAGTATTTTTTGACAGAAGGAAGATTGGAACATATTCACTTATTTGTGAGTAGGGATAAAGTCTTTGATAAAGAGGATGTTTTACAAGAAACGATTATCATAAAGGTTAGAAAGACATATACAAGTCCTGCGCAGGTAAAAATCACCTCATCGAAGTCTAACAAAGATTTTGATGAAATCACCTCTTTGACCGTGCCATATAGTCTTGTTGTTTCTGGAGAAGATTACTATGTATATCTGGTAACAGATGATGAAGAAGTATCGGTATTGAAGCGACTGCACCAGTTTAATTGGACATTGCCGGATATTGGTGTAAAAATGAAAACAGGCTTAACGGTAGATTTTAGAAATCGTGATATTCTTCGTGACGAGAAGGAAGATGGAGCAATCCCTTTGTTTTATTCACAACATATTAAACAAGGAAAAGTACAGTTTCCTATCCGGAAAGAACATGAATATGTGGTAACAGATCAACGTGGACTTATGCAGGATAATAAAAACTATCTGTTTGTAAAGCGGTTTACAGCAAAAGAAGAACCTCGGCGGTTGCAATGCGGAATTTATCTAGCGAAGAATTACCCACAATATACAAAAATTAGTACACAAAATAAAATTAATTTTATTGATGGATTGTTGGAGGAGATGTCAGAGTGTTTGGTATATGGCCTGTATGTGCTTTTTAATTCTACATTGTACGATGAATACTATAGAATCTTAAATGGTTCTACGCAGGTAAATTCCACAGAAGTAAATTCTATGCCTGTGCCAGATTTGGAAAGCATACAAGAAATGGGAAAAAAATTGATGAGAACAAAGGATTTATCAGAGAAAAATTGCGATTTGATTTTGGAGGGATACTGTGGGTAAGGTTGAAGAAACGAGAACATTTTTGGAATTGGTAGGTATGCCCAAAGCACAGCAGGCAGATATATGTTGTTATGTATTGCTTGCAATGGCAGATATAAAGCCAGATATGTTATGGAGCGAAGCAAAAAATGAGTGGATTCGTATTCATGATATTATTCAGTTTGCGAACACCTTTTATGGCACTACCTACGCAGAAAATAGCAGAGAAACGTTTCGTAAACAGGCATTACATAGGTTTCGGACTGCAGCGTTAGTAGAAGATAATGGAATGGCAACAAACAGCCCTAATTATAGATACCGGCTTACAAAAGAAGCATTGAAAATACTGAGAACATTTCAGTCTATAGAATGGCAGAAATCTTTGAATCATTTCTTAATGTATCATGAGAAGTTGATTGATATTTATGCTTCCAAAAAGAAAATGACAATGATGCCTGTAAAAATTAATGGGACAGAGTTCAAATTTTCATCAGGGAAGCACAATGAATTACAAAAAGCGATTATTGAAGAATTTGCGCCGAGATTTGCTTCTAATTCTGAATGCCTGTATGTAGGTGATACAGTGGAAAAAGATTTGGTAAAGAATGTAGCTAAACTGACAAAATTAGGGTTTGAAATTACGTTGCATGATAAGATGCCAGATATCGTTTTGTATAGGGAAGATAATGATTGGATTTATTTCGTAGAATCTGTAACTTCCGTAGGACCAATGGATTCGAAACGGATTCTTGAGATCATAGAGATGACGAAGAATGTTACGGCAGGAAAGATTTTTGTCACTGCATTTCTGGATTTCAAAACATACAAAAAATTTTCAGAATCATTGGCATGGGAGACAGAAGTTTGGATTGCGGAAATGCCAGAGCATATGATACATTTAAATGGGGATAAGTTTCTAGGGCCGAGATAATAATCTGTTTGTATGGATCATGATAAAACCGAAGATTCCATTGAAGAAATTTGTTTAAATTAGGAAAACGGTTTTCGGGAATGTTAACCCTTCCTGCTATATGGATCTTATGAAGGGCATTATTGACAATATAAGGAACGGGAAGAATGATTGCTCCAAAACAGTGACAAAGAAATCTTCAAACCGATTAATCGCAATGCTGGAAGAATTTATCTCCTATGGTTTTACAGAACATGAATACCAAAAAACAGAAAGGTCTATGTATGTACATTCATAAGAATATAACACCAACCGATACAACTGCCAACCGCCGGATACTTGAGACAGAGCGGCTGTACTTGCGGGAGATGACCCAATCAGACTATAAGTCCCTGTGCCTTATCCTGCAGGATGATGAGACCATGTATGCCTACGAGGGCGCATTAAATGATGAGGAGACGCACCAGTGGCTGGACAGGCAGATCGCCCGTTATAGACAGTGGGGATTCGGCTTGTGGGCCGCTGTTTTAAAGGCCACGGATGAAATGATCGGGCAATGTGGACTTACCATGCAGCCATGGAAGGATCAGGAAGTGCTTGAGATCGGGTATCTTTTTAGACGGTGCTATTGGCACCAGGGGTATGCCACAGAAGCCGCCAGAGCATGCAGGCAATATGCCTTTGAAGTCCTGGGGGCAGAGGAGGTCTGCTCCATCATTCGGGATACGAACCTTGCCTCTCAGAGGGTAGCTCTTCGAAACGGAATGCATGGGGAGGATACCTGGACCAAGCATTACCGTGGCGTGGATATGCCTCATTGCCGTTATGTGGTAGGTCGCTGATTGATTTTTCATAATCCAGTTCTTGGCTGACTGATTCTCCCATTGGGGTACCTTTCTGTTATCCTCGTTGGTTACATCCGCTGGTTAAATCCCCACTGGTTATGCATTTTTTTACTTGATAATTGATATGGCTTATGGTAGGATATAGTGGATAAAAACTATGTTTTTTGGTTGAAAAACATAGATAAAACATGGAGGGATGTAACATGGGAGCAATATTAGGAAGCTTATTACAGCATATGATTAAATATGTGGCATTTATTCTGGTTGCCTGGGCAGGCATTGTGTGCGGGAAGAAGTACCGGGATCACAAAGATGCAAAATCCGGCGTGCAGGCCACAAAAGACAATACGACGAACTAGGTGCGGAGGATGAGACGTTGAAAAGTTATGGTGTAAATGAGTTGCGAAGGATGTTTCTGGAATTCTTTGAGAGCAAGGGCCATCTGGCTATGAAAAGTTTCTCTTTAGTTCCACACAACGACAACAGCCTTCTTTTAATCAATTCCGGAATGGCGCCTCTTAAGCCATATTTTACCGGCCAGGAGATTCCACCCAGAAGACGGGTGACTACCTGTCAGAAATGTATCCGCACGGGAGATATCGAGAATATCGGCAAAACTGCCCGTCACGGAACCTTTTTTGAGATGCTAGGCAATTTTTCTTTCGGAGACTATTTTAAGACGGAGGCCATCCACTGGTCCTGGGAGTTTCTTACAGAGGTGGTAGGCTTAGATGCAGACCGCCTGTATCCTTCCATCTATCTGGATGATGACGAGGCATTTCAGATCTGGAACAAGGACATCGGTATTGCGCCAGAGCGGATCTTCCGTTTTGGGAAAGAGGACAACTTCTGGGAGCACGGTGCCGGCCCATGCGGTCCATGCTCCGAGATCTACTATGACCGGGGGGAGAAATACGGCTGCGGCAAGCCAGGTTGTACCGTAGGCTGTGAGTGCGACCGCTTTGTGGAGGTCTGGAACAACGTATTTACCCAGTTTGAGAACGATGGACACGGAAATTACACGGAATTAAAACAGAAGAACATCGATACCGGCATGGGACTGGAGCGTCTGGCTATGGTGGTTCAGGATGTGGATTCTCTGTTTACCATAGACACCAACCGGGCTTTGATGGATGCAGTCTGCGGCCTGGCCCATACTTCCTATCAGGTAGATGAGAAGAAGGATGTGTCCCTGCGTATCATTGCAGATCATGTGAAGTCCTGTACGTTTATGATCTCCGATGGTATTATGCCTTCCAATGAAGGGCGGGGATATGTGCTTCGCCGCCTGCTGCGCCGTGCGGCCCGTCACGGCCGTCTGCTGGGAATTGAAGGCCGGTTTATGGCCGATCTGAGTAAGACGGTAATCGCCTTATCCAAGGACGGCTATCCGGAACTGGAGGAGAAGAAGGTTATGATTCTTAAGGTTCTGGCAGAGGAAGAGGAGAAGTTCAACCGGACCATTGACCAGGGCCTGGCTATTTTAAACGATATGGAGAAGAAGCTGGTGAGCCAGGGAAGTACTGTCCTCTCCGGGGCGGATGCATTTAAACTGTATGATACCTATGGATTTCCCATGGATCTGACGTTAGAGATCCTGGAGGAGAAACAGTTCTCCGTGGATGAGGAAGGATTCCAGGCTGCCATGAAGGAGCAGAGGGAGAAGGCCAGAAAGGCTAGAAAGACCACGAACTATATGGGAGCCGATGTGACAGTCTACCAGTCTATTCCGGCGGCTGTCACCACAACGTTCGTTGGGTATGACCGTCTGGTTCATGACTCTCAGATCACGGTTCTCACCACAGAGGAAAGCCTGGTGGAGGCGCTGACTGACGGGGAGAATGGAACGATTATTGTGGACGAGACTCCGTTTTATGGAACCATGGGCGGCCAACAGGCGGACGTAGGTGTGATTGAGAATGAGAAGGGTTCGTTTAAAGTAACAGATACCATTCACCTTCAGGGTGGCAAAGTAGGCCACGTAGGTGTGATGACCTTTGGCATGTTTCAGGTGGGGGATTCGGTGACTTTGAAGGTCTGTGGGGAGAACCGGCTGGATACCTGCAAGAACCACAGCGCTACCCATCTGCTTCAGAAGGCCCTGCGCACCGTGTTGGGAGATCATGTGGAGCAGGCAGGATCTTATGTGGATGCTGGCAGGCTGCGTTTTGACTTTACCCATTTTTCTGCCATGACACCGGAGGAGATCAAAAAGGTGGAGGAACTGGTAAATCAGGAGATCCGCGCTTCCCTGCCAGTGGAAACCCAGGAGATGAGCCTGGATGAGGCGAAGAAATCCGGCGCTATGGCCTTGTTTGGCGAGAAGTACGGCGAGAAGGTCCGTGTGGTACGCATGGGAGATTTCTCCGTAGAGTTGTGCGGAGGTACCCATGTAGCTAATACTGGCGTGATCACGGCCTTTAAGATCTTGTCTGAGACAGGAATTGCAGCCAATGTACGCCGAATCGAGGCACTGACCGGCGACGGCCTGATGGCGTATTACCAACATACGGAGGAGGAACTGCGCCAGGCAGCTAGGGCAGCCAAAACCACGCCAGGGGAATTGTCCAGAAAGATTGAATCTATGCTAGAGGAGTTAAAATCCCTTCATTCCGAGAATGAAAAACTTAAGAGCAAGCTGGCCAACAATGCCATGGGCGATGTGATGAGCCAGGTGGTGGAAGTAAAGGGCGTGAAAGTTCTGGCCGTGAAGGTGGCAGATGTGGATATGAACGGCCTGCGTAATCTGGGAGATCAGATGAAGGAGAAGCTGGGAGAAGGTGTGATCGTCATCGCATCGGTTCTGGACGGAAAGGTCAATCTGATGGCTACGGCTACCGATGGGGCACAAAAACAAGGCGCTCATGCAGGCAATCTGATCAAGGCCATTGCAGGTTTCGTAGGCGGCGGTGGTGGTGGCCGTCCCAATATGGCCCAGGCCGGCGGTAAGAATCCGGCTGGGGTGGAGGATGCCCTGGCGAAGGTGAAAGAGGTTGTTAAGGAGCAGATCCATTCTTGAGTTTTGGCTGAAATGATAGAAAAAGAACGTTCGGCAAATGTATTGACAGGACCAAAGAAGAAGGGGCGAAAGCTCCTTCTTTTTCTATCCATTCATACATCCCTTGGCATTACGCCAGCCGCCTTATAAAAGACGGTTCCTTCCAGCGGTTTCAACAACCTATGTGAAGAGCACAGCGGTACATAAGGCATTGCCTAAGTACCAGCGGACTTCAGATGCCCTGAACTGCTACACTTCCCATAACACCCGACAGATTTTAAACATTGCCACGACAGAAATTGCATTTACGCCACTTCAATTCTTTCCTATAATGAACCTATCATAACGGAAAGAAAATAAGGGAGGTACATCATGAAATTACGGAAAGCAAGCGCGGTTGTGATGGCAGCCGTGATGGCAGCGGGAACGTTGGCCGGATGTTCTGGCAATTCCTCGTCAACACCGACAGAAGGAGCCAAAGAGACCACAGCCCAGAGCGCCCAGGGAAGCGGCACAACCACTGCTGCGGAAACCACAAAGGCCGATGAGGGAAGCGGCGAGGTAACCGTCATCAATATCTGGTCCAAGGACCGCCACGATGCCGCTTATGTCCAGGAGAAAATCGATGCCTACAACGCCAGCAATACGGACAACATCCAGATCAATTACCAGCTTTACACGGATAATTACATTCAGGCAGTGGATATGGCAGTGCAGAGCGACGAGGTGCCGGATATTCTGGTCTATCAGGAGACGGTGTTTGACAAATATGTAAATGAAGGGCAGTGGGCAGACTATTATCCCTACCTGGATGACGAGACGAAATCCCTTCTGGAAAGCGCCATCTTCCCAGGATACAACGAACTGGATGGAAAACTGTATTTCATTCCAACCACTGGAACCACCTGCCGCCTGTTCTACAACAAAGAAATCTTTGAGCGCGTGGGGATCCAGAACCCGCCGGAGACGCTGGAAGAGATGGTGGAAGATGCCAAACTCATCACCAGCCAGCTTTCCGGGGAAGGAATCTACGGATTTGCAGAGAATATGAAAAGCGCCAGCTCTGGTCTGGGCCGTTCCATGATCGTAGGATTGCAGCGCGAGACCGGCGCGCCCTTTGGGTATGATTTTGGAAAAGGGGAATATGACTTCTCCACCTGGGCGGATACCTTAAGGCTGTGGAAAGAGTTGTTATCTGATGAGTGCGCATTCCCGGGATGTGAGTCTCTGGATATTGATCCCTTAAGAACTCAGTTTGCGGCAGGCAAGATCGGCATGTACATGTCCTACACCCACGCGGAGCCAGGGGTATACCAGAACCAGTTCCCCATGGACTCTGAGAAATGGGACTGTGTTCCGATTCCTACTGTAGGAGGCAAAGCCCTGGGCAAACAGTATTTCTCAGGAACCAGCAGCTACATTGTCAATGCCAAGAGCCCCAATGTGGAAAAAGCATTTCAGGTCTACAAGGCGATTTTTGCCGACAAGGACTATCTGGTAGGCTATTATGAAGGCGGTTTCGGTGTCAGCATTATTCCGGAAGTGATCGAGGCGGCACAGCCAAGCGCAGATTTCCAGAATAAGAAATGGCTCCTGATCCAGGACATTGATACCCTGCTTCCAAAACCACCTCACTCTGCATATGCTTCCAGCGTCATCATCGAAGGGGAGGATCTGTATAAGACCTGTGAATCCATCTATTATGGAGACGCTGATATAGAGTCTACCCTTAAGGATCTGTCAGACCGGTACAATAAGGCATACCAGGATGCGGTTTCCAATGGAACGGCAAAGGAGATCAAAATTGAGAACTATGATCCCATGAATCCTGCGCTGCAATAAACATTACACAATCACAGACAATGGGAGGGGCGGTTCACATGAAAAAGAACAGCCCCTCCTTTTTGTCAGAAAGGAGCCTGTAACATGAAAAAAAAGAAAAAGGTGAAAGACAATCTTCAGGCATATTCTTTTATGCTTCCCAACCTGATCCTTTTTGTGACCTGTTCGCTGTATCCGGTATTCTGGACCTTGAAATATGTGTTTTATCAGTATGGAGGCTACGGAACCGGCAGCCCCAGATTCGTGGGCTTAGAGAACCTAGCCAGGGTGTTCCGGGATAAGATCTATTGGCAGAGCGTTATCCATACCTTTACCTATGGGTTTGGCAAAGTCATCTTCATCATTCCTCTGGCCTTCTTCCTGGCTCTTCTGTTGAGGGAGCAGAGGAAAGGAAATGGGGTTGCCCAAAGCATTGTGTTCCTTCCCACCATCATGAGTTCCGCTGTCATGGGCCTGGTGTTTTATCTTCTGTTTAATGCTTATAACGGAGAGATCAACAAGTACCTTCTGGAGGCAGGTATTGTAAGCAGGCCCATTAACTGGCTGGGGAAAGAGCATGCCATGAAGACCCTGATTATCACAGCCATCTGGGGAGGCGTTGGAAATTATATGGTGTATTTTATCGCCGGAATTCAGCAGGTGTCGGAGGATGCCATCGAAAGCGCAAGGATCGACGGGGCAGGAAGGCTGCAGACCATATGGTACATTATCATTCCCATGCTGGGCCCCATCTTAAAAATCATTCTGATGCTGGCTATCACCTCTGCCTTCCACGATATTACCAATATCATGGTTCTGACAGAAGGAGGGCCGAACAATTCCACCATGGTTATGTCCCTCTATGGCTATCGTTACTTTTTCCCCATATCGGCTGCAGAGGCTACGATCCCACAGTACGGATACGGCGCGGCAGTCAGCGTTGTGTCAGCGGTAATCGCCGGTTTGGTTACGGTTCTTTACTTACAGGCATCCAAGAAGCTGGATGATATCTATTAAGGGGGGAGAGACATGAAAAATAAAAAGCATCGTTCCAAGGCGGCGTGGGCCGCGCTTACAGGAAAATGGGTTTTTCTGGCTGTGATGATCCTCTTCACGCTGTATCCCATCATTTACACAGTCCTGGGTTCCTTTAAGACCAATGCAGAATTGACCCAGGGCGGTTCCTTCCTGCCGGGCCAATGGCATTTTGAAAACTATTATCAGGCTTTTGTCCAGGCGGATTTTACAAAATATACGATGAACAGTGTGATTGTCTCCATGTCTGTGACAATCCTGGCAGTGGTCACCTGTTCTCTCTCCGGCTTTATTCTTGCAAGACGGGATTTTATGGGGAAAAAGCTTCTGATGGCCCTTTATATGTCCATGATGTTTGTCTCCTTAGGTTCTGTGACCCTGTACCCGATCTACGAGCTTTTAAGGGCTGTAAAGCTGAATAAGACCATGTTTGCCCTTGTGGTAGCGCTTACAGGCGGCCAGGCGGCCAATGTGTTCCTGGTCATGGGATTTACAAGAGGGATTCCAAGAGAGTTGGACGAGGCGGCTATCATAGACGGGTGCAGCCTGTATCAGGTGTATTCCCGCATTGTCCTTCCATTAAGCAAGCCGATCCTGGCAGTAGTGGCTTTGTTTTCCTTCCGAAATGCGTGGAATGACTATATCACCGGCCTGATCATGACCATTTCCATGCCGAAGCTTCAGACCTTAACCGTTGCGGTGGTGCAGCTGAAATACTCGGTAAATGCGGCGGCAGAGTGGCACATCATGTTGGCGGGAGCCTCCATCGCCATTATCCCTATCCTGATCGTCTACCTGTTTGCCAACAAGCAGTTTATTGCGGGCCTTACAGCCGGGGCGGTAAAAGGATAACTTTGATTTTAAGATAGGGATATGGTAAAGTAAGAGGAGAAAAAGCTGACAGGAGGAAAAAGAACCGTGAAAACCTTTATCAACAACTTGCGGTTTCAGAGCAAGATAATATGGATTTTTGGGATCATGTTCTTTTTGTCCACGGCTGTCAGCGGACGTATTTATTATCGGTTTGCGGCCAGAAATGTGGAGGAGAATTTTCAGGTAGGCGCCCAGGATGTGATGGCCCAGATGGTTGACGCGCTGGATCTGCGCCTTTCGATCATTCAGCAGAGAGCCCAGGGCATGTTAAGCAATTTTTCCTTTATGACCACCATCTCTGACTATCTCAACAACCCTACGGACTTCAATACCGTAAAGGCTATGGGAGATACAGCCTCCTACCTTACGGATCTGGAGACAGGAGAGGCCCTGATCCACTCCACCTATATCTACACCGACAAGCTGGAGTTTGAAACCTTTATGCGCACGCGCCGCCAGGATTTTGCCTTCCAGGAGTCTGTGTATTATCAAAGCTATGGGAAGGAGCCAGGCAGCCCCATCCGGTGGTTTCCAGTTGTAACCGACCCGGTCTTTCAGGATCAGGATCCGGTGATTCCTATGGTATGGAAGTTCAGTGTCCAGGCTTACCACGGCAATCAATACCTGATGATTCAGCTAAAGCAGAGAGAATTGGAACGAATTCTTGGAGAGAGCTATAACTTTTTTGACAAGATCCTGATTCTCGGCAAAGACGGCAGCGTTGTCGCAGGATCGAAATCGGTTGAGGAAGAAACTCTTTTGATATTAAAAGGCCTTCGATCCGGGGCTTGGGGGACTTTGGAGAGCGAACTGACAGACAACGGGGAACAATACATGGTGGTCAGCAAAGAGATCATGATAAATGGATGGCAGGTGTTTGGCTTAAAGTCCAGAAAAACTTTGTTGGGAAATTTAAGAGTGTTAAGAACCATGATCCTGAGGGTCATGGGAGGAGTCTTCCTCATAGGAGTCAGTGCAATCTTGTTTTTGTCCCATCAGCTGACCGATTCCTTAAGACGCCTGGAGCGGCAGATGCGCTATGTGCAGAACGGGGATCTGGATGTGCGGTTTTTCTACCCATACAAAGACGAGGTGGGAAGCCTTGCAAAGTCCTTCAACTATATGATAGGGGAGATTCAAAACCTGGTAAAGAAACAGGGGGAAACCATCGAGGAACTGAAAGAGGAACGCAACTATGTAGCCCAGGTTCAGAAACAGAAGCGCAAGGCAGAGCTAAAGGCCCTTCAGGCCCAGATCAATCCTCATTTTCTTTACAATACATTGAATGCCATTACCTGGCAGGCGGCGGATCAGGGGGCGGAGGAGATCGGCGTTCTGTCCAGTTCCCTGGGCAGGTTTTTCCGCATCAGCTTAAGCAAGGGGGCGGAAGTTATCTCGCTGAAGGAAGAGGCGGATCATGTGTCCAGCTATCTGGAGATCCAGAGCATCCGTTACCATGGGGAACTGAAGTTTGAGATCTCCATCGAAGAAGCCTGGAAATCCTTCCAGGTCATCAAATTGATCCTGCAGCCCTTGGCTGAGAATTCTATCTACCACGGAATCCGGGAAAAGCCCTGTTCCGGTGTGATACGGATCTGGGCAGAGGAGGAAGCAATGGAAGGAAGACGTTTTCTTCTGTTGTGCGTGTGGGATAATGGGGCAGGAATTCCGGAAGAAAAGCTGGCCCTTATCAATGAAAATTTAAGAAACGGAAGAACGGATCACGGTGAAGGATACGGGATCTACAATGTCAACGAAAGGCTCCGCCTGTTTTACGGCGAGGAATACGGTCTGCGATACGAAAGCCAGGAGGGCCAGTGGACCAAAGGGATTTTGACTCTTCCGGTTATAGAGTAAGAAGGGAGCAGTATGTACCGGGTAATTGTTGCAGATGATGAGGGATATGTAAGAGACTTACTGGTGAAAAGCTTGGCCAGGATTTCACTGGATCTGGAGGTGGTGGCAGCTGTCTCCAACGGCCGGGAGGCCCTTGAGAAGGCCATTGAATGGAAGCCGGACATTGTGATTACCGACATTGCCATGCCATTTTTAGATGGGTTGGAGCTTATCGCCCGGCTTCAGGAGGCGGGGATTGCCAGTAAAACTATCATTATCAGCGGTTATGATGAATTCAATTATGCGCGCCGCGCCATTTCCCTGGGAGTAAAAGACTATCTGCTTAAGCCGTTTCTTCCCAAAGATTTAGAGGAAGTATTGGGAAAGGCCGTACAGGAATTGGACAGCCAGCGGTCCCTTATGCAGAATTTAAGCCTTCTGAAGGAACAGGCTGGAAACAGGGCGATGCTGGCCAGGGAAAAGGGGCTTAAGGATCTTTTGGAAGGCCGTCCGATCCCAAAGGATCAGGAGCTTATAGAACTTGGCGTGGATCTGTCGGGACACTGGTTTCTGGCAGGCGTGATCCGCTTAGACGGGGCATTCTGGAATTTCGAATGCCAGAAAGGGGTGGAGGAATTTCTCATGCTGGCCGGAGAAGGCGGATATTTTCCCAAGGATATCCGGATGTATGGAGTCAGCTTCGACGGTGCCAATCTGGCGGCCATGTGGTGCGGCAAAGAGGAGCCGGGGGGGTTCTTTATGGAAAAGGTGCGAACCGGCCTGGAGAAAATACGAAAAAGCTTGAAAAAATATTACGACATCCGGATCATCTGCACCCTGGGAAATCCTTATGATTCCCGGGAGGGAATCGGCAGATCCTATCTGGAGGCGCTGAATCTGTGGAGAAAAAACCAGGATGAAGAGAAAGCCATCCTTCTCTATGGGGAGGAGCCGAAAAGGGAAGAGGTGGGAAGCAGGCAGATCCAGGAATGGAAAGACCAGATCCGTTTCTCTGTCCGCAAAGGAAACCAGGGGGAGGCACTGGGGCATCTGGATATGCTGATGAAATGCTATGCTTCTCTCAGCAGCAACCGAGGCGACTACATCGGCGTGTCGGCAGGGGAGCTTCTTTATGCCATTGAAAGCGACATGGAACAGGAAGGATATAACCGGGAACGGACGTGGCTGGTGGATGCAGCCAGGCAGCGGCTTCGGTACGGAAATTTGGCGGATATCCGCCAGATGTTGGAAGAGTTTATAAAAAACTGCTGTGTCCTGGTGGAAGAACGGTCGGAAGAGAATAAGACGGATGCCTTGGTAAAGCAGATCAAGCTGCTGGTTGGGGATAATTTAAGCAATGAGGACGTGGGGCTGGAGTGGGTGGCAGAGCAGCTGCACTTCAGTACCAGCTATATCCGTCAGACCTTTAAGCAGGTGGCAGGAGAGAACCTGGGTGAATACCTGATCCGGCGAAGAATGGAACTGGCAGGAAAGCTGCTTCAGAATACCAGCCTGATGATCCAGGAAGTGGCCAGGGAGTGCGGATATGGTGATCAGAGATATTTTGCCAGCAGCTTTAAAAAATTTTACCGGTGCACTCCCACACAGTTTAAAAAAGCAGTTGAAAAAGAACGATTATACTGATGTTCAAACTAGTACTGCCTTGCGGAAATTCCAGTGAATTAAGCACCCGCTGCCTACGCCCTCTGCACGCCTGCAAAGCTAGACGTAGGCACCACTACGCCGTCGCTTTGCAGACGCACAGATGACGCAGACATCAGGCACTTAATTCACCGTTATTTCCGCAAGTCAGTACTAGATTCATAGGAGGAACTAACATGATACAGTTTACCCAATCAGAGATCCGGCATTTAAGGGAAAGAGCGGAGAAAAAGCCGGAGTTTCTGCGGTATTTGAAAGATATGACCTGTGAGATCATGGAGGAGCCAGTTTTAGTTCCCACA
>CANDZL010000079.1:0-16703 GCA_947425205.1 uncultured Hungatella sp. | reverse complement strand
GCTATGCTCTTCACGTAGCGCGAGCGTGCCCAGGAGACAACAACATAAGTCCCTCTCTCGGCGGACCTTAACCAAGTGACATTGATTCAGTCATGGAGCAATTTGTATGGCTAAATCGTTACATAAGATATGCAAAATTTGGTTGACAATCTTTCAAGTTGTGATATAATGAAAAAGCGCTTAGATAAGTGCATGCAGAAGTGGCGGAATTGGCAGACGCGCACGGTTCAGGTCCGTGTGGTAGTAATACCTTGTGGGTTCGACTCCCATCTTCTGCAGTTAAAAGTCCGAAATCATTCTTCGATGAGAACGATTTCGGATTTTTTCTATCTCTTGTATGAAAACGGTTCATCTCCGCTGCTATCCAATCTGTAAGGTTGCCTTATTCCAACTCCAATTCCAGCTGAATTTCCCTCTCCTCCCCTGGCTTCAGATAGACAAGAGTCCCCTTCTCCTCCTCATAGGCCCGTCCGAATACCAGGCAGTTGGCGGGCTCAATCCCCAGGGCATAATCCCCGGAAACCATGGACTTCCATTGAATTAATCTGGGAAGCTGGTTTTTGTTATATCGAATCCTTGCCTTGATACCTAGTTTCGGATTGTAGACAGATACCGTAACCAATCCTGCCTCGTCTCCACAGGCCTGATGGAAAAATACCTGCTCTGCGCCGCCGTCTGTCGGCTCCTCGATCTTCTGATATGGCAGTTCTGTCTGCTTTCCCATCTCTTCCCTCAGTTCGACTCTGTCGCTGTCAATATCCAGTTCGCAGCAAGGATCCAAAAACGGGTAGGAAAAATTGCAATGGTAAAGCAGCATAAAAGGCTCATCCACATACCCTTCATTCCAAAACCGGTCGGTTATAACGATCCTTCCTCTTCCATATTCGGTCTCTATGGTCCTTCGCAGACGGATATGGCCCTCAAACAACCCGTCCGGCTCCATCTCGCCGCTTATTATCATGCGATATCTTCCGTCGTCATCAAAAAAACAATGGGAGGATGTATGGGAAGCCGGGGTAAACCGCAGGCTTCCATGAACCGGAAGCTGCCGTTTTCTATCTCCCGGCCCTACATTGTCGTTTCCACAGGTAAACATCATACCGCCCATGACACTCTTATTGGAATACCCGTAGGCTCTGCTGTACTCTGCGCTTGTAAGGCCATTCTTTGCCAAAAAGGAAAGATTCACCCCTTTATAAGATACCTCTGCCAAATCCAGGCATTTATCCATTTCTACCGTAAACATCAGATTTCCATTTTTCACCTGATAGGCCCTTAAATTCTTAGCCGGTCCCTCCAGATATTCCACCTGCCTGATGTAGGCCAGCTGCTGGATACTGCCAGTTTTTCTCAATTCATCCTTCATCTTCACGATTCCTTTCTCTAAAGCACCCTTTTATTTTCCTTGCACAGGCAGTCCTTTTCCCTTCCTCCTCTCAATCTTCAATGGAATCGCGAAGGGAAGATATTCCATGCTCACCGTATCCCCTGTGCACTGCCTTAACAACATACTTCCTTTCCATGGATCTGTACATAAACAAACAGCCCGGCGGCAGATGCCGACGGACTGCCGCCACAATTTCCAGTTATACCCTTCGTCTATTTTGCCTTGGGATACTCATTGCAAAGCAAACGGTAAGGCGCCTCATCCTCTTCAATCTCCGGGAATCGTCCGATAGGCTCCTTGAACCGGTTGTCATGCTCATCATCATTGCACATGGAAACTTCCCCAAGAAGCACCGGTCCTGTCCCTGGCTCCAGTTCAAAGTCGTGATACATATTCTGGAACACGGTAATGCTCTCCCCCGGCTTCAGCTTAATCTGAGTTCCAGCCGGAACCGTATAAGCCCGTCCATCGCAGTGAACTGTCACATCTGTATCTGCAAACTCACCTTCCGGTGTGGAGTTGTAGACCCGGATCAATACATTTCCGCCGCCTCTGTTGATGATATCTTCCATCTTATACCAGTGGAAATGCATCGGTGCCATCTGGCCTTCCTTAATATAAAGAAGCTTCTCTGCATAGGGTTTCGGATAGGTCTCGCTCAACTTTGGATTGCCGTTTCGCAAAGTAATCAAAGAAAACCCTACCTCATCGAATCTCCCCAGGCCATAATCCGTAATGTCCCATCCCAGCATGTTATCCCTTATCTCATCATACTCATGGCTTTTCTCGTTCCACTCTTCCGGCGTAAAATCGCAGAATGGCGGCAGGGCAAACCGATATTCTTTTATCATGGCCTCCATCTCTTTCAATGCCTTGTTGATCTCTGAACGCTTCATCTTAACATCCTCCTTAAAAATATAATCTAACCTGGCGCCGTCCCGTCAACAGCCCTGGCTAAATGTCACACCGTTGATATGCCAACCGTTCCTCCCCATTTTCTATGTGAATGATTCCACAGTATTGGAATCCATTCTTCTTTAACATATTCTGCATGACAACATTATCCCTGTGGGTGTCAATCCTTACATTGCCGCACTGGGAAACCACCCAGTTCACACAGAAAGATCCAATCCCTTTGGTCTTGCCATCGGACGCAATCCGGTGTATTACCCCGTAAGGCTTATCATTGAGCCACTGTCCCTCTTCAATCACGGCATAGGTGGGATCGTCTCCTATGCGATAATAGAAAACCCCGGCAATCCGCCCGTTATCCACACACACATAGCTGTTTCCATCTTGAATGTCACATTCAACCGCACCTCTGGGCGGGTGGGAATCCTTCCATTGATTTGGATTGCCATGCTCCGCCATAAATCTTCTGGCATGGGCATACAGCTCCATCACTTCCTCAATCTGCTCCGGCCTGGTGGCATGAATCTCCCAAACCCTTTCCTTCTGTTTTCTGTCTTCCAAATCCTCTGCCCTCTCACTTCTCTCTGTCGTTCCTGCTCCTATCATACCCCTTCTTTAAATTGCCGTCAACAAGTTTTGTTTGAAGGCCAGACCCATATAGTTTAGGGGAAGCTGCTCCTTCGCAGCTTCCCCTAAACAGGAAATATTTTCCCTCTATCCCAACAGCTGTGCAATGTTCTTCATCACCTGGCTGATGCCGATGTTCTGTGGGCAGACCTTTTCACACTTGTGACAGCTTCTGCAGGCATCCGAGCGTACCTCAAACTTGTCATAAGCTTCCTTAGCTGCTTCCTTCCCCCGCAGTCCATACAGATTATAGGTCTTAAATAACTCCGGAATATTCAGCCCAAATGGACAAGGCATACAGTAGGCGCATCCGGTACAATCCACCATGGACATCTTATCATAGATTTCCTTGGCCTTTCCATAAGCCGCCAATTCTTCTTCAGTCAGCATACCAATGCTGCTTCTGCCTGCATACACAAGATTGTCCTTTACCTGCTGTTCCGCTCCCATACCGCTTAGAAGGAGGCTGACCTCTTTTTGATTCCACAAGAAGTCCAGGGCATGCTCCACTACGGTCTTCTCCTTGGAGAACACCTCCGCCACATGGCTTGACAGATTGGCCAGCCGTCCGCCTAAAAGCGGCTCCATGACAATCACGCCCAGACCCTTATCCGCCGCATAGTGAAGCCCTGCATCTCCCGCCTGATAATCCAGATTAATATAGTTATACTGAATCTGGCAGAAATCCCATTCATCTGTATAATCCACAAGTTCCTTAAAGGTCTCCAGATCACCATGGAAGGAAAAACCCAAGTACTTAATCTTTCCTGCCTCCCTGGCTGCCTTCATATGCTCAAGAAGATGGAACTTTTTCACCTTCTCCTCGAAGCGCTCTCTGTTGAGGGCATGGAGAAGATAAAAATCAATATGGTCCGTCCCCAATTTTTGAAGCTGCTCCTCCAGAATGTCATCAAAATCACTTTCCTTTTCCAGCTTCCACATGGGACTCTTATCTGCCACATAAACCTTATCCCGGTAGCCGTCCTCCAGCGCTTTTCCCACGATGCATTCACTGGTGCCATTGTGGTAAGGGTAAGCAGTATCTATGTAATTCACCCCTTCGTCAATGGCATGTCGAATGATCTTTACCGCCTCTTTCTCATCCACGGTAACCTTGTCTTCCAGAAGCGGAAGCCTCATACACCCGAATCCTAATGCCGAAACCTGTACTCCCGTGTTGCCAAATTTACGATACTGCATCATTCTTCCCTCTTTCTATCTTTCTGTTTTTACTTGTCCTCCAGGCGCAGATGCCTTGGCAGACCATCTACCATCATAGGCGTTAACTCCGCCTGAATTAGTGGACGCACATAATTTACAAACTCCGGCGTCACATAATCGCCTGCTTCATTGATCCATTCTCTCGGAACCTTCTTCTCCACGTTGGCAATCTTATGTACGTCATAAAGCTCCGTCACACACAGATACGGATCATCCGAAACCCTCTTTAAGATAACCATCTGGCCGGTCTCTCCCTCAAACGCTGCTTTTACGGCAGCGCCACCTACCTGAAATGCCTCTGTGATATCCACACGCCCTACAATATGGGAGGCGCAACGCTGAAGGGAGTTAAACTCAATGGCTCTGGTCTTGCATCCCACTTCTCTGGAGATCTTTTCTGCCAGATACCGTGCCGTACCAGTCAATTGCCGATGCCCGAATGCATCCACATAGTCAATGTTGTCTGTCAGTTCGCACACATAGCGGCCATCTGCAACCTTCACACCCTCGGAAACGGCTACCACCACGGATTCCCGCTTCTCCTGAAGCGCTCCAACCTTCTTCATAAATTCGTCCACATCAAAGGTCACTTCCGGCAGAAACAGCATATCCGGCCCCTCGCAGTCTTCTCCCTTGGCCAGTGCAGCCGCACCTGTCAGCCATCCTGCATTTCTCCCCATGATCTCTAAAATGGTCACGCTCTTGGTGCCATATACCAGGCCGTCGCGGATCACTTCCTTTGTGATGGATGCAATGTACTTGGCGGCGCTTCCGAAGCCAGGCGTATGGTCTGTCACAGCCAGGTCATTGTCAATGGTTTTGGGAACTCCCATAAAACGGATCTTGCTGCCATTTAAAATGGAATAATCTGACAGCTTCTTAATGGTATCCATGGAATCATTGCCACCGATATAGAAGAAATATTCAACCTCCAGCTTATCCAGAATTGCAAAAATCTTGTCGTAGATTTCCGTATTCTCTTTGATCTCCGGCAGTTTAAAGCGGCAGGATCCAAGGAAAGACGACGGTGTCCGTTTTAACAAGTCAATATCCAGGTCGCTTTTGATGTGCTGGGACAGATCTACATATTTCTCCTGCAAAAGCCCCTGGATTCCGTGAAGCATGCCGTAAACCTTATTTGCCCCTCTGTCTCTGGCTGTCTTAAATACGCCTGCCAGACTAGAATTAATCACTGCGGTTGGCCCGCCGGACTGCCCTACAATTACATTTCCCTTTATTGAATTCATAGTTGTTACCCCCAATTCTTATTTTGATTTCCAGATTTTTGTTCCCCCTGGCCTCATTCTTGCCTGATCCCGTTTTCCTCAGATTACATGATGGCCTATCTTGCCATCTCACTCTGTGGCCCTGCCTGGTTATGGGCCTTGATGATGGTCTGAATCTCTTCCAGATTGGATGACGGAAGGTCTCCGGGAATGGTGTTCTTCACTGCGCTGGTTGCATTGCCGAAAGCCACTGCCCTTGCACAGTCAAACTCACTGGTAAGCAGGCCATACAATGCACCGGAGATATAAGCATCACCGCTGCCAATCCGGTCTACCACATCAATATCCCTGTATGGCTCTTCCTCATAATACTGATTCTTCTTGGCATCGTATATCACAGAGCCAAACGTATGCCGCTTAGGGCTGTGAACCGTTCTCTGCGTCGATGCCACAATGGAGATGGGATACTCATCCGTAAAGCTTTTCATCATCTCTCTGGCTGTCCCGGTCTTTTTAAAGGTCAGCCTTGCCGTATCCTCAGAACAGAAGAAAATATCCACATAGGGAAGGATCTTCTCAATGCACTCCCTTGCCTCATCCCCTGTCCATAAGTTCCCCCGGAAATTCACGTCAAATGAAACCAAAGTGCCCGCCTCTTTAAACCGCTTTATCATCTCCACCGTAGTCTCTCTTAATTTCTTGTTCAAAGCTAATGTGATTCCGCTGGTATGAAAGCACCTTGCCGCTGTGTATGCCTCCTTCGGGATCTCGTCGATATTCAGGGAATAAAACGAGCTGTTGGCACGATCATAAATCACTTTGGGCTTCCTTGGATATGCCCCATTCTCATAGTAGTAGATTCCCACTCTGGCAAGGGGAGACGTATCATACAGGAAAAAGTCATCGCTGACCCCATAGGAACGAATCTTTCCCTTCATAAAGCTTCCAATATCATGAGACGGCAATTTGGAAATAATCCCTACATGAAGGCCCAGAAGCGCCACGCCGACGGCCACATTCAATTCAGCCCCTCCTACCTGTTTCTCAAATGTGTCTCCTCTTACCAGCCTATCATTGTTTGGCGGCGAAAGACGCAACAACAGCTGTCCCAGTGTAAGCAGATCAAAATTTCGTTTATCTTCCATAGCCTTATCCCCCTTTTAAGAAAAGGACAGTTCCGATGCCTCTTAAGGCATAAAAGCTGTCCTTTATCCTGTCTTTTGATGATCTGTTCCGTTGGCTCTTTGGCGGATCGCCATCTTTCACGTTCCTATCCCATAACGGAACGATTACCTTCTGTCATTATCTCTGCACACGTCCCGAGCCATCGCCACCTGCCAGATTCTCAACATCTGCACGGGTCACCAGGTTAAAGTCACCAGGAATGGTATGCTTTAAAGCGGAAGCTGCCACCGCATACTCCAGGGCCGCCTTCATATCCTTGCCGTCTACCAGGCCGCAGATCAGGCCTGCTGCGAAGGAGTCACCACCGCCTACACGGTCAACGATTGGGGTGATATGGTATTTTCTGGAGTGGTAGAACTCTCTGGTCTTTCCATCCATGATGCATGCGGACCAACCGTTGTCAGAAGCACTGTGGCTTTCACGCAGAGAACTGATGATGTACTTGAAACCGAACTTGTCCGCCATCTGGTTGAAGATATCCACATAACCTGCCAGTTCCAGATCACCGGAAGTCACATCGGTGTTGCCTGGCTTGAAGCCAAGAACCTTCTCTGCATCTTCCTCGTTGCCGATACACACATCAACATACTGCATTAAGTTAGTCATAACCTTCTGAGCCTTCTCAGAAGACCATAATTTCTTACGGAAATTTAGGTCAACGGATACTGTCACATTGTGGGCTTTGGCAGCCTTTAAAGCAGCCTCGGTCAGTTCAATGGCAGCGTCGCTGACAGCCGGAGTAATCCCTGTAAAATGGAACCAGTCAGCATCCTTGAAAATCTCATCAAAGTCAAACTCATCTGCTGTAGCTGTAGAGATGGAGCTGTGGGCTCTGTCGTAAACCACGTTGGAAGCTCTCATGGCAGAACCGGTCTCCAGATAATAGATCCCCAGTCTCTCACCGATTCTTGCGATATGCTTTGTGCCTACATTGTATTTTCTCAGAGCCGCAACTGCACACTCACCGATGGGGTTGGCTGGTACCGCTGTCACAAATTCTGCATCGTGTCCATAGTTGGCCAGGGAAACCGCTACATTGGCCTCGCCGCCGCCATAGTTGATATCAAACTCATCAGCCTGAATAAATTTCTCATTGTTTGGGGTGGACAATCTTAACATGATCTCGCCCATGGTTACAATCTTTGCCATTTTCTTATTCTCCTTGTTTATGTTTACTTTCATCCCGCCGCCGGTTTAGGCGGCCTCCATTCAGGTATGCCCAATACACCCGCCAAAGTTTCATGTGCGGTAATACGTTTGCTGCCGGGTACATGCGCTTATCTAACTTTCTTTACTTGCGTGCTGCCGCAACTGCCTCCACGAACTCTTTTGCTTTTGCAGTAACTGCTGCGAAATCGCCGGTCTTGGCACCCTTGGTTAAGCTGGAACCGGTGCCTACTGCACATGCGCCTGCCTTTAACCATTTATCTACGTTGTCTACATCAACACCGCCGGATGGCATAAACTCACCCTGTGGTAACGGGCCTTTGAAGGAGCTGATGGCTGCCGGTCCTACGATATTGCCTGGGAATACCTTGATGATGTCACAGCCAGCTTCCATAGCAGTAATTGCCTCAGTGGGAGACATAACCCCTGGAAGCATGGGAACTCTGTAGCGGTTGCACAGTCTGATGGTATCTACATTAAGGCCTGGACTTACCACATAGTTTGCGCCTGCCAGGATTACCTGTCTTGCAGTCTCCGGATCCAGAACAGTACCTGCGCCGATGACTACTTTGTCATTGTCTTTGTACTTTTTCGCCATAGCTGCGATGAATTCTACAGGGTTTCCTTCATCCATGGTCATGGTAATCTCAATGAAATTAATTCCGCCTTCGATGATAGCGTCCACTACCTTCTCGCCCTGCTCTAAGTTCTTGGCGCGAACTACAGCAACAAGGCAATCTTCCTTCATCCTGGTTAAAACCTGTTCTTTTTTCATGCTTCTTCTCTCCTTCTCTTAATTCGCATATACGATTCATCTTCGTAAACGCGATTTTTATAATAAAATTTTAATAGCTTATGCATTATTTGTCAATGGTAACCTTATATTTTTCCCAAAAAACCCAATAATTTTGACACTTCCACTGCCTTCTTGCGGACAATCTGGCCTAAAACCTGATAATCCTCTGTAGGTTTATAGAGACTGGACAAGCTGATGGCACCGACAACGCTTCCGTCGCTTCCGAATACAGGAGCCCCCACGCACTCCATATGCTCCTCCATCTCCCTGGCATCCAGGGCATATCCCCTCTCCTTCACTTCCTTTAACTCCTGCTTTAGTTCATCCGAAGACAGGATAGTCCTCTCTGTCTTCTTGCGAAACTTGATTCGGCTTATGACCTGTTCTTTGGTCCCTTCATCCATGTAAGCCAGGATTGCCTTTCCAAGGGACGTGCAGTACATAGGGTTCTTCGTCCCCACGGTAGCTGTGGTAATGATAGGATTCTCTGGCTCGAACTTGCAGATGTAGACTACCTCATGATCTGACCGGACACCGAAAAATACGGTCTTTCCCACGTCCTTGGCGAATGCCTTAAGTTCCGGCTCAATGGTTCCGATAAAATCCAGATTGTTAGTGTAATTGATTCCAATCCGGTAAGCGGTTAAGCCGATGGTGTAAGTCTGCTTCTGACCCTTGGACACATTGACCATTCCCATGGCGGCCAAGGTAGTAACGATGTCATAAGCGCTGGTCTTAGGAAGCTCTAACCGCTGGCAGATGTCATCCAGTGTAATCCCTTCCGGATTCTTGGACACGTATTTCAATATTTCTACGGTTCGCTGGGTGGTTCGGTTTAATTTCATGGTCGGCTGCCTCCTGAAGATATGTGAAATGCCCTTGATACCGTACTGCACAAATGGTAAATGGAATTAGACTTAATGTTAGTATACCTTATATGGAAATAGGCCGCAAGGAGAAGTTGACGCAAATCAGCATAAATTCTTCCGACACGCTCTCGCCCAGGTTTTCACATAGCGGAATTTGCCACCTTCCTTCAGGCTGATCACCTGCGTGTGCATCGGCACACTTCCTTGAATCAGTAAGCGCTTAAAAAGTTTCGCTAAAACCTAAATAACAACGTATTATGGAAAGTGATTTAAAGTGTCACGCCTTGTTTGAAGATGGCCATATCGTGGAAACCAGCTTCTTCGGCTTTTACCTTTTTTCCGGAAGCTACGGAGAGCACGTATGCAAACAATTCTTCTGCCAGTTCCTCTTTGGACTTATCTTCCACCATGCGCCCGGCATTGAAATCAATCCAGTTGTCCTTCTTTCCTGCAAGAGTCGAATTGCTGGAGATCTTCACGGTGGGTACCGGGGAGGCGAACGGTGTTCCGCGGCCTGTGGTGAAGAGTACGATCTGAGCTCCGGACACTGCAAGTGCCGTGGAAGCAACCAGATCGTTGCCTGGTGCGCTAAGCAAATGTAATCCCTTGGTATTTACCCGCTCTCCGTAGGCCAGAACTCCTTTTACCGGCGCGCTTCCGGACTTCTGGGTACAGCCTAAGGACTTGTCCTCCAGGGTGGAGATACCGCCCTTTTTGTTGCCTGGGGAAGGGTTCTCATAGATGGTCTGGTTGTGGCTGGTAAAATAATTTTTAAAATCATTGATTAAATGTACGGTCTTGTCGAATAACTCCGGGGTCTCGCAGCGGTTCATAAGAATCGTCTCCGCACCGAACATCTCCGGAACCTCTGTCAGGATAGTGGTTCCTCCTTTGGAGATCAGAATGTCGGAGAATGCCCCCACCACCGGGTTGGCCGTGATGCCGGAAAGGCCGTCAGATCCGCCGCACTTCATTCCGATTACCAGTTCACTGGCATCGATCTTCTCCCGCTTGAAGCCTTTGGCATATGCAGCCAGATCCTCTAAAAGCACCATGGCTGCCTCCATCTCATTCTCCACATCCTGGCACTGTAAGAATTTTACCCTCTGTTCATCGTATTCCCCGATATATTCTTTCAGTACCGGGATGTTGCTGTTCTCACAGCCAAGGCCCAGAACCAGCACGCCGCCTGCGTTGGGATGGTGAACCATGTCTGCCAGAACGGTTCTCGTGTGCTCCTGGTCATCTCCCATCTGGGAACAGCCGTAAGGGTGGGGGAAGGATATCACGTCTTCCAGGCTGCCTCCAATCAGAGCTTTGGCTGACTTTTCCAGAGCCTGGGCGATGGAATTGACACAACCTACGGTAGGGATGATCCAGATCTCATTGCGTACACCGGCCTTTCCGTCAGTACGGCGAAATCCATCAAAAAATACGTGTTCCGTCTCTTCCATTACTCCCCCGGCCGGCTCATAATCATAGGTTAACAGATCTCCCAAAGCGGTTTTTATATTGTGGACATGAATCCACTGGCCGGGTGCAATGTCTTCCTTAGCGTTGCCGATGCGAAAGCCGTACTTGACTACGCTTTCTCCGCTTTTTATCGGCTTGACGGCTACTTTGTGCCCCTGGGGAATCTCCTCCAAAGTGGTGACAGAGCCCCCTCCCATATCCAATACCTCTCCCTTGGCTATAGGGCGCAAGGCCACTGCGACATTGTCCTCCTGATGAATCTTAATAATATCCTGCATGACTTCCTCCATTTTGTGTAGTTTGTACTCCCGGATACTCTCCTGCGCCTGCCTTTGCAACCGATTTTCTGTCACAAAACAGGACAGGGAAAGAATCCAGGTGTATTGTTATTGTAAGCGCTTACAATAATTCTATAGAATGTATTACCAGAAGTCAATAGCTATTCAAAAATCTTTTATTTCTCTCAGGAAACCGGCCCTCTTTTATACGCCTTCCCATTGCTCTGGGGATAACATTTCCAGCTTTGCCATTCTCAAAATAGCCTCATAATCGATTCCCCAGTCCGCCGCCCCCACAGCATGAAGGGCCACCGCAAACAGGCCGCTGGCATTGGATGTAAAAAAGCAATCCAAAAAGCGGCTGTACCCATAAACCTTCCGTTCACGGGTACAGCCATTTTCCGCTGCTTTGCTGCTTTCTTTTCCTATTTCTAATTTTCCACCAATGCCACCTTCTCCATGATAAGCTCCGTCAGAATCTCCTCCGCCCTGGACATTCCGATACTTTCCAGGCTGGCAATCATGGAGTCAAAGTTTGCATCAAACTGCTCCGGCTTCCCGATGACGCAGGTAATCAGTCCGGACCATGCTACCTCGTCCAGCTTGTTACCGATATCATCCAACTCTGCCGGTTTAATATAGGCCCACACCGGCGGATACTCTGGAATGGCAAATTCCGACGGCTGAGGGAAGATATCTGTCAAAAGTTCTACGCTCCATGCCTCACACGCTGCCTTCTGCTCTGCGTCATACTCTGCTATGACCGCATCCTTGCTTGCCTTGGTGTAGGTGTTGCCTGTGGTGTCTGTTACACCGTCGCCGTAGGTAGGGAACGGATAGGAATAGAAACCTACCCCTGTCTTTTTCTGATAATCCTTATCCGAATTGTTGTAATCAATCTCCTCCTGTGTCCGGTAGCGCTTTCCGTTTTCATCCACAAAATAGTTGATGCCTTCGATGCCCCACTGGGTCAGGATCTGGCCTTCGTCGGAACAGAGAAAATCCAGGAACTTGATGGCCTCCACCGGATACTTGCAGGCCGTGGTGATCCCAACTCCCTGGCCGGTCACCAGGCCCTGGGACATGAGGGACGGGCACTTTACATCCTCGCTTATGGACACCGGAAGAGGCGCATAAGTCTTATCCAGCTTCCCGTCCGCTTTTAGTACCTTCTCCGCATCCTGATAATCCCAGTCTGTGTCAAACAGGGCCACCACACGGCCAGAGGCAATCTTGGCGATGTAGTCCTCGTGGGTCTGGGTGGCAAACTCCGGATCCAGAATTCCTTCGTTGTACATCCGGTTCAGCCAACGGAAATATTCTCTCTCCGCATCGGAACGGAACTTGTACATGGCGTGGAAATCCTCTCCGATGATCCACTGCCCGTTGTCCGGCTGCCCGTCGGCAATGTAGCCTGCCGGATTGCCAAGGGTAATCATCCAGTGCCAGTCTGCTGCAGACAGGGTGAACCCGATGGTGGAGAGGCCGCTTTCCGTGGTGGGATGAGCCTTCATATACGCCTTAATCATAGTCTCCAGCTCATCCAAAGTCCTTGGCACCTTGTAATCATTTTCCTTCAATACCGCCCACTGGATCTGGGCAGTTCCGGAATGTTTATACACCGTTCCTCCCATAGCATAGGAGGAAAGCTGGTAGATAGATGGATCCTCCTCCGAATATTTCAGCTTGTCAAACTCATCTCCATACATTTTCTTGATATTAGGGCCATACTGCTCTATCAGATCCGTCATGTCCAGAAGGGCCCCTGCGTCGATTAAGCTGGCCGCGTCTCCCTTAGCGTAAATCAGATCCGGAAAATTCTGTTCCGCAATCATCAGGGCGACTTTCATGTCCTGGGCTGCCACCGGGTAGTCTATCTTCAGACGGACTCCCGTGGCATCCGTGATTGCCTGAGCCACAGGATTGGTCCACGGATCCTCCTCCCCGTCCGCATTGTAAAACTCCAGCTCCAGCACGCCGTCCTCACCGATCTGGCTTTTCTCCTTTGCCGAACAGCCGGAAAGGATACCTGCAGTTAAAGAAGCCGCAAGAACCATAGCACCTATTCTCTTTCCCTTCATGATATGTTCCTCCTCTTTTTCAATAAACCCTTATCAATCCTTCACCGCACCCAATGTCATGCCGCCTACAAAATATTTCTGTAAGAACGGATACACAATCAGGATGGGCAGTGTGGCAACCACTGTAACCGCCATACGTACAGACATAGGAGACACTGTGTTCTGCACTCCCTGGGCAGCCGCATGGGGATCCACCTTGATCTGGGCGCTTTCCATAATCTCATAAAGAACATACTGCAAAGTAGGAATCTCTCTTGCATACAGATAGGTATCCATAAAGGAGTTCCACTGCCCTACCGCGATAAACAGGGACACTGTGGCAATAACCGGCGTACACAGAGGAAGGATCACCTTATACCAGATGACAAAATCATTGGCTCCGTCGATTTTGGCGGCCTCCTGAAGGGCCATAGGCAGCCCCTCGATAAAGGAACGCATCAGAATCACGTTGTAGACCCAGATCATGCCGGGGATGATATATACCCAGAAATTGTTTCCCATCCTTAAATTCCGCATAATCAGAAGATATTCCGGTATCATACCGCCGCTTACATACATGGTGATGATAAACAGGATGGTAAACGATTTATTGAAATAAAAATCTTTGCGGCTAAGCACATAGGCAAGCATGGATGTGAAGATAACTCCCACGCCAGTGCCTACCACTGTTTTTAACACCGACAACATAAAAGGCATAACCATATTATTTTCCGTGAAAATGTAGATGTAGTTGGCCAGTGTAAACTTTCTGGGAATAATAAAGTTTACGTTTCGCATGGTGTCCATAGGGTCATTAAAAGAAATTGCCAAAACATTTAAGAACGGATAGACCGTTATGAGTATCATGCCGATAAACAGCACCATAAGAATATAATCGAACACGCCTTTTTTATTTTCCAGCATCTTTCTCCCCCCTTAAACCAGTTTGTCTTCGCCGATCATACCGGCAATCTTATTGGCAATAAAAAGAAGAATGATTCCCACCACAGACTGAAACATGCCGATGGCGGTACCAAGACCGTAGTTGTTGGAACCGATACCTCTTATGTAGGCAAACCAGGAAAGCACCATTGCATGATCCTGGACAATACCATTGCTTAAAAGCATCTGCCGCTCCATGCCTACGTTCAGCGCGCTTCCCACGCTCATAATCAACAGCACAATGGCCGTAGGTTTGATTCCCGGAAGGGTCAGGTACCACATCTGCTGGAACCGGTTGGCTCCGTCCACCTTTGCCGCCTCATAAATTCCCTTGTCGATTCCGGCCATAGCGGACAGGTAGATGATGGCATCCCAGCCTACCTCCTTCCAGACATTGATGATACACACCACGATCCAGAACAAAGGTGAGTTGGTGGACATCAGGTGCAGGCTTTTGCCGGTCATAGTCTCAAGGGCTCCCCCGTCGTTGAGCAGCATCTTGGCAATGCTGGCAATAATAACCCATGACACAAAGTGGGGAAGATAAGAAACTGTCTGGGTAATCTTCTTAAATCCCTCCATGCGGATCTCATTGAGGAACAGGGCAAAGATGATGGCCGCCGCCGTCCCCAGAGTGATCCCCAGGATGCTGATGCCAATGGTATTTATCATGGTCTGGGGGAAGAGACGGTCGGAAAAGGCATCCACAAAATTCTGAAAGCCTACGAATTTCCGCTCCCAGATTGGCTTTGCAAAGGATTTGGGAACCACCTCCTGAAATGCCATGGTCCAGCCCCATAAAGGAACATACTTGAAGATGATCAGCCAGATGACAAATGGCACGGACATCAGCAGCAGATACCGCTGTTTCCACATCAGGGCAAGGCTGAAAGGCTCTTTCATATTTTTCTGTTTCCTGGGTTTTTTCATTCTGCATATACCTCCCTTTTTTCTATTTATTATAGAAATAAGGCCGCAAAAGAAATACCCATAAATTCAGACTCGTTTCCCCCTTATTTTTAGAGAGTTCAAGGATTGGCTGGCAGACGGATCACCACCCGTGTCATTTTTCCTTCCATGCTTTGGATGGAAAGACCGTAGGCCTCCCCGTATTTTAATCGGATCCTCTCATGGACATTGCACACTCCGATGTGGGACCGATCCAGGCTGTGCCGTTTTAACTCTTCCCGAAGCTTATCTAACCGCTCCTCCGGGATTCCCACGCCGTCGTCCTCAATGGTGATAATAAGCTTCTCATCCTGTTTTTCAATCTGTATCTGAATATGGCCCGTCCCCTCCTTGGTCTCCAGGCCATGGATAATGGAATTCTCCACAATTGGCTGGAGAACCAATGGCAAGATTACGCAGTCTTTTGCCTCCTCATCGATGGAGATCTTATACTGAAGCCGCTCGTCAAACCGGTACTTCTGTATCTTCAGATAGGATTCCACCAAGTCTGCCTCTGCCCTGACCGTCACCTCCTGGCTTCCTGTCTGGATATTCCTGCGCAGGATTTTCGCCAGCATTTTCACCAGTTCCTCAATCTCCGGCTGATGATTCGCTCTGGCCTGCATACGGATGGTCTCCAGAGTATTATATAGAAAATGAGGGTTGATCTGGCTGGCCAACACCTTAAACTCTGCTTCCTTCTGCTGTGTTTTCAGCTGTTCCGCATGAATTCGCTCCTGATAGATTTGTGCTAAAAGCCTCTGGATATCTGCGATCATAGTACCCAGATAACCGTACAGATCATTGATCTCATCGCTGCCTCCCAGGCTGGGTTCCAGGTCAAAATCTCCCTGGGCCGCTTTCTGCATCTGTCTCCTGAACCGCTCCACCCTGCTGCCGAATGACCAGGAAAATAATGCAATCAGGGACACAGACAAAACAGCGCTTCCGAAAAAGATACAGACGCTGCCCTGATTCTGGCGGCTGGCCTGCTTTAAAATATCTTTATAGGACTTTAAGCTTATCATCTGTAAAGTATCCTCAGACTCTCCCAGGGCAAAGCTATAGCAGGTCATCACATACTCTTTTCCTTCAAGCCGCACCTTATCCTGAAAAATACCTTCCTTTTTCCAGTTCTCTATGAAAGGCTGCATCACGAAAAAATCTGTGTTTCCCTGCCCGTTGTCCAGAATCTGGACCCTGCCGTTTATGATCAGCCTGGTATCGCAATTCCGGCTACCCACCTGCTCAAAGAGCCTCTCCTTCCTCATATACATAACCAGCACGCCTACGTCTCTGTTGTCCCTGGTCCGAAGGAGCCTGGTGAGAGCCAGAGTGTCATCATGGTTTAACGCCAGGGGAAGAGGAAGAATCTGCCACACCGCTCCCCCGTTTCTCTCTGTCACGGTCCGGTACCAATCCTCGTTTTGTACCTTCTCTGTCTTCTTAAAATGAGCGTTTTCTGTGATGGTATCATTGTCCAGATAGACACTGATCCACACCACTGCCCGGTTGTAGAAATTGCCGAAGGCATCAAAGCCTGTGTAGGCCCTGTAGTCCTCCACCAGATCTTCATACTGGACATAATTTTTCTCTGCAATCTCTTCAAGGC
>CANDZL010000078.1:0-16827 GCA_947425205.1 uncultured Hungatella sp. | reverse complement strand
CTAAGTTCCCCCACCTGCCCTCTCAAGGAGGGCAGCTGTATTTTTAAGGTTACAGAACTGGTTCCTTTTCTTGTCCCACTTATGTAGGTTCCGCCATTTACTTTGATCGTAGATTTTACAAGGGAAAAATAATATCCGTCTTCCGCCTCCAAAGTCACTTCTAGCACTGGTGTATCACTGTTTCCCCAGTCATCGATCTCATTCATGATCTCGATATCACTTACGGAATATCGGTTGCTTTTGGTTGTAACCTCCACATCATTGGTGCTTACGTGTCCTCCCACCTTAAAATCATGGCTTACTGTGATGGACACCTCTGTAAGCTTCTTGGCAGCTAGGGCCTGCATGCTTAATCCTGTCACAAATACCAGGATAAGCGTCAACAGAACCGCTGTCTTCTTTGCCCTTTTCAATCTTAACCTCCTCTCGGATTTTGTTCCTTCTGTCATTCCGCTTCTGCTCTCATATAAGTATCCAGGGAATGGAACTGTTCTCCATAGCTTACCGCATCATCATACTGATTGGACTGCAGGATCAGATGAATGGTGTTGCGCACACATCTGTCCAGCTGCTTCTCATCCAGGGTTCCTTTCTCCAACGCTCTATAGATTTCTTCATGGTCTGCTTCTGCTCCTGGCATCACCATATCATTTCCGGCGTTCATGCAGCCAGATGCCGTACATTCTCCTGCCGTAGAATTGGTGGTGGTAGTCCAGTCTGTCATGATGGCACCGGCAAATCCCCACTCGTTTCTTGCCGCCTTCGTACAGATATCATGGCAGTTTGCCGCATGAACCCCGTTAATCATGTTATAAGAGGTCATGATAGACATAGGCTGAGCATTTTTTACTGCAATCTCAAAGCCTTTCAGATAGATCTCACGAAGTGTTCTCTCTGATATAATACTATCTGATCCCATGCGGTTGTCTTCTTGATTGTTGCAGGCAAAATGCTTGATGGTCGTTCCGCAGCCCGGCACCTTCTGAACGCCAAGGGTTATGGCAGCTGCCATCATGCCGGAGAGTAAGGGATCTTCCGAATAGTATTCAAAGTTGCGCCCGCAAAGTGGGTTTCTATGTATGTTCATGCCAGGTGCCAGCCACAAAGTGACCTCAAAAAGCTGCATCTCCCGGCCGATCATCTCTCCCATTTCCTTTATCAGTTCCACATTCCAGGTCTGTGCAAGAAGAGTCCCCACAGGAATCGCCGTACAATACTGATAGTAAGTGGTTCCTGTCTTCTCTTTCTTCGGAGCGAAAAAGCCGCCTTCCAACGCATCCAGGAAATCTCCTGGCACAATCGCCCCATCCTTTACCTGGTATTCACGACTCAAACGAAGCCCTGCGGGGCCATCTGCCAAGACAATGCTTGCCACATTCCAGGGAGCTGCTTCCGCCACAGGAACCGTCTCTGCCGCCGCACCAGGAACACTTTGGCCGGCAGAGCCAAGGGGATTCTGGCCCCTGCTGATATCCCCTGTTGCAAAGGCTACGCGCTGCTGCAATGTCAAGGAATCTACAAGTTTCTGTGCTTTTGTGAAATCTGCACCTACATCTTTCCCATAGTCAATGCATTCTGTCTTAATGTCAGCGGCTTTTACACTCACCTTCTGCAAACCCTCTGCAATCGCAAGCCAAGCTGCTTCCTTTGCCATCCTCTTATCCGGGTTCTGATGCTTCTCTTCCAGCCCTTCCTTTCTTTCACAGATATGCCTGCACTGTACCATCCGTGCATCTTCATCCAGCACAATAGAGCCGGCCAATTCTGCGCTGGCCAGGGAATCACCTACCCAGATGCCATAGGTTCCTTTTTCCAGAATCCATGCCGCTTGCGCCTCGTCATAAGAAGCCAGCTGATAAAGGGCAAAGGAAATTTTCATTTTCTGTCCTTCCCCTGCCTTCAATTCCTTTGTCTTTCCAAAACCTGCCAGACGGCGAAATTCCTTCTCCAGCTTCCCCTGGGGACAGGAAACATACACCTGCATGACTTCCTTACCTGCATAGCGGGAACCTGTGTTTTTCACTTCCACCTCGATTGAGACCGCAGGCCCACCTCCCGCTTTGGCCTGTTCCCTATCTGCTTCCAGTCCATTTACGGAAATTGCTCCTGCTTTCCACTGAAACTGCGTATAAGAACATCCATATCCAAAACAATAACGCACCGGAATATCATAGGTATCAAAGTAGCGATACCCTACGTAGATCCCTTCTTTATACTCCTCCTTGTATACATTGCCGCTCTTATGGCTGAAATAGGAGGCGTTGGGATAGTCGTTATAATCCAGGGCCCAGGTATCTGTCATCTTGCCAGACGGAGAGACCTTCCCGCTGACCACATCGGCAAATGCACTTCCGCCTTCCTGTCCTGCCTGCATGAACTGAAGAATCCCACGGATATTGGGAAGTTCCTCTGTAAATGCAAGATCAATAAGCCCTCCGGTATTGATAACCAGAATAACCGTTTTATAGGCCTGGCAAATTTGAGTGACCAGTGCTTTCTCCTCCTCTGTGACAAAGTAATCCCCCGGACGGTCATGACGATCTGCGTTCTCGCCTGCGATACGGCTTAAGACAAACATGGCGATATCCGCGCCATCCTGTTTTGCTGCTTCTACATCTATGGCATCTCCGCATGGGATCTGAAATGGAGCGGTGGAATATGCCTCAAAAAAGTTGTTCTGATACCGGGGCAAACTGGCCAAAATACCATCCCGCCAGTCGATTCGAGCTCTGTTATAAAGTTCTCTGTAAGACTCAAGCCACTCATTGGTTGTAAGGACATAACCTGCATTCTCCAACCCCTGCTTGATGGTCACACAGTCTCTTTCATTTACATCTCCGGAACCGGTTCCTCCCTTAATGGTCATAACCGCACCTGCACCATAGAGTGCAATCTTGCAATCTGTTGAGATCGGCAAAACCCCATCCTCATTTTTCAGAAGAACAAACCCTTCCGCTGCTGCCTTTCTGGCCAGCAGACGGTGTTCAGTCTCTCTGGGGGTAATATCGTTTGACTTAGAACCAGTAAACGTACGTTTTCTCAGCATATGGCTCCTCCTTCGTTTATATGAATGTATTTTCGGACTCTCTGGCACCTAATTTTAGGCAGCCAACTCTTGTATGTATTTTATCCCTCCAAGCCAAGTATGTCAATATTCCAATAAATTCGTGAATAAATGCACCCGGATGCCATTTAACTGTCTCAGTTCTGGTGACCGCATTCTATCCGGCAAAACAAAAAAGGATTGACGATACTTCATCAACCCTCTTTCTGGAAATTTAAAAATGCCCCGCCCATACAGGATATGAAATCCCTACAGTCTCAGGGCATTCATCTTTCACTCTAACCATTACTTCGCATAATCGGTAACTCTTGACTCGCGAATCACGTTGACGCGAATCTGTCCTGGATATTCCATGGACTCCTCAATTTTCTTAGAAATATTTCTTGCCAAAAGGACCATATCATCATCATTGATCTGTTCCGGAACCACCATAACACGGACTTCCCGTCCTGCCTGAATTGCATAAGATTTATCAACTCCCTTGAAGGAATCGGTAATCTCTTCCAACTGCTTAAGCCTGTTGGTATATGTCTCCAGAGTCTCTCTTCTTGCGCCTGGCCTGGCAGCTGATATGGCATCCGCCGCCTGAACAATACAAGCAATCAGACTCTCTGGCTCAACATCGCCATGATGAGATTCCACAGCATTCACTACTACTGCAGACTCTTTATACTTCTTACAAAGCTCTGATCCCAATTTTACGTGAGAGCCTTCCACTTCATGGTCAATGGATTTACCAATGTCATGTAATAAACCGGCACGTTTAGCCATACGGATATCTACACCGATCTCCCCGGCTAAAAGCCCTGATAAATGTGATACTTCAATGGAATGCTTAAGTGCATTCTGCCCATAACTGGTTCTGAACTTCATTCTTCCAAGAAGTTTTACCAACTCAGGATGAATCCCATGAATGCCTACCTCCAAGGTGGCAGCCTCGCCCTCTTCCCGCATACTGGCTTCCACTTCTCTCTGTGCTTTTTCCACCATCTCTTCAATTCTGGCTGGATGGATACGTCCATCTACCACCAGACGTTCCAAGGCGATTCTCGCTACTTCTCGCCTGACAGGATCGAATCCTGACAAAACCACTGCCTCCGGTGTATCATCAATAATCAACTCCACACCGGTCATTGTCTCCAAAGTACGGATATTGCGGCCTTCTCTTCCTATAATGCGGCCTTTCATCTCATCATTGGGAAGTTGAACCACGGATACTGTCGTCTCCGCCACATGATCTGCTGCACATCGCTGAATCGCAGCTACGATGTACTCCTTCGCCTTTTTTTCCGCTTCTTCCTTGGCTCTGTTCTCCATCTCCTTGATCATCTTTGCTGTATCGTGCTTCACGTCATCTTCCACAGATTTCAGCAAATACTCTTTCGCCTGCTCAGAGGTCAGTCCCGAAATCCGTTCTAATTCCTGCTGCCTCTTGCCACGAAGTTCTTCTGCTTCCGCCAGCTTCTTGTTTAAGTTGTCTTCACGTGCTGTTATGCTTGCTTCTCTGCGTTCCAATGTCTCGGACTTCTTGTCCAAATTCTCTTCTTTACTTAATACTCGCCGTTCATACCGTTGCAGCTCTGCCCTTCTTTCCTTTGTCTCCTTCTCCAATTCATTCTTGGTCTTAAGAGACTCTTCCTTTGCTTCCAGGAGAGCTTCTCGCTTCTTTGTCTCTGCGGTCCTTAATGCTTCATCTATTATCTCTCTGGACTTTTCCTCTGCACTGCCAATTTTGCTTTCATAAGTCTTCTTGCGGTGTGCGATCGCCAATCCCCAGGTAATAGGAGCCACAATAATTATCGTAAACAATACCGTAATCAATACAGATATCACGATTGTTGTTGACACAGGAGCACCTCCTTATTTAGTTTTCATTGTACAAAAATACAACATCTCAATTTTAAACTGTTTTGTACATTATGTCAAGTATCTTGCGCAACATCAACCGAACATCAATCCCATCTACGGAATCACCATCAACCAAATGACGGAGTATCTTCTCCCATCTCTCCCAGATTCCGGTAAACAGCGTCATAAGAAAACCCTTTTCTGGCCAGCGCAGCTATCAGCTTAGCCTGCTCCCTGGGGGAGGCGCTGCCAGGCGTATATCCCTTTTTCTTGAGGAACGCCTTGATCTGGCTGTCTTCCTGCACCTCTCCCTCCTCCAAAAGCATGCGGATCTGTTCCTGGGCCAGTCCCTTTTGCTGCAGATCAAATTCCAGACGCTTCCTGCTCCTCTTGTCCTTATAGGCATCAATGAACCTTCTTCCATAGTCCAGGTCATCTATAAAATGATATTCTTTCAAAAAATCTACGGTTCGCTTAATAACCTCCTGAGGATAGAATCCTTCTTGCAGCTTCCTTCGTATCTCCTCCTCCGTCCGGTCCCGATCCTTCAAAAGATGCAGCGCCCGTTCCCTTCCTCTTTTAACAAGGATTTCCTCCAATATCTGGCGATATTGTCCTTCAGACAACTCTGCGCCTTCCTCTATCTGGTATCTTCTTATCTCTCCCCGATACAAGACAAAGGCCGGTTCCTCTTCCAGAAACACTTTGCTTCTCCGCTTATCCAAAGGGACAACTGCTGTTATCTGCATTTTATTCTTCTGCCTCTACGGTCGGCGGCATATCAGACGGCTTCAGCCCGTAGTGCTCCCGAACTTTATTCTCAATCTCCAGGCACACCGCAGGGTTATCCTTCAGATAAATCTTGGCATTCTCCCGTCCCTGGCCGATCTTGGCTCCCTGGTAGGCATACCATGCGCCGCTTTTTTCCACAATGTTTTCTTTCACCGCCAGATCCAGAATGTCTCCTTCTTTGGAAATTCCCTTGCCGAACATGATATCAAATTCTGCCTCTTTAAACGGCGGGGCAATCTTATTCTTCACTACCTTCACACGGACATGGTTCCCTACCACTTCTCCGCTCTGCTTTAAGCTGTCGGTTCTCCGTACATCCATACGGACAGAAGCATAAAACTTAAGTGCCCGGCCTCCGGTAGTCGTCTCCGGATTCCCGAACATCACACCGATCTTCTCACGGATCTGGTTGATAAAGATAACCGTACAGTTAGACTTACTGATAATACCTGTCAGCTTCCTGAGAGCCTGCGACATCAGGCGGGCCTGAAGACCTACGTGGGACTCTCCCATCTCCCCGTCAATCTCTGCCTTGGGTACAAGTGCCGCCACGGAGTCAACAATCACGATATCCACTGCGCCGGAACGCACCATGGTCTCTGTGATCTCCAAGGCCTGCTCCCCATTGTCCGGCTGGGATATGTACAGATTGTCAATATCCACCCCTATGTTCTTGGCATACACCGGATCCAGAGCATGCTCCGCGTCGATGAATCCGGCGATTCCTCCTCTCTTCTGCACTTCCGCCACCATGTGCAGCGCTACTGTAGTCTTACCGCTGGACTCTGGCCCATAGACCTCAATCACGCGGCCTTTGGGAATTCCTCCCAATCCAAGGGCCAGATCCAGTCCCAAGGAACCAGTGGGAACAGTCTCTATATTCATGTTGGCTCCGCTGTCTCCCAGCTTCATCACGGAACCTTTTCCATATGCTTTCTCAATCTGGGTCAAAGCCGCATCCAGGGCTTTCATCTTATCATCTTTATTCATATCTGCCTCCAAACAGAACAAATGTTCTTTTTTAATTATCATAATATACCAGCGCCAAAATGTCAACTGTCTTCAACCATATTTTCACCCCTCCTGCCCATATCATAAAGGTACTTCTCTACACCATCTGTGAACTTCGGAAGATTATTCCTGCGACTATAGATAGATACAATATCTGAACCAATCAGCCAGAACAGCTGAATCTACTATAACATAGTTTTATGGAAAATGGAAGCAAAACCTGACAAAACATAGGAGCCCCAGTGTCACTTAAGGGGGCAGATATTTCCCGCCCCCTCAAATACTGTTTGGTATTGCACTTGCTTATTACTCCTTGCTAACCTGGATTCCCAACTCCTCCAACTGTTTCACATCCACAGGTGTAGGCGCTTCGGTCATCAGGCAGGATGCATCCTTCACCTTCGGGAATGCGATCACATCACGGATATTATCTGCCCCCACCATAAGCATAGCCAAGCGGTCAAAGCCATACGCCAGCCCTGCATGAGGCGGAACTCCGTACTTAAATGCCTCCAGCAAAAATCCAAACTGCTCCTTGGCCTTCTCCGGCGTAAATCCCAGCACCTCAAACATCTTGGACTGAATATCACTCTGGTGGATACGGACAGAGCCGCCTCCCAGCTCCGTGCCATTCAGCACAATATCGTACGCCTTGGCGCGGACCGCTCCCGGATCGCTGTCGATCAGATGCCAGTCTTCCTCCATGGGCATGGTAAATGGATGGTGCATGGCCACAAACCGTCCCTGTTCCTCCGAATACTCTAAAAGCGGGAATTCTGTCACCCACAAAAACTTAAAATCATCCTTCTTAAGCAGGTCTGCCTGTCTGGCCAGTTCCAGGCGCAGATTCCCCAGCACGTCCCACACTACCTTATTCTGATCCGCAGCAAACAGAAGCAGGTCTCCCGGCTTTCCGTCCATAGCGGCTACCAGCGCTTTAAGCTGCTCCTCCGTCATAAACTTGGCAAAGGAGGACTTATACGAACCATCCTCCTGAACTGTCAGGTAAGCAAGGCCCTTTGCGCCGAAATCCTTTGCATATTCCACCAGTGCGTCAATCTTCTTTCGGGGCATATCCCCTCTGCCCTCTGCGTTGATTCCCCGGACAGAACCACCATTTTCCAGCGCGCCCTTAAACACTGCAAACCCGCAGTCCTTCACCACTTGGGACACATCCTTTAACTCCATTCCAAAACGCATATCCGGCTTGTCGCTGCCGAAACGATTCATGGCCTCCATCCAGGTCATCCTGGGAATGGGAAGGGAAATGTCAACACCTAACAGTTCATGAAACAGCTTCTGAAGGAGCCGTTCATTGACATCCAGCACATCATCCACATCCACAAAGGAGAGTTCCATATCAATCTGGGTAAACTCCGGCTGCCTGTCTGCACGCAGATCCTCATCCCGATAGCATCTGGCAATCTGGAAATACCGGTCATATCCGGAACACATCAAAAGCTGCTTAAACAGCTGGGGAGACTGGGGCAGTGCATAGAAAGAACCTGGATGGACGCGGCTGGGCACCAGATAATCCCGCGCCCCTTCCGGCGTACTCTTAATCAGCGTAGGAGTCTCAATCTCCCAAAACCCTTCCTCCGCCAAAAACTGCCTTGTCAAAATAGCAATCCGGCTGCGGAACATCAGATTTTTCTGGATATCCGGTCTTCTTAAATCCAGAAAACGGTACTTTAACCGCAACTCTTCCTTAGTCTTGGAGTTTTCCTCAATTGGGAATGGCGGCGTATCAGATTCAGACAGTATCCTGATGCTCTCTGCACGCACCTCGATATCCCCGGTCACAAGATTTTCATTGACATTTCCCTGACGCTTCTCCACCTTGCCAGTGACAGCGATGACAAACTCACTTCTCAGCCTCTCCGCCTTTGCAAAGCTTTCCGCCCCACAATCGCTTTCCTCAAAAATAATCTGCAGGATACCAGACCGATCCCTTAAATCCACGAAAATGATCCCGCCTTTATTTCTGCTTTTCTGTACCCATCCCATTACAGTAACGGTTTCTCCTACCTGCTCCGTACGTACCTCCGTACACCGGTAGGAACGCTTTAATCCCAACATTGATTCTGACATAATTTCCCCTTTCCTGGCAGACTTTTTTATCCGTTTCCTTTCAGTGCATCTTTATAAAACTCCACAAACTCCGTGTAGCCTTCCTTGCCCAGCTGTTCCTTTTGGAACTTCTTGTTTTTATTCATCTGAGACACCAGGACTTCTACGCCTTCTTTTCTCTCTGCCATGGCCTGCTTCATGATCTGGCAAAGCCTGCCGGCATCCAGCCCTTTCTCCAGCAGATAGGCTTTCTTCGAAGTGTCATGTTTCACACAGTCTCCCCGATCCATTAGGATGGTGACAATCCGTTCAAACCCGATGGAAAAACCACAGGCCGGGGTATCCACCCCCGTAAACTTGCCGATCATCTTGTCATAGCGTCCCCCGCCTGCCACAGAGCCGCCAAAGCCTTCCATAGACACCTCAAAGATTGTCCCTGTATAGTAAGACATACCTCGTACCAGGGTAGGATCAAAGCTTAACTGAAAATCCGTCTCCGCCACATTCACCACTGTATCCATGATAAAGGCCAGATTGTCCGTCACACTCTGAGGAAGCACACCTGTAAGCGTTTCCCCCAACTTCCTGACGCCTTCTGCATCTCGTTTCACACCGGTCATCAGTTCCAGGTACTGGCTTACACCCTTCTCATCATATCCATTGTCCAGAAGTTCCGCCTTTACGCCTTCTTCCCCGATCTTGTCCATCTTATCCAGGGTAATGAACACCTGATCCAGGGATTTTGCAGGAAATCCGCAGTATAAGGCCATTCCTTTTAAAATTTCCCTGTCGTTGATCCGGACAGTAAATGCATTGTCCGGACAGATCTTCCCGAGAGCTGTGGTCGTCGCCAGGATCAGCTCAATCTCTGCCATGCTGCTGGCATCTCCTAAAATGTCAATGTCACACTGGGTAAACTGACGGAAACGCCCTTTTTGCGGACGGTCTGCACGCCACACGCTCCCCATCTGAAGAGCCTTAAACGGGCTGGGAAGCTGAGCTGAATTTCCAGAATAATACCTGGCCAGAGGCACCGTAAGGTCATAGCGCAGGCCGCTGTCCACCAGGTCATTCTCCTCTTTCGCTGTCTCCATGTTCAGCTTCTCTCCACGCTTTAAGATCTTGAAGATCAGCTTTTCGTTGTCTCCTCCCTGTTTGCTTGTCAGATTCTCAATGTGTTCCACACAAGGTGTCTCAATCTGAGAAAATCCAAACCCCTTATAGGTCTCCTTAATCTGGTTCATCACAAAATTTCGGATCTGCATCTCCCCCGGCAGAATATCCCTCATGCCGGTCACTGGTTTCTTTTTCAATGCCATAGAATACGTCTCCATTTCTTTATTGTAGGCTCTCCCAGCCCTTTCCTGCCCGCTTTGCGGGACAAAAACACCTGAAGAGCAAAATATTTCTATCGATTATACTAGCTTTCCACCAAATGCTCAATATGTTCTGTGATTATTTTTTCTCCCTCCTGCCCTTCTATCTCCACATCCTCCAGGATCAGTCGTTCAATATTGCCGGCAAAGATCCCCATACGGCTTACGCATTTCACGCCATCCAGCATAGCCGGCTCTCCGGACATGGCATTCTTTGCATAGGATACCCGCACATGTTCCATCTTAACACACTGAATCTTCTTCTCCGGAAGGCCATACAGAAAGGCCGCCGCTACATGGCAGTTTTCTGCCTGTATATCCGAGAAGCACAGCGTTTTAATAGAAGGAGTCCCATCATCCACAGGCAAGATTTCCTTGGAAGCCACATAATCCGTGTGCCCGTCCGGGTCACAGTAATAAAAGCTGTTGATGACAAACGGAGTCATGACATGATCCATGTGGATCCGCTCAAACCGTATCTTGTCTATCACGCCGTCCTTCCCCCGTCCTCTTCGAGTCTTGATCCGAAGCCCCCGGTCTGTGTGAAGAAACCGGCAGTCCCTCACCGTCAGGTTGCAGATTCCTCCTGCCATCTCACTGCCGATGGTAACCGATCCATGTCCGTCTCTCATACAACACTGCCGAATCACAATATCCTGAGAGGGAGTCTTATATTTGGAACCCATATAGATCTTCCCGGACTTTACTGCAATACAGTCATCCCCCACAGAAAAATAGATTCCTGCCATCTCCACGTCCCTGCAAGATTCCGGATCCAGGCCATCTGTGTTGGGAGAATCCTTGGGATTTAAAATCCTTAGATCCAGAAATCTCAAACAATTGGAAAAGTAAGGATGGATATTCCAGCTGGGACTGTTCTGCACCTGAATACCCTGAACCGTCACATGACTGCAATGATTTAGAAAAATCATCCTTGGGCGGTATGCCACCCGCTTCACCTTAGGCTCATGCCACCAGTTCTCCTTGCTGGCATTGCCGTCTATCACGCCCTGTCCGTAGATCTCCACATTCTCCACATGGATGCCAGTAATCACGGAACTGAAACAATCCTCTGGATTTCCCTCCCAGGTTCCCAGGTTATATTCCTTCTCGCCATCATAACTTTTTATCATACCCTTTAAGACAGGAAACCGGCTTCTGTCCGTTTCCGCTGACAATACAGCCCCATTTGCCAATTCCAGCCGCAGATTGCTTTTTAAAAACAGGCTGGTAATCTTATATACTCCCTCCGGAATCAGAACCCGGCTCTCTGGCGGACAGCTTAGGATTGCCGCCTGAATAAATGGGGTGTCATCCTGCTTACCGTCCCCCTTGGCTCCAAAGTCCTTTACATTCAGGGTTATGAATTCCTTTGAAGTTCGGAAACCTGCTTCTGCTTTCCCCTCCTCCCCCTCTACTCCAATCACATAATCCCTATCCGGCTCTAAGCCGTAGACGCTGAACACTGCCCTTTGTGTGGTTCCATACCATTGTCCATTCACATATATTTCTTTTTCCTCTTTCAGTTCGTAGATGCTTCCGTCTTGAATCTCCAACACCCCACACCGGGCTGTCTGGAAAATCACCTTCAGGTTCATGCTGGCTGCCTCCCCTATTCCAAAATGTATTCAATGCTTTTCCACATTGTATCATCAACTGGCTTGCCGTTCAACCTTTCGATTCTTAATTTCTATGCCAATCTCTATACCGATTGCAGATCATTTCATATTCCCATCTTCTTTTCTTTATGGTATAATCTCTGTCGAGATTATACCAGCGCTGATTTGCCGTCCGGCGAAGACGGACAATTTCCTTGGCAAATCATGTACATCCCCCCGGAGGACATGGTATACTAAAATCAAGAAAACATGCCCCAAATTAAAAAGAGAGGTACCCATCATGGAAATTCTAGACCGTTATATTGACCAGCTCCTAAAACACAGTACTCCCCAGGCCCCTGCCTGGAATATTGAAAAGATCAGGCAAGGCCATAAGCCCTCCTGGAACTACATTGACGGCTGCATGATCAAAGCCATCCTGGAGTTATACCACATTAAAGGCGATTCCCAATATTTGGAGTTTGCCGACCGTTTTATCGACTATTTTGTACAGGAAGACGGCTCTATCACTTCCTACGATCCATTGGAATACAATTTAGACAACATAAACGCCGGGAAAACCCTTTTCGACCTGTATGCTCTGACAGCCAGGCCAAAATACCGCAAAGCCATGGACACCATATATAGCCAAATAAAAGGCCAGCCCCGCACTTCCACCGGGAATTTCTGGCACAAGCTAATCTATCCCAACCAGGTGTGGCTGGATGGCCTGTATATGGCCCAGCCCTTCTATATGCAGTATGAACTTACCTACAATGACGGAAAAAATTGCCATGACAGCTACAACCAGTTCCTTACTGTGTATGACCGGATGAGAGACACAAGAAACGGCCTCTACTACCATGCCTATGACGACTCCAGAGAATCTTTCTGGTGTGATAAGGTGACAGGGCTGTCCGCCAATTTCTGGTTGAGGGCACTGGGTTGGTATGCTATGGCCCTGATTGATACCCTGGAAATCATGCCGGATTCCATGGGCGGGGAAAAAGCAGAACTCTCCAGAATTTACCACGAATTAATTGAGTCCATGTTGCCTTATCAGGATAACAAGACTGGCATGTGGTATCAAGTGGTAAACCGAGGCGGTATCTCCCCCAATTATCTGGAGACCTCCGGCTCCGCCATCTACGCGTATGCCATCATGAAAAGCGTTCGTTTAGGTCTTCTGGATCCCTCTTACTTTGCTTACGGGAAAAGGGCCTTTGACGGAGTCTGCCAGAATTACCTTTCCGAACAAGACGGCCAGCTTAGGCTGGGAGGCATCTGCCTGGTGGCTGGCCTTGGGAACAAAGAGATGCGGGAAGGAACCTTTGACTACTATATGAGGGAGCCTATTGTGCAAAACGATGCCAAGGGAGTGGCCCCGTTGATTCTGGCCTACATAGAAACCCTGTTTGCCGGCCAGACGCAGTTGCTTTCATCCGAAAACAGAACTTCTAGATTATAGGTTCTGTTGGTCTTTAATGACTTGGCAGCCCAATTGGGAAAATATCCCATCTCCTTTGCCACCTGCTCCATCCTTGCATTAAACCCATATATTATGTATAATTAGTACAACAAAAAATACAGAAACGTTTTGTTTTTGAACCTCTCATACTCACTTAATAATGGAGGACTTTATGCTAACCTACACCCTGAATGGAGAATGGAATTTAAAGATCATGGGAAACGATGCCGGACTTCTGCCAGAAGACGGCATCAGGGCACAGATTCCCGGTTCCGTGTATAGTGCCCTGTTGGAAGCCGGTCAGATCCCGGATCCCTATTACCGCGACAACGAGCTTAAGCTTCTGCCGCTGATGGACAACGACTTTTCTTTTGAAACCACCTTTACCCCAGAAGAAGCTCTGTTTGCCTGTGACCGGGTGGTTCTCCGTTTTGACGGAATGGATACCTTGGCTGATATCTTTCTTAATGGACACCGTCTGGGCTCCTGCTATAATATGCACCGAACCTGGGAATTCCAAGTACTTCCTTTTTTGCAAAAAGGAGAGAACCACCTGAAAGTGCTGTTACACTCTCCAACCAGATACATAAAAGAGGAAAATAAAAAGATTTATACTGGTGGCTCCACAGATGCCATGGAAGGTTTTCCCCATCTTCGAAAGGCACACTGCATGTTCGGCTGGGACTGGGGCCCAAGGCTTCCCGATGCCGGGATCTTCCGGGAGGTTTCTCTTCTGGGTATCAAAAAAGGCCGTATCGACAACATTTACATCACCCAACACCACAGTCCTGGTAAAGTTATCCTTGATCTGGATGCTTCTCTGGAACTTATGAATGTAGACGATGAGATCTCTCTGGAAGTAATCGTCACCTCTCCCAAAGGCCAGGTTGTCACAGCCGCCTTCACCTCTGAAGAAGAGCGATGCCTAGTGGAAATTCCAAACCCCATGCTCTGGTATCCCAGAGGATACGGCATGCAGCCCTTGTATCAGGTAACAGTCACCGCCCGCTCCCCTCAGGGAGAGTTTCTGGATGTCTGGGAGAGACGGATCGGCCTCCGCACCGCCACGGTCAACACTCAACAGGATGAATGGGGAAGCTGTTTTGCCCATGAAATCAATGGCATCCTGATCTTTGCCATGGGAGCCGACTATATTCCAGAGGACAGCTTACTGTCCAGAACCTCAAGGCAACGAACAGAGAAGCTTCTAAGGGATGCTGCGGCTGCCAACTACAACTGTATCCGGGTCTGGGGCGGTGGCTATTATCCAGACGACTGGTTCTATGATATCTGCGATGAACTGGGATTGCTGGTGTGGCAGGACTTTATGTTCGCCTGCGCCTCCTATGAACTGGACGACGATTTTGAGCAGAATATCACTCAGGAGATCATAGACAATGTGAGAAGAATCCGCCATCATGCCTGCCTGGGCTTATGGTGCGGCAACAATGAGATGGAAAGCCAGGTTCTACAGGCAGACTGGCACCCTTCCACCAAGCAGGTATACGATTATATCAAGATTTTTGAGTATATTATTCCAAAGATACTGAAAGAAGAAGATCCTGTAACCTTTTACTGGCCCTCCAGTCCTTCCTCCGGAGGTAATTTTGACAATCCCTGCGACGAAAACAGGGGAGACACCCACTATTGGGATGTATGGCATGGCAATAAGCCTTTCACCGAATACCGGAAATTCCATTTCCGATATCTGTCTGAATTCGGCTTTCAGTCTTTCCCCTGCTTAAAAACCGTGGAACGTTTTACCCTGCCTGAAGAACAAAATATCTTCTCTCGCACCATGGAGATGCACCAGAGAAACTGTGCGGCCAACGGAAAAATCCTGAACTATCTGTCTGCCACTTATCTGTATCCCAAAGATTTTGACAGCATGCTGTATACTTCCCAGATTCTGCAGGCGGATGCCATCCGCTACGGCGTGGAGCATTTCCGCCGCCATCGGGGCAGATGCATGGGATGCGTGGTCTGGCAGCTGAATGATATCTGGCCAGTGGCTTCTTGGTCCAGCATCGACTATTATGGCAGATGGAAAGCACTCCATTACGCAGAGAAGAATATGTTTGCACCGGTCATGATCTCCTGTGAGGAAATCGGGGAACTGAGCGAAAGGCCCTTCTGTGTGGCAGAGCCGGCACCTATCGAAAAAAGTGCAAGACTTCATGTTGCCAATGAGACGTTGAAAGAAATTTCAGGAATTGTGAGATGGCAACTGTGCACACCTGACAGTCAGGTGCTTAAGGAGGGGAAAAGGGCTGTAACTGTTCCTGCTTTGGATGGCGTGTGGCTGGAAAAAATGGATTTTTCCGGATATGATGAGAGGAATGTGCATCTTTCTTATGAGTTTATTATGGAAGGAAATGTGGTGTCCCGGGGAAGCTGCCTGTTTACGGCACCGAAGCATTATGGTTTTGTGGATCCGTTCCTGAAGGTGGAACGAGAGGGGAATACCCTTATGGTTACGGCGAGAGCCTATGCGAAACATGTGTTTATAGAAGGTGTGGATGGGGATGTAAGATTATCGGATAATTTCTTTGATATGGATGCCGGCACACACCAGGCTGAGATTGTGGAAGGAGATGCAAAGGCATTCCGGTGTAGATCTGTGTTTGATATTGCATAGTTTTTCTTTTTGGGAAATCGTGACAGCCCACGGTTATCACGATTTCCCATTTCTATCCTGCAATTCTCTCACAGTCTATTATAGCAAATCCCTTGTTTCCACATGAGCCAAAGACAGAATGTCGCATACAAACTTCTTTTCTCATGGTTCCGTGATGAATCACACCAATTGGGTGCTTCTTCTGATATTGGTCTTGATTCTGCGACTTCTGTCGCAAGAAATGATTGATTAATTTCTCTGACATCTTCTGCCCCCTGATTATCCAAACCATTCATTGGTTCGTCCAGAATCACAATATCCGGATTTTCCATGATAGCCTTAGCAATCCCAAGTCTTTGACGCATCCCCAAAGAATATTTTCCAACTTTCTTTTTACTGTTCGGATCAAGTCCAACTTGTTCCATGCTCTCCATTATTTCCTTTTTTCCAATGGTTTCTCCGAATTTTTGGGTATTGCCCAAACCCGGCTGAACCGAATTGCTCCTTCAACTCTATCTTCTGAGCATAGTTTTTGTATTCTGCGTTCAGAGATTCCCCATTTTTCTGATGCTTCCTTTATTGATATGTAGTCCATAATTTTTCCTCCATCTATGATTTCATTTTAGACGTTTAAACGAGTAATAGCAATTCTTTTTCATATCTTTTCAAAATTTTAAGATTGAACCGGAAACTGGAGAACCTGAACCAGTATTTAGGGCGCACAGAACCGCCAAAAAGCGCACAGGAACCACCAGACCGGGATAATAACCCTTCCCGGTAATTGCCTGTCTAAAAAAGGGTTTAAAAGCAAAAAAGCATCGTGGAAAAATCCTTGCAAATAAGACCATATTCCTGTAATATAGTCTACAAATCCACAAAAAACAGGAGTGCCGAAGCACCCCCATTCCCTAAACCCTCTTGCAAAATTCGCAGTGTTGGTTTATAATCATCTTAGAAGCCGAAGGATTCAAGCACGTCCGACG
>CANDZL010000077.1:0-17877 GCA_947425205.1 uncultured Hungatella sp. | reverse complement strand
TCCGATATTCTGTGGGTGAACAATGTGCATATTCCCGAAAAACTTTTCCAAAATAACTGCTGCTCCCTAAACCACAGTTATGACTGATAACTGTAACCGCTTCCTGCCCATTTGCTAACATCTGACAGGCGGCTTGCAGGCGGTAAGCCTTTATATACTCTACAGGTGTCATGTGCAGACAGTCATGAAATACTCTATAGCACTCTCTTTCGCTTAGGTATGCTGCTGCCGCAAGTTCCGGGATAGATATTTTCTCCCCGTAATGCTCATGAATATATATCATCATCAGCTTTATTTTATCGTTGCTTTTGTTATGTTCTCCTTTCTTTTCGCCCATAGGGCGGGATAGTTCAAAAAGCATCAGCCATATTTCCGTTAGGGCTTCCCGTAGTTTTATTTCATACCCAAATTCATCACTGGACAAATGAAATGATGTGGCAATAAGATTCAAAATCCTTTCTTCTGCTGCATTGCCCGGAAAAAGCGGGATTACCTCAATCTGCGGGGCTGTTATGACAGGTGCAATATATTTTTGTTCAATCCTGCTTCCCTGTTCCCCGGCAAGCAGGGAAACATCAAAAATATGAAGCAGCTGTACATTCTGTTCTCTCTGTGATATTGCTTTTGTCATATGGAGTACATTGGAATTTACCATGCCGCCACTTCCGGCAGGAAACAATCGTTTTCCTCCCGGCGTATTATATTCAATGCTGCCGCTTTCCATGTAAAAAAGTTCCACCGTTTTGTGCCAGTGCCACGGCACATAACGCCCTATATACTTGTCAAGTTCTGCCCTCGAAGCAATATAGGGAAACTCTTTTTCATAATCGGGAAGCAATTCTTCCTTGCTTCCAGTATAAAATTCAATGCTATGGATATTTTTCATGTCCATTCACCTGCACATCTGCGATTTTGCCTGTTTTATGAATTAACTATACTGGAATAGCTCTGTGATTGTCAATCTTTATCCTGGCCTGTTCCTCAATCTTTCTCAGGATCGCGTAAATGCTTCCTGTGCCCATCTTTCCAAACGGTGTCGCGGTTTTTAAAAAAACATACTCCGAATCACTTTCAGGACGTTCATGCAGAATGTAATCAGCTATAGTGTTCCCATAAGAGGCCCGCTTAGCCTTATCCGTACACACTCCAGAGCGTATGATTTCTACATAAGTAGTCAGAGCCGTAAGGGGTGTCCTCAAATCATGAACCATCCCAACAATCAAATCCCGGTTAGCCCTTCTTAACTCCTGCTCCTTCTCCAGGTTCTCCTTTAACGTCATTCTCATCTGGTTCAGGCCCGCAGCAAGCTGCGCCAGCTCATCCTTCCCCTTGACAGGAACCCCATGTTCCAGACACCCGCCCTCCATGATTCCGATTTCCTGGCAGATATCCTGTATATATAGGCCCCTTCTTCTGACTCCCCACAAAAAACAGCCTACAAACACAAGAAAGCACACCACCACAGATGCCACCAGAACATACATCCGATAGCGGTAAGCAAATGCCCCCACCAGAAAGACCTCCGCCTTCGTTGTGTCCGACACAAACAGAAGCATATCCTTCCGATAGATTTCCAGATATACAATGGATTTCTTTTTCACTCATTCAGACAACTCTGCCTGATCCGAAGCGGCTATATCCTGTTCCAGCACATAATCCTGCAGTTCCTGAACCATATTTAATTCCTCTCTCTGCAGACAAGAAGACTCCAAAAAATAATCATTAAGCCCCTGATTCACAACCATGCTGAATATTCCGAATACCATTCCTGCAACTATCCCGCTGATCAAAAGCAATCCCACCAACTCCCCGGCCAGACTCCCGGCTCCAAAACGTATCCGAACATTCATTCTCATGTTCTTTCCCAATCTTATCCCTCTTTCCCCCTGCCATATCCATCTGTTTCCGTTCCTGCCCCACATATTTATCCACCAAACAGGACAGACTCCCTGTCTCCCAGAGCGTCTGTCCCATACAATTACTGTTTATTCCCGGTGCTGGTAACGATTCCGTTCTTATCCGTAGAATAATACACCTCGTCAGCATCCTTTACATTCTTCTTATTCTTCTGTATCTTTCCTGACTGGTTTACCAAATAATCCTTTCCTTCATACTTAATAATACCGTATCTCATTCCAGGCTCAATGGTCTGAAGCTTTCCATGATCATAAATGCCACCGTCATGGATACCCTGAACACCAGCACCTCTGTCAGCCCCTGATGTCTTAAAATAGTAAGTGAATTTCTCCCCATCCAGGTCAATGGTACACCTGCCGGTCTTCATCACACCCTCTTTCGGTGTGTCCCCGAAATAGTAAACCTTCTCTTTATCTCCAGCCGAAGGCAGCTGGGATTCATTCTCAATCTTCTCACAAGAGAGAATCTTCTTACCATCCACCTCCATCTTATACAAGCCGTGAAGCATCATCCCCTTCTCATTAAAACCATAGGTATGTCCCTTAATCGTTTTTAACTGGCTGGTCACCACGCCTCCGTTTGACAGTCCGTAGAACCAGTATTTCTCATCATCGTCATGAGCCTGGGCATCAATCTCCTCACTCGGCACTGCCCTAAACCAGCCCACAGCCAGCCAGCACTGTTCAGGAGTCGTATAATAGGAGTTGACATTAGACGGCGTAGCATTGGGAGGTGTGGCATTACTGTCTGTAGCCACAGAGAACTTCTGCCAGTCATACTTTGCGTTCCCATACTCACCAAACAAATATTTCCGGCCATTTATGTTTTTCTTTGTCCCTGTCACCTTTTTGCCATTGGTGTTAAAATAGAACCAATATTCATCGTCAAACGAACTGTCTTCATTTTCGCTGTCCATGGCCTCCAGCCTTTTCCACGCTGCCTGAACCATAGCTCCATCGTCCTCGTCTCCGCAGTAATAAACACCCTCTTTCCAGGCCTCATCACCTGTCACCCGCTGGGACTCTTCATTGACCCATCCGAAAAGCATACGGCCCTCGCTGTCAAAAGCATATTTTTTCGTCTCCCCACTGGCCGTTACAATGGACTTAAAGGAAGTCCGCCCCGACTCAGGAGCCTTGTAAGCCTTCCTGTTAGACTGGAAATAATACCATAACTCATCTGGTTCTTCATCTCCGGCTTCTTCATTGGGAAGTTTTCGCCACTGATTAGCCACTCTGACACCAGAGGAATTGACATAATAGTAATTATCACCGTCCTCCACCAGCTGACTCCGGACCATCCGTCCATCACCTCCTAAGTAAAACCAGTCATTGCCTGACTTTTTCCAGGTGTTGGTCACCACCTCATTGTCCCTCTGAAAATAGCGCCAGTCATTCCCCTCCTGCTGCCAGCCGGTGGCTGCATAAGATGTAATACTGAGTCCAATCGCCATGACAAATCCTGCTGCCGTAGAATAAAACATCTTCTGTGTCATATCGTACACCTCCAAAATCGTATTTATTATTTCTGATAGGATAACTATACACATTGGAACGATTTCAAAGTCAATGAACGAAATCTTTCAATTCTATTACTAATATACTATAAAAGTGCTGCACGGCAGCCAAACCGGATAAAGCCAAGTAAGGCTATAGCCTGGATTACGAATACTGGCGCGATTGCGGGAGCACGAAGTTCGAAGTAATCGGCTTTCATAAGGTGGCTGGTATACCATAAAAGTTGCATGGGGGTTGCAATGAAAGCCCTGCCTCCGGTTCTCTGATTTTCCTCATTCATTAAGAGGAATCACTGGTATGTAGATTTCCTGAGAATATGCGCAACAGCTATCCGTAGGCCTTACAAAATTACATGTGACATAAATCTCCGGCGAAGCCACAAGCCCCTGCCCTGTCGCCCACTGGCGCATAGCGAAGATCACCGAAAGAGAAGGCCTGGCCTCAGAAACCTCTGCCACCGTACAGATACACAGCGTCGATTCCCTAAAAATCTCACATTTAGAAAAATCATACCCCGACTCTACCCGCTCCATCAATTCCTCATAAATCAACAGCTGGGAATAATCATAGATAATCTCTCCCTCATTCAGAGAAAACCCTGCCTGATACCTGTAACAGTCATAGATCGAAACCATATCCAGCCCATCATATCTCTGCGACAATAAAAACCACTGTTTCAGCCCATCCGCCGCCGAATCCAGGGTGTGAAGGACCCGGTAAGTGGGAAATGTCTTTAAGCAAAAACGTCCCCTGCAGTCCTCCATCTCATCATAAATCTTTTTTATACAGAGAAGACAGGCCAGGGTCTGTCTGTGAAAATCAATGGCGCTTATCTCCGCCTCAATCTGCCGGCGCAGCGCCTCCTGGTGCCCACAGTCCAGCGGTGCGGTTATCATCAGATCCTTAATCGCATCAAGGCCCATATTCAGTCTTTTGGAAAACAAAAAACGCACCAGCAGATACAGATCGTCCTCCGTATAATACCGGTATCCATTATCTTTCTTCTTTGGCGTAAGAATCCCCTTTTTCTCATAAAATCGCAGCATGTCACGGCTAATACCCGTAATCACGGCAATATCTCCGATTAAATATTCCTGTTTTTCCATAATTCTTGTCCCTCCTCTGAAAGAAACACGCGCCATAACCGGTAATGCACTCTTAAAAAACGGCCCGACTTTTCCTTTCCAGTCGGGCCGTTTCAAACGGTTCTCCCTTGCTTCTCACTTCAATCGAACATTTCCGTAGTTTTAGAAATAATGATAAACCCATTCTCATTGGCTTCCTGCACAATGGTAAACGTCACCATACCCACATTGCTTTCCCCGTGGGAATCAATGGTATACCTTGCCGTAATCAATCCATCGGATTCCTCACAATCCGCAAAGGAATACTGATAATCAGGGAAGTCTGAAACGCCGATATAATAGTAACCGTCATGATAGTAACAAGAATACTGATCTCTTTCCATATCTTCATAAGAAGGCCTGATATCCGGCAGAGCCGTACCAAACACTAACTTCGCGCGATTCTTTGCCCTTTCCAGACTTACCTTAACAACCGTCTCAATTCCCAGATCTCCCCGATTGATCCGCTGCGTCTCCTCCTCTTCTCCCATTCCGGTATAAGAACGAAACAGAAAATCAAGCCAAAACCTTTCATCCTTTGTTGTCTGTAAATGAAAGTCATTCAATATTTTGGACATCTGTCCAAGAAAAACTTTTCCCTGTTCCGTAAGCTCAAACACTGCCTGTGTCTCAAACTGAGGCTCAGAACCCATAGGACTGCTTTTCGGCATTACCACACTGCTTCTATCCGTTCCACAAGCGCTTAAGCACAACATAATCATCATAGCCATAAACCAATAGACTCTCTTCACGTTTTATCCCCCTTGTCCTCACATTCTCTTATTAACTCAAGATTCCGTTTCCGTCCGCCCATCTTCCATCCGGCACCCTTTGATTTTTCCAAAGAAACCCCTGCCCCGGATCAAAATAATACCAGTTCCCATCCACCTGCTGATACCCCGTTTTCATAGCCCCACGAGTCCCATCCGAAACCAGATTAAAAAAATAAGTCTCCCCCTCAATAGTCTGCCACCCCGTCCGCATGGCCCCACGAGTTCCATCCGAAACCGGATTCAAATAAAACCAGTTGTTGTCCACAAAAATCCACCCGGTCATCATGTACCCCTGCCCATTCAGATAGAACCAGTTATTATCCACAAAAATCCAGGTATTAACCGCCAGCTGATAATTCGCCTGCAGATACCGCCATCCCGTCTTGTCCTGAATCCAGCCTCTCACCTCCAGCGGGCTTTGACTTCCCCCGAAGATCCCAAAACCAGCCGGGCTGTCAGAAGGAGGCGTTCCCCGGTAAACATTGTCCTCCCCAATGGTTATCTCCTCCGACTTATCGCTCCACATTCCACGCTCATCCTCCATGGCTCCAAGGGCCCGAACCCGGAAGGTATAATCACCGGCCCGGTTCATATAGGGATAAAAATCATATTCGCATCTCCTTACCTTCTTCGTAACCACAGAAACATTTCCCGTCTGTCCACATACACCTTCAAAACCATGGCCAGGAGAGCCGCCAGAACCCTGGCACACACCGCGCTCCACCAGATCATCATCTGCCCTCCGAACATCGGCGGCAGCACCATCATAAGCACCAGCATGAACACCGGTTCCGTAAAGGTCAAAATATAAGAATACCCACTCTTTTCCGTTGCGTAAAAGCTTGCCGTAGTAACACGCAGAACCGCCGCAAAGGGCACCGGGAGCAGAAAAATCGGCATAATCCTGGCAATTTCCCCATTAACCTGGCCCGAAGCCCCAAACAGCACTCCAAGGCCTCCCCTTGTCAAAAACAAAACCACACATCCAAACATAGACAAAGCCAGGGCAAAACCGTAGGCCAGCCTCCTCACAGACCTTAAACTATCCCTGTTTTTCTCCCCATAGCACTGGCTGATCAGCGGCTGGCTTCCGTCCCCCACTCCCTGGAGAATCAGATCCAGGATACAGCTCACATAGGCAATACACGCATAGACGGCAATGGCCGCCTCCCCGCCATAGGACATGGAAAAACGGTTAATAATAATCAGAGATATGTTGGGAGACATGGCAAGTCCAAAAGGCGCAATCCCGGTCCTTACAACCGTGCCCCACACCTTTCCGATTTTAGAAACAGGGATCTCCAGCGTAAACTGCTTCTTTCTCAATAAATAGACTAATGCAAGCACCATAGTAACTCCCTGCCCAATGATCGTAGCCCAGGCCGCCCCGGCCACCCCCTGCTCCAGCACCCATACAAACACATAATCCAGAACCATGTTGGTGATAAAGCCTGCAATCATGGAAACCATGGCATAGAAGGAGCCTCCATGATTACGGATAAAAGGAACCAGCCCCGTACCAATCACCTGCAAAGCGGCACCTATGGCAATGACGGCAATATACTCCTCCCCCAGCAAAAGAAGTTCTTCCCTGGCTCCAAGCATCCCCAAAAGCCTGCCGTTCAAAAAGGAAATCCCCAATGTCAAAATCCCGCTGGAAAGAATCAGCAGCCACAGCGCTCCCGCCGTAAATTCCCTTGCCTCTGTCTCATTCTTCTCTGCCTTCTTGATTGAATAGAAGATCGCGCCCCCCATACCGATCCCTGTACCCAAGGCCTGGATGACCGCTACAATGGGGTAGGCCATATTCACCGCCGAAAGCCCCAGATCCCCAATGCTGTTTCCCACAAAAAATCCGTCCACAATCGTATATACCCCTGATAAGGCAAAGGATAATACGGAAGGGATCACATACTTAAAAAAATTCCTTACATCATTTGTCTGGCTCATTTCTCCTCATTCCCTCCTGCTCTGCAAAAAAGTTCTACAGCCGACACCCCTGCCGCCAGGCAGCAGGGGTGTCGGCCCTCGCGGCAGTCGCCAAATGGGCATACAAGTATGCCCACCTGGCTCGTTGCTCGCGAAAATAAAGTGGTGCTGTCATTCATCTGTCTCATACGTTCAATCCCCGTTTCCTCAACCACGTATAACTCTACCTTCCGCAGTTTGGAAATAATGGTATCTGCGTATTCCTTCCCTGCCGGTGTAAACCGGATCTGCTTATTCCGTTTATCCTCCTCCATGGGAGACAGCACCACCAGTCCTTTCCTCTCAAAATCTTTCAGAATCCCATGGATTGTCTGCTTTGGTATCCTCCATCTCTGGCTGATTTTCTTCTGTGTACAATCCTCCTGACCTTCATGAACAGCCGATAACACCAGCAGGCTGTTCACCGACAAATCATGTGCCTTTGCCCATTTCTCATACACGTTATTGTATTCCTGCCACACGGCATAGTAATTATTTAGCTGTTCCATAAAAACGGTGCTGCTTATCATAGTAGGCCTCCTTATATTAGTCCGTACATGTACTATCTATATTATAGTCCGTATATATACTAATTGTCAAGAAAAAAAATATTACTAATTTTTGAAGCTTTCACCACAAACAGATATCTGCACAAAAAATACACCGAAGCACAAGTCTTTCGGTGTATTTTTTGTGCAGATTCCTTATATGATTTTAGCCAGTATAAATATGAATCTCTCAAACATCCTTACTCATTTCTTTCTCAAGCACCGTGTTAAACAATGTAATATTGTCAATCATCTGCCGTACCCTGTCACTCCCCATAATCTGAAGCACTCGATGTTCCAGTTTCCTCAAAGGCGTTAAAAGTTCATTGGAATATACAATTCCTCTCTCTGTTAATAAAATCTGCTTTTCCCGACGATCCCCATTACCAGAAGAAAGTTCGACATATCCCTGCTCCTTCAAAGAACGGATCACGCTGTTGACCGTCTGTTTTGTCAGCCCGGTACAAATGCAGATTTTTTTCTGTGTCATTTCCTTTTGCCCTTCCAAAGCATACAAGACAAACAACAGATAATAATTGATATTTTTTGAAGCTGCCCAAGTGCTATATAATCCGTTTGCCTGTCCCCATACTCCCCATAGTTTCTGTTCATCTGTAGGCATAATTACCCCTCCCTTTTATGCTATACTCCATTATAGTATTTATACATACTTTTATCAAGCCCCTTGGATAAACCTTTTTTATATCTTTACTCCCTCAGACTTTTAAATGCCAAAAGTAAAAGAAATCCAATAATTCTTCCCATATTTCCCCTTTCCGAATCTCTCCGGATTCTAATCGTTCCTGTCATCCATCAAAATATCCACACCTTGTGAGGCTTCAATCCTTTGGGCAGCCGCTAAATGCCCAAGTTCTGAAGGACTAAGTTTCTCCTTATCAGCATGCCTGCCTGGCTCGCTGCCCATAAGAATAAAATACCATTCACAAAACCTTTTCTCCATAACCTCATCTGAATATATCCGATCAATCAGCCGTTCCAACCCGTTCCCCGCTGGAACCCCCGCGTGCCTGTTACTCCACCTAATCAGGCACATAGAAGTTGCGATGATATCAACAGCTAATAATACCGACAATCCTGCACTCGCGATCCTCCAGCCTCCTCCCTGCATCTTTCCCAAAACACGTTCCATTTCCGGCAGTAAAAAACGAAAAACACATCCCAAAATCCCCCACTCTACCAGTTTCCGGCTCTGTTTTTGCAGCCCCAGCCCTAAAGAAATCATGACTACAATAGAACCCGTCCCAATAACCACCCCCAGTACCGTCAGAAGAGTACGCAGACCCCTCCGTTTTAAATTGTTAACACTCATAGAAAGCAAATCATCAAATCTCATATTCTCCACCATACCTTTCAGGTCATATCCAAACGTTCTAACCCAAACCACCATAGCAGAAAATTCTGAAACTAATTCTGAAACTGCCCTTAAAAATTATGAAGTATCATAACCTTCATGCCCTCAGCCGAGTCCCCGGCTTCTCCAAAAATCACCTGAAAACACAAAAAGAGCAGCCCCATAAAAAGCTGCTCTCCGTGAACCCGTTGATTCAGAAATCTGATGATACCATTATAAAAAATCCCGCCGCCGAACCCATGCAGGTTTACCACAAAAAGCGGTTTACCACCCACCCCGTCCCCATGGCAAACGCAATCACAAAGACAAGGTAATACACAAAATGCCTCACTCCCAGCACAATCTTCAAGGCTCCCAGATTGGTAATCTTGGTGGCAGGCCCCGTAAGCATAAAGGCGGAAGCGCTGCCCATGCTCATGCCGGACAAAAGCCACTGCTGCAAAAGAGGAATGGTCCCTCCCCCGCAGGCATACAGAGGCACCCCCAGGGTAGCCGCCATGAGAACCCCAAAGCCCTCCTGCTTTCCAAACAGCGCCGCGAACCTTTCAGCAGGCACATACCTCTGAAACAGCGCCGACAAAAGGACTCCCAGGAGAAAATATCCCCCTGTGGCCTTTATATTCCTCCCAAGATTTTTCAAAAACCGCAAAATCAGATTGGGGTCCGTGTCCCTGCCTGCCCGCTCCTGAAAGCCGGAAAAGTTAAAAAATCCTTTGTCCCGAAAAAAGAACCGCACCATCAGCCCTGCAGCCGCACCGCACAAGAAGCAGGAAACACACCGGATAACAAGCGCCCTCTGTCCCAGTACACCACTGTAAATGATCAACTGGGGATTCAAAAGAATGGAGCTCATCATAAAGGCAGCCAGCAGATCATCCTTCATCCCCTTCTGGGAAAATGACGCCGCAATGGGAATGGTTCCATACATGCACAAGGGGGAGGCAATCCCCAGAAGGCTTGCAGGAATCACCCCCAGCACCCCCAGCTTTTTCCCGTTCAGGCCCTGAAACAGACTGTGGATTCTGGCCTTGCCAAATACGGAAATCAGAGACCCCAGCACCATGCCAAGGGCCCAGTAAGGGGCAATCTGCTCCAACTGGACCATAAAATAGTACCACAGATAAATCCATTCCCTGCGCAGAAGGGAGATCAGCCCGCTCATGGTCTCACTCATCCAGGCTCACCAGGGTATACTCCCTGGTCCCCAGCCCGATCTCCTGGGCATGAGCCACCGTAAGAATCCCGTTTCTCGACTCAATCCTCTGAATCAGGGAAGCCCCGTCCTCTGCCGCATACACCAGGTCCACACAGGCCTGGTCCAGTGCCACCGGGTCCGTGGAAGCCAGGATTCCGATATCATGCATGTCCGGCTGGGCAGGATTGCTGTCGCAGTCACAGTCCACAGACAGGTTGTTCATAACACTGATATACACCATGTTCCCCTCCATGTAATCGCTGACCGCCTTGGCCGCCTCTGCCATGGACTCCAGAAAATCATCCTGGGTTCCCCCGGACCAACTGCTGTCACTGGTGCCGCCGGAGTGAATCAGCACCTTTCCGTTCTGGGAAGCAATGCCAATGGAGATATTTTTCAGCGCCCCGCCGAATCCTCCCATGGCATGGCCCTTAAAATGAGAAAGCACCAGCATGGAATCATAATCTGCCAGGCCCGCTCCCACAATATCCTTCGTCAGATGTTTCCCCTCTGCCACAGGCAAATCCATGGTCCCCTCACTGTCCAGGATATCAATGGGGGCAATGGCCGCAAACCCGTGATCTTCGGCCACCTGGAGATGAAGGGCCGTGCTGGCCCTCTGGCCGCCATAGGCTGTGTTGCTGTCCACAATGGTGCCGTCCACCCGTGCCACAAGGTCTTTAATCAGGTCCGGGGATAAGTAATTGTGGCCTCCCGGCTCCCCCATACTCAGCTTTACCGCCACCTTGCCCTTCATGTCACGTCCCATGGCATCATAGACCGCCATAAGCCCTTCCGGGGTAATGGAATCTGTCATATACACCACCGGCTTTTCTCCCTGCCCCGGCTCTGCTGCCTCTGCCTGACCCTCTGTCTGATCTGCTGCCTGAACCGTCCCGGTCCGTTCCCCAGAAGCCCTTTCCTCCCCCAGCGACAAGGTGACCATAACGTTTCCGCCTCCCAATATCTCCTTCAGTTCCGCCTGGGTCACATCCTGTATCTTCCCCAGCCTTGTAAAATTCCAGGAATTGGTGTCATAGTAAATGACCAGAGAATTACCCATATAAAGGATAATGTCCCCGGGTCCGGTGGTAATCTGCTCATCGTTGGTTGGCAGGCTCTGTCCAATGGGCCCCACCTTCTCCATATTTCCATAATCGCTCATGTCAATGGTAAGGGATCCGGCTATAAGAATCTCCTTCAATGCCTCCGCTGAAGAATTGTCCGCCAAAACCGCTGTGAGAACCCTGTCCCCAACTGTAATCCTCATAAAATCTTCCTCCTTCTCTGTCTGTGCCTCCCCAGATCCTCCAGACAAGGCGGTTCCCTCAGCCATTACCCGGTTCTCCGATGTGGAGACCATTTGGGCCTGGGTATCCGAAACTTCCTTCCCGCCGGACAGAGCCCTGCTCTGACCGCAGCCTGCAAGGGTCAGAGCAAGTCCCGTCATAACCGCCAATGCTGCCAAAATCATTCCTTTTTTCTTCCCATTCATTCCAAAACCTCCCACTCGTTCTTTTGCGGATTACGGATTTAACTCCATCCCCGAAAGCCAGCCTTCGATTACATTTACGTCATTGACTCTCCTTCCCCCTGTCACACTGGCGCCGCCCACGCTGCCCCGGATATCCCGGATACTGGCCTCTATGCCGCTGCCACCGCTGGTGCAGAAAGGAATAATGGTTTTTCCTTCCAGGTCATAGCTTTCCAAAAAGGTGAGAATCGGCCTGGGTACCGTTCCATGCCAGATCGGATACCCCAGCAGCACTACATCATACTCATCCATATTCTCCACACGGGTCGTAAGCCTGGGCCGGACATTCCCATTGAGGTCCGCCTGGGACACCTCATAGATATTCCCCCGATAAGGCGTCTCCATCTCAATCTCCACCAGGTCAGCCCCGGTCTTTTCCCGGATAATCCGGGCCCCGTTCTCCGTGTTGCCGGAATAAGAAAAATAGGCAATGAGAATCCGTGGATTCTCCGGCATTTCAATATCTAGAGAATAGGCCGTCTCTACAATCCCTTCCCCTGCCGCCCCGTTTCTCCCAATCCGAAAGCCCAAATTCTCATCCCCGTCAATGGGATTGGCCGCCGACCGGTAAGCGCTTCTTAAATGTTTGGCAAAGTCATTAAATCCCCCGCCCCGGTTCACCCTCAGAGAGCCTCTCCGCGCCCCTTCCGGGTCCGCAGTCCCCTCCAGGTCATAGGCTCCATAATAATCAAAACACCACTCCGACACATTTCCGTGCATGTTGTAAAGGCCGAACTCATTGGGAGAAAGGCTGTCAACCTCTATGGTCTGCCCCCGGTTCTGGCTGGTCACCACCTCCGGATTTTTCCGGCTCACATAATTCTCCTCAATCAGATAGGGATAACTGCCCTGAAAATTGGCGTTGTCACTGGTAATCTGGTTCCCCGGATTAAAAACCGTATCGCTCCCTGCCCTGGCCGCGTACTCCCACTCCGCCTCGGTCAGAAGCCGGTAGCCATTGGCGCTCCGGTCCCAGGTCACGGTTCGGTCCCCTATGGTGTAAACGGGCGTAAGCCCTCTGGCCTCACTGAGCCTGTTGCAGTATTCTGCCGCCTCATACCAGGTCACACTGTCCACCGGAAGATTCTCCCCCTGAAAATAGCTGGGATTCTCCCCCATGACCGTCTCATAATCCCTCTGGGTTACCTCAAAGGGATCAATATAAAAAGCGCTGATCTCCACCTCATGGGACACCTCATCCGGCTCCCTCTGACGCTCCCCCTCCGGGCTTCCCATGACAAACGTTCCGCCCTCCAAAAGTATCAGTCCATCCCGGATTTCCCCCGGCTCTCTGCCACTTTCCAAGTTCCCGTTTTCTCCCATAGTTCCTCCAGGCTCCTGGCCTGCCACCAGGTCTGCTTCCCCGGCCCTGTCAAAATCTCCGCCTGCCGCCAGGCCGCCTTCCCCGGCTCCTGCTCCCTCATTCCCGCCAGCTTTCTGCCGGAACCCAATCCAATACCACCCGGCTCCGGCCGCCGCCAGAATCAGAACCGCCAGCGCCAGCATCAGAATCTGAGCCCTTTTCTTTTCATTCATCCTCTCATCACACTCCCTCTAATCTGCTGTTTATCCCGACACCAGCACAGCCCGAAGGCCCAGGTCTCCAAAACCCCCGCCGAATCCTGTGCCTCCCAGGCATATCACTCATGAATCTTCCACCCGTTGAGAAACTTCGCCGTCTGGGCCGCGCTGTGGTCAATAATCTCACTGTGCCCCAGATCCAGGGCTGCTATGGCTTCCATATCCCCCTCATCCAGCCTAAAGTCCCAGATATTAAGGTTCTCCTCCATGCGCTCCCTGTGTACCGATTTGGGGATAATCACCACCCCCTTCTGTACATTCCACCGAAGGGCCACCTGGGCCGCGCTCTTCCCATACTTTGCCCCGATCTCTGTCAGCACCGGGTGGGTGAAGATTCCATGTTTTCCCTCAGCCAGCGGCCCCCAGGCTTCCGGCTGCACGCCGAACTCCCTCATCACCTCAAGGCCATTCTCCTGGGCAAAGAAGGGGTGAAGCTCCACCTGGTTTACCATAGGTTTCACCTTCACATTGAGGCACAAGTCCGCAAGCCTCTCCGGATAAAAATTGCACACCCCGATTGCCCGGCTTTTCCCTTCCTCATACAGCTCCTCCATAGCCCGCCAGGATCCGTAATAGTCATTCATTGGCTGGTGAATCAGATACAGATCAAGATAATCAAGGCCTATTTTCCCAAGAGAAACCTCAAATGCCTTTTTCGCGTTTTCATACCCCGCGTCCTGAATCCACAGCTTTGTGGTAACAAAAAGCTCCTCCCTGGGAATGCCGCTCTTTTTAATCGCAGCCCCCACAGCCTCCTCATTAAAATACGCGGCGGCGGTATCAATGAGCCGGTACCCCGCCTCCAGGGCATCCCTTACCGCCTGCTCACAGACCGCTGCCTCTGGCACCTGAAATACGCCGAACCCTTCCATTGGCATTTTTACTCCGTTGCTTAATGTCACATATTCCATGTTTCCATCCTCCTTACATTTTCTCTGTAATCTCTGACTCCATTTTACACCAATTCAAAAATCCTATCCAATACTCATATCAAATGGTTCACTATGCCTGTAAAGCATAGTTTTAAATCACCCTCTTGGCCTCCCATTTTCCTCCCTGCCACCGGATCCAGTAACATACCGACCGGTACAGCCAGTCCAAAACCGCCATGGAGACCCAGGCCCCCGCTGCCCCCATGCCAAGCCCCACAGCCAGAAGCCAGGCACCCCCAAACCGGAACACCCACATGGAGAGCACCGACATACCCATGGTAAAATGCACATCACCCGCCGCCCGCAGAGACGCCGCAAGGATAAAAGCAGAAGGCCAGAGAACCACAGCCCCCACCGTATGCCACAAGAACATTTCCCTGGCCAGTTCCGCCGTTCCACCGGACAACTGGTACAGCGACAAAACCACGGGAAGCGCCATTTCCCCCATAAGCGGGACGATCAGAGCCCACAACTCCCTGTCACTAAAAAGCCTCTTACTGCCTTCCATATCTGCCCCTCCTTTTCTCCTCTTATCTGTATTCTACAAGACCCTGGCACTGTAAGGAAGTTCCGAAAAGGCAATGTTATTTTAACTAAAAGTTTAAACTCCACCCAGCTCATACCGAAAGAAAATCCAACTCATCCAGAATCTTCTCCTTCTTATGAATCTCATCCAGAATACGCAGCCGATGTTTCTTAAGTATGTGAAGCCTTTGCTCCCTTGTGGCTTCCCCCTCCTGCTCCATCCGGAAAAACGCGCCGATCTCCTGATCCTCAAAGTCCATCCGCTGATAGGCCATAACCATGCCAATCCGTTCCACATCCCTGTCGTCATACTCCCTGTCTTCGGTCCGGCCTCCATAAAAAAGCGTTCTCACCTGATTATCATAAACAGCCAGCGCGGCCTTCGGTATTTGATACCGTTTTCTAATCTCTTCCCCTGTCATAATCTCCCATCTTCACCTCTCAAATATTTTCTTCCTGAATATCCTCAATCTTTACAAACAAATGACCTCCTGTCATTTCCTCCCCTCTTCCTTCCCAATCTGCCATGCCAGGTAGTCCAGACAGTCAATCTGTTTCTGGCATACATGCAGGGCATCCAAAAGATCTTTTCTGTGTTCCGACAGCACCTTAAGCTCCTGCCTCACCTCCCTCGCCTCATAATACTCCATAAAACTGGTAATGGTATCCTTATCACAGCCAGCGTCCTTCAGATTCTGGATTACGGCTGCCTCTCTTTTTTCCATATCCATCCCTGCCTTCCGTCACGGATGACCACGGTCTTGCTGCCCCAGCCCTCATAATCATCATAGTGATAAATAGGAAGCCGCCACTGGGCAGTACCCATATGCCTTACAGCGGCTGCCGTTTTTCAGCCTTCCTCTATAGTATAATTCCAACACGATTGCATAGCAAATACTCATATTCTATATTGTTCTATGCTTGACAGCTATACTTTTCCCTACTATATTGTTATTAATTGCTTCCCACAGGTATTTGCGAAACTCAAAAACTTTAGCGGATATTCTCCACAAATTCGATTCCCTATAATCCGCCCACAGCCAGAAAGGAGACTTTCCCTATGGAATTACGCGTCCTTCAATATTTCCTGGCCGTCACCAGAGAGCAGAGTATCTCCGGCGCGGCAGAGTCCCTTCATTTATCCCAGCCTACCCTCTCCAGGCAGTTAAAAGAACTGGAAGCAGAACTGGGAAAGCAGCTTTTCATCCGCGGAACCCGCCGGATCTCCCTGACCGAAGAAGGCATGATCCTGCGCAAGCGGGCGGAAGAAGTCATGGATTTGATCCATAAGGCAGAGCAGGAAATATCCGTCACAGACAATCATATCTCCGGCGATGTCTTCATCGGTGCCGGAGAGACAGACGGAGTCCGCCTCTTAGCCCGTGCCGCCAGACAGCTCCAGAAAGATTACCCGGATATCAGCTACCACATCTCCAGCGGCGACAACACGGATGTGCTGGAAAGCCTGGATAAAGGCCTCATTGATTTCGGCCTTATTTTCAGTACCGTAGACACCTCCAAATACGAATATATGACCTTCCCCGTCACAGACTCCTTCGGCATACTTATGCGAAAAGACAGTCCCCTGGCCCTCAGAGACTTCCTGACCCCCGAAGACCTCCATGACAAACCCCTGATCTTTAACCGCAGCACCAGGGACGGGGACCTGATTATGTCCTGGCTGAAAAAGAGCCGTTCCGAAATCGATGTGGCCGCCACCTACAACCTTCTCTTCAATGCCTCCCTCATGGTAGAGGAAGGCCTGGGATACGCCTTTGCCCTAGACAAGATCATCCACGTGACAGAGGACAGCGGCCTCCTGTTCAAGCCCCTGTCCCCCGCCATTCACGCAAATATGAACCTGATCTGGAAAAAATACCAGTTTTTCTCCAAACCTGCCCAGAAATTCTTAGAAAAAATCACCCTTCTGACAGAACAACGCCCGGCTCCGGCACACTCCGGGCAGACAAAGTGGTAATCAGCGCCGCCAAATAGATACATTGTTACGTCTGCCTGGTTCCCTGCCCTCTGGAATCAGGCAGGTCCCTTACAGTATGTCTCCTTACGCACAGCAGTACATCTCCCCGATGATCACCTCTCCCTGGCAAGTCTCATTATCACGGATCAGTCATCCACACAAGATACATAAATATGGCCCGACAGCGGATTCTTAATGCTCATAACCCTGGTTGTCACCGTGGCCGCCAACTCCGATTTCTCAAAAGCCAGGTCTGTGTCAATCATCTCACAGTTAATCAGCTTTAAGTTCTTACAGTAACACAAAGGCTGGGTTCCCATAATCCGGCAATTCTCGAAGGTTACATTCTCACAATACCAGGCCGGGTATTCCCCCTTCACCGTGTTGTTTCGCACCACCACGTTCTTCGCATGCCAGAAAGCGTCCTTGGTATCAAAATTACAATTCTCAAATACCGAATCCGGATATACTGGAAGGAATATTTCCCTTTCAGAGAAACATGGTCAAACCACAGATGATCCGAACGCATCATAAAATATTCGCTCTCTACCTTACAGTCCTGCACCGCAATATCCCTTTCAAATCTTCCCTGTCCTTCTGCTCCAAAAGCCGCTGGTGCATTTGAATGTGGGACTTCACCCTGGCCACCAGTTCCATAGGGCTGAACGGCTTTACCAGATAATCATCGGCCCCCAGTCCCAGCCCCCTAATCTTATCCACATCCTCCTTCTTTGCCGTTACCAGGATAATCGATAATTTCATTCGTAATTATGCAGGGAGACCTTAATCCGTATCATAATGAAATCTTTTGCTATATTGTTCCTACATCAATCAAGAGTGAAACCAGATAAGGATAAAACTCAAAAATTGTGTTTAAGACAGTAGACACAAATATGTGGAGTGAATATCTTAT
>CANDZL010000076.1:0-17939 GCA_947425205.1 uncultured Hungatella sp. | reverse complement strand
AAGACTGACGTTCAGGATTTAAGGAGCGATGTTCAAGTCTTAAAGACTGATGTTCAGGATTTAAGGAGCGATGTTCAAGTCTTAAAGACTGACGTTCAGGATTTGAAACTCAATTACCAAGCATTAGACAACGATGTCCAGGATTTGAAATTCAAGTTCCAAGTATTAAGCTGCGATGTCCAGGATTTGAAATTCAAGTTCCAAGTGTTAGACAGTAATGTTCAGGATTTCCGGACCTATGTGGAAAATGAAATTGGGAGAAAAGTCAGCCTTTTAGCAGAAAACTATGTTCCGGCTGCAAAGCGATATGAACGAACAACGCCAGAAATCCATGAAATGAAACGGGATATTGATGTTTTAAAAACCGTAGTTATGAAACACAGTGAATTACTGGAGAAAATATCCTAAAAAGAGACAGGGCTGTCAAAACAGCCCTGTCTTTGAGCAAAACGGTAAGCCGGGTTATGTCGTTGGATGGTCATCTGTCTAGGCCTGGCGTCGCCGCCAGGCTCAAGCAACCTACCCGAAGGCAGACGGGCCGCCTTATGCCTTCTGTTCGGTCTTGCTTCGAATGGGGTTTACATGTGCCCTGTCTGTTGCCAGCCAGGCGGTAGTCTCTTACACTGCCCTTCCACCCTTACCGGTTAAAACCGGCGGTATATTTCTGTTGCACTGTCCCTAGAGTCGCCTCCGCCAGACGTTATCTGGCATCCTGCCCTGTGAAGCCCGGACTTTCCTCTCCCGCAGCCTTTCAGCGTTTGCGGCAGCGACCATCTGTCTTACTCAAATACAAGTTTTATTTTACCACAGGTTTCCCTTCCTGTCTATTTTCTTGCCAATTTCTTTTACCATATTCTTCAGACACACTTGCCTATACCTTAAAGCAGCTTCCACCGATAAACTCCCGAACAATGGAATTCTGCGGAATGTTCTCACTGCTGACTCCCAGTACGTAATCCAAAAACTTAAGCAGCCGTTTGGCCTCCAGATACTCTGGACAGTCTTTTGGAATCTGGAACAAAATAGGCTCTGCATACTGCTTTAGCACCGCCAGCTCATATACAGCCGCCGAGTTGAACATGACATCCGCTTCCTCCTGGAACGGGAAAATATTCCCTTCCTCTCCTCGCCTTACAGAGGGCCATCTCTTGATGGTATCCCTGGCAGAAGCGCCTCGGGTTCTCGCATCTCGCACCATACGGCGGATCAGCCTTCCATCTGTAGTAGGAATCCGGTTATGCTCATCAATGTTTAACTGCGTTAAAGCACTGATATAGATCTTAAACTTGCTTTCCTTCGGAAGAGAATAGGAAAAACGGTCATTCAGGCAGTGAATTCCTTCAATCACCAGCAGATCGTCCCTCCCCAATGCCAACAAATCCCCTTTGTATTCCCGCTTTCCTGTGACAAAATTAAACCTTGGCAGCTCCACTGTCTCACCGTCCAAAAGCTTTGTCATGTCCTGGTTAAACAGAGGCACATCCACGCACTCCAGCGCCTCAAAATCATAATTCCCGTCCTTGTCCCTGGGACTTTTCTCCCTGTCCACAAAGTAATTATCCACTGCAATAGGATGAGGCTTCAGGCCCAGAGCCTGCAGTTGAATAGACAGCCTGTGGGAAAATGTGGTCTTTCCTGAGGAGGAAGGTCCAGCAATCATGATCAGCTTCTTTCCAGGCTGGTTGGCAATCATCTCCGCGATCTGCCCGATTTTTTTCTCCTGCAATGCCTCCTGGATCAGAATCAACTCGTTGGCCCGGCCATTGCAGATCTCCCGGTTCAATGCGCCGATATTGGGGATCCGCATCTTTTCCCCCCACCCGGAAGACTCTTTCAACACCTGAAACAACTTCTGGCTAGGCAAAAACTCCGGTAGTTTATCTGGATGGGTGGCATCCGGTATCAGCATCACAAAGCCATCCTCAAAAGGAATCAAATCAAAATGCTTGATATACCCTGTATGAGGCGCCATATATCCATAAAAATAATCTTCAAACTCGCCGATGCTGTATACGTTGACTCTGGACACCCTGCGGAACTGAAACAGCTGGGCCTTGTCATACATTCCGTGCTTAGTAAACAGCTCAATCGCCTCTTCCGTGTTCATGCTTCTTTTCTTAATCGGAAGCTGTCTGTCCACATACTCCCTCATCTTGGCCTTTACCTGATCTAACAGTTGCTCATCCAGAACAAAATTTCCCTTTGGTTTTACATAAAAGCCCTTTCCAACAGAAAACTTCACCGTAATCTTCTCAATATTCTCCCTGCCTACAACTTCGTAGAAAGCCTTCAGCATAATCAGCTTTGTGGTTCGCTGATACGTCTGGAATCCTGGCTTTTGATCCACCGTTATAAACGCAAGCTCACAGTCTTTGGAAACCGTTTTGTTTAACTCCGCCAGCTTCCCATTTACAGACACCAGCATAATATCATAGGGATACTGTTTCTGATACTCCTTTGCAATCTCCAGATAACTGGTGCCAGCCGCATACATCTTTACCTGATCTCCGATTTTAATGCTTACCATGAAATGCCCCTCCTTCTCTTATGAATGTACTCTCGGAACCGCTCTTTTGTCTGTTACCACACCGCAGCCGGAAATTCCACAGGCGCTTTCCAGATCTCGACATCAGGGTCAATCTTGTCCGCACAATAAATTTCCATGAAATCCACGAACATATGTTCCAGGCCGTAATGTCCTGCGTCCATGACAATCAGTCCATTGGCTGTCGCATCGATCCCGTCGTGATGTCCTATATCCCCTGTAATCAGAACCTGGGCCCCGGCCTCTTTGGCAGCCTCTGCCATCCCCTTGCCGGATCCAGGACAGACAGCGATTCTCCTTACAGACTGATCTGCCAGACGTCCCCCATAGACCGTGACAGTCCCCAGTCCGAATTCTTCTTTTACTTTATCAGCCAATTTCCTTAAAGTCAACTCTCCAGCCAGATTTCCCACCTTACCGATCCCATAAGAAATCCCATCCATCTCCCCTGCAATTTCCAATGGCCTTGTCTTAAGAAGCCCAAGCTTCTCTGCCGCCAGATCTGCCATACAACCGGGAGCCATATCAAAATTCGTGTGCATAGCATAATAACTGATGTCTGCCTGAATCAACCGAATCAGACGCCTTCCTATAAAATCCTGGTCATTTACCTTTTTCATCTCCCTAAAAATGAGGGGATGATGGGTCAGCAAAAGATCCACCTGCTCTTCTACCGCCATATCCACCACCTCGTCAGTGGCATCCAAAGCAATCAAAACTTTTTTTACCTCTTTCCCTCCTCTTCCTGCCAATAGCCCTGGATTATCCCACTGGCAAGCCATCGAAACCGGAGCCAATTTCTCCAAATGCTTTGTCCACTCCAGCACATTCACCGCATCGTCATCCCCTTTCCCTGCAATCCCATTCCGTCTTCCGTCCATGATCTGCCTAGGCAATCTACACTGGTTCGGGGCCAGCCTTCCCACTGCTTCCCAGCGCTTTCTCCACCCAAGCCACCTGTTCCTTCAATTCTTCCACCCGTCGCTTGGCACCTTCCCCTTCCTGTCCCTTAAGCCCCTCTATAATCGTTTCCAGAGTTGTCTGTTCCTTCACCAAAAATTCCCGGAGAACCGGATGCCCCTGTCTCACCAGACAAGGACCATACATCATCTCCCAGGGTTCCATTCTTCCCATCACCCCAGAAGCCGCATCCATAACGGTATAATATTTCCCATCCTCCTCTACCATTTCTTCTCTTCCAATAAAAAAACCATTCTCCCCCAAAAATTTCCGCACCTTGTAAATCTCAGACTGAGGCGACAGGATCCAATGCTTCACCTGCTCCCAAAGCCGTCTTCCATCCTCCAGAATATGTATTACCAATTCTCCGCCCATCCCGGCTATAATCACCGTATCCGCTTCCTCATCCCCCAATTCCTTCACTCCATCACTTAACCGAACCTCAATTACTCCATCCAACCCATGCTGCCGAATATGCTCCCTGGCCCGCTTTAGCGGCCCTTCCTTCACATCCATAGCCACCCCGCCATCCACCAACCCTCTCTCCGCCAGCACAATTGGCACATACCCATGATCCGTCCCCACATCCGCGATTCGGCTCCCCTTCTCCACAAAAGAGATCACCATCTCAAGTCTTCTAGAAAGTTTCATCCCCACTCCTCACCTGTATAAACACGTTCCTCTCTCCTCACATCCTGTCGTCTGCCAGCTTTTCGATATACCAAAACCTGCCACTATGTACCCCGAAGAGGGAATGGTATTGTCTTCTTCAGGGTACTTAAAGACCCTATGATTTCTCAATCCCTTCTCAAACCAAAACATAAGTCCTCACATGACACAAGTGTGCCCAGAAGAATAAAATACCATTCCCTCTTAAGATATTTCTTACATAATTTTGCAATTTTTTCTCAAACCAGAACCTATACCTTCCCCCAACACAAGCATACCCAGATAACGTTCTCCTTCAATCCTAAGAACCTCTCAAAGCCCTCTTACTCATCCAGATAATCCTTCAACTTCTTACTCCTGCTAGGATGCCTCAACTTCCTAAGTGCTTTCGCCTCAATCTGCCGAATCCTCTCCCGAGTCACATTAAACTCCCGACCGACCTCTTCCAAAGTCCGCGGATGCCCATCTTCCAGCCCGAACCGTAGCTTTAGTACTTTCTGCTCCCGCTCCGTCAGCGTCTCCAACACCTCCAACAACTGTTCATGTAAAAGCGTAAACGTAGCCGCATCCACTGGAACCGCCACATGCTCGTCCTGGATAAAATCACCCAGATGGCTGTCCTCCTCCTCCCCAATAGGTGTCTCCAGCGACACCGGATCCTGAGAGATCTTCATCACTTCTCTCACCCTCTCCACCGGTATATCCATCCGTTTGGCGATCTCCTCCGGCTGCGGCTCCCTGCCCAGTTCCTGAAGTAGCTGTCTGGAAGTCCGGATCAGCCGGTTGATCGTCTCCACCATATGCACCGGAATCCGGATCGTCCTGGACTGATCTGCAATGGCTCTGGTGATAGCCTGTCGGATCCACCAGGTGGCATACGTGCTAAACTTATACCCCTTCCGGTAATCAAACTTCTCCACCGCCTTAATAAGCCCCAAATTTCCTTCCTGGATCAGATCCAGAAACTGCATCCCTCTGCCGGCATACCGCTTGGCAATGCTGACCACCAGGCGAAGATTGGTCTCCGCCAGCCGTTTTTTCGCTTCCTCGTCTCCGGCCTCAATCCGTTTGGCCAACTCAATCTCCTCCTCAGGAGACAACAGGGAGATCTTCCCAATATCCTTCAGATACATGCGAACCGGGTCTTCCACACTGATGCCGTCCGGAACCGAAAACTCAATCTGTTCCAGATCCATGTCATCCTCAAACAGCTCGTCCGGCTCAAGCTCTATATCATCATCATTTCCTATACGCAGGATATCGATCTTATTTGCATCCAGGAAGTCAAAAATTACATCCCATTTTTCAGAGTCCAGGTTATCCCCTGAGAAAAAATCCAGAATCTCCTGCTCCTCCAGAACGCTTTTCTTCTTTTTGGCTTCCGCTAAAAGCAGATGCAGCTTTTCTTCAAATCCCAATACCTTCTCTTCCATATGTCCTACCTTTCCGTAGCCTGCCTATAGTCTTCCCCTGCTGAAAAGAAATATTCGCAACGGTTTTCATCTATCGATCATAGAGATTCAAACGTTTCAGCGCACTCTGCGCCTGGATAATCTTCTGCAGCTGGCCGATATCCGAAGCGGACCTGCTGGCCTCATCCAGACTGTTCTTTTTTACCTTTATCACGGTCTCGGCAAACGCCTTTTTTTGCTCCTCTTCATTCAGCGATTCCTTTAGGCCGGCATTAAAAAGCCCAGCCACCTCTTTATACTGTGCCTCATCATTGATAAAATGATTCAGAATCCCTGCAGGATTGATCTCACCGGCTTCATGATTATGGAACACCATCTGAGCCACTTGATGATACAACTCCTCCTTAAAATCCTCCGGCGTGATGATTCCCTTTATGGTTTCAAACAAGCCAGGATTCTCAATCAGCCAGGTAAGAAGAAGCTTTTGTGAACGTTTCACCCCGTCCTCCTTTTCCTTCTTCTTTCCCCTTGGTGTATACTCTGCCCTTGCCTCCACATTCGGCAAGGCAGCCGGGGAGATCCGAAGGCTTAAGCGTTTCACCAATTCCTTTAAATCCTGATAATTGATCCCATATTCCCTGGACACAGCCTGAATATAATTATCCCGCTCCAGGGCATCGGTAAAACTAAGAAGCTTCTGAGCCACCCGGTTATAAAATGCCGTCTTCTGCTCCGGATCCTCCAAATGAAACTCCTGTTTTAATATGTCAATTTCAAACAGAAAACTGTTTCTCGCCTTTTCAATCCTCTCCCGAAATGCCTCCGCCCCCATATGTTTAATAAATTCATCCGGATCCTTGTGGGGGCTCATGTTTAACACCTTACAGGAGATCCCCGCCTCCTTCAGTATGGGGATCGCCCGCAAGGCCGCTTTTACACCGGCACTATCGCTGTCATAGGTCAAAACCACCTGATCCGTATACCGTTTCAGGATCACGCCGTGCTGGCTGGTAAATGCCGTCCCCAGGGATGCCACCGCATTGGTGAATCCTGCCTGGTGAAGGGCAATCACATCCATATACCCTTCGCAGACCAGCATGTATTTTTCCCTGGACGTCCTGGCATAATTAAGCCCGTACAAGTTTCTGCTTTTGTCAAACAGCCTGGTTTCCGGCGAGTTTAAGTATTTGGGCATTCCCTCTCCCATGACCCGGCCGCCAAAGCCAATGACCCGGTTATTCACATCCATAATCGGAAACATTACCCGGTTCCAGAACTTATCATGTCCGCCCCGCTCCTCGACAGTCACCAGGCCTGTCTGAGCCAATATAGAATCCGGATACTGTTTACTTTTCAGATACCGGTACAAATCGTCGCTGGCTTTATTGGCAAATCCCAGGCCAAACCGCCGTATGGTTTCATCCGTTAACTTTCTTCCTGTCAAGTAGTCATACCCCAGCTTTCCCTGAGGCTGTTTTAACTGATAATAAAAATAATTAGCAGCCAACTTATTGATCTCTAAAAGCGTGCTCCGAAGCTCTGTCTGAGCCTTTAACTCCTTGGAGGCCTCCTCCTTGGGAAGCTCCATACCTGCCCGGTCAGCCAGATACTGAAGCGCCTCCACAAAGGAATAATTTTCATACTCCATTACAAAAGTAATGACATTTCCCCCTGCCCCGCATCCAAAACAATAATACATCTGCTTGTCAGGTGTTACAGAAAAGGATGGAGACTTTTCATTGTGAAACGGACAGAGGCCAAAGTAGTTGCTTCCCCGCTTCTTAAGGCTCACATACCCAGATATTACATCCACAATGTTGTTTCGGCTTCGTACCTCTTCTACAATCTCCTCCGGATAAAACATCGGCTCCTCCTTAAAGTACCTTCCAGGCTTTTGGAACAAACAGCTCTTCAAACTTATCGATGGCATAAACATCGCTCATACCTGCGATATAATCACACACAACCTGCTCCTTTGTCTCGTTTCTCTCCTCCATCATCGTTAAATACTCCAAAGGAAGCCTGTCTATGTGGTTCATATAATATTCATACAACGCCTGGATCAGCTGCTGGGCCTTTCCTTCTTCCGCCTTGGCGATGCCTCCACTGTATACATGGTCAAACATCCAGGTCCGCAACCCCATCATAGCCTCTTCCATACCCGGGGACATGGAGATCTCCGGCTTATCAAGGCTCTGGACAATGATGTCATGGATCATATTGTTCAGTCGATCCCTGACACTGCGGCCCAGGACAGCCGTATACTGATCTGGCAGATCATCCTCCACAAAGATTTTTGCCCGTATGGCATCATCAATGTCATGATTGATATAGGCGATCTTATCCGCCAGACGGACGATTCCCCCTTCCAGGGTAGATGGATGCCCTGCCGTCCTGTGATTTAAGATTCCGTCACGGACTTCCCGCGTCAGATTCAGCCCCCTCCCATTCTTTTCCAGCACTTCCACCACTCGGACACTCTGTGCATAGTGGGTAAACCCATCCTTGCAGATCTGATTTAATACCGCTTCACCGGAATGTCCAAAGGGCGTATGCCCCAGATCATGCCCTAGTGCAATGGCCTCTGTCAGGCTTTCATTGAGCCGCAGAGACTTGGCGATGGTTCTGGCGATCTGGGACACCTCCAGCGTATGGGTCAAACGTGTCCGGTAGTGATCCCCCTCCGGAGCCAAAAATACTTGTGTCTTGTGTTTCAGCCTGCGAAATGATTTGCAGTGAAGAATTCGGTCACGATCCCTCTGATATTCCGGACGGATGTCACAGAGAGGTTCTAACTTGTCCCTTCCCAATGTATTTCGGCTTAAAGAGGCATATGGGCTTAAATACTGCACCTCCAATTCCTCCAAAGATTCTCTAACTGTCAATTTCCTTCCCCCATTCGTACAAAACTCCCCAAAATATATATATTCCCCTTATGGTTCAGACATGCATGGAATTTGAATCCAGCCGTTTTCTTATCCCATGGGCTTCCATGTAGACGGTGCAAACAGCAACAGCATTGGGAAAATCTCTAATCTCCCTGCCAGCATATCAAACATCAGAACATACTTTGACATGGAAGACAACTCCGAAAAATTACAGGCAGGCCCCACTCCCCCAAGTCCAGGCCCGATATTATTAAAAGTAGCTGCCACCGATGTAAATGTGGTGGTAAAATCAAAATTGTCCAGGCTGACCGCCAGAACCGACAGGGCAAATATAAAAAAGTAGGCGATAAAATAGGCATTGGCCGACCTCACCACATCATTTCCAATGACTTTTCCCTCCATCTTCAGCACTTTTACACTCCTTGGATGGAGAAGGGCTGCAATTTCCTTCTTTGTCTCCTTGACCCAGATCACAATCCTGGACACCTTCATTCCACCGCCTGTGCTTCCTGCGCAGGCGCCTATAAGCATCAGCCCTACAAGGATACATTTGGAAAACTGGGGCCACTTATCAAAGTCCACTGTAGAGAATCCGGTGGTCGTAATAATGGAGCCTACTTGAAAGGCTGCATGGTGGAATGCATCAAACAGGCTGGGAAACATATCCCGCACGTTCCATGCGATGCAGGCCACGGAAACCGCGATGATCCCCAGATACACCCGTGCCTCCTCGCACAAAAATCCTTCTTTAAACTTCCTTACAGAAAACAGATAATATACATTAAAATTGATGCCAAACAAAATCATGAAAACAGTAACCACGCCTTGCAGATAATAACTGTCATAGTAAGCGATACTGCTGTTTTTGATGCCGAAACCGCCTGTTCCTGCTGTCCCGAAGCTGGTAGCCAGGGCATCAAAAAATGGCATCCCGCCTGCTAGAAGCAGGACAATCTGGATCAGGGTCATGACAAAATAAATGACATACAGAATCTTGGCCGTGGTCCTTAGCTTGGGAGTCATCTTCCCTACCGAAGGCCCCGGGCTCTCCGCCCTCATCAGATGCATGTTGTAGCCGCCTCCAGCCAGGGGAAGGATGGCAAGAATAAACACCAGGATTCCCATACCGCCTACCCAGTGGGTAAAACTCCTCCACATAAGAAGGGACGGCGAGAGCGCCTCCACATCATTTAGGATGCTGGCTCCTGTGGTGGTAAATCCTGATATCGTCTCAAACAGCGCATCCGTCAGAGACGGAATCTGTCTGCTAAGCCAGAACGGCAGAGCGCCGAAGAAGCTGAGCATCACCCATGTCAGTGACACCACCAGGAATCCTTCCCTTGCATAGAACACTGCATCCGCCGGCTTTTTGTGAGCCGCCGTCCAACCGATGATCAGGCACATCGCCATAGGAATCAGAAAAAACTTTAAAAGCCCGTCTCCATAGATCACAGAGACAGCACAAGGCAGAAGCATCAGAAGCGCCTCAATATTCAAAACCCATCCCATATAGTAAAATACGATTTTTAGATTCATCCTACCCTCCAAAAAGCTTAAGAGAGAGTCCACTATTGTAAAATGTCCCTCAGATCATTTAATCCTTTGTTGGTGGTCACAATAACCACCGTATCCTGCGCCTCGATGGTATCTTTGCCGCGGGGAGTGATGATCTTTCCCTTGCGGTTGATACATGCCACCAAAAGATTGGGTTTTAACATCATTTTCTCAAGGGGAACCCCCAACATGGGGAAATCTTTACCCACCCGAAACTCCAACGCCTCTGAATGGCTTGACATCTTATACAGCGTCTCCACATTGCTTCCCAGAGAATTCTGCATGGCTCGGACATACTGAAGAATCAGATCCGCCGTGATCAGTTTGGGATTGATGACGCTTCCTAAATTCATGGATCGTATGACATCCTCAAAGGAAAGGCGGTTTACCTTGGTAATCAGCTTTGCCTTTGACTGGCTGGCAGCATAGAGGGAAAGCATGATGTTCTCCTCGTCAAAGCCGGTCAGCGCCGCAAATGCATCGGTCTGGCGAACCCCTTCCTCCAGAAGAAGCTGCTGGTCCGAGGCATCCCCATGGATGACCATAGCATAGGGCAGGTTTGCACTTAACATCTCACAATTCTCCCGCTCCTTTTCAATTATAGTAATCTTGATCGGCGTATCCCGCAACATCTTGGCCAGATAGTAGGTGATCTTGCCGCCACCGATCATCATAACGGACTTGGCGCTGTTGTTGTATACGCCTGCTGCCCGGAAAAATTTGGAGGACTCCGTCTGGGATCCGATAAATGAGATCTTATCTCCGGCACAAAGTTCAAACATGCCATTGGGGATCACCACGTCATCTCCCCGTTCCACTGCACACACCAGGATGTTGCTGTGGGTCTTCTGGGCGATCTCCATAACCTTTATGTTATGTAGAACCGAGTCCTTGGGGATCTGGAATTTCATGATCTCCACCCTTCCCTTGGCAAAGGTATCAATCTTGATGGCAGACGGGAACTTCAGAAGCCTTGCGATCTCTCTGGCAGTGGCCAGTTCCGGATTGATAGCCAGAGACAGGTTTAACTCCTCACGGATATAGTTTACCTCCTCTGCATACTCTGGGTTGCGGATTCTGGCAATGGTATGGCAGTCCCCGGCCTTCTTGGCGATCAGGCAGCAGAGAATATTCAATTCATCGGAGTTGGTGGTGGCAATCAGAAGATCTGCTTCCTGAATTCCGGCTTCAACCTGAACATTATAGATTGCCCCATTGCCCTCCACACCCATAACATCAATACTGCCTGTTACATTTTTGAGAACCTCCTCATCCTGGTCGATGATTGTGATGTCATGTCCCTCCTCATTCAACTCCCCCGCAATGGTTGCGCCCACTTTTCCGCATCCTACGATAATGATCCTCATGTCTTCTCCTTTTTATTTACATTCCGTTTCCCGTTCTTTACGGTTTCTGTCCCTTCATCTGTTCATGAAGCGGTTTACGGATTTTTTTCCGTGTAATTTCAACCAGATTTAATTTGGTAATATCCACCACAGTAGTTTTCACCGGATCCTGCAGGCAATAGGCAGACAAGGTCCTTAAAAGCAACTTCCTGTCCTCTTCTGACTCCATATCGATAAAATCAACCACAATAATCCCGGACAAGTTCCGAAGCCTTAACTGGCGGCTGATCTCCTCCGCTGCCTCCAGGTTAATCTTCATAATGGTATCATGGGGATTTTTCCTGCCGGAAAACTTGCCGGTGTTTACATCAATCACCGTCATGGATTCCGTAGGTTCAATGACCAGGTATCCGCCGGAGCGCAGCCACACATGGCGGGACAGGGCATCTTCCCTGGCCTTCTTCAGCTGATATACATTGCTTAGGGAAACCATGGGATCCGTATACAGGCGCAGCTTATTCAAATCCTCTTCCTGGTGGAGCAAAAGATACTCCTTAAGCTGTTTAAAAATCTCCGGATCGTCTGTGAGAATCTCCTCCATGTTGTGAGAATACGTGTCCCTCAACCTTGCCGCGCAAGGAGAAGCCGCCTGAAAGATAAGGCTGCCGCTGGTCCGATGCCTGCCTTCTTCCATCACCCTGTGAAACTGCGCCTTTAATACTTCCAGTTCCGCCACGATCCGCTCCGGCGGCACATCCCAGGCATTGGTTCTCACAATGATGCCAAAATCGTCTTCCTTGTACGGCGCAAGCCTCTGGCGGATCATCTCCTTCCAGGGCTGGCTGCCGATCTTGGAAGAACAGGTGATCTGACGTTTGTTGCAGGTCAATACACAGTAGCGCCCGGTAAAGCTTAAGTTCGCTGTCGCCACTGGATCCTTACTTTTTACCGCATCCCTGGAGATCTGGATGATAATCTCATCCCCTGCCTTTAAGTTGCCCTGATGCCCTGGCTCAGTAAAATTGTGAGTGCGATTGTCCGACAGGCTATAGTAAGCCATCTGCTTGTCTCCATATTCCACAAAAGCAGAATTAATATTTTTCGCAATATTTTTAACTTTCCCCACATAGATATTGCCCAGAATGCTTGTGTTCTCTTCTTCCAGATCCATCTGGATTACCCTGGAATCTTCCAAAAGAACCGTCAGAATCCGGCCTTCCATAGGGGTGATGATCAATTTATTCAATGTCTTGTCCCAAATCTTCCAGAGGGATCAACCGTCTGGAACCCTCCTCTCCTAAATCTGCATACACTTCTTCCCGTTCAATCTCCATAGCAAATGGCAGATAGTCCTGTCCAAGATACCGCGCAAAGGCCTCCATCACCAATTCTGGCTTCACGTTGTCCCGGCTTCCGGTGGAAACCTGCAAAAAGACCGACTGCTCTCTTCGCTCCACCTTGTATAAAAGGGGCTTTAAATCCAACTCCCTCTGTCCTTTTTTTGTCTCCTTCGCAATCAAAATCTGAGGCTGTGCCTGAAACTTCATAAACTCTTTGAAAAATGCCTCCATATCCTGGGGCCTGTAATTTTCCCGAAAGATCATTGTATAATCTGCCGCTGCCACGATGGACATGGCATTCTTGCTGGAATCATCCAGATGGCGGTAAGATAAAACCCTGGTTCCCTCTACCATAGCCTGATTCATCCGTTCTACCATGGTTTTGGAGTTCTCGGTGCTCAGGACCTCAATATCCATATATTCCCCCTTGCTGGTAAGCCCTACCCCCAAAGGAGAAGCAAAAGACATGATCTGGTGGGGGCTGAATCCTTCGCTGTAGCGGATATCCACCTGGGCCCTTCGCATTACTGTCTGAAAATACCGCATCATATCCAGATGACCAATAAATTTCATTGGCCCCTGTTTGGTGAACTTAATTCTTATCTTCATAGCAGACTCCTCCCCCAAAGGATTTGGCACCGCACCCGGAACATCTCTGCCTGCAGTTTGGCGTCACAGTCCCACAAAGCGCCTGCTTCCACTCCCGTTTTAAAAATTCCTTTGACACACCTGCATCAATAAAGTCCCACGGAAACGTCTCATCCAGACTTCGCTCCCGAACCGTATAAAAATCAGGATCGATTCCGCAGTCCTCAAAGGCTTTCATCCAATATTCATTATGAAAACATTCTCCCCAGGAATCGAACAAAGCCCCATTTTTATAAGCCGCCTCGATGACAGCAGACAGTTTACGATCCCCTCTGGCCAGAACGCCTTCCAGCACCGACAGATCCGCTTCGTGCCAGTTATACTTCAGGCTTTTGGCATGTTTCATCTGCCTAAACTTGTCCTTCACAAGGTAAGCCCTCTCTAAGAATTCCTCCCTGGTGCACATTCTGGCCCACTGAAATGGCGTGAACGGCTTAGGCACAAAGAAGGAAGAACTTGCCACAATCTGCACCTTCCCATGGCGCTGTTCCTTGGGAACCGTGTCATAGTAGCTTTCAGCGATCTTTTCCGAAAGCAGGGCGATGCCTTCCATATCCTCCTGCTGCTCTGTGGGAAGGCCTAACATAAAGTATAACTTCACCCGGTTCCAGCCACCCCGGAAGGCCTTTGCAGCTCCGCTTAAGATCACGTCCTCCGTAAGCCCTTTGTTGATCACATCCCGAAGCCTCTGGGAGCCAGCCTCCGGCGCAAAGGTTAGGCTGCTTTTCTTCACGTCCTGGATCTTGCTCATCACATCCAGGGAAAAGGCATCAATGCGCAGAGAAGGAAGGGAAATATTCACTCCCTTTCCCTGAAACTCATCAATCAGATAGGTCACCAGCCCCTCCAACTGAGTGTAATCGCTGGAACTTAAAGAACTTAAGGAGATTTCCTCATGCCCTGTGGTTTTTAGCAGGCGATCCGCATAATGCTTCAGATCATCCAGGCTCCGCTCTCTCAAAGGACGGTATACATTTCCTGCCTGACAGAACCGGCATCCCCGGATGCATCCCCTCTGGATCTCCAGAACCACCCGGTCCTGGGTCACCTTGATAAACGGAACCAACGGCTTTTCTATATACTCAAAATCATCCATGGAGACCATCAGTTCCTTGGTGATAGTCTCCTTCGCCGCCGGATGGTTGGGCCTAAAGGAGCCGATGGTACCGTCGGCGTTGTATGTCACATCATAGAAAGCCGGCACGTAGATGCCAGGAATCCCAGCCGCCTGCAAAAGGAACTCCCTGCGGCCATGCCCTTTCTGTTTATTCTCCTTATACAGATCCAGAAGACGATCGTAAACAGTCTCCCCCTCGCCAATATAAAACAGATCAAAAAACTCCGCCAAAGGCTCTGGATTGTAGGCACAGGGGCCGCCTCCGATGACAATGGGATCCTCCTCCCTGCGGTCTCTGGCATGAAGAGGAATCTGGCTTAAATCCAGGATCTGCAGCACATTGGTGTAACTCATCTCATATTGCAGGGTGATTCCCAAAAAGTCAAAGGCCTTTATGGGATCCTGGGATTCCAGCGCAAACAAAGGGATCCCCTGATCCCTCATCACATGATCCAGATCATTCCAGGGTGAATACACTCTCTCGCAGTAGGTATCTTCCCGTCGGTTGAACATATCATATAGAATCTGTATTCCTAGATGGGACATGCCGATCTCGTAGACGTCCGGGAAACACATGGCAAAACGGATGTCCACATCTTTCGGGTCCTTGACGCACATGTTCACCTCGCCGCCGATGTAGCGGGCGGGCTGCTGGATACTTAGTAAAATTTCATCAGGTAAGGCTAGTTTTCTCATGGTTTTTCCTTATATTTTTGTTGGTATTGCACAAATTTCTGGCTGTTTTTTGTGGCGTGGAAAATCGGTTGATTTTGAAGGATTCGCTGCAAATAAGGTCCCTATCAAATCGGTAAAACAGGCCTTTTTTGAGCCGAAAATGGGGCAAAATTCAAAATCTTCAACAATTTTATTTTCACGTACATTCTACCACATACTGATCTATTCTACCACAGTTTCTTACAAAACGGCAACCACTACTTGCGCGTCAGAGAAAAATCGTAACAATCCTATGTATATCAACATAATCGAACAGTTTTTCACGAAGAAATAAGCCATTTAATGTCCCACCGGTCTGTATCGTTATTCTCTCACGGCCATATTCCGATTTAAGCTTTATCAGTGCATCCTTTAGCGATAATTCCTTTTGATATATGATATGAAAATTGCCCTCTTCTATGTTAAATGCCGGGCACTTTGCATTTGACGTAATCAATACAAACTTTTTTGATAAAGCACAAAAATACTGTATACCATTTTCATTCAAATGCTTGTTATCTATCATCACAAAGGATACGGGGGGTCTATTTGGCATTTTCTTTGTATTGACACCAATTTTGGCTTGAACCCGTCCGGAATTGAGCGACCATAAATCGGTTGTTTGCTCTATTTCATAATACTGATGCAAGCCTTCACTGACCCCTGCAATTTTAGGAAAATCTTTGTCCACATCGAAATCGTCCGTTGCGCCAGTGCTTATTTTTCCATCAACTGACATCAGCATAAACAATGTTGTAATAGATCTGTTCATTTACTCCTCCCAGTACTTATATGGTCTTTATGAAGGCATCCCCTTGATTCTCCCCTCGAAGCTTGTCCGCGAAAATATCCTTTTCAGCTATGAAAATCATCCTTCGATAAATACTCCTAAGGAACCTCCAAATACTTACTTTCATTATACCGAAAGGATATTTGGATGGCTAGTTTCTTTTCATCGTTTTGCAAATAGCACAGCCTTATAGACTTTTTTTGTATAATTTCCTGGATATATTGACAATTTTTATGATTATTGGAAGATCGATGGCGAACATGCAATTTATACGAATGTCCTAAGCATTGGCAGTGGCAATCATTCGGCAGGATTGCGTGCAATTGCGGAATTAGCAAATGAAAAGAGCCTTGCTACAAGCGGCTTTGTGAGGAAAACCGCATACCGGGTGTGGCAAAATTCAGCCGCTTGTGGCTGATACCAAAGAACACGAAAAAAAACTGCTGACGGCAGGACGAATAGAATAGGTGGTGCAGTCAATGGAGCGTAAAATATTGTTAGTGGATGACGAGAATGATTTTTTGCCACACTTATCTTTTCGTAAGGAAAATGGCTTTATTTTTCATATCAACTTCAAACGCCGTTTCCGATATACGAATAAACTCAGTTCCTACTGGGGCAGTCAAATATTTATAAACATCCCTGTCCAGTTCATGGCACACTTTGCCGAGCGGCATCAACACAATGTTTTTCACATCCGAATTATAGTGTTCGTCTTCATTTCCTGCTAAAAATATCCATCCGCTGTCTGCCGGATTGTTTGGCTCACATCTGTACATAAAGCCGACTTTCCAGCCTTCCTCTACAATTCTCCTGGAAACAAGTGCACCTTGATTCATGAGTGTGCGTATTTTTTTGATTTCATCATACCGACTTTCATGATTCAAAAAACTATTCCTCATTTCGTCGCTGACAAGTATATCAGAGCAGAGACTTTCAATATTTGCGTTCCATTTGCTGCTGTCCTCTGCCTGATGCCTCAAAAGCACAGCCAAATCCAATAATTCTTCCTCTCCACACTCAATACGAGTGTGTACTTCTTTGCACATATTCTTTCCGGCATTGTCATAAACAAACACCTGCACCGCTCCATCTCGATAAAGCAGGAGCTTTACAGCTCCCATTTTGGCATCATCATCATAGAACATCATAAAAGGCGGCAGCTTATCATTGACGTACCATTCGAATTCGGTTCCATCCTTGCTATTCATAAAATAGACCGCCCCGTTTTCTTCCAAATCGCAGGATTTTACCTGTGGCAAATGTTGTTCCTTGTTCTGTTCCATAATGCTTTTAATTTCATTTAAAATCACATTCATAAAATATACCTCTGTTTCACATTATCCGTTGTAATTTATCTAATCCCCAAATTGTCAAATGCTTTTCTGCTCTATTAAAACCCTTGTTTCAGGTATATAAACATTTATGTACTTTGTTTGCCCTCTATGCAAAGCGAACTATATAAGCCTTTTTTGTGTTCCTTTATATAATTCAATCTAAAAGGAGTATGAATTGGAAGACGGCAGATACCGCTCAACGAAGATGTGATACTGCCGTCTAATTAATGATATCTTAAACAACTTCATAGGATTTTTCAAGGCATAGTATGTGCTATGTCCTATGTTTATGCCTATTTCTCGTGAATTTCTTTTTCTACATGGTATTCGGTTATCAATTTTCGGTTGAAATCTCATCTGCTGAGATTTCGAAACGTTATAATATTACGCATCATCTATTTCAATGTCCGTATCATGCTCATGACCGTCAGTAAGGGCAACCACCTGAGGTATGGTCAGGTTGAGAATGAAGTTAGGCGCGGTTCCGGTAATCGTAGCGGCCGCTGTAGGACCGGTAGTGACCGTCCCTATACTCAACGTCGGAGTAGCGCCGGCAACCCCTTCCGGACCTTGGGGACCGGTCGGACCAGTTGGACCGGTTGGACCTTGCACTCCTGGG
>CANDZL010000075.1:0-18082 GCA_947425205.1 uncultured Hungatella sp. | reverse complement strand
GACCTTGCAGATCAGGAAGAAATTGAAGTGTTTATCAAGAACGATGACAGTACGACAGTCGAGATAGAACTGCGTGATTTGAAAAATATATTAGATGATGTTGTGGTTGGGGATTACGCAGAGTTTCACTGCGAGCAAATACAGGAGGACCTATTTGGCGGATATGCCGTTATAATAGACAGATTTGTTAGTGATCGCGTGATACAGAAAATCATGGAATTTAATCAAAAGGCATTTCTTAATTCCTCAAGTAAGAAACCATATAAGCCAATTGAAATCAGCGAAGAGGGGTTGGAACTTATTGAATTTTTGAGCCTTGATTCCACTGCGTCTGAAGGCGAATGGCATTCTCACAGCGAAATCAAGATTGATAAAAATGGATATGTCATAAAAAATGGCGTTAAAACAAAAGAATTTTGGGATGCAAGAATATGCAGCAGGGAAAAACCATTGAGAGTAAAAATCCGTAATATCTGTGGGGATGAGACGGAATGGGAAGTGGAATAGAGTGTAATATTTTTCAGATTATTTGCAACAAGGGGTATTCATATGCTGGATTCAAATGAAAAAATAAGCTTTATTATTGAATAATCTACATATCCGTATGTGGACTTGATATTAGTAGTTAAGCAACTTTTTGTTAAAGTGCCTACTGCGCAAGATGTGCCAAATAAAGATAAGACCATGCTGGAGAATAGTAATTTAATTACAACAAATGATATTATATATAAGGCACAAAATGATGCAGGTTCTCTAAACGAATTATATGATGTGTTAAAGTTAGAATTTGAGCGGTTAAAAAAGCATAGAAAACCTAAAAAAGCAGTACAATTCAGTAGATGTGTTGGTTTAAAAAATATTGCAGGGTTAAATAGTAATGAATACGAGATTGATAGAAGCAGACTTGTAAATTTGCCAAAGATATACAGGAACAATGATGAGATAAAAAATGATCAAGAGTAGACTACAGCTTATCAGGATATCCTTAAAATACTAATTGATTTGAATTACGAAGAAGCTGCCGTTATCCTGGATGAATTTAGAGTACACTAACATATAGGATTAAATGTACTATGAACAAAAAATATTAATTTTATTGAAAGGGTAAGAATATGAACGGGCAATATAAAAATATATTAAATCTACCAGCATGTATTGAATGCAAATACAGAAGTGTATGTTTCTTGCAATACATATCTATGCCAAAATATTCTCAACAGGTGCAGAATTTCTTGACATATGTCCTTAACACGAGCTTCATGTATCAAGAGGAAAAAAGACTATGGGCTTCAAACTGCCGGTCTATTCAAGAGCAACTAGTGCAATACTATGATGTATATAATTGTGAATTAATAGGAAATGGAAAGCCATTTTTAACCAATAAAGGACAGAGGGAAAATGATAAACAGAAAATCAGAGAACTTTTTAAGCAGATGTTGGATATTGCAGCTAAGGCAACAGAGGAGAAGAATCCAGAAATGTCAATTATGTTTGATGGAATAGGGCTTGTGCGGGCATCTGATTATGTAGAGGCAGTGAGTAAAATATTTTCGATGTTTAAAACGGCTATAAAGAGTGATAATTATTTTTCGGGAGGATGTCCAGGATATTGAGTTTAGTAATCAGAAATTTATTAGGAGGATTGGAAACATAACAATTTAGATATGCCACAAGTAAGAGAGGCTAAAATTTTATTCTGTCTAACGTTCACTGATTGGCAAATCTATGTTTCAGGAAAATAGAACGGTATGACGGAAGGGGAGTGGAAACAGCGAATGAGCCTGCAATAATTGTAGCAGCCTGATGGTATGCGAAAGGTGCGGATATGGGAGACATCGGATTTATTTCTGTGTTTATCTAGGCGTAACGGCAAAACATGAAGTTCAAAGCCCTGCTGTTTTGGAAAGTCTATAGCTTTTGTATGATCTTGCTTGCTTGAGAACACACAGAATAAGTAGTAAGATAGAGAAAACATTTTCAGGAGAGGTTATGTGCGGAAGGTATTATGTGGAGCATGGGACAGCAAAGGAAATCGAAAAACTGATTCGGCAGGTAGATAAAAAGTCAAGACAGGAATCCATGGCAGCCCTCAAAAAAATTACAGAAAAGGATATCTATCCTACTCAGATGGCTCCCGTTCTGGAAGGAAGAGGAAGTATTTTGCACTGTGGGTGGCAAAGATGGGGATTTCCTGGTTTCCAGGGAAAGCAAGTGGTTTTTAACGCGAGATGTGAATCTGCTATGGAAAAACCAATGTTTCGTGACAGCATCCGTCATGGCCGTATGGTGGTTCCTGCCGCATGGTTTTATGAATGGAACCAGAAGAAAGAAAAAAACACATTTTACAGAAAGGATAGCCCGATTCTGTTTATGGCAGGGTGCTGCAGGCAGTATGAGGATGGGACATGTTTTGTAATTCTAACCACTGGAGCCAATGCTTCCATGAAACCTGTCCATGATCGGATGCCGCTGATTCTGGAAGAGGAAGAGATCGCTCCGTGGATTCTGGATGACGAAAGGGCAGAAGTAATCCTTCATAAGACACCCTGCCTCCTGGAACGGAGATCTGATTATGAACAGCTGTCGTTGTTTTAGGGCAGAACTTTTTAGCTTATTCCTCATTTCCAACGATGAACGGGAAAAATATGACACTACATTTGGAATTCCTGGTTGGTAAATGCGTTTCTTACCAGGCCATAATTTTACAAATCGGTAAAGACTTTAAGGCATGGATAGCGGTATACTAGTAAAAAAGGAATCATGGGGAAAGGGTTTACAGATGAAGCACAAGATACTGGTGATTGAGGATGACATGGATATTTCGAACTTAATCTGTATGAATCTGGAAGCGGCAGGATATGAGGCGGAACCAGTCTATGACGGGAGGCAGGCACAGGAGCGGATTGAGAAGAGAACGGACGTTGATCTGGCCCTTCTCGACCTGATGCTTCCGGGAACGGATGGTTTCTCCCTGATAGGGCCTCTTTCAAAGCGTCGGATTCCAGTGATCTGCTTAACTGCCAAAGGAGATGTGATCAGTAAAGTACAGGGGCTTAGGATGGGGGCGGAAGACTATATGGTAAAGCCGTTTGAGGTTCTGGAACTTTTGGTTCGGATCGAGAAAGTCCTTGCCAGGACAGGAAAAGTGGAAAAGGAACTGCATTTTCGAGAACTTAGGGTGGATATGAAAAGTCGTAAAGTCTATGAGGGCGAAGGCGAGATCAGCTTGAAGCCTATGGAATTCCGGCTTCTCACGGTGTTTTTACAGAATCGCAATGTGATGCTGCCAAGGGACAGGCTTCTTGACCTGGTGTGGGGAGAGGATTTTCTGGGGGAGTCCAGGACAGTGGATGTTCATGTGGCAAAGCTGCGTAAAAAGGTGAAAGCCTGTGAAGCCATTATCACAGTACCCAGAGGAGGGTATCTGTTTGAAGATGATGAGACGGGAAGGGGGATGGAATGCCCATGAAGATCCGTACGAAGATCATCGGCCTGGTGGCAGGCGTGCTTTTTGGGGCATGTGCATGCTGTGGGGCATTTGCAGTGAATCAATATATGAATGACAGCGTAAAAAAGCTGGCGGAGACTGAGATGGGGAAGCTTAAACTGGCAGAGCGGGCCTTTTCCCAGGTGGGAACCAGAGAGGATTTTGACAACATGGACCAGGTTGCCAGGGACGCTTATCTGCGATACCAGTTTGCCCGTTGTTATCAGGAGGGATATGCTCTTTTGAAGGGGGATACATGCATAAAGAATATGACCGATTATGAGATAACGGCACCGGATGCCCTTGGGGACAAGTACGTGGTTCAAAGGCTGGGAGAGGCCTATCTTTTAATCATGAAGAAGGAGCTTTTGTTTCTGGATGATTACCAGGTCATGTCTGTGCAGGATATTACGTCAACATGGGAAGAAGGAAGGGAACAGGCCGGACGGTATCTGGGCGTGTTCCTTTTTGTGTTTGCATGTTCTATGGCCATTGCGGCGGCTGTGATTGGCCATATGCTAAAAGCGCTGGAAGCCCTTAAGGATCAGGCAGAGCGGATCAAGGACGGAGATTATGGCAAGAAAGTGGTTCTGACTTCAAAGGATGAGTTGAAGGAGTTATCAGACAGCCTGAATCGTATGTCTGACCAGATCAGGCAGCAGATTGAGGACCTGGAGTTTCTCTTGGGGGCCATGGCCCATGAGATGAAGACACCCTTGACCGTTATTATGGGATATGCAGATTCCCTGCTTCATGTGCGGCTCAGCGATGGACAGAGGGAACAGTCTTTAGAGGCGATCTGCCGTTGTGCAAGGCGGCTTGACCAGATGTCAGGGAAGCTGCTCCAGCTTATTGGATTTTATGAAAATGAAGAGATTGAGAGAAAGCCAGTTGATCTGGTTAAGGTGATCCGGTGGGTTTATGAGGAAAACAGGGAAAGGATAAAGGAGCAGGAAGCAGGTTTCCAGATCTTATTGGAGGAACCTGGAATAGGAGTGAGAGAACTGGAACTTGAGGGACAAGGAGGAGAGGAGATGACAGTGGAGGGAGACAACATGCTTTTGGTCAGCCTCTTTGGCAACCTGGTTTCCAACAGCATAAGGGCGATGGCGGGTATAAAAAAAGGTTCCGGTAAGATCCAGGTGACACTGGTTCCAGGGAGGCATATGGTATGTGTGCAGGATAACGGGTGCGGAATCCCGGCTGAAGATCTTCCCCATGTGACAAAGGCATTTTATATGGTGGACAAATCCAGAAGCCGCAGGCAGCAGGGGACAGGGCTGGGGCTTGCACTGGTACAGCAGATCGTCAGGGTTCACGGTGCTGAAATGGAGATGGAAAGCCAGGTGGGCCAGGGAACCAAGGTAACCATCTGTTTTCCGGATTTTACAAATTGGTTACAGGCCGGTAAAGATTTGGGAGGGAAGAAATGATAGGATAGGGAAAACCAAAGAGATGGAGGGATTGATTTGAGAAGGAAACAGAAGGTACTGGTTGTACTTTTGGCAGGGGTTATAACAGGGCTCCTGCCAGGTTGTGTAAGGCAGACCGACACTCCCATTGTATCAGAAAAGACCGGGCAGTCTCAGGAGAACCAGGGCGGATACGAAGAAATTCCAGAGGAGAGGCCGGGAACTGTGAAAACCATCAGGGAACAGGCAGAGGTGCCGGAAACCTATACGCTGGATATCCCCAGGGAGGACATAACCATTAGGGGAAGCGTCAACGTGGAGGTGCCGGAGGGCAATGAGATCTCCCAGGCAGAGGTACAGTATGCCCCCTATACAGAAGAGGAACTGGAGAAGATAAAAGTGGTTCTGAAAGAAGAGGCAGGAATCAGCCAGTGGTCTCTTAAAAGTCAGGAAAGTCCGGTAACTTATGTGTCGCCGGATCAGGCTTATGTTCTCAGTTTGGCGAAAGGTAATACAAGAGATAGGCCTATGGTTTGGTTGTCCTGTCCTGATATTTCCGATGGGGGAAACACAAAAGGCAATGAGGATGATCTCTCTGGCTTTTCCATGTCGGAAGATGACAGGATCCGTTTTCAGAAAGATATGGAGGAACGGGCAGAAATTCTCATGGAAAAAATGGGAATGAAAGACTTTTGCCTTGAGGATGCCCGGTGGAGACCCCTTTCTGTCAGCAGGGATTATGTATGGCATCCATCAGGTGAGTATGGAATTCGCCTCTCCTATGGGAGAAGAATGGAAGACATGCTTCTTGTCAACAGCCAGAGGGGATATACCGTGTCGGAGGTTTTGGCACCGGCTCAATACGTGGAGTTTCTGTATGGGGAGGATGGAAGGCTGTTGTCGGTAAAAAATATCGGCAGGGAACAGATCAGGGTTACATCAGGGCATACGAAATTTTTACTGTCCTTTGCCTCTGTGTGCCAAGTGTTTGAGCAGTATATGAAAACACTGCAGATAGATCGAGATACGAAGACAGGGTGGTGGGCTGGGGCGGATTTTCAGGAAGAAGGACTTCCTGAAACGGATCCTCATCTCTGTCTTACGGTAACCGATGTGAAGCTGGCTTATCGGCTGGAGTATGAGCAGTGGGATCCCAAGACCTTTGAGATTGGCGGGGAAAAAGGGAAACTGGTTCCGGTGTGGGCTTTCTATGGAAGGGCAGAGAGGGGAGACGAGGATCAAAACAGGGCGGAGGCAAAAAAGGTACTTCTTCTTATGATCAATGCAGAGGATGGAACCATCTATGGGCAGGAATAGGCAAAATGTCTCGTATAAGAACAGGGTTCCATAAGTATACTATCGGTAACGATTGGTATAGGAAAGGAAGGACAGCATGAGCAACCATCTGAAGAATGAGACAAGCCCGTATCTCTTACAGCATGCAGAGAATCCTGTAGACTGGTATCCATGGTGTGAGGAGGCATTTGAGAGAGCCAGGAAAGAGGAGAAGCCGATTTTCTTAAGTATCGGTTACAGCACCTGCCACTGGTGCCATGTTATGGCCCACGAAAGCTTTGAAAACCAAAGGATAGGGGAAATTCTCAACAGATATTTCATTTCCATAAAGGTAGACCGTGAGGAGCGCCCGGATATTGACAGTGTGTATATGGCGGTGTGCCAGGCATTTACCGGAAGCGGGGGCTGGCCTATGAGTATCTTCATGACATGGGAGAAGAAGCCTTTTCTGGCAGGCACTTATTTTCCAGTGGAGTCCCAGTACGGCCGGCCTGGATTTTTAGATTTGCTAAGAGGGATCGCTGCAAAGTGGAGCAGCCACCGGGAAGAGCTTCTTGATTCAGCGGATTCTGTCATTGCTCATATGCTGCAGCCGAAACCCAATGCTGGAAATGCAGAAAAAGGTGACCTTTTCCGGAAAGCGGTGGAGATGTTCTCCCACAGTTTTGACCGTGTATACGGCGGATTCGGGGCAGCCCCCAAGTTTCCTGTACCCCATAATTTCCTGTTTTTGATGTTGTACGCAAAACAGAATCAGAATCCGGCTGTGCTGGAAATGGTGGAGAAGACCCTTCTCCAGATGAGAAAGGGAGGGATCTTTGACCATATCGGGTATGGGTTTTCCAGATATTCCACGGACCCATATTTTCTTGCCCCCCATTTTGAGAAAATGCTGTATGACAACGCACTGCTTATAATCGCGTATGCATCGGCCTATTCCATGACTGGAAACAAGGTGTATCTGGATACGGCCAGGAAAACAGCCCTCTATGTATGCAGGGAGTTAACCTCAGAAGAAGGAGGGTTTTACAGCGCCCAGGATGCAGACAGCCAGGGTGTGGAGGGGAAGTATTATACCTTTTCCTTATCCGAGGTTAAAAAAGTTTTGGGAGAAGAACAGGGAAAGGCCTTTTCTCGTTCCTTTGATATTACAGAAGGCGGGAATTTTGAGGGTGTCAATATTCTGAACCGTTTAAAGAGCAATGATTTGGATGAGGACTTTGGCGATGAGATTGAAACGTTGTACCGCTACCGGAAGAAACGGGCAGCGCTGCATCTGGATGATAAGATTTTAACGTCCTGGAATTCTATGATGATTGGGGCAATGGCAGTACTCTACAGGGTTTCCGGAGATGAAAGGTATCTGAAAAGGGCGATAGATGGGCAGAAGTTTATAGAGCGGAACCTATGGGAGAATTCCACGCTTTACACAAGCTGGTGTAACGGAAGGTGTTCCGACAACAGCGTCCTGGATGATTATGCATTTTATACGGCTGCTCTGATGGAACTGTATCATTCTACCTTAAACAAGGAATACTTAGAAAAGGCGGAGCAGTTTTGCCATGAGGCGGTAAGAAGGTTTGCCGATGAAAAAGCAGGAGGCTTTTACCTTGCAGACCGAGAAAGCGAAGAGCTTTTCATGAATCCCAAGGAAACGTATGACGGGGCGGTTCCAAGTGGAAATTCTGTCATGGCATATAATCTTGTAAGACTGTATCAGCTAACCCAGCGAGAGGAGTACAGAGAACTTGCAGAAAGGCAGATCGGGTATATGACTTCCCAGGCCTGGGATTATCCTATGGGATACAGCATGTTTCTGTTTGCAAAGCTTTTGTATGAGGAAGAGCCGGATCACATTGTGATTGCTGTGAAAGACAGTAAGGAGCTGGAGACCATAAAAGGGCAGCTTCCTCTGTTGGCCAATGTGATTGTGGTTTCAGAAGACAGGGACTATCCATTGTTGAATAACCGGATGACATGTTATGTCTGCAGGGGGCGTACCTGCTTTGCGCCGTCCAATACCCTTTCGGAGAGGATTTCTTGAGGGGAGGGTGGAAATTACCTAAATGACATTGGTACAGAATATTGTACAAAATATTGACAGTGCTATGAATATGGAATATACTGTATTCAAAGGAGTGTGATGGTATTGATAGCAACAAATTTTTCCAAGGCGAGGAATAATTTCAAAGAAGTATGTGATAGGGTTGTACATGATTCCGATATTGCAATTATTACAAGAAAGAACGATGAAAACATTGTGCTTATGTCTCAGGCACAGTATGAAAACTTGATGGAAAATCTTCACATAAGAGAAAGTAAAGTAAATTATGAGTGGTTAAAGGAATCCATTAAACAAGCTGAGGATGGAAAACTTGTAAGTTTTGATGCAGAGGATTAGCCTATGAATGTATCTTTCACCGAGAATGCCTGGGAAGATTATCTTTACTGGCAGAAGATGGATAAAAAGATTGTCAAAAGAATTCATGAATTGATTAAGGATATAAAGAGAAATCCATTTGAAGGACTTGGCAAGCCAGAACCTCTAAAATATGATTTGGCTGGAAAGTGGAGCAGAAGAATAACGGATGAACATAGACTGGTGTATCAGGTGGAAGAAAGTAATTTGATAATATTCACTTGTAGATATCATTATTGATATCTACAATCTTTGGTTGACACAGGACAGGGGCCTGGATTATAATGGTTATAACAAAACAACAGGGGAGCTTGTGTGACAGGCTGAGAGGAAGGTAAACCTTCGACCCTTGAACCTGATGCGGATAATGCCGCCGGAGGAAGTACAAACAGGATGTATCTGCTTTTTCGGGCCGCAGTGTTTGCACTGCGGCTATTTTGTTTGGCAGGAAATCATGTCCCTATTATACAAAATGGAAGAACGGATGAAACCGCCAGGGGCAGGCGCACAGGATTGTCATGAAAGGCTTACAGGAGGAGATGAAAGATGAAAACAGCGTTATCCATTGCCGGGACGGATCCTACAGGCGGGGCCGGGATTCAGGCGGATCTAAAGACCATGACGCTAAACGGCGTTTATGCTATGAGCGTGGTGACTGCCCTGGTGGCACAGAATACCATGGGGGTTAAGGAGATTGCACAGGTGGAGCCGGAGTTTTTAGGACAGCAGATCGACGCAGTATTTGAGGATATCCCGCCGGATGCCGTAAAGATCGGCATGGTATTTTCCAGGCAATTGATTGCCGCCATTGGGGATCGGCTTCGGTTCTATAAAGCACCCAACATAGTCCTTGACCCGGTTATGGTGGCGACCAGCGGAGACCGTCTCATTGATGAGGAGGCAATTTCGTCCTTAAAGGAAGAATTGATGCCTCTGGCTGCTGTAACAACTCCCAATATCCCGGAGGCGGAGCTGCTGGCTGGCATGGCTATCCATGATGGAAAGGATATGGAGGAAGCGGCCAGGATCATAAATGAAGCATACGGCTGTGCCGTTCTTCTCAAAGGAGGCCACAGAATCCAGGATGCCAATGATTTGTTTTTTGAAAATGGGAGGGCCAGGTGGATTGTGGGGAAACGAATCCACACATCCAACACCCATGGAACCGGCTGCACCCTGTCCAGCGCCATTGCCGCCAATCTGGCCAAGGGGTATGATCTATATACCTCCATTGAGCGTGCCAAGGAGTACCTTACCGGCGCTTTGGCAGCCATGCTGGATCTGGGAAAGGGAAGTGGGCCGGTGGATCATGGCTTTTTTCTGAGTGGGAAGTTTTTTACTTAAGCCGTAAGTAGACGGAGGAAGAAAAAACTCCGTTTTCAGCCTGAAACCGGCTTCCGCCGTGATGTTTTTGGGCAATGGAGCGGATGGAGCTTAGGCCGATGCCGCCTCCTGGCTTGGAGGAGAGGAAGGTATGGTCATCCGTCGTCTTGAGTTGGGAGACGCTGTTGTCCATGGTAATGGTTAAGATCCCGTCGGCAAACCGGCTGGACATGGCTAGAAAGGGCTGGGGCGTATTTTGGCAGGCAGTTACCCCGTTTTCCAGAAGATTGCCGACAATCACACATAAATCGCTTTCCGGAACCTCCCCGGTTTCTTTCGGAATATCCAGGCGGATGGTAAAATTGTTTATTCCAGCCTGGCAGGCGGCTGCTTTATAGTACAGGGCTACGGCATTTACCGCTTCATTCTCACAGAGAGGCTTCTGTGGCTCACTGGGGATATTGGCGGACAATTCTGCCAGATATTGATCCAGTTTTTGAAACTCCCGGCTGCTTAGGCAGCTCTGGATGACAGCCAGGTGATGTTTTAGATCATGGCGTTGCTGTCTTAACTGCGCGGAGGTTTCGGATAGAAGCCGGTGCCGCTCTTTCTGCATACTTACCTGCTTTTCCATGAGGAAAACCTCATAGGACAGTTGGCGGTTTCGGGTGCGCAGTGTAAGCATGTCCCGAATAAAATATCCGCACAGAATGCTTAAGGACAGGATGAAAAACACCATGCCTACCTGAAACAACGCGGACTTCTGCAGGTTCAGACGGTACAGATAGAAATTGGCAAGCTCCAGCATAACGAACACAGTCAGGATTGCTATGGGAATGAGAAGCCGCCGGGCGGTGGCGCTGCGGTGCCGGAAGGCTTCTGAAAATACCAGGATGGAGATAAGGCAGAAGCTTAGAAGAATAAGCACATGAAACAGGTATAAGGTCTTTGAGAGGGAGGCAGTCCCTGAAAGCTGCAGCACAAAGGCGGCGCACATAGAGATGCATAATATGAGTACCATGCCATTTAGCCACTTATTGCGAGGCAGATCCAGCACCACCTGAATAAATTTTATCAGCGGAACAGGAATGACAAACAGCCCTCCAAAAGCCATCAGGTACAGCAGGATCGGATTCTGGATAAAAAGGCCGGTCAGGTTACATTCTCCTAAGATCCATATTCCGATGGAAAGAGCAAAAAGGCCCAACCAGAAAAAGGAGATGCCGCTTTTTTCAAAACGAGTCAACACAAAGGAAATAAGACACAGGATGATTCCAAGGACAAGGAGCACGATAGAGAAAAACAGGGAAAATCCCATCTCTGAAAAAAGCTGTTCCCAGATGGAGGAGGAGGATCCCAGAAGAACCGGGTGGAGGGTCATGGTGCTTCTCTGGGAAGGGGACAAATAATGCATGGTAAGGGTAAGGTTCTTTCCAGAGACAGGAAGAGGAAAGAGGGCGGTTTTGGTAGGCGGATCCAGCCAGAATTCCGAAAAACTACCTGCCTGTCCATATTCAAAGATCAGCTCTCCGTCTATGAAAATCTGCAGAGGCGCATATACGGTCTTGACGTAAAGATAGTCCCCGGGCTTTACATCCAGCTGCGCAGTCAGGACAATGGGTGTGCGGGGAGAAAGATGGTGAAGGGATAGAGGAAGGGAGCAGAATTCTCCTTCCATCTGCCACCGGGTTATGGATAGGGCATCTGAATTCTTACGGCCTGCAGGGGCAAAGGCAGACAGGGAGTGGGAAAACAGGAGGAGAAAGAGAATCATACAGGCACAGCCAAGGAAAAGGCAGATGGTATGGAGCTTCGCATTGCGAAGCTTTCTTTTTTTGTGCTGATCAAAACCGTTTAAGATTCCCAAAGGTGTAAACATTATCTTCTCCTCCATGAAAATGATGATAAGTAATATACATAAAAAAGTGAATTTGTCAAGTACTAATTTTGAACGGATGAAAAGCATTTCTGGTAGTGGCGAAGGGGGATAAAAGTATATAAAATCAAATTATATAGTCTAAAAATGAGGAGGAAAAAGACAATGAATGGATTTGGCGGAAGATTTTTAACGGCATTGGTGTCTGCTTCCCTTTTATGCGTCCTTTTGATTGTGCAAATTCATGCATCGCCGGGGGGGTATGGCTTTTATGCAAATGGTGATGGGAGGGTTAGTGACACTGGATTGTGCATCCATCACAAGGAACATACAGAGGCTTGCGGCTACCACGAGGGGCAAAGCTGCGGCCATATACATAACGACAGGTGCTATAAGCCTGTACAGGAGGACCGCGTGGCTACACCCTCCGATGCAGAGAAGAGGGTTCTGGACTGTCATCATGTCTGTGACGGGATCTGCGGCTATGAAGAGCCGGCGGAGTGTGGTTATGTATGCAGGCTCTGCCTGATGCAGAGAGCAGCTTTGCCTTCGGGAGGAACCATACGGAGGGAGACGCTGGATCTGGCCGCCTTGACAGGTGTGACGGAAAATGAAAAGGAGGGCTGGAGATGGGAGCCGGATGGAAACGGGGGAACTTTGACGCTGCACAATTTCCATATTCAACAGGATCAGGCAGTCGTCCTGATTGCATTTCCGCCTGACAGCAAAAACACCATAGTGCTGGAGGGAGAAAATATACTGGAGGATACAGCGGGTACATTCAGGCCCATAATTTCTGCCGGCTCGGATGGGGAATATACCATACAAGGGGATGGAAGCCTGCATATTTCCACAGCAGGAATGGCATACGGCTTTGCAGGAAGCTCCGTCACCATAGAATCGGGGCAGATCCGTTCGGACGCAAGTTTTTGTGTTATCTCAGATGATTTTACCGTCAATGGCGGTTCTCTGACCATTCATATTCCGGATACGGATCCGGATGGAGACGGCATCTATACAGACAGCGGAATGGTGAACATCGAAGACGGACAGGTAGAAATTCAAAATGGGCGTTTTGGCATTTTTATCCCCAATTTTACCGAAAAAAGCGAGAGAACAGGTGTGGCGATCCGTGGTGGAACGGTGAAAATCAGCTCTGTAACAACAGGTGGAATCTGTGTCGACCAGAAAAATGAAAAATCCCCTGAATCTATCTCTGTTACAGGGGGAACCCTGGAAGTAGAAGGAGAGGGGTATGGCCTTTTCGCTAAAAATATTTACATCAGCAGCTCTGAGGAGCAGGAAGAAAACATGGTAAGGCTGCAGACGGATAATTTCGGGATTTATGCGTGTGAGAGACTTACTGTCCTGGGAGGCGCAAAGCTGGAGGTTAACAGCGGGGCCAGTCTGGGCATTTATATACCGGATACCGGGAAAGGGCTGTCTGTGGAGAATTCCGCCGTGGTAACAGCAACAGGAGAGGTGGATGCATCGGTTCCTTCCGTGAACTTAACCGGGGAGGCAAAGCTTAATGCCATGGTACGGACAGATACGGATAAGGAGAGGGTGTGGACTGTTTACGGAGATGCAGAGCTTCGCAAAAGTCTGACCCTGGGGCCGGACAGCCATCCGTCTCAGAAGGGACAGCCGGTGAAGCTGGTGATCTCTCCGGAGGCAGCTTTGAAGATTCCAGACGGCGTTACATTAGATGCTACGCAGGGAATCGACGGGAATACCCTTGAGGATTATCTGTCTGTTCAGGGAGAGGTTATCAAAACCGGACAGGGGACAGGAAAAGTACTGCTTCCAGATCGCAGGTTTTTGATCTCTGTGAAGGCCGATCCCCATGAAGGCGGCAGGGTAACCGGCGGTGGTATCTACGGGGAAAAGGAGTCGGTTACCCTTACAGCAAATCCGAATAAGGGATATGGGTTTGTTGTATGGATGGAGAACGGTGCGGAGGTGGGTACACAGGAATCCTATACGTTTACCGTATCAGGGGATCGGAATGTTACAGCTGTCTTTGAGGAAGAGGATAAGCCGGTTCCTTCGGAAGAAAGCGTAGAGACACCGGTGATTGTACCTGGCGGCGGTTCGTTTCAGGCAGAGCAGAGGATATCCATCAGTTGCGGTACAAACGGGGCGGATATTTATTATACCACAGACGGAAGCACGCCCACCACAGGCAGCACGCGGTATACGGGAATATTTACGATTACAGAAACCATGACGGTGAAGGCTGTTGGAGTGAAAACGGGTTTGAAGGACAGTTCTGTAGCTTTCGCTTCTTTTACAAAGGTGTCTGACAGCCAGAATGAGGGGAACAAACCAGGCAGTGGAGAGAAACCGGGAACTCCAGATGGAGGAGATAAACCAGGTGGTGGGGAGAAACCAGGAACTCCAGATGGAGGAGACAAACCAGGCAGTGAAGAAAAACCGGAGACACCAGATGACGGAAACGGGACAGATGGCAGCCACCGGTATGCGAAATCTTCGGATTCTGACAGCGGGGCTTCCGGCTCCTGGATATTTGATGGAAAGGGATGGCGCTACCGGCATGGGGATGGAACCTGGGAGCGTGGCAGGACAGTGGAAACGGGAAGCCAAAATGCGGGAGAGAATATTGCCTGGGCCTATATAGGGAGCGCATGGTGGGCCTTTGGTGAGAATGGGTATCGGAAAGAGGGGTGGGTATTGGATGGCAGAACCGGCCAATGGTATTATATAGACAGTAAAAGAGGGATGCATAAGGGATGGTATCAGGATAGCCAGGATGGATTTTGGTACTATTTACATCCCTTAGGAGGCCAGATGATGATTGGCTGGCATCAGATAGACGGAAAATGGTATTTTATGAATCCTGTGGGTTCAGAACCGGTTTGGACATACGATAAGGAGTCCGGAGCCTGGAAGTATAACGGGACAAAAGGCAGCAGGCCTTACGGTGCCATGTACCAGAGCGAAAAAACCCTGGACGGATATGAAGTAGATGAAAACGGCAGATGGAAGGAATGACAAAAACCACTTATGGAGCTTCGTTTTGCGAGGCTCCTTTTTTTCGTGCCATGTTATAAAGCCATAATTCCCAAGCATTCTTTGCCTTTTTAAACAAGTCCCGCCGGATGTAAACAGTGTTCCCTTCTTTCATGTAAAATACCATCATTTCCTGATCGATTCCCGTAACATATGCCAGATTGACAAGATAACTTTTGTGGCAGCGGAAAAAGGAAGGATCATCCAGCTGGGGCATGAGATCATCCAGCTTTCCTTTACTCTTTATCATCTGTCCGCCAGAGAGATAAAACATCAGATAGTGGGCGTTCTGTTCGATGTATGAAAGATTCCGGACAGGGATGATAAGGGGCTTCCCATAGGATAACAGGGTGATGCCTGGTTGTTGGGACAACTGTTCTTTGGCAAACAGAAGCAGTTCTTCCATGGCTTCCCGGGATACTGGCTTTTCCAAATATCTGGATACATGCAGGCGGTAACCATCCAGTGCATAATCCTGGCTGGAAGTGACAAAAGCGATGGGCACCTGCTTTTCTGATATCCGTATCTGCCTTACCACATCCACGCCGGAGATGCCACTCATATAGATATCCATAAGGATCAGATCAAACTGGTCGGCCTGATAACCAGTTAAAAACGCATCTCCATTTTCAAACATAGAAACCTGGGCGGCAACAGCGCATGACTGGATCAGGGAGAGCAGGTACTGGCGCTCATCTGGGTCATCCTCGCATAAAGCAATCCTCAATGTTTCCATAGCAACCTTCCCTTCAGAAAAATAGCAGTGTGTTTTTATATGTTTCTTTCAGATTGCTCTTATCATAAGCGATGCACATAAAAAAGTCAATTTATTCCGCAAAAGCCTGTAATTGTGGCAAAGGCTACTGAAGGGGTGAGAGAGAAAAGGATATACTATGTAAAAAAGGAAGGGAAAAGACTATGGAGAAAACAGACATCCGGTATCAGGCGTACATTCAGATTTTGAAGGAGGAACTGGTTCCGGCCATGGGATGTACGGAACCCATTGCCATTGCATATGGGGCAGCCATCGCCAGGGAAACCCTGGGGAAGATACCGGACCGGGTGGTGGTACAAGCCAGCGGAAGCATCATCAAGAACGTGAAATCAGTGATTGTGCCCAATACGGATCACCAGAGAGGAATCCCTGCAGCGGCTGCTGCTGGAGTCATCGCGGGGGACGCATCCAAAGGCCTGGAGGTGATTTCCGGGACGACCAAGGAGCAGATCATACAGATGAAGAAATTTATGGAGCATGCACAGATTGTTGTGGAGCATGTGGATCAGGGGGTCATTTTTGATCTTGTCATTACGCTCTACAGGGACCATTCATACGCTAAGGTACGAATTGCAGGTTACCATACCAATGTGGTCCTGATTGAGAAAGACGGCAGGATCTTAAAGGAGGCTGGAGGGCGCTGGGATGAGGGAAAGGGCTTGACGGACAGAAAGCTACTTAGTATGGAAGGAATCTGGGATTTTATCAACACGGTTTCGGTGGAGGACATAAAAGATATCCTGGATCCACAGATTCAGTATAATTGGGCAATTGCCCAGGAAGGGCTGCGAGGCGACTATGGGGCCAACATCGGGTCGGTTCTTTTAAACACACAGGCCAATGATGTACATACCAGAGCCAGGGCTATGGCGGCAGCAGGATCGGATGCCAGGATGAATGGGTGCGAATTGCCGGTTATCATCAATTCCGGAAGCGGAAATCAGGGAATCACGTCATCGGTTCCGGTATTGGTATATGCAGAGGCGACAGGGGCAGAGGAAGAGAAACGGTACAGGGCTCTTGCCCTTTCCAATCTGACCACGATTCATCAGAAGACGCCCATTGGCCGGCTGTCTGCATACTGCGGAGCCGTCAGCGCCGGAGCAGGGGCCGGAGCGGGGATCGCCTATCTGTGTGGAGGCGGATTTGAGGAAGTGGTTCATACGGTGGTCAATGCCCTTGCCATCGCCTCCGGTATGGTCTGCGACGGAGCCAAGGCATCCTGTGCAGGCAAGATCGCCCTGGCAGTGGACGCAGGGATTTTAGGATACCATATGTACAGCCAGGGACAGCAGTTTTATGGGGGAGACGGCATCGTGACAAAAGGGGTGGAGAAAACCCTTCTCAACGTGGGGCGTTTGGGAAAGCAGGGAATGAGGCAGACCAATGAAGAAATAATAAAAATAATGATCGGAGAATAGCATTTTTTTCGGTTTGTGGTAAAAGCTACTGAAGACAGGATAGAACATCCGGTATCATATTCTCAGTGAACAAGGGGATACACGACAGACAGGAATGTACGGGGATGATGCATAGATAAAAAACAGGCAGAAGGGAGGGAGAGAAGGGTCATTCCATACAGAAATATAAGAAAACATGTAACTGACATCAATCCGCTGGCAGCCAGAATATAATGCGGTCCCAGTATGACACAATGGCATTGAAAGCCAGGCGGACAATGAACGAAGGAGAGGTAATCGCTATGATTCAAACAGGTTTTGGCTTTATATCATTTGTGCTGTTTTTTACAGCGGTTGTGCTGGTTGTAACCAATAAGTACCAGTTTTCATTTTACAAATTCATACCTCCTGTGATCATGATCTATATCGGGGCCATGGTCATGTATACCTGCGGCGTATGGGAGATGAATGAGAGCGTGGCCAACACCCGCTCTGCATTTATCAACAATCTGGTTCCTGTCATGATCTTTCTCATGTGCCTTCGGTGCAACTTAAAGGAGATTGTGAAACTTGGGCCCAGGCTGACACTTACATTTTTCTTGGCAACCTTTTCCATTGCAGTGGGCTTTGTCCTTTCTTTCCTGATATTTAGAGGGTTCTTCGAGAGCGATACCCATCTTGCGTTCTCAGCTATGGCAGCAGGGTGGATGGGAGGAACCCAGAACTTTCTGGCAGTGAAAAGCGCGCTGGGGGTAAGCGATGAGTCTATGACCTATACCCTTCTCATGGGCAATATCAATTATTCCCTGTTAATCATGTTCCTGGTTGCCATCGGCGGATTTGCGGCCAGGTTTAACGGGTGGACCAAGACCGATGTGGGGCCTATCGAAAAAATCTGCAGCAAATTAGGCGAAAGCACAAAGACCCAGGAGAAAACCACCTATCTGGATCTGATGCTGATCCTTGGAATGAGCATGATGGTATCCACGGTTTCCCAGTATCTGTCTACCATACTGCCCAGTATCGGATTTATTGATGCCAGCATCTGGAAGATCCTCCTT
>CANDZL010000074.1:0-18667 GCA_947425205.1 uncultured Hungatella sp. | reverse complement strand
AATTTTTAATTCGTTACAAAAATTATGATTTTTCTAAATGCAAATTAAAAGAGCTACAATATTCAATCGCATAAATTGATTTATCGCAGCTCATTTACAACCTTATAAAGCGGTTTCAAAAGGCAACCAGCTTCCCATTCTGTATAATCGGACTTTCGCTCACATCATATCTGATGGCACCATTATTATTTCCCCCAATACGGCCAGTGAACTCTGAACTGGTTTTCATTCTTCCGCAAGGGCAGTACTAGTATCTTCTGTTGCTATCATAACTCTTCTATCTGATTTCACCCTTTAGTGCTGTTTTTAGTACCATTAGCGCCTACTTTAGTATCATTGATGCCAGTTTTAGTGCCATCGGTGCCAGTTTTGGTGTCATTGGTGCCAGCTCCGATGACAATAGTATCTGATTTCTTTCTTATGTTCTGAGTTTTATTCACTGTTTTCCCAAAAAGCACGACTCTGAATCCATTTTCGAACTCTTCAATAATGGGCTTATTATGGGCTTGCTACTCTGCCAGGGGCAGCCACTCACGAGTGTGTCAAGGAAAAGATAACATATTTTGACAGATTATTTCAATTTGTAACAGCTTCCTCGCAATTTCCCTTCTTTTTTCAGTATTCCAGCCTCGACCATTTCCCTCAGAATCTTCAGGGCACGAGAATCTTTCACATTCAGTAGATTCTGGACTTCTCGGTTTGCTATTGTACCTTTTTTCTCTATATATTGAATTATCTTTTTACGATTTTTAGTCGATTTATCCGTACTTTTTATCCGTACTTTCCCATGCTTTTCCGTACTTTCTATCCATTTATCCGTACTTTTACCAATTCGCATTTTATCAGGAAACCGAAATAGTGTCCCATTTTCCACACCAAATATAATCCTGCCTCCGCTGCCGTTTGCAAATGCGACTACTGTCTTCATATAAGTTTCGCTCTTTTCTGGCACCATCTGCTTGAATTCGAGATATTCAGATTCGCCGGACATGATTTCTTCTATCGTCATAAAGCATCACCTTCTTTCCCTTTTTCCGGTATGAAATTATTTCGTTACAGTATAGTTAAACATAATATACACAATGATATCATATCGTTTATGTCTGCACAACTAAGAATTACCCTTCAAAATGCCCCTCTAAAATTCCATGAAAGCTACTTCTCATAATAAGAATGAAAAGTTTCGAAGACCTGCTGTCCCAACTTCTCTAGACTGGTAAAAAGAGGAACAGGTAGAACTGCTTTCTACTCCGCCGGGGGGCAACCGCTGGCACCCTGCGGGCACCATCGGTTGTGGGGCTTTCGCCCCATAGGGCAGAAACAACAAAAAGGCTCGTGCAAGCAAGCTTGCGTCGCCTTTTTGTTGCTTCTGCCCTGCCCGGCTCAATGCTGGAGCATGTTTTCAATAAATATTCCATACCCTCTCGTACTGTCCTGTACGAAAACATGGGTGACGGCTCCGACCAGCTTGTCGTTCTGTATAATCGGGCTTCCGCTCATTCCCTGGACGATTCCTCCGGTCAGATTCAACAGTTCCGGGTCGGTGACCTGGATGACCAGGCTTTTGTTCGTGTGGGATGTAGAGTAGTCTACCTTCAATATCTCGATCTCATAATCCTTAATCTCTCCGGATACTCCGCTTCTTAAATAAGCTTTTCCTTTTTCTACTTCCTGGCGAAAGCCAATCTGCATTGGCTGTGCGGTGGTATTTTTGATAAAGCGCTCATTGACAGAACCGAAAATCCCCTCTCCCGTGTTGGAACTGATCTCTCCCAGCTGGGAGCCGGGACCATAGTAGATCACGCCTGACATGACCCCAGGATTCCCGGTGCTTCCCCGTTCGATTCCTACAATCTCCGTATCGTACAAATTGCCTTCCGAGATCTCCACAATCTCACCCGTATCGCTGTCGCTGATCCCATGCCCCAGGGCCCCGAATTTTCCGTTTAGATCCAGATAGGTCATGGTACCGATTCCCTGGGTGTCGCTGCGAACCCACACACCAAGCTTGCTTTCCCCATCCTGAGTAACCGTAGGCTGAATCGCCACCTCCATCTGGCTATCGCCTCTTCGGATGGTGAGAACCGCCTCCTGGCCGTCCAAGGCCCCCACCGCCTGAGCCAATTCCTCTTTTGTTTCCAACGGCTGCCCATTGATGGTTTCAATATAATCGCCGGATTTTAGTATTCCTGCTGCGGGCTCCACAGGCATTCCGTCCTGTCCCACCAACTCACCGGTACCGATTACCATAACGCCGTCTGATTTTAAGTAAATACCAACAGGAGCGCCGCAGGGAATGGCATAGGTGGTATCTACCACATCCACCTGAATCTCTTTCAGCCGGAAGATACCGAACAGATCCAAGCCGATCTGATAGCTTCCCTGGGTCTTTCCATATAAGCTGAAAGCCTGATTCTGGGAGATGGTAATCTGATCCGCCGGAATGTCGGATCCATTGCCCAGCACCACTTCCTCGCTGTCACTCTGAAGGGTGACACGGACAGGCAGAGAGAAATGTAATGTTTCCTCCTGATTCAGCACAATACTCAGTCTGTCCGGTATCACTCGTTCCATATAGTAGTAAGTAAACCCTATTGTAAACAAAACACCGATCCAAAAGACCCACATTAGCCCTTTTCGGTATCCGCGTCTTTTTATCATGACACACACCTCCTGATCCTTTGACATTTCCATATCTCGCCGTATAGCTATAGTATGTGCCATGATATTTAAAAACACTCTGTTATTTTTTAGTTGTTAACTTTTTCTTGTTATGCTAAACTAAAATTGTTATTGTGTTGCATTTAACATACATTACATCAATCAATATAAAGGATACTACATCATATGAGAAACAAAAATTTCTGGGTCTTATTATTGCTTCTGTTGACAGGCATCGTGTTAGGCGGTTTCTTCGGCAATATGGCCGCCGGTATTCCCTGGCTGTCCTGGTTAAATTTCGGCCAGTCCTTCGGCCTTGACAATCCCCTGATCCTGAATCTGGGGATCTTAGTCATCACCTTTGGCCTTTCCATAAAAATAACTATGGCCAGCATCATCGGAGTGGCCATAGCTATTTTGGTTTACCGCTGTCTGTAGCATTGGAAGTGGCTGTTCAGAAGCCATAGGAACCGTTACCACTCCGCCTTCTTCTGCTGCGCCAGTTCCTTCATCTCTCTGGCATTGTCCAACACTGCATCTGTGATCCTGGCCCCGCCTAAAAGCCTGGCCAGTTCCGTCACCATCTCTTCATGGTTTAACTGCCGGATGGTGGTGGTGGTATTTCCTCCTGCTGCCGCTTTGGCGATCTCAAAATGGGCATCCGCCATAGCTGCAATCTGGGGAAGGTGGGTAATGCAGATAACCTGATGGTTTCTGGCTATGTAAGCCATCTTCTCCGAGACCATCTGGGCGGTCCGCCCACTGATTCCTGTGTCAATCTCATCAAAAATCAGGGAAGGAATATCATCCGTATCCGCAAGCACTGCCTTGATGGCCAGCATGATCCTGGACAATTCTCCGCCGGAAGCCACATCCTTCAAAGGACGCATAGGAAGTCCCGGATTGGTGGAGATCACAAATTCCGCCTCGTCAAAACCATTAGCTGTATACTGTTTCAGCCTGGTAAATTCCATCTCAAACTGAACATCTATAAAATTCAGATCCTCCAGGCCCTGGCGGATCTTTTTTGTCAAAATCCTGGCCGCCTTTTTCCTTACATCAGATAATTGTTGGCACAATGTCTCCAATGTATTCCCCACAGTCTGAAACTCTTTTTCCACATTCTGCTTAACCAGGTCAAAATTGTCAAGTTCATCCAGTCGGGCCCGTTTCTTATCCAGCTGCTCTCGGATCTCTTCGATGGTGCCGCCATACTTTGCCTGCAGATTGTGAATCACATCCAAACGCTGTTCGATCTTTTTAAATGTCTCCTCATCAAACGAAAATTCATCCATATATCCGGTGATATCGTGGGATACATCACTCAGAATCGCCTCCGCGTCAAACAGCTGATCCCGGATTCCAGACAGGGACTCATCGTACTCTGATGCCTGTGTCACGCTTTTGAGGGCCAGGCCGATCTGCTCCCCGTCTATGGCCTGATACGCCATAGACAGGCTTTCCATGATCTTCTGCGCATTAACCAGACGGCGATACTGAACCGCCAATTCCTCCTCCTCTCCTTCCTTTAAATCCCCATTCTCCAACTCCTGGATCTCATAGCGCAGAAAATCTGCTTCCCGTATCCGGCTCTCTTTGTCCAGGTTCATCTCCTCCAATTTTTCCAGAAGTTCCTGGTACCTGTGATATGTATGGGAAACCGTCTCTTTTAACTGCATGCTTTGGGATTTGACATAACTATCCAGAATCTGAAGATGCTTTGACTTATACAGCAGAGACTGATGCTCATGCTGACCATGGATATCCATTAAAAGGCTGGTGATCTCTTTCAGCCGCCCGGCTGTCACTGTCTCATCATTTACCTTGCTGACGCTTCGGGAAGGCATAATCTTTTTGGAGATAATCAAAGTGCCATCCTCTGGAAGATCCACTTCCAGTTCCTTCAGCCTCTTTTTCTTCTCCTCTTCCTCCACGGAAAAAACCAGTTCCACCAGCGCGTAATCCGCCCCTTTGCGTATCATATCCTTGGGCACTTTCCCCCCCAGCGCCATATTCACTGAGCCGATGATGATGGATTTGCCTGCACCAGTCTCCCCTGTAAGAATATTTAAGCCCTCCGAAAATGAAACTGCCGCCTTCTCAATCAACGCCAGGTTTTTTACCTGCAGATCCAAAAGCATCCGAATCCCTCCTTTCTGTACGAATATATATTAATCTTCCATCAATTTGCGAATCTTATCCATCACCAGAATGGTGTCATCCACACTGCGGGCCGCGCACATGATGGTATCATCCCCGGCAATGCACCCTACAATTTCATGAAAATGAATGGCATCCAAAGCCGCGGCCACCGCCATAGCCATACCGGTTCCTGTCTTGATCACCAGAATGTTCTGGGCCATGTCCATAGACACAAAACCGTCCTTGAGGACACGAATATATTTATCGCTGAATGATCTTGAATTCTGGACCACTACATAGCGCTGCTTTCCATTTTCTGCCTGAACCTTAGACAGCCGCAGTTCCCGGATATCCCTGGAAACCGTGGCCTGAGTCACCTGGTAGCCTGCTTTGTTTAAGTAGTCCGCCAGTTCCTCCTGGGTCTCGATCTCATACTTTCCTATCAATTCTACAATCTTGCTGTGCCGCTCAACTTTCACTGTCTATAACCTCACTTTTGCCTTACGTTCCCTGTAGTTTCCATTCCCTCCGGCCCTTTTTCCCATGTTCAGAGCGCTGGTTCTTAAATCCCAGCCAGTTTGCTGCGAAGATTATCCAAAAAGGAAACCGCCCTTAATTTCACCAGAATCGTCTCAGTTTCAGACCGCTCAATCCGCAGTCTGTCCCCCACCTTCAGATGGACAAAGGTATCTCCGTCAAACACAGCAGCCTGCCCCTCCTCTGCATGTCCCAGCACCTCAATCTCGATCCGGTCTTCCGCTGACAGCACGATACTCCTCCCATTCAGCGCATGGGAACAGATAGGTGTAAGGATCGTCATGCTGGCTGTGGGCTCCACAATGGGCCCACCTGCTGACAAGTTATAAGCCGTAGAGCCTGTAGGCGTCGCAACAATCATGCCATCCGCCTGATACTGATGGAGAGCTTCTCCATTGACATAAACCCGCAGCTTCAAAAGCCGCAGCATCTCTCTTCGGGCAATCACCACTTCGTTTAACGCCAGATCTTCCTTTATCACAGTTCCCTGGCGAAGCACTGTACCCTTTAACATCATCCGCCGCTCCAGCCGATACTGATCCCCAATCAGGTCATCCAGAAGCCCTGCCATCTCCTCCTGCCGTCCAACCTGGGTCAAATATCCCAGATTTCCCAGGTTCACTCCCAGCATAGGAATCCTCCGCCCGGCCAGATCCCTGGCCGCCTGAATCAAGGTACCATCCCCTCCCAGGGTGATCACACAGTGGGTGTCCTCCGGAACCTGGCAGGCATCCGTATACCGATATCCTTCTTTCCTGCCGAAGCCTTCCCATCTCCCTACTGTCTCCTCCTGCCTCCCAGGCTCGGCCATGTCTCTTTTCATTCCTACCTCACTCTGTCCCACAGGCTCTGTCCTGGCACATGTTTCTTCCTGCCTCTCTTCCTCCCCTTGAATCAGGCACCGGCAGCCGCACCCATGGAGATAATCCCTGATTTTTCCAGCCATCTCCACTGCTCCGGCCTTCTGAGGATTCAAGATCAAGTAAAAGCATTCCATCGTATTCTCTCTCCTACACCATCTATGGAAATCCCGCAAGTGCTCCCCACACCAATCCTACATTGCATGAATTCCTAAACAATCCCGCTCCCTTTCTACGCCAGACATGTATGGGCCTGATCCACCACCGCTTTTACCTCCACCTGCTGATCTTGCCCCTCTTTTGGACTGTTCTGCAGATACAAAAGATATTCAATATTGCCTTCCGGCCCCTTGATGGGAGAAAATTCCAGATTCAGGATCCCAAACCCAATCCCTCTGCCATAAGCAACCACCGCTTCGATCACTTCCACATGGGTTTCTTTCTCCCTGACAACCCCCTTCTTCCCCACCTTTTCCCTGCCGGCCTCAAACTGAGGCTTAATCAGACACACGATCTGCCCGTCTTGTGTCAGCAGTTTTTTGACTGGCTCCAAGACCTTGATCAAGGAGATAAAGGACACGTCAATGGATGCAAATGAAATCCTGTCCGGTACATCCGCCTCTGTCACATACCGGATATTGGTCTTCTCCATACAGACCACCCGCGCATCGTTTCGCAGTTTCCAGGCCAGCTGTCCATGTCCCACATCCACAGCATAGACCTTTACCGCCCCATTCTGCAACATGCAATCCGTAAAGCCTCCGGTGGAAGCCCCCACATCCATACAAATCTTACCTTTCAGGGAAAGCCCGAAATGAGTCATGGCTTTTTCCAGTTTCAGCCCTCCCCGGCTTACATAAGGAAGCGTGCTGCCTCGAACTTCAATAGAAGACGTATCCTCAAACAAGGTTCCCGCCTTATCCTCCTTCTGGCCGTCCACATAGACGATCCCAGCCATAATGACCGCTTTGGCTTTTTCCCTGGACGGTGCCAGATTTTGCTTCACCAAAAGTATATCCAGCCGTTCTTTCATCCAATTCCTCTTTCTATGTCATCCGCAAATCCATTTTCCCTCATTCTGCGGATAATGGAATCACTGTCTATCCCCAGCGCCTCCCTCAGAAGAGACACATTGCCATGTTCCACATATGCATCTGGCAAAGCGATATTTAACACCTTCACCTCAGGATAATGTTCATGCACATAGGCTGTCACCTGCAGCCCAAATCCTCCCTGAAGCACGTTCTCCTCCAGGGTCACCAGATGGTCATGAGTCTCTGCCAGGCGCCCGACCAGATCAAAATCAATGGGTTTAATAAAACGCCCGTTTACTAGCGTTACATTCTTGCCTTCCGCATTCAGCTTGTCACGGATATGTTCCGCTGTGCTTACCATGCTTCCTACTGCCAGCAGCGCAAGCCCCCTTCCCTGATATAAGATCTCGCCTTTTCCATATTCAATAGGCGCATTGAACTCCTTTAACCCCCGGTAAGCCTTTCCTCTTGGATACCGAATGGCGATCGGCCCGTCATACTGAAGGGCAAATTCCATATCCCGGCGCAGTTCCCACAGGTTCTTAGGCGCCAGAACGCTCATATTGGGAATGGAGGTCAGATAGGACAGGTCAAAGATTCCCTGATGGGTCTCTCCGTCGCTTCCCACCAGCCCTGCACGGTCAACGGCAAACACCACCGGAAGGTTCTGTAGGCACACGTCATGGACAATCTGGTCATATCCCCTCTGCAGAAATGAGGAATACACCGCCACCACCGGCTTAAGGCCAGCCGCCGCCATCCCCGCCGCACTGGTCACTCCATGCTGTTCGGCGATTCCCACATCAAAGAAGCGCTCCGGGTACAATTTCTGAAACCGGTTTAATCCCGTCCCGTCAGGCATAGCTGCCGTGACTGCCACGATCCGTTCGTCCTTCTGGGCCAGGTGGCACAATTCTTTGGAAAAAATCTCCGTGTAGGAAGGATAGATCTTCTCCCCTTTAGGCTTTCCTGTTTTGATATCGAAGGGTTCCACTCCATGAAATCGGTCTGGATATCGCTCTGCCGGGGCATAGCCTTTCCCCTTTTTTGTCAATACGTGAACCAGGACAGCATGATTCAGCCGCTTTGCCTCCCTTAGAACCCTGCACAACTGTTTTAAGTCGTGGCCGTCTACTGGCCCTAAATAGGTGATGCCCATATTCTCAAACAACATTCCAGGAATCAAAAGCTGCTTGATCCCCTGTTTGGTCCGGCTGATCTTGTCTATGATCTTGGGACCGGCCACCGGGATCTTTTCCAATACGTTTGTCACATTTTTTTTAAAATCATTGTATCCGTCTCCCGTTCGAATCCCGCTTAAATACTTGGACATTCCTCCTACATTTTCGGAGATGGACATCTCGTTGTCATTTAATATGATGATAAAATTCCGCTCTATCCTGGCGGCATTGTTAAGCGCCTCGTAGGCCATCCCTCCGGTTAAGGCCCCGTCCCCGATAATAGACGCTACATAATAGTCTTCCCCCTGTAAATCCCTTGCCAGGGCCATCCCCAGTCCTGCCGAGATGGAGGTGGAACTGTGCCCGGTGTTAAAAGCGTCGCAGGGACTTTCCTTTGTCTTGGGAAATCCACTGATCCCGCCAAATTGGCGAAGTTCATCAAAGGCATCCTTTCTACCACTTAAAATCTTGTGGGTATATGCCTGATGCCCTACGTCCCAGATAATCTTATCCTTTGGAAGGTCAAAAATCTTATAGATTGCCATAGTCAGTTCCACCACCCCTAAGTTGGATGCTAGGTGTCCTCCTGTGGCACTGATCTTCTCGATGAGAAAATCTCTGATTTCCTGAGCCAGTTCCTCCAGTTCCTTCTGATTCAAGGCCTTAATGTCCCAAGGCCCATTTATCCTCTCTAACATAGCACCTTTTCCTATCTGCCAAGTTTTGTAACTGCTCTGATACCGATGTCATGATGCTGGGATACCATGAATTGCTCGGTTTCTGCATGCTCTCACAATTCAAAAAGCATCCGAAATCCGCCATAATCAGGCTATCTGAAATAATATGGCCTGCTACCTCCATCCATCCCTTACCGCTCTCTCGTTACCAGCATCATGATCAGTTCCTTCACAAACCCATGATCCCCCGGAAGGCTTTCCAGTGCTTCCACCGCCTCCCGTGACAACCGCTCAACAGCCTGTCTCGCCTCATCCATCCCATACAAGGTAACGAAGGTTGTCTTATGATTCTTCTCATCGCTGAGTACCGGTTTGCCTAACGCCTCCTGGCTGCTGGTCAGATCCAGAATATCATCCTGGATCTGAAAGGCCATCCCGACGCAGGAGGCCATTCTCTCCACAACCTTTACCTGGCTCTCGTCGGCACCGGCCAGAATCGCTCCGATCATCATGGACACTTCCAGCAAGGCTCCTGTCTTTAACCGGTAGACGAAATCCAGCTGTTCCTTTGTCATAGGCTTTCCGGTCAGTTCCACATCCACCGTCTCCCCGCCGATCATGCCGTACATACCTGACTTGGCTGCCAAAAGCCCGATGCACCGGCCTGCCGCCTCCACATTCTCTGTATATACCAGTGCTTTGGACGCAGTCTCAAAGGCATATCCATACAAGCCATCCCCTGCCAGAACTGCTAAATCCTCGCCAAATTTCACCCAGGTGGTGTCACGCCCCCTGCGAAGTCTGTCATTGTCTATGCAGGGAAGGTCATCGTGAACCAGGGAAAAGGTATGTATCATCTCTATGGCTGCCATAAACGGCTGGATTTCCTGTCCACAGCCTCCAAACATTCGATACACTTCCCTCATAAAAAGCGGCCTTAAGCGTTTGCCTCCTGCCTTCATGCTGTAATTCATAGCGGCTGCCAGATGTTTAAGCTGTCCCTCTTCCCTGGGCAGATAGCCCTCAATCACCTGTTCCACTTCTTGTGTATATTGTTTCAGAAGTTCTTTAGAATTCTTCATTCTGTCCTTCCTCCGACAAAATCTGAATCTTTTTTTCCACTTTTTCTATCTTCTCACTGCACGTCTTGACCATCTTCATACCCGATTCATAGAGGGCAAAGGTGTCTTCCAGAGAACAGTTCCTGTCCTCCATCTTCTCAATGACAGACTCCAACTCCTCAAGTGTCCTCTCAATGGACCGATCATTCTGTTCTCCGTCAAGATCCTGGCCGTCCAGTTCATCCATCGCTTCCGTCATTTCCATATTCTCATAGTCTTTCAAGTCCATCCACCATCTTTCTGCCTGGCCTCTGGCCATCCGCTACCGAATCCGTATTTTTACCACCCTGTCCATGATCCTTAAACGATTCGTCCAGGGCCCCACGAGCCACCGCCAAGATCCTGGTCTTCACCTTTCCGTCTCTAAAACGGATATCCAGAGTTTCTCCTTCTGCCAGGTTGTCAACCGACTCCACCCTGGATCCCCCTTTGTCTGTCACAAATCCAAAGCCTCTGCTTAACTTTTCTAGTGGAGACAATCCGTGAAGCCGTCCGCTAAGCAGGGCCAGCTGGTGTTTTCTGTCCAGAAGCCGTCTGTCTGTCAATGCCCTCATCTGTTCTTCCATATCAGCCAGACGCTGCCGATACTCGTTCATCTGCTGTTCCGGATGGTGCATCAGAAGCTTAAGCCTGCACTGCTCCACCTGGTACTTCTTCCGCTCCAGGCTTCTTCCCATCCCTCTGGTAAGAGCCTCCCGGATCACCTGAAGCCTGTCCTCAAACTGCTTATAATCAAACACCGCCAGTTCCGCCGCCGCCGAAGGGGTAGGCGCCCGCAGGTCTGCCACATAATCTGCAATGGTCACATCGGTCTCATGTCCCACGGCAGAGATCACCGGAGTCTGACAGTCAAAAATAGCACGAGCTACCATCTCCTCGTTAAATGCCCACAGATCTTCGATGGAACCGCCGCCTCTTCCCACGATCATCACATCCAATCCCATGGCATCCAGCGTCTCAATTCCCTTCACAATGCTGTATTTGGCATTCTCTCCCTGCACCAATGCCGGATACAGGATCAGCTGCACATAAGGGTTTCTTCTGGCGGAAATGTTCATAATATCCTGTATGGCTGCGCCTGTGCTGGCCGTCACGATTCCAACGGTTCTGGCATACTTGGGAATGGGCTGCTTGTACTCCGCCGCAAACATCCCCATATCTTCCAGCTCATTTCTAAGCCGTTGAAACCGCTCGAATAAGTCTCCTACTCCGTCCCGCTTGATCTCCTTGGCATACAGCTGATATCTGCCGTCTCTCTCATAGACAGCGACCGTTCCGGATACCACCACCTGCTGCCCTTCCTTAAGCTGAAACTCCAACCCTCTCCTCTGGCCAGCGAACATCACAGCAGCCAGGGTTCCGGATGTATCCTTCAATGTAAAATAAATATGTCCCGACGTGTGGTATTTGCAATTGGATACTTCTCCCCGGACGCGAATGCGGTTTAACAGGAAATCCTGGGAAAACAGATTCTTAATATAGGAATTAACCTGGCTGACTGAATAGACACTTGCCATGATCAGCTTGTCTCCTGGCTGGAAACCAACTTCGCCAGCACGCCGTTAATAAACGCCGGAGACTCCTTCTGCCCGAACTTTTTGGCCAGTTCCACTGCCTCGTTGATGGCTACCTTCTCTGGTATCTCCTGATCATAATTCATCTCAAAAAGGGCAAGACGAAGGATCGTCAAATCTACCTTTCCCATCCGCTTTGTCTTCCAGCCCTGTGCCACCTCATTGATCCTGGCATCCAGCTGGGGCAGCTTGTCTGTCACTGCCTGCGCCTTCTGATACAGATATTGGCGATCCTTTTCGTCAAACACTGCCTGATGAAGAATACTTAAGACTCCTTCCGGCGTTGTCTCGTCCTCCCCGGATACTTCAAAATAGGTTTCCAGCTGTTCTTTTGTCTCCTCTGCCGGGTAAAAATCTGCGCAAAACAGCATCTTAAAGCAGTGCTCGCGCAATTCTCTTCTGGTCATACTCCATCCTCCTGGTTGATTCATAGCCGCTTCAGAATCTCTCTAAGCGGTTACGGCATCCGCATTTCATCATACGGCAAAGGCGCAGCCACCCAACAAGCAGCTGCGTCTTCCGACTTTTTTCCGTGGGGCCGAAGCATTTCCTGACATCCTCCGGCACGATCTTCCAGTGTTATTCGTCTTCCATATTCACACTGGCAATCTTAATATTTACATCCAGCACATTCAGGCCTGTCATGTTCTCGATGGCAGTCTTTACCTTTTCCTGAACCTTCTCTGATACATCCGGGATATTGTAGCCATACTTCATGTTCAGGGACAGATCCACAGACACATGCTCCTCTGTCACATCAACTTTGACCCCCTTAGAAAGGTTCTTCATCCCCAGCTTGCCAACCAACTCATTGGTAATATTCCCGGCCATGGAATCCACGCCTTCCACCTCTGTAGCTGCCAGGCCTGCAATAATGGCTACCACCTCATCTGCGATCTGTACTTCCCCGATTTTATCTTTCTCATATACTTTATGTGTATTTCTGTTCTCCATCTCTTCCACGCCAAATACCTCCTCACATATCTATAATAGCCCTATTATAGCAAAAATACTCTTGTTTGCAAAGGTATTTTTGTGGGTATATCAAAAACTCGGTGTTAAAAACCCTATTCATCCAGATTTAAAAGAGTAATGATGATACTGTCGGCTCCTACCTCTGCCTTGCGCTTCACCACATCTTCAATCTGGGCTCGCTGGGCATCGGTGATGGAAGAAGCATTGACCACCACATCTACCTTGTCGGAAGAAATGCTTACCACCGGGTCTGAAAATCCTTTTGCCATCAAAAGCGTCTCCGCCGCGTTTTCCTTCTCCGCAGTCTCTGTCAGCTCAATCATATCCTGAATGGCCTGCTGCTTGGCTTCCTCTGCAATATTGGAATTGTTGATGATATTCAAAAGAGTATCCTTATTTTTAGCCCGAACCTGCTCCCTGCTTAATTGAACACTGGCTATGTAATCGGACACTTTCATTCCGCTTGTAAGAATCGCCTCTCCCGGATTCTCCAGGCCTGCTTCCATACCTGCCTGCTCAGCAACCGTCTCCGCCTGGGCATACTGTTGCCCCCCGCTGTCTGTAACTGACTGAAGTTCCTCCGCTGATACCGACTCTGCCTCCTCAATCTGGCTTAAATCCTGATCCAGGCTCATGATCTCCTCATAGGTTCCCTGGCTGTCTAAAAGCCTTTGATTCTCTGCCAAAATATCCTCATCCGAAATATCCGTAAGCCCTGCCTCAAATGCTGTATTGCCAGCCTCTAATTCCTGTTTTCCTGTGTAGTTTAAATAACCTGCCGCTGCGATCATAACCGCCAGTGTGGTGACGATAATCTGATTTCTGCGGAACAGTTTTTTCATATTGACGCCTTTTAAGTCCTTCTTGAACTTCATGCACGACACTCCTTTTTATTCTATCCGCTTTAATACTTTTATTTTATGTGACGGAATACCAAATAATGCTTCCACCGCAGCAGAAATTTCCGCCTGGATCTGAGGGCTGCCTCCCCCCTGGGCACTGACAATAACACCATTTATCTCCGGCTTTAGTTCTTTCTCCAGGATGGGTTCCTGCTGCCCCGTCTGTCCGGCAAGAATGGTATCTTCTCCGATCTCCTGGCTCTCCACCTTCCGGCTCCCCCCGTTTTGATCTGTCTCCTGGGTGACGGAATAAGACGTATCCCTGTCTACTCTCCAGACTTTCTCCTCTGTAGACTTCAATACGATCATCACCTCCACCTCTCCCACCCCATCCACATGGCTTAGCACCTGTTCCAACCGCTGTTCCAACTGCTGTTCATACGTCAAAGAGGCTTTCCCAGATGCCGAAACTTCCCCCTCCTTCTCCGTCTGCCCATCGGCCTCTTCATCCCCCTGCTCCTTTCCAAATCCGTTGTCTCCCAGTCCCTGAAAACCGCTGTCCAGCTTTCCGTCATCCTTCCCAGATCTTCCAGCCGGAAATCCCAGAATCAGAAGAATCAGGCCCAATGCCAACATGACCAGCCATTTATCCCTGCCTCCCTTTATATTCAATTTCCACTTCTTGTCTTTCCAGCCCATAATATTCCTCCACCTTTCTGCGAAGCTTCTCCAAGTCCTGTCCCCCTTGTTTCTCTGAATGGACGTTCCCTGTATCAGGATTCCCTCCCCCTGCATCTCCTGTCTTCCCTGCCCTTTTCCCCTCTTCCTCCTCTCCCTCATTTACCTCATCCCTGCTCCCGGTTTCCACAGGCTCAATCTCAATGGTTCCAACCTGAATCGGTTCCCACGCCGCTTCCGTCCCCTGATCCCATGCATCCCCTATGGCCATATAAACATAGGTCACCATACCATAATTTTCCTTATCCTGATCACGCTCAATGACCACCTTCGCCTGATTTACCTCCAGTCCCATCTCTTCCGCCATCATCCTCACATCCTGCTCCACCGCCCCTTCATACTCCCCGATCACCTGCTCAAGCCGTTGCCTTTCAATTCCCAGAATCTCCCTCTTTAAATCCTGCGCCTCTCTCTGAAAACCAATCGCCTCAAAATAACGAGCCAGCCTGTCCTCCAATCCAAAGGGTTCCATCACCGGCTGAACCACCACCAGAATCAAAACCATCCCCGTAAAAAACCGGATATACTTCTCATATTTCTTAGAAGGCAGTACCGCCCTGACCGCACTGGCAAAAATCATAAAGCACAAAATCCCAGCAACCCACTGATACAATCCCCCCATTTTCCAAGCCCTTTCATATCTTAATACAATTGCTCCAGCTAACGTCTAACCGCCCCCAATATCTTCACCAAGCGTTCAAACGCCTGCGATAACTCCCTGCCCGGGCGGACCAGGTGGACAAGGTGCCCCCTAACGAAATGAACCTCCCCTACCCTCCATAATAAGTCACATTCGTCCCCGCACACACCACCGCCACCGTAACCACCAAAAGGAGCCCCGCCGTTATCACAATCTGCAGCAATATCCTATGCCCTTTCGCCGCCGCAGACACACATTTCACCAGCCTTTTATCGCAGACCGGCTCCATAAGCGCCGCCACACACTTATAAAGAAGCATCAATACCGTCAGCTTTATCACCGGAACCGCCATCAACACCATGAGAACGATCACCGCTGCCATCCCCATGGTATTCTTAATCAGCACCCCAGACCCGAGAATCATCTGGGTCACTGCCGCAGCCCCTTGTCCGATTCCCGGTATCATCCCCACCAGTTTCTGAACCGATCCATTTTTCAGAGAATCCACATAGGGAAGCACCATCCCCTGTATCAGGTGAAATCCCAACACCACCCCCACAAGGCTTTTCATTCCCCACCCGATGGCCTTCTCCACCAGTTCCGTCAGCCGCGACAACACCTCCTCTTTGGCCATATTGCTGGCAAAAACCAGAAGAAGGTAGATCCTGGCCGCTGGAATCAACACTGTCCCCAAAAGCCACTGCCCCACAGAAATGATCACCAACGTAAACTCATACATCGCAGCTGCTGACACACTGCCTCCGGCAAATGCCACCACCAGAAAATAAGACGGCATCAACACCTTCATAAACTGCCAGATCACATCCACCACATCCGTTGCTACCTGAATGCTCTGTCCAATCCCCGCTATCAGTATGGTAAACAGCAAAAGATACGTGACATAGAATCCTGTCTCAGAAATTTGGCTTCCATTAAATACATCCGAGAAATTGGTAAAAACCGCCCCCAGAATCCCCAATGCTAAAATCTGCCCTATCAGCCTTCCTCCCACCGAGATTTCTGAAAACAGTTCTTTTTGGAACGTCTCCCAGATCCTTGCACACAGCGTCTCGAACTTTCCGGCTATCAGAAGCTCCATAGTCTCCTGAAACCCCAGTTCATTCCCTGGCTGCCCTTTCATAAACTCCTCGATGTCACGGAAATCAAACTGTCCCATAGCGTCTTTAAACGTAGTTTCCCCGCTGTCATCCAGGATCTTCCCCGTCTCCGCCCCGAAGCTTGACATCATCCGTCTCCCGCTTTTAACATCCACGCACACCAGAAAAAGTACTGCCATCCCGATCATCAAAATTTGTTTCCACATCATGATAAAATTCCCTGGATCATTTCCATAAGCGCCAGAAGAATCGGCATACTGACCGCCAAAATCGATAATTTTCCAAAAATCTCAATCTGGTTTCCCAAAGAACCATACCCGGCATCCTTGCAGATTCCAGAAGAAAATTCTGCAATATACGTGATTCCGATCATTTTCATCAATGCATTGATATATACATGATTGATCTTTATATAGGCTTGTACCTGTTTTATCGTCTCAATGACAGTCTCCAGCTTGGAAATCCCATAAAAAAAGATAACCAGCCCTGCTCCTGCCGCCAGGTATACACTGTACTCCCCTTTTACCCCTTTCAGCTGTACCGCCAGCATCATAGCCGCAAGCCCCAGGACTGCGATGGACACAATGGTCATACTGTCACCTGCGCCTTCCTGCTTTTCCCTTACAAAGCAAACAAATTTTTAATGGTTTCAAACAGCTCATAGATATAGGGCACCATCCAGAACAGAACCAGGATAAGTCCAGCCAGACTGGTCAAAAACGCCTGTTCCTCTCTCCCGCTGTGTTTCAAGACCTGGCAGATAACAGAGACCAAAATTCCCACTGCCGCGATTCGAAAAATCAGATTGACCCCCATGTCCCCCTCCTCAACACATTATAATCGAAAGAAACAGCCCTCCCATAATTCCCAGGCTGGTACACAGCTTTGTCCGTTGTCGTTCCTGTTCCCGATAAGAATCAATGGTTGTTGCCAGCTGTTCCAGATAAAGCTCAATGGTCCTCTCCTGCATTCCCAGATCCAGGTATCCCAGATGCTCACCCAGTGCCTGAAACTCTTCAAATTCCTTTTCAGTCAATGGTATCTCCTTCCTGTAGCCACTGACCGTCTCTTTCCACAGATCATAAAATAACTCCCCTTCCTGTTTCCGTATCCGTTCTGCTGTCTGGCAAAAAATCTCTGCTAACATCCCCTCCGATTTTCTCCCAACATGCTGGAATGCTTCTTCCAAAGGAGCATGGACATACAGGATCTCTCCCCGCAACAGCAGAAGCATTTTCCGGATCTGCTCCAATACTTTTCTATGTTCCTTCCACTGTTCCGCCTTCCACACCCCAAGCGCGCTTGAGGAGACTATCACCAAAATGCTTCCCATTATTTTCATCCACATAACCCAACGCTCCCTGTCAAAACACTAGCACCCTCCATACAACTTTGTCCTTCCAGAATCCAGGATCCCTTCCACATGCCCGATCTTTCCATGATTGTCCAGGATAATGTACCGCTCAAACATCTGCTCCTCCACCAACCGGCTAAGAACTGGTTTCTGCCTTAGATCTTCCACAGAGTTCCCGTGAACCGTGGCTACCAGTTTGCATCCGCAGTTCATCACATATTCCATTGCCTCCAGATCCTCCCTGCTTCCGATCTCATCCACTGCGATTACAGTAGGAGACATGGTCCGAATCATCATCATCATGCCTTTGGCCTTTGGACAACAATCCAGAATATCGGTCCGGATTCCCACATGATTCTGAGGCTCCCCCTGATAACAGGCCCCAATTTCCGACCGCTCATCTACCACCCCCACTGTAACCCCTTTCTGGTCTTTCCATCCGTCTGAAAGCTGACGGACCATATCGCGAAGCAGCGTGGTCTTTCCACACCTGGGCGGAGAGATAAGAAGGGTGTGGAGAACCTGTCCATGTTCATACAAAAACGGCATAATCTTGTCCGCACATCCAAGTATCTCATGGGCCAGTCGGATATTTAAAAAGGATATGTTGGTTATAGTCCGAATCCCCCGGCCATCCAAAACTGTTTTCCCTGCAATCCCGATCCGATGCCCGCCCTGTATGGTCAAAAACCCCTGTTTTATCTCTTCCTCAAATGCATAAAGGGAATGACTGCTTACATGCTCCATGGTTTCCCTTATGTCTTCTTTGCCCACCAGATAGGCATCCCCTCCCTTTGTACTTAGCCCTCCATTCCGGGTCAGGTAATATTCCCGGTTGTCCAATATCAGGATAAGAGGCATCCCCACCCGCAGGCGTATCTCCTGAACCCTCTCAAAATCCACAGGAAGCCTCGAAAGAATCTCTCGGATTGTCCGGGAAAATAGTTTGATCAGCTGGCTATTTCTCTCCACATGATCCCCTCCTTTTCTCCCAATATATGTAGGTGGGATAGAGAAACATTCCTGTTTCCATTTACATAATTTTTGCAAATCAGGCCAACCTATCCCATAAGCAAACAAAGGAGGCAAAAAATTATGTGGGGTATTCTTATCGCATTGATATCCGGTGCTCTCATGAGCATACAAGGTGTATTTAATACGGAGGTAACTAAGCAGACCAGTATCTGGGTTTCTTCCGGTTGGGTGCAGCTGA
>CANDZL010000073.1:0-19147 GCA_947425205.1 uncultured Hungatella sp. | reverse complement strand
AAACAGCTACTTTAGAGGCAATTTTCGGATTCATAAGATGCACTTGTAAGCGAGATGGTGATATATGGGGCAGTATGTGGATGGTAAACGAAAAAGGCAACAATATGAGCCTTCTTGGTGTTGAGGTAGCAAAAAGAGTGTACAGCCTGACAGGATGTAGGATGTATATCGGAAATGGTGCTAATCCAAAGACGACGGTTCCTATTAGAAGAGTTTATTTTCGTGATAAGGTTGTCAGGATGAAACAATTTTATTGGTTGAATCCAAATGTAAAAAAGTATAAGGTTGCTTTGATTAATGAGCCATGGATTCCTGAAAAAGACAGGAATGCTCCAATCCATCATTTAAAGAAGTATAATACATTTACAGAACTTTGCAATGAGTTTGACTTAGAAGCAGTCGAGGGTATACCCCACAAGGATGGATGGTATATAGATCACAGGTATTTTAAACATCCAATATATCATTATGATGTATATGGAATATGTGATGAAGAAACGATTCGGGCAATACTTGTTACAAGAGAGATATTTGTCAATGGTGTATATATTTTAAGAATAGTAGATTATGTGGGTGACCATATAATGGTAAGTGGAATTTATGATGAAATCGATTTACTGGTAAAAAAATATGGTTATGAATATGTGGATTTTTTCGAGTATGGTATACCGGATGAATATTTGAATAAGGCTGGGTTTAGAGACAGAAATGATTTTAATAATATCATCCCCAACTATTTTGAGCCATTCGTTCAAGAAAATATTGATATTTGGGCACATTATAAAAAAGATGGAACAACATTTTTTAAGGCTGATGGTGATCAGGATCGACCTAACATCTTGCCGTCGTAATTGGTTTTTGTTTATGGAAGGAGATGGAAAAGAAAGTGATACTTTTTGAGCGTTTTTTAAAGGCTTGTGAAGAGAATCCAGATAAACGTGCAATATGGTGTGATGGAGAGGAACGGTCATACAGAGAACTAAAAACACTTGTCTGTAAGTATGCAAATTATCTGATCGATCATGGTGTGAAATATGGCGATATCATTGGAATACCAATGAATAACAGTATAGAGTCAGTGGCTCTGATCATGGCTTCGGCTGGTATAGGAGCGGGGCTTGCTCCAATCAATCCCACAATTCCAATAGATGCGGTCGATAATGCATTTCGTGCTGGCAATGTGAAACATCTAATCGCAAGACGTTCATTCTATAAAGGGATAAAAGGATATAATTTTAGTTATCTTACCGGTTGTCACCTTTGCTTGGATGGTGAAGTGGAAGGAGCAGATGATTTCCAGGCTGTTTTAGAGGCCTCCGAAGCGCCGCCAGATATTTCAGGAATTAAAGGGAATGAGACTTTTATTTTGACTATGACATCTGGTTCAACCGGGAAGCCAAAACCAATTGAATTGACTCAGAATAATAAATTGGAGCGGGCAAAGGCACATATGAAGCTCTATGGAATAACCCCGGACGATACGATTCTGGCGGCAACACCATTGTATCATTCTCTGGCAGAACGGCTTGTGATTCTTCCGTTGCTGATCGGGGCGACTTCGGTTCTTCTTCCAAGGTTTACGCCAATCCTGTGGCTGAATTGTGTAAAAGAGCAGAAAGTTACTTTTACGATTGCCGTGTCCGCCCAGCTGAGCCAGATCGTACAATTGCTTTCCAGCCCTTTTATACCAGAGATATCCTCACTTAGATCTATTGTTTCTTCCAGTGCGCTTCTTGAGCCGCATGTAAGAAGCGCACTGATCAAGAAGCTGAATTGTGACTTCCATGAAATGTATGGTACAAGTGAATGCTCTACGGTAACGAGCATTAATTTCCGCGAATCTGCTGAAAAACAACAGTCGGTAGGACGGCCGTTGCCTGATGTATACATAAGGATCCTTGATGATGAAGGAAACCAATTGCCTCTTGGTGAGATTGGTGAAATATCGGTAAAAACACCATTAAAGTGTGCTGGTTATTATGGGCTTCCTGAGAAGATGGAAAAGGCAACGATGAATGGGTTTTTCAAAACCGGAGATTTGGGACGTGTCGATGCAGATGGATATCTTTACTATGTAGGAAGAAAAAAGGAATTGATTATCACGGGAGGCGTAAATGTCTATCCGCAGGATGTGGAGAACAAGATTCTGTCCATTGATGGGGTGAAGGAGTGTGCGGCATTTCCTTATGCAGATGACCGGCTGGGAGAGGTTGTTGCCCTGGCGATTGTGCTTAATGCAGGTATGGAACTAACGAAGAAACAGGTTCAAACGTTCTGTGCAAGAAATCTCGCTGATTTTCAGCAGCCGCATAAGATTTTTTTCTTGGATAAACTGCCAAAAAACTCAATAGGAAAATTGACAAAGATGAAGCTTCCAGAAGTGGTAGCTGGCATGGATGGTTAAAAGGAATGGTGACAAATATGAATAAGGTTAGGGATTATGTGCTTGACGTGCTTCAAAGTGAATACAGTTTTAAAACGGGAATTGATGTAGATGAAATAAATTTTATTGAAGAAGGATACATGGATTCCTTAAAGCTTGTTCAGTTTATTGTGGAACTTGAGGATGAGTATGGAATTGAGTTTACAGAGAATGAAATCGACTCCCAAGACTTTCAGAAAGTTGGGACTTTGATAGCGCTGATTGAGAAAAAAATAGATAACAGGATACAATAAAGGAGAAATGGTTTGAAAAATATAGTTACAGTTGGTGTGGTTGGAGCTGGACGCGCATTAGAACTTCACGCATTTGGGTATCAGAGATCCAATATACCTGTTCGATTGAAGACAGTAATGGCCAGAAGGCCACAACAAATTCAAGAGGCAGTTGATAAATATGGGTTTGAAAAGGGAACTACGAATTATGAGGAACTTTTGGATGATCCTGAGATTGATGTGATCGATATTTGCACACCGCCGTATATTCACAAGGAAGAAATAACAAGAGCTATGCGTGCGGGCAAACATGTGATCTGTGAAAAGCCGCTAGTTGGCTATTTTGGCCGCCCTTGCGACCCGCAACCAATCGGTGAAAAAGTATCTAAAAAGTATATGTATGAATGTCTTCTGGAGGATTTGGATGAACTTAGGGCTGTCAGGAAAGAGACAGGCAAGCGATTTATGTATGCGGAAAATTTTGTATATGCACCTGCCGTTCTTAAAGCTGGGGAAATTATTCGAGCAAGGAAAAGCCGTATTTTGTATATGAAAGGTGAGGAAAGCCTAAAGGGCTCCAGCTCTGCCGTTGCAGGCGAGTGGAATAAAACTGGCGGGGGTATATTTATGCGTAATGGTGTTCACCCTCTTGGGGCAATCCTTTATCTGAAAGAGCAAGAAAGTATATCGCAGGGGCATAACGTTACAGTTAAGAGTGTTGTCGGAGACATGGGATATGCTACGAGGCTACTGAATGAACACGAACACAGACATATAGCGGCAAGACCACATGATGTTGAAGATGCAGGAACGGCAATTCTTACTTTTACAGATGGAAGCAAGGCTACGATTATCTCTACGGATAACCTTCTTGGAGGAAGTAAGAATTATGTGGAAATTTATGCCAATGATACAGCTATTAACTGTCGGCTTACTATGAATGATGCGATGGAAACCTATATGGTTGATGAAGAAGGGATGAATGGGGTATATCTTTCGGAGATGCTTCCAATTGTTACCGGATGGAATAAACCGTTTGTTGCAGATGAAATGTTGCGTGGCTATTGTAATGAGATTGTGGACTTTATGGGAGCTGTCTTGGAGGATAGAGAGCCGGAGGGGTGTTTTGATCTTGCTGCCCAAGTTATGAAAGTAGTTTATGCTGCATATTACTCGAATGAGGAAGGCCGAAGAATTGATTTGGTATAACTTACTGGATAGAGCGCTGGAAGCTGGAAGACAAAAAACATGGTGTATTACAGTAAGATAATAATGGTTTATTAGAGGAAGGAAATTGTAGATGGATATAAATCTTAAGAAACTTCAGCTGGTGTCAGTTCTTAATGACGATGGGTCCAAAAAGAGCCAATCAAAGATAAAGGTTGGGAACATAACGATAGGAGAAGAGTTTGTAATTATTGCGGGACCATGTAGTGTTGAGAATGAAGAACAGATTATGGAGTCAGCAAAATTGGCAAAAGAAGCTGGCACGAATATCCTGCGCGGTGGTGCATTTAAGCCGCGCACATCACCATATTCATTTCAGGGACTAGGGAGAGTTGGGTTAAGTTATCTAAGGAGAGCTGGTGATGCTTATGGCTTGCCGATTATTACAGAAGTAGTAGATACTAGAGATGTCTATTTGGTTGCAGAATATGCAGATATTCTCCAGATAGGTGCCAGAAATATGCAAAATTTTACATTACTGCAGGAAGTTGGAAAGTGTGATAAACCTGTTCTTCTGAAGAGGGGAATGAACGCGACAATCGAAGAGTGGATGAATTGCGCTGAGTATATTCTAAATGGTGGAAATAAGAATGTCATTCTTTGCGAACGAGGAATAAGAACCTATGAGACATATACAAGGAATACATTAGATTTGAGTGCAGTTGTTGCACTTAAAGGTCTTACACATCTGCCGGTTTTTGTCGATCCATCCCATGCTACAGGGCGGCAGGAAATGATCAGGCCTATGAGTCTTGCAGCGGCAATTTCTGGTTGCGATGGGCTTGAAATTGAAATGCATCCAAACCCAAGAATGGCTTTATCCGATTCTGAGCAGCAACTTACAGGCTCACAGCTGGCAGATGTGATTGATGAAGTCAAGAAGATTGTTGAATTCAGAAAATCATTACACGTACATAGCTATAAGGCCAAATGACAGTAGTATATTGTAAAAGATGAATAGTATAGTGAAAAAAGTGGATAGCTTATAAATGCTCTTTACACTCCATTATAGATTGTAACTGCATCTAAATCTCACCCTTTCTCCCCCATCTTCACAGTCACAATCCCACAAGCCACCGCCAATACAATCCCAACTCCCACCTGCCATACAGTCAGGGAGGAGAGTTTGGAAAGGACTCCGGTATTATAAAAGATCGCGAAAGGCGATGCAATAATCAGTCCCAGGATCGCACAATAAGTCTGAACGCCATATCGGTTAAACAGAAATGTGATTAGCTTGGCTATAAGGAAAATCCCAAGAAGCACGCCGATCCCAAAGGGAAACAGGAGGGCAAATCCGTGGGTGATTCCTGCCATGTCAAAGGCTCTCACAGCATCTAAAAAGCTTTTGATAGTCTCAATGATTCCATAATAGTATCCAAGAATCATCATCACAAGGGAGCCGCTGACACCGGGGACTACCATGGTGGCGGATGCGATGACACCGACGAGAAATAAAAGGATAAGGGTCATGGGAGTGACGCTGAAGGTTCGGAGCACTTCTTCTTTTGAATTCAGCATAGGAAGAAATACGGCAATGGAAAACAAGATGACAAAGGCCAGGATACCGCTGATTCCGATGGAGGAAGAGGAACGTTTAGCGTTGGACAGCTCCTTTTTTAAAGAAGTAACCAGAACTGGAAGGCCTCCCAGGATCAGGCCCACAAAAGCCATACAGGTAATAAAGGTGTGATGGCTTAAGAGATATTCGATGGCATAGGTGAAGCCAATGATTCCAATGCCGCAGCCGATGGCCAGGGGAAAAAGTACTTTTAAGCTGGCTTTCCAGTCCTTTAGCAGATTGGAGACGGAGGCGATCAATTTGTCATAGATACCTAAAGATACAGCCATAGTGCCTCCGCTGACACCAGGGATGATGTTGGCGATGCCGATTAATATTCCTTTTACAATATCCATAATAAATACCATAATCAATGAAATCCTCTTTTCTAACAATCATATAATCTGGACAGTACACAGGTGTGGGGCTGTGGAAATTCCGAACCTGACACATAGTTTCCTGATTTACCCCAAAATATCTACAACATTGTATCGGCCAAGATATCTGCAATGCCATACCAGCCGAGAATATACCAGCCGGGAAGATATCAGCCGGGAAGATGGCGGAACAATTCCACCACCTGCTTCATGTTCCCGCAGGACATCTTTCCTTCCGGGCAGATACCATTTGCATAGCAGCCTGGGCCGAAGGCATTGAAGAGCTCCGGACATAAGGCTCGCAGCTTTCTAAGCATCTCCATAGAGATTTTTCGGATTTCCCATTGGGCACGGCTGCAGGTTCTTAACTGGATAAAATGTTTTAACTCCCTTGCATTCATCGTCGTCATGATATCCATCACATTGCCGCTTAGGGCGAAGTAATAACCATAAGGGGCTAGGGCAGGATTTTGTTCCATCTGCTTTCGCATGGAAATCGCCTGCTTTAGCGTATGCCGATAGAGCTCCAATGCATGGGCATCTGAACGGATCGTTTCGGGAAGAATGTATTTGCTATAATCAACCGTTTGGATGGGGGGGATAATAATGGACTGCATCCGGTGCCGAACCATATGAGTGATGCCGGACAGAGTCATATGGGAAATCAAAAAGGAGTAGGACAGTTGCTCCAGCTCCCTTGGCCGGTCTGAATGAAGCAATGTGTCAAGGTCAAATGCGCAAGCAGAGCCAGGATGGCTGACGGCATAGGCCGCTTTTAAGATTTCCAGCGGATTGGCAGGAGCATTTAATAGATGGATGCTTCCGGCTTCCTGCGGGGTGATGAAAGACAAGCCATCTATAATTTCAGGAGTATCGTTCTTCGGCTGGATACCGGATTCAGCCGTTGGCCCTAATTCCGAAAAAACACCGGGAAGAATCGTTTCTGCTTGCTGGATAATCTGGTCAGCCAGAACCTGTAATTCAGGAATTCCACGCCCGCGGCCATGCCGGATGGCAGCCAGAACCTGATACAATTCACGGGCATTCAAGGTGCAGTAGAAGTTGCTGTGGAAGGAGTAGGGCAGCAGAAAACGGGCATCCTCTTTGGGAATGCCGTTGTCCAGCAAGGATTGGTAAGCATGAAACAGCATATCCATGTAACTGCAGTACTGTTCCTTTTCATCTCCATTTAAGCCGGACGGAATATGGTACCCTAAATTGCTGAAATCCACATAGCGCCTGGATTTTACTGTAAATGATGCCAGGCGGCTTTCAATAAAAAACTGTTCCACAAAAGCGGAGACATCTTTCAGGGCAATGGTAAAGACAGCGTGTTCGATAACAGATTTATGGCCGGAGGAGAAGACTTTCTGGATTAACCCCTGGTTTTTGGGGTTGTCTCTTGCCTTCTCAAAGATCTCAAGGGCATTTCCCTTGGTGGTGGAGATCCTGGCGGCGCTGGCGCAAATCTCGGCACCATTTCTATTGTAACTGATCAGTTCCGCTTGTGATGTATTATTCATAGTGAAGTATACCAACCTTTGCTTTTTGAAGTGTCAACCATCATCATTCCTATATAGAGTTCTATTAGACACTTCCAGCAGTATAGCATATATTTTATAGATTGACAACGGAAATCACTAAATGAAATCCTGTGCGTAAATCCTGTGGAAGTTGTACACGGAAGGGGATATGGAATCACGGTTCAGGGCAACCAGCAAACCAGATAAAACAATTAGCTAATGTTTCACATAGCAAGGAACGAGATGACAAGGCTTCTGAATTCGGTTGGAATGTTAAAGAGTTGAAGAGGTAAAGAGAGCAACAAAAAATGAAGCATTACTAAAACGCTCCATCTGATATATAGCTTACTATAAATTTACAGTACACAAAAAGCAGATAATGGGAGTCGAACCCACCCCCTCAGCTTGGGAAGCTGATGTACTACCGATATACTATATCTGCGTCGTTACTTAACCTAGTATAGCAGATATTTCCGAAATTGCAAGCAGAAATTCTAACTTTTTCTAATTTTAAACATTTTTTGTCGCTGTTCTCATGGGATCTTTAATACTTGCCAATAAAACGATATTCCAGAAACTACGCTGGATTCATTGCTATTTCTCAGGAATTCCGTTATAATCAGACAGGATGGAAAGGTGTGCCGGAAAGGATAAAGAGACCATAAAAGTACAGGAACCGAAGAAATTTTTGAGCAAAGCGGGCAAAGAAGTGGCAGATAAGGCCTTTGTGGAAACCGATAAGGGCCTGATAAAGAGTAAGAAGGAAAAACAGGATGCAGTAATCATCGGAATCCTGGAGGGAAAGGAAGGAAAGGGCATGCTACAGACAGTTCCGGTAGACTTTGCCGCGCCGGACAGAGGGAGCCGTTATTTTTTGGAAAATGCCTATGCTCAGAACGATTATGTACCAAATAAAATCATTTCTACCTAAAAAGCAGAGGACGAAATGACGTTTCCTGGTGAAGGGCTATATAAAAGAACTGTAGAAGATCCCTGTGGAAAGATGGGATTTTATGCAGGGAATGAAACTTCTGACAGATTTCTACCACATGCATGAGGAATAAGGAGGCAGAGCCGTATGATGAATATGATTGTAGCCGTCGATAAAAACTGGTCCATCGGAAAGGATGGTCATCTTCTGGTAAGCATTCCGGCGGATCAGAAGTTATTTCGGGAGGAGACGATGGGAAAGGTGGTGGTCATGGGGCGGAAAACCCTGGAGAGCCTTCCAGGCGGGCAGCCGCTGTACGGAAGAACCACCATTGTCCTGTCCAGGAACCCGGAATATAAGGTGAAGGGGGTAGTGGTATGCCACAGCATGGAGGAGGCCCTGGAGGAGATTAAAAAATACAGGGCAGAGGAGATTTTTGTGGCGGGAGGGCAGCAGATATACGAACAGTTTCTACCTTACTGTCATATGGTTCATGTAACCTGCATTGATTATTCTTATGAGGCAGATACCCATTTTCCCAATCTGGATCACGAAGAAGATTGGGTGATGGATCTGGAATCAGAGGAGGAGACCTATTTCAATCTCTGCTACACGTTCCGCAGGTATGTGAGGCGGCAGCAATCCGCTTTCACTAAAAAGAGAAGGGAGATATAAAACCCGTTTGAATTTTGGAACTTCCGCATCGGAGGGCAACATAAAAACATTGTAAGACATCGCAAAGTATTGTAAGGCACCACAAAAACATTGTAAGGCACCACAAAAACATTGTAAGACATCGCAAAAATATTGGAAGGCACTACAAAAATATTGGGAGGCATTACAAAACGTCAAAAGATATCAAAAGACACTGCAAAGTACCAGGCATCTGTGCTGTTAATAAAATTGTAATATTTAAGTAATTTTTTCCCAGGTGTAAAACTTGACAAGTTTCGCAAAAGGACTTATCTTTTTATATAGGAAAGGTTAACTGACAGAGAAACAGGAGAGAAATAGATGCAAAAAAGCACGGATCGATTGGAAAGACAAGGCAGGACGGGGAAAACCGGTTGCCTGAATATACCATGGAAACAGGGGATATGCCTTCTTTTGGCTGGTATGATTGCCATTGCCCATCCAGCAGCGGTTATGGCTACCAGCACATCCCAGATGGAGAAGGAGAAGCGGGATGCCCAGAAGAAGCTGGATGAGGCCAATCAGAAGGCAAAAGAGGCGGAGGCCCAGAGGAACGCGGCTCAGGCCCAGGTGTCCAGCTTAAGTGATGAACTGACAGCGATTCTGACGGAGATTGCGCTTTTGGAAGCGGATATTGCAGATAAGGAACTCCAGATCCAACAGGCTCAGAAAGACTATGATCAGGCCAAGGCCACGGAAGAGAAGCAGTACGAGGCCATGAAGAAACGAATCAAATATATGTATGAAAAAGGTGATACAGAATATCTGGATATTCTCCTGAAGGTGGAGAGTATGGCAGATCTTTTAAATAAAGGCGAGTACATAACAGAAATCTACAACTATGACCGTCGGATGCTAAAAGAGTACCAGGAGACCAAGTTGCAGGTTCAGGCTTATCAGGAGGAACTGGAGAACGATAAAGCTGATATGGAAGTTATGGAGCTTGAGTATAAAGGCCAGCAAAGCAATCTGGAGGAGACTCTTGCCAAGAAACGGCGGGAGGTGGCCAATTTTGACGAGCAGTATGCAAAGGCCAAACAGGACGCAGCCGCCTATGCCAGCACCATAGCCCAGAAGAACGAGCAGATCCGGCGAGTGCAGGAAGAGGAGAGGCGAAGGGCGCAGGAGGAAGCCAGGAGACAGGAAGAGGCAAGAAGGCAGCAGGAACTGGCCAACCGGTCGTCTTCTTCTAAATCTTCTTCAGGCCCCAGCGCAGGGCCTGGAAGCGGTACAGCCAAATCCAGTGCGCCGACCAAGAGCACCGGAGGCACGGCTGCCGGAAGAGCCGTGGCAGACTATGGCCTTCAGTTTGTGGGAAATCCATATGTATACGGGGGAACCAGCTTAACAAGCGGGGCGGATTGCTCTGGGTTTGTCCAAAGCGTATATAAAAACTTTGGCGTTTCTCTGCCACGTACCTCCACGGAACAGCGTTCGGCGGGGGTAGGGGTAGAGTATGCAGATGCCCAGCCGGGAGACATTATCTGTTATGCAGGACATGTGGGAATCTATATCGGAAACGGCCAGATCGTCCATGCCAGTTCGCCGACTACAGGAATAAAAGTGGGAAATGCGGCATATCGGACCATATTGGCGGTTCGGAGGATCATACAGTAATTTTTACATGCTGTATTTCCGGTACCACAACAAAGGGAAGGGGATTCTGGTGAACCTTCGGTGGATGTACACAGGATAACAAAAGCAAGGAGACAAGAACAAGGAGACAAGAGCAGGGATTCTGGCGCATCGTGCAGTCAGTGCAGTAAATGTGCGGTCCTGCAGTAAGGGGGCGTTCAGACAATACCTGCAACACAGAGGAAGAAAAGGAGAAGATACGGAAGATGGGGAGAGTGGCAGCTATGTCAAAGGAAGAAAAACGAAAGCAGATGACAGAGACACCAGTGGAGAAATTGATTCCCCGTCTGGCGGTTCCTACGATCATCAGTATGCTTGTGACCTCCATCTACAATATGGCTGACACCTTTTTCGTAAGCCAGATTGGAACCAGTGCATCAGGAGCAGTTGGGGTTATGTTCTCTGCCATGGCTATGATTCAAGCCATTGGTTTTACGCTTGGTATGGGAAGCGGCAACTATATTTCCCGGTCTTTGGGGAGACAGGATGACCAGGCTTCCGGGCAGGCGGCTACTGCCTTCTATACCGCCGGGGCTATCGGAATTTTGATTGCAGTGTTTGGAACCTTGTTTTCCAGGCAGCTGGTGTATTTTCTGGGAGCTACAGATACCATAGCGCCATTTGCCCAGGATTATGCCAGATACATTCTTCTTGCAGCCCCCTTTATGATGACTTCCTTTGTCATGAACAATATCTTGCGTGCCCAGGGGAATGCAGTGTTCGCTATGGTGGGAATCACTACAGGAGGCGTTCTTAACATGATTCTGGATCCCATTCTGATCTTCGGATTTCACATGGGAATCTCAGGAGCGGCTATTGCCACCATGGTAAGCCAGATCATCAGTTTTTTGATTCTCCTTTATCAAAGTAATGTACAAAAAGGGTGTATCCGGATCCGGCTTGCCAATTTTACACCTACTCTTTCCATGTATGGAGAGATCCTCCATGCAGGACTGCCGTCATTTTGTCGCCAGGGATTGGCAAGCATTGCGGTTGTGGTTCTGAATTATGCCGCAGGCCCTTATGGAGATGCGGCTATTGCAGCCATGTCCATCGTGTCCCGTTTTATGATGTTTGTGAATTCCAGCCTGATCGGATTTGGTCAGGGATTTCAGCCGGTGTGCGGATTTAACTTTGGGGCAGAGCGGTATGACAGAGTGCTTAAGGCTTACTGGTTCTGTGTAAAGGTTGCGGTGATTATGTTAACCGTGTTTGGAGTGGTTGCCTTTCTGTTCAGCGAACCCATTGTTACGGCGTTCAGGAAGGGAGATCCGGAGGTTATCCGTATTGGAACCCTGGCCCTTAAGCTGCAGGTTTTGACAATGCCTTTCCAGGCCTGGGTGATTATGGTGAATATGCTGACTCAATCCATTGGTTACGGGTTCCGGGCATCGGTGGTTGCCATGGGAAGGCAAGGACTGTTTTTGATTCCGGCACTTCTTGTATTCCCGAATGTTTTCGGCATCTTCGGCCTTCAGCTGGCTCAACCGGCTGCGGATATGCTGACCTTTGTGTTGGCAACGGCAATCGTCACGGGAGTGCTGAAGGAATTGAAGCAGCTGGCAGCCGCCCAGGAAAGCAGCAACTAAAGCAGTTGGGCCGCTCCCAGGAAAGCAGCAACTAAAGCAGTTAGGCCGCTTTTAGGAAAGCAGCAGTTGAAGCAGTTGGCAGCACAAGGGGATAAGAACCGCTTAGGTGATCACTGATTTAGAAAAATGGAAAAAGAACGGAGAAAGAGAGGATGAAGCTGCAAGAGTTCATTGGCAAAATCACAGCATTTGCCTTAACTGGCGCTATGACGCTGGGGCTGGGGGCATTCTGCACTTATGGAGCGCCAGAATGGCCTTCTGATACCGGTGTGATGGCGGATTTTGGAATTGTGATGGATGTGGATTCCAAAGCGGTGCTGTTTGGCCAGCAGATTCATGTCACCTCCCCGCCGGCCAGCATCACCAAGCTTTTGACTGCCTTGGTGGTAGCAGAGCATGCTTCCATGGATGAGATGGTGGAGTTTTCCCATGATGCTGTCTATAACGTGGAGGCAGGCAGCGGCAACAAGATGTCCATAGAGGAGGGAGATCGTCTTTCCGTGGAAGACTGCCTCTATTTATTGATGCTTCAATCCAGCAACCAGGCGGCCAATGCATTGGCAGAACATGTGGCTGGCAGCCGGGAAGCATTTGCAGATATGATGAATGAAAAGGTGGCTTCCTTAGGTTGCCAGGATGGTACCCATTTTGCCAATCCATCTGGTTTAAACGATGACAGCCAGAAGGTGAGCGCCTATGACATGGCCCTGATTTCCATAGAGGCCTTTAAAAATGAAACGGTTCTTGAGATTGCCTCTTCTAAATCCCATACCATTCCAGCTACCATTAAAAACCCGGAAGGCGTAACATTCCGGATGGAACACAAGATCTTGATGGCGGATCCCGGGGACAGCACATTTTACTGTGAGGGAGCGACAGCTGGAAAGATCGGCTACACCTCTCTGGCTGGGAATACCCTGGTTACCTATGCAGAGAGGAACGGACGGAGGTTGGTCTGTGTTATACTGAAAGGCAGCCAGCCTCAATACTATATTGATGGAAAAAACCTTCTAAACTTTGGGTTTCGTTCCTTTACCAATCTTCCAATTGCAGACCATGATCCACTGTTAAAGGATGTGGAGCAGGTGGAGATCAATGGAACCTCCTATGAAGTGTCGGATTTAGTTATTGAGGAAAATGCAGTAATGACCTTGCCGGCCGGGGGGCAGTTTACGGATGCCGGCCGGATTCTGGATGCCAATCTGCCGGCAGATGCTCCGGCAGGTGCCGTCGCAGTACTTTTGTACACCTACAACGATAGAAAAGTAGGGTCTGCTTACGTGTATCAGAAAAGCGTGAGGGAAGCGGCCCTGGCAGAGGCGGAGAGGGCAAGCAGGGAGGCAGAGGAAGGAAACAGCCAGCCAGGAGAGTTGGAGGTGGAGATGCCATCCCAGCCGGATGTGGACACTTTAGCAGATCCTACTGCACCAGAAAAACGAAAAGGACTGCTGGAGAATTTAAGTTTTAGCCTGGGGGGTGCAGGAAAATGGATCCTCATTGGAATTGCTGTTGCGGCCCTCCTTGCCGCCGGAGTATCGGCGATTTTGATCAAAAAGAAAAAGGAAAGAGAAGCGGCTGCCAGACGAAGAGAGCGTCGCCGCCAGAGGCTTAAGGACATCGGTTACAGTGAAGAAGCCTTTGAAAAGCTTATGGAAAAACGGCGGGGAGGCCCAAAAAACAGAAGATAAAAAGGCGAGGTGGGATAGAGGCTGTCCACCTCCCTGATGTTATCATAAGAATTATCACAACGAGAATCAGCACGCCAAAAGGCGTGCCGATTCTCGTTATGCGTTTTGACGGATGTTCATTCATCAGGCAAAACACAAAAGTCAGTATCTAGAATCTGTATCTTAATTCAAATTTTCATATCGGTTTCTCAATATTCATAGGTATGTTCTGCAACCCGTCCGTGTTTCCCGTCTCCCACAATATTCACATCTGACAGACGAAACCGTTTTACTCCGCCGGGATCCGTAACCGTCTCCGACAGGTCATAATGATACCACTGGCCATCTTTGGGATCCTTTATGGCATTCCATTCATGGCCTTCATGACCTTTCGTCCAATTTACAATGGCGACCGAAAGATGCCCTCCTTCTTCCGCCTCATAATCCACAACTCCCTGTTCATTAAAAGGAAGGTATTCCACCATGCCTCGGAAAAGCTTAGAATAGCCAGAACAGATTCCACGGCCAGTGGTGATGATCCGATATGCTCCCTGGGAATCGTGGATGGAATAAAAATCTTCAGGAGCATCGTAGTCATAAGAGTAGTTGGCAATGATATAGTCAAATACGGTGCGGATTGCCGATTTGGCATCTGTGCCTGCCGGTATGACAGACGGAACGGTGCGCGCAAGCCATTCCTGTACATAAGCCTGGCGCGCCAACAAAAAATCCACCTGGTCCGCCGGAATCCGGTAGATGACCCCGCCTTCCTCATAACGGAAGGGGTAGTGGACGATCTCTGCTGCGTCACAGACTCGCAAGGCATTGGTTACGGCATGTTCAAACGCTGGTACAAATTCCGCTTCATTGGTAATTCCGGATACCAAGGCACCGTGGTCTCCCGTGACCAGCCCGCCGGAAGAAACAGCGATATCCTGGGCAGTGGAGCCATAGGCGGTAACCGGATACATCATAGACAAGATCAGGATAAGCCCTGTCTGTTTCATCTTTTGTGCTGTCGTGGCTGTCTTTTTCATAAGCCATGCTCCTTTCCAAGGGAACGCGCAAGCATAATAAAGTATTCGTACTTCTTAACAAAAGATGTTCTATAGAATTACCTTCCTTATAGATCATAGTTTATCGTATTTTAGGAAAATAAGCAAGGATCAAAGTATTCCCAAACTGCAAAAAGAATGGTAAAATGATAGAATCAGGCGGCGCGTGCCGATACATTGAAAATGGAGGAAGAATTATGAGCCAAAAGGAAAAGGAGATGCCCCAGGAGGCGGCACAGGAATCAAAGATTGAGCTGGAGAAGTTAAGCCTTCCCAGGACCATCCATCTGATTCCCATGGATTATCTGGACGGGTTTGCGGTCCGGCCGGGATTTTATGAGACCCTTGGAGCCACTGCCATTCCAGGCGGAGTGAATTTTACCGTTCATTCTCACGGGGCTACAGGGATTGAGCTGCTTTTGTTTCACAGACAGGAGGCGGAGCCCTTTGCTGTTCTGCCCTTTCCTAAGCACTATCGCATTGGAAATGTGTATTCCATGATCGTATTCAAGCTGAATATCGAAGAGTTTGAGTATGCATATCGGGTAGACGGACCTTATGAACCAGAAAAAGGGATCATTTTTAACCGCAACAAGTATCTTTTGGATCCCTATGCCAAGGCGGTTACAGGGCAGAGCAGGTGGGGAGATACCTCACCTTATGGGCAGCACTATAAGGCAAGGGTGGTAAAGGATGACTTTGACTGGGGAGCCATAAAGCAGCCTCTTATTCCAGTGGAAGATCTGATCATCTATGAGCTCCATGTGAGAGGATTCACAAAAGATTTGTCTTCTGGAGTCCTTCATCCAGGAACCTTTGACGGCCTGATGGAGAAGCTTCCTTACCTGGAAGAGTTGGGTGTGAATGTGGTGGAATTGATGCCCATTTTTGAATTTGACGAGATGCAGGATTACCGGGTTGTGGACGGACGGAAATTATACAATTACTGGGGATACAATACCGTAAGCTTTTTTGCCCCCAACACCAGCTACGCCTCCGGCAAGGAGTACAACCAGGAGGGAAATGAACTTAAGAACTTGATCCGGAAGTTTAACCAGCACGGTATTGAAGTCTATCTGGACGTGGTGTTTAATCACACGGCGGAAGGAAACGAACAGGGGCCGTTTTTCTCCTTTAAAGGCCTGGACAACAATATTTACTATATGCTGACTCCGGACGGCCAGTATTACAATTTCAGTGGATGCGGCAATACCTTAAACTGCAACCATCCCATCGTGTATCAGATGATTCTGGATTGCTTAAGGTATTGGGTCACCACCTACCGGGTCAACGGATTCCGGTTTGACTTAGCATCCATTCTGGGACGGAATCAGGACGGAACGCCTATGAGCAAGCCGCCTCTCTTGGAAGCTTTGGCCTTTGATCCGATTCTGGGAGACGTGAAGCTGATTGCCGAGGCCTGGGATGCCGGTGGTCTGTATCAGGTAGGACAGTTTTCTTCCTGGAGCCGTTGGGCAGAGTGGAACGGCAAATACAGGGATGACCTGCGTTGTTACTTAAAAGGCGATGAGGGTATGGCCCAGGCAGCTGCGGAACGAATCGTAGGATCCAGGGATCTGTATGAGGCCAGCCACCGGAAAAATGTGTCTGTGAACTTCATCACTTGTCATGACGGCATGACCCTCAATGATCTTTACTCTTATAATCGGAAGCACAATGAGAAAAACGGTTGGAACAATACAGACGGAACTAATGATGACCACAGCTGGAACTGCGGGGTGGAGGGAGACACCGAGGATCCCAAGGTTCTTTCCTTGCGGCACAGAATGGCAAGGAATGCCTTTTGCCTTTTGATGTGTAGCAGAGGAATTCCTATGTTCCTGGCCGGAGATGAATTCCTCAATACCCAATTCGGCAACAATAACGCCTATTGTCAGGACAACATTACATCCTGGCTGGACTGGAATCTTCTGGAAAAGAACAGGGATATGTTTGAGTTCTTCCGATATATGATACGGTTCAGAAAAGACAACCGGATTCTCAGGGCCAATGTAAGCGGCGGTGCATGTGGATTCCCGGATACCAGCTTTCATGGAGTGACACCGTGGCAAAAGCAGTTTGCATCTTATGACCACTATGTAGGCGTCATGTTTGCCGGACAGGAGAAAAAGGGTATCTACGTGGATCCTCAGATTCTCTATGTTGCCTCCAATTCCTACTGGGAGGATTTAGAGGTGGTTCTGCCAAAGCTTCCTAAGACCATGTATTGGGAAAAAGAAGTGGATACCTGGCAGGCAGAACAGATCATCACCAAACTGGAAGGAAACACGGTGACAGTCCGTGCCAGAAGTGTCATGGTGTTTGCGGCCAGGATGTTCTCGTAACCTGCGATTGTTGATAAAAAGCCGTCCGGAATGGTTCCGGGCGGTTCTTAAACAGAGGAAATAACATGTATATAGCAGATTTGCACATTCATTCCAGATATTCCCGTGCCACCAGCAAGGATGGCACACCAGAATATCTGGATCTGTGGGCCAGACGGAAGGGGATCCACATTGTAGGGACAGGAGACTTTACCCATCCGGCTTGGCGGCAGGAACTGGTAGATAAGCTGGAACCAGCGGAGGAAGGCCTTTATTCTTTAAAAGAGGATTTCCGAATAAAAAACCAGGCGGCGGATGAACGGGTGCGCCCACGATTTGTGATATCCGGTGAGATCAGCTCCATCTATAAGAAAAACGGGAAAGTGAGGAAGGTTCACAGCCTGATCCTTCTGCCTGGACTTGAGGAGGCTGGGCAGCTGTCTAAGAAGCTGGAGGCCATAGGCAATATCCATTCGGACGGACGGCCTATCCTGGGTCTGGACTGCCGGGATCTTCTGGAAATTACACTGGATGTATGTCCCAGGGCCATCTTTGTGCCGGCTCATATCTGGACTCCTCATTTTTCTATGTTCGGTGCATTTTCTGGTTTTGATACGGTGGAGGAGTGCTTTGAAGATATGGCGGGCTATGTCCACGCGGTGGAGACTGGGCTTTCCTCCGATCCGCCTATGAACTGGCGATTGTCTGCGCTGGATCGCTTTCAGCTGATCTCCAACTCCGATGCCCATTCCCCGGCCAAGCTGGGGCGGGAGGCCAACCTTCTGGATATAGAACTTTCCTATGATGGCCTGTATCAGGCGGTTCAAAATGGAAAGGGGTTAAAAGGAACCATTGAGTTTTTCCCGGAGGAGGGAAAATATCATTATGATGGCCACAGAAAATGCCATCTCTGCTTAAGCCCGGAAGAGGCAGAGCATTATAATGGAAAATGCCCTGTCTGCGGAAAGAAACTAACAATGGGGGTGTCTCACCGGATCCTTAAGCTGGCAGACCGGAAGGAAGGCTTTGTGCCAGGTGGTGCCAACGCCTTTGAAAGCCTGGTTCCATTGCCTGAGGTGATCGCTGCCTCGACAGGCCGGGGGGTGGCCAGCGCCAATGTCCAGAGGCAGTACGAAACCATGGTGGAGAAGCTTGGAAATGAATTCTCCATCTTAAGGGAGGTTCCGGAGGAAGAGATTAAGCGCAGGGCAGGCACCATGATTGCCGAAGGGATACGCCGGCTGCGGGCCGGGAAGGTAGAGCGGATTCCGGGATTTGACGGGGAGTATGGGACCATAAAGTTGTTTCAGCCATCAGAGTTGGGACAGCTGGAAGGGCAGATGGATATGTTCTTGATGGCTGGGTGGCCGTCAGCTTGTGAGGCGGATCAAGGCAAGAAGAACCTTCAAGCAGCCGGAGAAGAAAGAGATCGGTCAGATAGCCGGAAAACCAACGGGGAAGCCGGAGTTATACAAGATGGTCAGGGGGTGAACGGGGAAGTAAAAGCCGGACCAGAAGGCCAGCCAGTGGACAAGACAAAGAAGTTTGCGGGAGAAATCCAGGGAAGTAAGGCGGATCGCCAAAGAGAGGCAGAAGGCCAAAAAGAGCAGGGAAGCCTGAATCAGGAGCAGATTCAGGCAATACGGTCTGTTTCTCCCCGCATTGCGGTCATTGCTGGCCCAGGAACCGGAAAGACCAGAACATTGGTATCCCGAATTCTTTATCTGTTGCAGAACCGAAAGGTGAAACCGTCTGAAATCACGGCGGTGACCTTTACCAGAAAAGCTGCTGATGAATTGAAGCAGCGTCTGGAACAACTTCTGGGAGGCAGACAGGCTGTAAGGAAGATGCAGATCGGAACTTTCCATGCCATCTGTTATGAGTGCCTTAAGAAGCAGGGAGAGGAATTT
>CANDZL010000072.1:0-19558 GCA_947425205.1 uncultured Hungatella sp. | reverse complement strand
GACTTTTCATATTTTTCTGCCAGTTTGACAATCACTGGATTTTCCAGAACGTGTCCATAAGTTCCTCCCAACGGACACCATGCCTGGATTTGTATCCCTTTTCTTCTGCACAAATCAATCAATTCCTGATTAGGAAAGGCGGGGTGAGATTCAATCTGATTGACCGCAGGCCAAACGGTTGCAACTTCCTTAATTTTTTCCAAATGGGTCTCATTGCAATTACTTACCCCAATGGCTCTCATATACCCTTCTTTATACAATTTTTCCATTTCCAGCCATGCATCTGTAAAACCTTCGGCAGGCCAGTGAATCAAGAACATATCTACATACGTAACATTCAGTCTTTCCAAGCTTTCAAAAAATGCCTCTCTCGTCCTCTTCTTTCGAATATCTTCTGTCCACAGTTTTGTCGAAAGGAAAATCTCTTCTCTGGGAACACCACTTTTTCTTATCGCTTTACCAACCTGCTCCTCATTTCCGTATTGGGCTGCCGTATCAATCAATCTGTATCCAATGCGGATTGCTTCTGCAATCTCGTCCGTCCCCTGATCAAATCCGCCGATTCCCAGCTGCGGAATCTTTATATTGTTATTTAAGAAAACATAATTCATTTTTTATTCCCCTAAACGTATTCCTCAATTTTTTTCGAGCTTGCTTTCCACTCTGAATGATGGCCCCAGTGTTTCAAATCACAATAACTGCAAAATGGTACATACCGACAGCTAAAATCCGCTATTTCTTTCCAACTGTCTATCTGATAAATATCCAGATAATCCTTATCCTTAATCTCCAGATTTTGATTAAACCTTTTATTAAATATATCACTGTGAGCCGCTACCGGACACATATACAGCCTCCCGCCCTTTAATACGCAAAACTTATTAAAATAAAGACAATTTACGCAATAGAATTTTTCGACAGAGCCTGATAAATCCAATGTATGCTTATCTGACATTTTCACAACTCTAGTCAGGTGTTTTGCATGAATATCTGATGACATTGCCAAAGCCACCCCATAGTCTGCAGCTTTCTCCTCGATTTTCTTATAATCAAGACTAATCGGATAAACGGTTACAGTAATGTGAATGTCATACTTTTTACATGCCTCCCAAAAATTTCCATGTTCCGATTTTTCAAGCTGTAAAAGCAGAATACCATTGGTAAGCACAATCACCTCTGTATCTGGAAACTGCTCTCTTGTAATTCTCAGACAGTCAATAATATTCGGATGCAAGGTAGGCTCTCCTCCAAGCAAACTTATGGCCGCAAGCTTATGATCACATATCTCGCCCATTCGGATCATATCTCTTTCAAACTGTTCCATATCTACAAACCATTTATCTGACAGCTGGGAATAATGATCACACATCTGGCAGGAAAGATTACAATGATCCACCAGGCTAATCTCAAACGTTAATTCATCCCTTTTCCTCGGTCTGACCTGACATGCAATCGTTCTTTTATTAAATTCAGTCATTACAAAATAATTCTCATACTCTGCTTTTCTGAACATTGGAATAATCTGATGATAGTATTTGTCAGATAGCGCAAGTATAACTCCTGTTTCTTTTTCATGTTTAATAGAGTCAAACTCTACTACAGGTAACTTTCTATAGCAAAAACACGCTTCGTCGCCTTCCTTTTTCTTTGTTACAACAAAACCGGCAATTTCAACATCGCACATATCAAAATATTTTAAAAGATACTCCTGCTGCTCTCCGCGACCATATATGTAAATCGTTTTATATTTTTTACAAAAGCCCATCATATCCTCTAACTCATAAATATGAGGCAATTCATTAATCAGGTGATACTTTTTTCTTTCTTTTTCCATCTTTTGCTCCCCTCTTTAAACATATCCTATTATCTCTGTTATCATTTCCTCGAATGTATCATAACTGTACTTTATTTCTATGGCATCATCGCAAAGCCCCATATGGTTCAGACTAAAATACTCATATGCCGAACTATTATAAAAGCGGTTCCTTGCATCATACAAAATAATTTTCTTCGCTTTCGTCCCACTGACTACATCGCAAAGTCCGCTTCTTACGCCTATAAAAACCCCTGCCCGCTCTACAAATTGTGGTGCAATATTAAGAGGGAAAAAAATAGGTATAGAACCATCAATAGCTGGTTCATTGTCTCCACTACTGTTTGTGCAAACCACATACCCCTTCTCCCACAACTTTTTGGTTAGGCGTTCCCAAAATTCGTATGGTAAATCTGCTAAGGTATTCGAATAAGGAGATAAGATTACGGTTTTTTTCTCAACCAGCTTATTCTTTCTAAATAATTGCTCCAATTCATTTGATACATCTGAAAACTGCGGATGCTTCGGCATACTGGTATCTGGTAAATCAAACACAAACTTTCGGAACAGTTCCACAAAGTACATTCCTTTATACCCTCGAAACCATTCCGATGGGTTGGAATTAATCTGTCCCCAGCCGTCATTCAATAATTTTAAATTTACCTTTTCAGGGCAAAGCAGATAGTATTGAACCAGATATCCACTCTCCTTTTGAGTAAGCACTTCTACATTCTTTATATTAAAAAGAGCGGCAACTTTTTTACACGCATTACTTATCACAAAAAAACTATAATCATCTAACTTTTTTCTCAATAGATACTCTTTCCAAAATGTGCCTATAAGGTAAATATCCCCTGTTCCCGTATATGGGCATAAGAAAAAGGGAATATCCCCATACTTTTTTACCAATTTCTTATAGATGATTTTCCCTATCCAACATTCCAAAAGCCTTCTTCCTAACGAGTACTCTTTTATAACCAAAACATATATTTGAGATTTGGCAAAGCCATGTTCTACCATTTGAATCCACATTTCTCTCCAAAAAAAAGAATAGATAAAAATAACCTTGTTCCTATTCTTTGTTATAGATTCTGGTGGTAACACTCTCAGTCCTGAGCAATAACTGCCCTCCTTCTCTTTATCATTGTCAATCACCTGCAAAGGGCTGTATCCCAATTTTCTTAAAATCTGAATAATCTGCCTTGTATTATCGCTTACGCCAAAAAGGTAAATCTCCTTGTTTTTTAATTTTCCCATTCGGTGTAATCTATTTATTTTCTTTGTAACATGTTTCAATTCATATTCATACATTATGGACACCTGCTTCTTTTACAGGAACTTTTCTTAAGTTATATAAAGCCAGGCATACTATATCTTCTTCATTAATTTCTGTTTCATTAAGAAAACGTTCTAATAAATTATCTTTGTTGGTTCTAACATATGTAAAAATCAGATTTTTGTAAAACTTATCCAGACAATACCATTTAAAAATTCGTTCAATCTTTTTCTCACATATCATTTTCATTTTTACCTTATGTCTATATACATTTAGCGACACCTTTTGGGCTGCATTTTCATCTGAAACCAGTACCAACGCCTGTTCTGCTAACTTACGTTCCATTACATAATCCAAATACCTTATTGCATAATCGTCTACTTTTGCATTTTCTCCTGTTAGTACAAGAACAACTTTTTTATAATCTAAATGTTCTTTCCATTTCAAAACTGACCAGATAAAATATCCTTTTATAATCTCTATGCTCTGCTTCACCATCCGGCTTTTTCACCCCAATATCAAATATTCTTCAACTGCACCCCAATCGCTCCCCCAGGATGATTCCTCCTAAACTCCCCAATCTCAATCCCCTTCTCCTTTGCCACCATCATAGCCAACCCCTGAAGCACGATCAGGTTCATGGTTGTGGAATTGTTGGGCATAATGTTCCACAGATCCCCCTCATGGGTCAGCTTAAGGACGATGCAGTTGGGAATCTCCTTTGTCAATGTACTTTCCTTCTGAAAGGTCACAAGCCACATAGATACCGCCCGCTCCTTAAGCAGCCTTGCCAGATAGATGGATTCCGCCGTCTCCCCGCTCTTGGTCAAGATGATCACCATGTCTCCACCTTTCACAAGCCCCATATCTCCGTGAACCGCGGAATTGGTATGAAGAAAATAGGCATCCAGCCCCATAGAAACCATAGATCCCACAAATTTCTCACAGATAGGGACATTTTTCCCAAGCCCGGACACGATGATCTTCTTCCCTGCATTCAGGGTTTCCACCGCATCCCTTACCATCTTCCGGAACATTTCTTCGTCCAGGGAATGAACGGAATCATCGATCTCCTTCAGCTGTTTCTCAAAATACTGAATCATAGCAAGTCCTCCAGATAATATAATCCATTGTAAAAAGCCCCGCATACAGAGTCATAATCCTGCCAGGCATAGGTGGTTAAAGACAGCCAGATCACGGCATGCAGCAATCGGATCTCCTCTTTATCCGCCCCGGTCAGTTCAAAGAAGTCCTCCTCCATATCTTCCCAATGGCTGGATGCAATGGACAGGGAGACCTCTCTATCTCCAATCTCCAGGCGAAAGTCCTTCAAATTAAACCGATCATAGTTTCCCACAATCGAATAGTACAGCTTCGCCCAGTCATACCTTACGTCACCATATAACTGGGTAAATCCAAAATATCCCCGGGGGTCGATGAGAACCGGGCTTTTGTCTTCCCGAAGCATCAGGTTGGAAAAAGTACAATCGCCGTGGAGAAACCGGAACGCGTCACAGGTTAGCTTCTCAAGCTTCTTTTCCAGTTCCCGCTTATGGAAAAATACATTCCTGCAGGATTTTCCATTGACACAGATGGTCTTCTCCCTTCCAAAAGGAACCAGATCTTCAATCTTTCCCAGCCGTGCCATTGTCTTGTTAAAATATGCTTCCTTCATGCTGAACGAATCCGCCGGAATCTGGCTGGACCGATGGAGCGTTTCCAGGGCACCAACAAGCCGCTCCAACACCTGTCTCTTTTCTTCATGGGACATCTGGCATTCGTATATGTTCTTCCCCCGTATGTATTCCATTTTCAAGGGCCTTGTTGCATAGATGCAGGGCAACTCCTGAATCTGAAGATCTCTTGCCTTCTCATACCAGGCACACTCCCTGGCTGCCAGCTTCTCCCCCTGTACATCCACCGGTTCTTTGAGAAGTGTGTCTCCTTCTATGACGATGCGGTTGAAGGGACGGCACTTTACCTGCCCCAGCTTTTCATATTCCTCCAAAAGCCCGAACTCCCTGGTTCCAGCCAGGCTGATTTCCTGAAACTTCAGGCCTTTCTGCTGCATCCAGCGGACAAGCTCCCCGCTTTTTGGTATGTCTTCCAGCTTCTTCTTCTCAGAAAACAGGAAAAAGCCTGCCACGCCATGATCTGTGGATCCCTCTTCCCGAAACCTTCCATTCTCATAACTCCATCTGCAGGGAAAGGTTGTGGATATGCCTATATAGTCTTCCACAGCCGCCGGTTTCTCTGGCTTCTCTTTTTTTGATCCTGTTTTCCCCAATTCAATGTTCCCTTTTTCCACATTTTCTGATCCAGATTTTCCCGGTTCTGCTTTCCTCAGCTCATCCTCTCCTGCCTCATATCCCTTTGGCAGCTTTAACTTTTGAGGAAGAATCAGATCCGACCACACCAGCATAAACGGCTCCCCATCCGGGATATGGGAGAGAGCCTTACGGATGCCGGAACAGGTTCCTGTGCCATCCGCTTCCACTACCTGATAGGCTACCTTTGCGAACACAGACAGATATTCCCGCAGTACCTCTTTTTTATAGTCCCCGATAATCAGAAACCGCTTGTCCGGATATTTCCGAAACAGATGAAACAGCATGGGAAGGTTCTCCACAGGCACCAGTGCCTTAGGTTTGTTCTTGGTCAGATAGCCCAGCCTTGTGCCTTTCCCGCCGGCTTGTACAATGATATACTCCATATCTCCTCCGTTTTTGTTAACATGTACTCTCGCTTATGAACATTTTCCCACGCTCTTGCTTATACCAGACTCCGGGACGCTTTGACACCAAACAGTGCTTAAACTATATCGGCATTCTGAATCAAAATCGGCTTCCCTGTCTTCTCGTACAGAGATACCACGCTGCTCCAGTCTCCATAATAGGCATCGCTGAGAGCGATTGCCCTGTGAAGATCCGCCGTGTCGTCATAGATTCCATATCCTGCCGCCTGGTAATCCGCGATGGTTTGCTGGTATGCCGCCAGTTTGTCTGGCCGCATAGACTGCATGGTAGCCATATTCAGGGGGTGGGGTCGCCACAACAGAGTTATCTGGTCTCGATTGTCATAGAAAACCTTGAGCACAGACCGGATTTTTTCTATAAATGTCTCTTTCTTTAAGAGAGCATCCAGGGTTGTGTTGTACAATACCACCTTCTTGCGGGTACCGTCTTCCCGATGAATCAGCCCCTTCCACTCCGACGGCATTTCCACGTCCTCTCTTCTTGTAGAAAGCACCTTGTCAAACTTAGGGCTTCCCAGTGCCAGAAATTTTTCTTCCGCCTTTCCAAAGGCACCTTGACAGTGGACTTCCTTCTCATATTTGTGAAATTGTTCAATGTAAAACGCCCTGATCTCTTCATCCTCCACAATAACCCGGTCTGCATAAAGCGTGCCAGGCACAGCACACAGATGTTCCTGAACCTGGTGGGCTGTGGAGACAAAGTAGGGAATATAGACTAACATATCCGTGTAATCTCTTAATCTGGAAGCGTAAAAAGCCGGATGAACACTGGTCACATAGTTGCCGTCATCATATGGATTGTGGATATAGATCACATCCGGATGCCGTTCCTCGATGTTGTACTCCTCCCAGGAGGTGATCGGCACATAGCCGGGGTACAACTCTTTCTCATCGTGCATCTGTCCAAAGCTTCCGTCTGGATTTCTGTCAAAATAAGGAATGGGAATCACATATGCGTCGCAGGACTCATCCTCCGACGCTGCCATCCACACGCTTTCCAGGCTGTCCCACATCGCCGCCTTATAAGGAAGAAAGATCACTTCCTTCCTCTCCTTGGGCAGTTCATGGCAGATTTTTTCTCTTATCTGAAGCAATTGTTTCCGAATAGCCTTCGTAAGCTTTTTGTACCCGGTTCTGTTGTCCAGAGATTGGCTCAAACAATACAATTGTTCACAGTATTCTTCCAAAAACGGCACAATCGCCTGCCCTGCCTCCCCCAGGGTTTCCAGGCAATTTCCTACTTCCAGTGCAGATTCCTGGCATTGGATCAGCGTGTCCACGACTTCCGCCTTGCATCTTCCGTTTACGCTTCCAACCACTTTATTGGCATGTTCCATCAAGTCAATGAGCTTAAGCAACTCCTTTTTTCGGTATCGCTCCATTCTCTTTTCCCCTCCCGGAATCAAAGTCCGAAAATCTGCTGGCTTTCCATGGCTTCATACAATGCCCTGTACATATAGTAGTCCGCCGGTTCCGTGATCTTAAGATTATTCTTCGTGCTTTCCACCACATGCATGGGCACCTGATAAAGGCTACACAGATGAGAGGAGTCGATGGTCTGTACGCCGTCCTTCCTGGCCTTTTCATATAACTCTAAAATCCTCCCATACCGGAAGGACTGAGGTGCCTTTGCCGTGTACATCTGGCCTCTGGGAGGAACTTCGGATACACTTTCTCCGTCAACACTGCGTACAATGCTTTCCCTTGCCGCTTCTACCGTGATGGCGCTGCCATATTTTTTTACGGCTTCTATGTTCCTGCTGATCAACTCTTCGTTGATAAACGGCCGGACACCATCATGAATCAGGATGATTTCATCGTCCCCTGTCATTTCCCTCATGGCGGCAAGGCCGTAATAGATAGAATCATGCCCGGTCTCACCACCAGGGACAATCTGTGTTACCTTTGTGAGTCCAAAGCGTTTTAAAAGCCCTTTCAACTCTGTCATCCATTCTTTCAGGCAGACCACTGTAATCCTGTCAATCTCATCATGATATTCAAAATGTTCCAGGGTATAAATAATAATGGGTTTCCCATGGAGTTCCAGAAATTGCTTTGGCTTGGACCATGTGTTCATCCTCCGTCCGGTTCCCCCTGCAAATATTAATGCTGCTGCCATTTCTCGATCCGCCTTATCATTAAAATCTTCCGCTTTCGTCCTGTCAAATGTCGCATAAGCCTATGGCATGCGCAAATAAGGAATATTGGTCGTCATAAAAGACGATGCAGCCTTCTGCTTCGCTCCCTGCTACCTCACTGCTTAAAAGAGCCGTGTTCACAAGGTCCTGGCGTACCCAATACACAGGCAGCACGCCGCCTGCCTTCTAACGCCGTAAATGTTTTTATATCATGAACGTAAGATCTGGTCCTTTCGGTGAAATCAGGGCTCATCACCCCCATTTATCCAGTTCCATGTTCCTATGATCAATGATTCTCTGCTGCTCTTCGCCCCGTTTCCTGGCGTTTTTAGCGGCATTTATTTTCTTATCAATCCTGTTTTGGCAATCTGGGCAAGAAAATTGCCCCTCTTTAACCTGGCCCGGCGCTCCACACCGGCTGCACTGGTTGCTGATATCTTTGGCCGGCACTTCCTTAAGTTCAACGGACTGTTCCCGGCATTTCTGTACCAGCCGCCTGCGGATATATCCTCTCTGCCAGCTGGCAGCATGGTAATTGATCCGTTTTACAGGCCCTGCCCTCCCGGTCGTGGGAAAACGGGGAATGTAGAGGATCTGAGGTTTTTCCGTTCTCAAAAAACGGTTCAATTCCTGATTGATGTAGCTGTGAAGCTGTTCTTCCTTTTTATGCTTCCTGTCCTCATATTTCTTTCTTCCTGGATTAGCATGGCGGTTTTGATTGTACCGGCTGGTCTGATCTCTCATCCAATCCGATAGCCCGGCCTGATACTCTCCCAGCTTTTCCCCATAGATATGTCCTTCATCCGTAGTCAGCATCGTATGCATTCCCATAGAAAGTCCTATACGCCTGGTGTAGTCGTCATGCTTTTTGACCGACACGTCGATTGGAAGCCGAATCTCCATGTCCCCTCTCTCAGGATACAGCTGAACAGATAGTTGCCTGTCATAACAATTGCTGTCTGTCAGGGGAATAAAGATTCGTTTCCGCTTTTCCTTCACAGAGAGATAGATCCCATGATCTCCATACCGGTATGCCCGTTCCGTCACAGAAAATCGGTCCGTTGTATTGGCGTGTAGTTTTAAAGGCCGCTTTCTAACCTGTCTCCGAAGATAGTTTTCCAGCTTCTTTACCTCTACCTTAGAGGAAAGCGCCTCATATTGCTGTTTCAGTTCCTCTGGAAGATTAAGGGGAGTTCTGTTGAGAACCGCCTCAAAAGCATTGCTGACCTTTAACAGATAACGTAGAAAATGTTTTTCATCTTCTGTCATTCCCTGGTTGGCATTGACATGCTTTAACACCGTCTTTTTCGTCTCTGCCCACTGAATTTTGATGTCCCGCAGCGCATCGAATATGGCCAGGTAGAAATATACCGACGGCATTCCCAACTGCCCTCGCAGTCCGCTTCTCGTCATCTCATTCTGTACGGTATACCCGGGATAGATCTTTGCAAGGCCGCCAATCCCGCCATATCGCCGATACACAGCATTTTTTACGTTTGCATAATCTTCCCCAATCTCCGTAAGCTTTCCCATGTCTTCCTTTGAAATCGGATATCTGTTGTATTGACGGATGATTTTACACACTTTATCTGGCGGCATGTCTGCTTCCTTTTTACTGGTTCTATCAGGCTTCTATATCCTTTCCTGGGATACGAAAAATACGGCGTATTCATACCGATGAAATTCATTCTTAAAAAGTGTAGGTTTTGAGAAAATTGGGATCTCATCAGAAAATGAACGATTCAATCAGAAATTTGATAAAAAGAAGGGAAAATTCGGTAATTTTTTATATTTAAGAAAACTTTTTCATGATTCCTTTATTTAAAACCATTGCAATTCCACTTTTTTTGTGATATATTAGTTAAGCGATTTATTCTCAAAAAGTACACTTTTTGAGAATTTTTTATTTCACAGGAAATTGCACCCCATAAAACAAAATCCTTGTTATCATTGCCAAGTTCAATACTACCAAAACGCAATCAGGCAGAACACCGAAATGTTCTGCCTGTTCTGTTTAATTGATTTCTTTCATACTACACTCTTGCCTTACTTCTTCCCGATCTTATTTTCCTTCCCCTGCGCCAACCGGACAATATTGGACCGGTGCCGCCAGAAGGCCATAACCGTAATCACTGCCGCCACCCCATAGAACTCTGGCAGGCAGGCAGCCTCCAACCCATAATCCCCCCGCTGTCCAAAGAAAACCGTCATCACCAGAAAAATGGTGACCACAACCAGAGAGCCTAAAGACACGAACCGGGTGGTTGCCACAATCAGGATGAAAACCAGAAGGCAGACCGCTGTCACCCGCAGATCCAGGGCTACCAAAAGCCCGGCCGTGGCTGCAATCCCCTTCCCTCCCTTAAAATTCAGGTAAAACGGATAGTTATGGCCCAGGATCACCCCAAGAGCCGTATAGAGAAGCATCAGGCAGGCAATCTCCGGCCGGTGACCAAACACCAGATAGCGAACCACCACACAGGGAATAAAGGTCTTTAAGAAGTCTCCGAAGAACACGATCAGCCCGGCCTTCACTCCCATAACCCGGAGAATATTGGTGCTTCCCGAATTTCCGCTGCCATGCTTCCTGATATCCACATCGTGCCTTTTGCTATAGAAATAACCGGTTTGAATCAACCCGCAGACATATCCTGCTGCCAAACAGAGAATTCGTTCCATGATTTACTTCCCATCCTTTCCTGATCGTTCCCTTGCAATGAATTTAAGAGCGGTTCCCCGGAATCCAAAGGATTCACGGATCCTGTTTTCCAGATACCTGGTATAAGAAAAATGCATCAGGCTCTTGTCATTGACAAACAGGACAAACGTAGGCGGCTTCACGGCCACTTGGGTCGTATAGTAGATTCTAAGCCGCTTTCCCTTGTCCGACGGCGGCTGCTGCATGGCAGTGGCTTCCGTGATAATCTCATTTAACACACCAGTCTGCACCCGCAGAGCCTGGTTCTCCCTCACCACGTCGATCGTCTCAAACAGCTTGTTCAGTCTCTGTCCGGTCACCGCAGAGATAAACACAATCTCTGCATAGGGCATAAAGGACAGGGTGTCTCTCACCTTCTTGGTAAACTCATAGATGGTTTTGTCATTCTTCTCAATGGCATCCCACTTATTCACTGCCACGATGATCCCCTTACCCCGTTCATGGGCGATTCCCGCAATCTTGGCATCCTGCTCCGTAACCCCTTCCGTGGCATCGATGACAACAATCACCACGTCCGCCCGTTCCACGGCGGCCACAGCCCGGATGATACTGTACCGTTCCAATTCTTCCTTTATCTTATTCTTCCGGCGCAGTCCCGCCGTATCGATAAAGATATACTCTGTCCCCTGGTAGGTCACACGGGTGTCCACCGCATCCCTGGTGGTTCCGGCGATATCTGACACAATCACCCGATTCTCACCGGCCAGCTTGTTGACAATGGATGATTTCCCCACATTAGGCTTTCCCACAATGGCCACCCTGGGGGAATCATCCTCTTCTTCCTCTGCCAGTTTCTCTGCCCCAAAATGCTTTGCCACCTCATCCAGCAGATCTCCCAGTCCCAGCTTGGAAGCAGCCGAAACCGGCACCGGATCTCCGATTCCCAGGTTGTAAAACTCATAGGTGTCATTGACATACTTCTGGAAGCTGTCCACCTTATTCACTGCAAGAATAACCGGTTTCTGCGATTTCCGCAGCATATCCGCCACCCGAAAATCGGAATCCACCAGCCCCTGATGCACATCCACGATAAATATGATCACGTCTGCTGTAGCAATGGCAATCTCCGCCTGCTCCCGCATCTGGGCCAGAATCACATCGTTGGTATCCGGCTCTATACCACCGGTATCGATCAGCGTAAAATTCATATCAAGCCAGTGACAGTCTGCATAGATCCTGTCCCTGGTCACTCCCGGAGTGTCCTTTACAATGGCGATGGTATCTCCGGCAATGGCATTAAACAAGGTGGATTTTCCCACATTGGGCCGCCCTACGATAGCGACAATCGGCTTACTCATATTATCCTCTTTCCTGACGCACCTGTCTGCGTCATCTAGGCAGATTTTAAGAAGCTTTGCTTCCGAATCAACATTTTTCCCAACATTCTTCCATATATATTCAAAATGGCTTAGGCTCATATCCCTCGTAGAAAACCGGCGCTTCCTCCTGAGGGTGTAGCACAGCATTCACAAAATCTTGACCGCTTGATTTTACAATATTCACCGGAACTTGTAAAGCGGTTTTTACCTCCTGCCTGGTCACATCATCCAGAAACACTTCCTCACCGCTTCGGAACATGCAGGACGGCAAGATCAAACGGCTTCCCAGAGTTTTTCCCTTAAGCTGCTCTATCAGATCCCTTCCGGTGATCAGGCCTGCTACTGTGATCTGCTCTCCGAAGAACCGGTTGGCAATGGGGTAAAGGTGAACTGTCCGGTTGGGGAATTTCTCTTTAATCTGCTGCAAAAACCCCTTTAAGTAGTCATAAGCCAGATACCCTGTGGCAACTGACAACTCTTCCCTATCCTCATTCCCCTCCAGTCCTGCCAGGGCTTTTTCCACCTCCCCAGTCATCAGACGGACCATACCAACCCCGTTTTCCAACTGGACAAAACCGTCATACCGTTCTTCCTCCGGCATAGGCCTCCCTGCAAGGATATAAAACTCGTCGCTGGCATGGATAAAATGGGTTCCATGTTGTTCATACAACCGTTTCTGCCATCGTTCCACCAGATCGATGGTAAGTTCTGCGTCCTCCTTCGTAATGGGCTCCAGCGGATATAATCCTTCCCGGAATTTTGACAACCCCACCGGAACAACTGACACACTTTCCATAAAGGGAATATATTTACTTAGATCCCCAATGGTCCGATCCAATTCCTTTTTGTCATTGATATTCCTGCACATGACAATCTGCCCGTTCATAGGCGTGCCTGCCTCATAAAGCCGGTCAATCTTTTTCAGGGCTTCCCCTGCAAACCGGTTGTTTAACATCCTGCACCGCAGCTTAGGGTTGGTGGTGTGCACGGAAATATTGATAGGAGACAGCTTAAACTCAATGATCCGGTCAATGTCCCGTTTGCTCATATTGGTCAGGGTGATATAATTCCCCTGTAAAAAGGACAAACGAGAATCGTCATCCTTGAAATAGAGAGTATCTCTCATACCTTTGGGCATCTGGTCAATAAAGCAGAAGATACATCGGTTACGGCAGGAACGGTAATCGCTCATCAATCCATTCTCAAAGGTCAGGCCCAGATCCTGGTAATCATTTTCAATATCCAGCTCCCACTCCTCGCCGTCTGCTTTTCTTATAAGCACCTCTATGGATTCATTCTGAATAAAATACTCATAGTCAAAAATGTCTTCTAACGGATGGCCATCTATGGTCAAAAGCTGATCCCCCGGTTCAAGCCCCAGTTCATCCCCGATGGAACCTGGATCCACAGATTTTATTATATGTCCCTTTTTCATGTTTTCATGGCCCTTTCCTTTTCTCTCCCTTTATGATAACAACATTCTCATCTTTTGTAAAGGAATCCATATTTTTTGTACTTTTATAAATACTTTCCCTAAGAATATTGACGTTTTTTGTGAAAAAATGCTATAAATAATAGAGAAGTTCCTGTGCCTGTTTGGCAATATACAATATAGAACACTTACATAACATATGGAGGATTCCCATGGCGGATAATTTAGTATTTGATCATTGTCTTCCCGTAGCTCCCTTAAAGCTGGCTGCTCTGGAAGGCTGCAGAGACCTGGCAACCCTTGTCAACAATCATATTGTCTCCTTCCGCAGAAGCAATATGGAGGAGCTCCTGCAACGAAAAGAAAATCTAAGCTATCGTGGTTATGATGTTGATTCTTACATTCTGGATTTAACATGTTATCGGTTTGGCACCGGGGAAGCGAAAGCGGTTATCAATGAATCGATCCGCGGCACCGATATCTATATCATGGCTGATGTCACCAATTACAGTCTGTCCTACACCATAAACGGCCGTGTCAATTATATGTCTCCTGATGATCATTATGAAGATTTAAAACGAGTAATCGGCGCCTCGGTATCTACCGCCCACCGTGTCAATGTTGTCATGCCTTATTTATATGAAGGCAGGCAGCACCGGCGGACAAACCGGGAATCTCTGGACTGCGCCATCGCTTTAAAGGAACTGGTGCAGATGGGGGTAAAAAACATCATCACCTTTGATGCCCACGATCCCCGGGTGCAGAATGCCATTCCGTTAAATGATTTCGATAACTTTATGCCCACCTATCAGTTTCTGAAAACCCTGTTTGAGCATGACAAAACTTTAACCATTGACAGAGACCATCTGATGGTCATCAGTCCTGATGAAGGAGCGATGGCCAGAGCCGTGTATCTGGCCAACCAGTTAAGCGTGGACATGGGGATGTTCTATAAGCGCAGGGACTACTCCCGAGTGGTAGATGGCCGCAACCCCATTGTTGCCCATGAATTTTTAGGCTCCTCTGTGGAGGGGAAGACCGTGTTGCTGATTGACGATATGATCGCCTCCGGCGAAAGCATGCTGGATACGGCAAAAGAACTTAAGGACCGAAAGGCCCACAAGGTCATCATCTGCTGCACCTTCGGTCTATTTACCCATGGCCTGGAGAAGTTTGACCAGTTCTATGAGAAAGGATATATTGATTACATTATTACAACCAACCTGATCTACCGGCCTGAAGAACTGCTTACGAAGAAGTGGTATCTGGAGGCGGATATGAGCAAATATCTGGCCGCCATCATCAATTCCCTGAATCACGACGTGCCTACCAGCACGGCGCTGGCATCCTCTACGTATAAGATCCAGACCCAGCTTCGAAACTATCTGGAAGAAGGGGGAGAATTCATTCTAAATTCTACGCCCCAGGATATTTTTTGAAAGGATTTCTCACCTAGGTTCTTTCAGGCATAAAAATGCTGCCAGATTTCCCCTCTCGTTTCCAAAGGCACGATGGGAAAACAGATATTCTGGGTTGCAGCGGGTGCAGACATCTGTAATTTGAATTTGTTCATGAGGCACCCCTGCTTCTCTCAGAATGATCTCATTGGCCTTCCACAGATCCAGTTGATACTTCCCATTGTTTTTTTCATAATACAGTTCTTGCCAGTGGGAAGAAGCAAATTTCTGTCTGAACGCTTCGATCACCTCACTGCCTACCTCAAAGCAGTCTCTACAGATGCTGGGCCCGATGCAGCAGAGCACATCTTCAGGCTTTGTCCCATAGGCCTCCTTCATCTTGTCCAGGGTTATCTTTCCCATCCCCTTCACAGTTCCCCTCCACCCGGAATGGCTTAATCCTATGGCTTTATGTACTGGATCCAGAATATATAGAGGGACACAGTCTGCATAAAAAGTCACCAGCGTAATTCCCGGCACATCTGTAATCAGTCCATCCACATCCTGATAATCCCGCTCCCTCACAATTCCCTTCCCCTCATCCTCCTCTGTCACCTTCTTCACATTCACCGTATGGGTCTGATAAGAAAGAACCATACGTTCCTTCTCCACTCCCAGTACCTGGGCCACTCTCCGATAATTCTCCATCACATGATCCGGATTGTCCCCTCTGGTGAACGTAAAATTCATGGTGGAATACTTCCCTAAGCTTACCCCTCCCAGCCTGGTAGAAAAACCATGGGCTACAAACCCAGTCTGTTGAAGAAGGGGAAACTGAAGCATATGAACCCCATTCTCAACCATGTCCTTAAGAATCTCTCTCTGCCCCTTTCTGTTCCACGGAATCATACTGTCCTTATCCATAGTCATCGTCTCATTCCCTCCCTCATTTTTATGAACTTCTCCATCCCTATTCTTTCTATTTTCCTTGCCAACTCTACCATTTCCGACGGCTCTATGATTTATGTCATTTCCCCTATTTCCTACTATCGTTGCCCCTCAACATGCATCCTTTATCATCCGAATCCTCTCTTCTCAAAACGCATCTCTCACCACCCGAATCTCCTCCCCCTGGATAGAGACCACATCAAACCGGCAAGCCGTCCCCTCTCTGTAATGGTGGCGGTAAAGATAATACTGGGCGGTATGCCGTATCCGCTTCTGTTTTTCCCAATCAACTGCTTCCTCCGGATACCCGCACCGTACGCTTTTCCGGTATTTGACCTCCACGAATACCAGATACGCTCCATCCCTGGCCACAAGATCAATCTCCCCCATCCTGTCCCTGAAATTCTGTTCCAGGATCGTATACCCCAAACCTTTCAAAAAAGCAGCCGCTTTTTCTTCATAACGGCTGCCTATGTCTCTCTTATTCCTCAATCCGTTCCTCCACAAACTTCTTTATAAAGCTTCTCCTGTGGATAGGGCAAGGCCCATGCTCCTTCAAAGCCTGAATGTGCGCCGCCGTCCCATATCCTTTATGTTTCCCAAACCCATATTCCGGAAAAAGCTGCTCATACTCCACCATCATCCGATCCCTGGTTACCTTGGCCAGAATACTGGCTGCTGCAATGGACACGCTCTTGGCATCCCCCTTTACAATAGGGACCTGAGAAATCTCCATCAGGGGAATGGTCACCGCATCATTGAGGAGAATCTCCGGCCTCACCTTCAGCTGCCCAATAGCCAGCCTCATGGCCTCATAGGTAGCCTGCAGGATATTGATCTCATCGATTCGCCCCGGCCCTACGATCCCGATACCATAAGAAACTGCCTTCTTTTGAATCTCATCAAACAGAAGTTCTCTCTTCTTCTCTGACAGCTTCTTAGAATCATTCAAATACAAAATCTGGCAGTCCCTGGGAAGAATCACTGCCCCGGCTACCACCGGCCCGGCCAAAGGTCCTCTTCCTGCCTCATCGATTCCGCAGACGACTGCCCCCGGATACTGATCTTCATATTCTCGCATCTGCCTAAGCCGCTCCAGTTCCCTCTCAAGCTTCTCCCCAGCCAATTCCCTCATACCAGCATTTCCTTCCCCTATTTATGTAAATTTATATCAAAGAATACGGCATTTCCTCTCACTCCAACATGATCACCTATATTCTCCAACCCTTAAGGGAATACCTTGATCCTCTTTACCGGCCAGATCCGGATCATGGCCTTTCCTACGATCTGTTGGCTCTTTAAGTTTCCGATATCTGAATCTCTGCTGTCTGAACTATGATTCCGGTTGTCTCCCAGAACAAAATACTCATCTTCGCCCAGCACAATGGGCTCCTCTGCCCGCTTTCCTTTCTCAATCGGCTCCACCCCAAAATCATCCTCCAGGGCTTCACCGTTGATCCATACCTTCCCGTCGGCAATCTGTACTGTCTCTCCCGGAAGTCCCACAATCCGTTTGATATAATACAGATTATCCCGATACTGATAACGGAATACCACCATGTCAAACCGTTCCAGCGTTCCGATCTTGGGTGTCAGCTTTTCCACCAGCAGCACATCTTTCCCGTCCAGAACCGGACTCATGGAATCACCATATACATCCACTCTCTGAACCACATATGTCACCAAAAGATACGCTGCAAGGATAAGCAAAACAACTGTCCGTATCCAGCCAAGGCATATTCTTTTCCATTCCTTCCCCATGTCTGGGCCTATAATACGTTTTCTTACACGTTTTCTTCTCTCCATGTCCATAACAATCTACAATTCCGGAAATTCCAGAGTAATTCGCCCCAGCCTTCCGCTCCGGTAATCATCGATAAACAGGCTGGCAGCCTTCTTGTAATCGTATTCATTCCCCTTCAGCAGACAAGCGCGGCTTTTGGCAATCTGCCCCAATCCGTCTGCCAGGCATCTATCGTCTATATCCTTTGATCCTTTCTCCAGCCCGTACCGTTCCATTAACACCTGGGGATACTGCCTCATCATAAATCCCAGAAGTTCCATGGCCAACTCTTCCTTATTCAGGATCTCATCATTGATGGATCCGATATACGCCAGTTTCTTCCCTACCTCCTGATTCTCAAACCTGGGCCACAGAATCCCCGGCGTGTCCAAAAGCTCCAGGGATTTATTCAGGCGGATCCACTGATTCCCCTTTGTGACCCCCGGCTTATTGCCGGTTTTCGTACAGGCCTTCCCTGCAAACGAATTGATAAAGGTAGACTTTCCTACATTGGGAATCCCCACCACCATAGCCCGGACAGGACGATTTATAATCCCTCTTCTTCGGTCTCTCTCGATCTTTTCTTTGCATGCCTCCTGAACCACGCCATTGATCTGTTTTAACCCGGCCCCGGTTTTGGAATTTACCTTCACAACATGGAACCCCTGGTTGGAAAACCACTTGGCCCATGCATCGTTCCAGGTCTCGCTGGCCAGATCCGATTTATTTAAAAGAATCAGGCGGGCCTTCTGCTTCCCCAGCTCATCAATATCCGGATTGCGGCTGGAATAAGGGATCCGCGCATCTACAATTTCGATTATCAAGTCAATCAGTTTCAAATCTTCCTGCATGGCACGCTTTGCTTTTGTCATGTGCCCAGGATACCATTGTATATTCATAAAATCTCCTGTCTACACGTATTGCATCTATTTTACCAACTTTATCTCGATAATGGGCACAAGGCGCAGCCATATCTTCCCACGGATCTGCTCTCTCTTTACATTCCCAATATTGGCAAACCGGCTGTCCTCGCTGCTGTCCCGATTGTCTCCCAGAAGAAAGTACTCATCCTCCCCCAGTACAATGGGAGCCTGCGCCATCCCGGCTAACGCCACCTGGTTTAACTCTCTGTCTGTCTCCAGATATTGCCCGTTAATATAGATATATCCACTCTGAATCTGCACCGTCTCCCCTGGGAGCCCGATGATCCTTTTTACATTGGACTTGTGATCCTCCCGTTCAAATACGACCACATCAAACCGTTTCGGCTCTTCAAAATCATAGGTCAGCCGATCCATCAAAACCACATCACCGCTGCGCAGTTCCGGTGTCATCGATTGTCCCACAATCGGAATCTGAGCACCGAACTCATACACCACTAACCAAGCCAGAGAAAGCACCACCACGATGTCTACAATCCAATTGACAATTCTCCGCAACCGGTTGGTCTCTTCAATCTGGTAAAGCTCCACTCACAACACTCCTGCCTTCCATAGATAAGAAAGGGACAATAATAAATCTTATTGTCCCCTTTTGCCGTGTGAAATAACCTTCCTTATTTTACTAATTCTTTTACCTTTGCGGCCTTTCCTACTCTCTTTCTTAAGTAGTACAGTTTCGCCCGTCTTACTTTACCTCTTCTCACTACCTCAATATTATCAACAAACGGTGAATGCACCGGCCAGGTCTTCTCAACACCAATGCCTCCTGAATTCTTTCTCACGGTAAATGTCTCTCTGGCACCGCCATTCTGCCTTTTAATCACGGTTCCCTCAAATACCTGAATTCTCTCTCTGTTTCCCTCTTTGATCTTGTTGTATACCCTTACGGTATCACCAACATGAAATTCCGGAACCGTCTCCTTCAGCTGAGTTGCCTCAATCTTCTTAATAATCTCGTCCACGCTGGAACCTCCTTTGATATATTTGATGTTCTTAATACAGAAATGTAACAGAGGACCATCTCTTCTTTTCACAAT
>CANDZL010000071.1:0-19927 GCA_947425205.1 uncultured Hungatella sp. | reverse complement strand
GCCAGGTCGTCGGAGCGATTCCAGTTGTGAAACTTACGTTTCACAAGCGCTCCTCTCTGCTGAATCGGCACGCTCCGCTCCACGTCGCCTGCCAGGTCGTCGGAGCGATTCCAGTTGTGAAACTTACGTTTCACAAGCGCTCCTCCTCTCCCGTAATATGCAGTTCGAAGCTTGCGTCCACGACACGAGGTGTGTCGATGATCACTTCGCTGGATAAAAATACAGGTGCCGCCTTATAGAACAGGCTGATCTGATATGGCTTGTTGATCGCCTGCCACACCCTTACTTTCTCCTCCAGACTTATCTTCGCCTGAGACAGTACAATGGGAGGCTCCTGCGTAGTGATCCAGGACTGCAGCTGGCTTGGAAGAACAGAACTGTTGTCATTGACAATCTGCGCCACTCTTCCAATGATTTTTTGTATATCCGGTGCCTTTAATCCCATCTGGGAGGAACCGTTTATAAAGACCATATAGTAAAGGCCATATGGCCTGGGCGGCTTTTGAAGCTGCACTCGCCCCTTTTGAATGAAGGGCGGCTGCGTCACATCACTCTCTTCCCGGATATCATACAGATACAGCCCCAGGATATAGTCCACATCCTGGTCTGCCGGGGATGAGATCTCAATGTTGTTGGGAGACGGTATGGGCTCCGGACACATTTTTTTCCGCAGCGTCTTGACAATGTGGCTGCTTACGTCTGCTATAATCGGATAATCTGCCATTACCGGTCTCCTTCCTGGAATGCAGATAACAGTTCTTCCACCCGTTTCTGCATTTCCTCATTTAATACCACGCCGTAATCAGTGGTATCGATATATTCTGCCTGGCACCGGAAATAGGATGAAGCATCCGCCTCCGCAAGATATGGCAGGCTCTGCACCTTTACAGGTGATGTCAACTGTTCCTCTTTTCCACCTTGAACTGCCACCTTATCCCCATATACCGAGAAACGGTATACCCTGGATTTCTTGGTCAGGGTTACTTCCTTTTGAGAGTCACTGTAAACGTAGCGGTAACCGCCACAGATCCCAATGCTGCGCAGAGGAATATGCTCAGCAGATTCCCCCCTTAATTTAAGGAATATATACGGGTTATCCTCCTTCACACACTGGCTTAAGAAAATTCGTGCCAGATTGGCCGCTGCACGGCTTCCTGACTGGCCCAAACGATTCATGGCTGCCGTGGCTTCCGCTTTGTTTTTATCATTTGCATCGTCAAAAGAACTTCCCAAAACAGTCTCCAGTATACTTCGGATATCGGCCTCGCTCATTCCGGCTGCCGGATTATCTGCACCAGGCTGGCTGGTGCCAATACCGTTTCCACCTGTTCCATCTCCACTTCCCGCCCCATCTGTTCCAGGCTGTCCTGTTCCATCTCCGCTTCCCGTCTCGTCTTTTCCTGGCTGACTGGTTCCGGCCCCACTTTCCATCCCATCTGCTCCGGGCTGTCCTGTTCCATCTCCACTTCCCATCCCATCTGCTCCAGTCTGATCCATTCCGTCCCCGGTTTCCATCCCGTCTTCCCCGCTCTGACCTGTCCTGTCCCCGGTTCCAGTCTGGCCGGTTCCGGCTCCATTTCCTGTCCCATCTGCTCCGGGTTGGACTATTCCATCCTCATTCCCGCCGCCTCCATACAAATCATGAAGGCTGCTTTCCCTGCTGTCCTCCATAGCTTTATCCACATCCTTCAAAAGCCGTGTACTTCCGGAAGACTCCAGCTTATCCTTGATCTCTGCCAGAGCGCTTTCTGCTCCCAAGGAGGCCAGTCCGTCCAGCATGTTACTGAAATTGTCGTTGCCATCTGCATTGCCATCCGCAATCATGGACAAGGCATCGTTCTTCATCTGATTAATATTATTAAGGACTGTACGATCTCCCGCCTGGTTGGCTGCTTGAGCCTTCTGGGCACTTGTACTGGAGGCACTGGCCAAAACTGCATTCAATTCCTGTTCCTTGGCAGCAATCTCCTGGTCTGCCTGAGCAATCAGAGCCTCATATCTTTTAGCCTCGCTTAGGTTGTTGTCATCCAGAGCATCTGCCTGTTGTGCCAGAAGTTCTTCCTTTCTGCTCTCCAGTTTCTGAAGTTCAGACTGAAGGCTTTCATCCTCATCGGATATGGACTTTGCCAGACTCTGGAGCCATAGAATATGGTCGTCAATCGTCTCCTGGGCTTTCCCCCGGAAATCGTCCTCTGCCACCAGCCCATAAAATCCTTCGGCCTGCTCAATTCTCTGATACGTATATGCAGCCCCATCTACTGCTGACTGCCGTTTTACCTTGGCCTGAATCAAATACTGAAACTCAGACTTGGCACCGTTTACCACAGATTTTTGATCATCCAGCACTTGATTTCTAGCTGCCTGGCTGACCCCATTCGCCACTGCCGCCTGGTAGGCGCCTCCTGCTCCTCCGGATATCAACTGTCGATATTTATTCTCGGCCGCCCCTAATAGTTCTCCCTCCAGAAGGCTTAACTCCCTGTCCGTATCGGCTATCACGTCATCCTGGATGTGATACAAAGCCTGAAGTTCTAAAAGCATTCCTTCTATCTGTCCGCTCCAGCCGTTGGACGCTATCTCCACTATCTGCATACTCTTTGCATATTCCACATTTTTTAAAACAGTCTCTCCCTGCTCCAGCATCCTTCCGGAATATTCGATATAGCTTTCCTGGCAACTCTGCAAGGCGATTCCCACAGCATCGCTGACATCCATATTCTCCACAAATTGCTCGCCCCTGTAATCCTTACTCTTATACCCTTCTCCGGAGCAATGGTTCTTTAATTTCATCAGTTCATTGTCTGCAACTTCCGACAGAATGGAGAATAGTTCCGCCCTGCGCCGCCCGTCAATCCGGCTCATCAGTTTGCTTATGATTTCCGCCAGTGCCTTGTTGTCCGAGGCCTGAAGGCTTTCATAACAATTCTGAAGGCCTGCCAGCTGCAGGTCGCATAAATCCGTCACATCGTTTTTTAGTTCCAGCTGGAAAAACTCCCGCAGCGTATCATAATAATACTGGTCAACCCCTGTACTGTCCGACGAAAACTGATTGTCATACTGAAGACGTATTGGCTCCAGCTCCGGAAGATTGTAAAGATCATAGGGATCCGGTGTATCAAAAATATTGACAGCCTCATCGCTTCTGGCATCTTTCGTGATTCCGTCGGCACCGGTATAGCAGGTCACCCACAGAGGAGCCAGTTCTTGTGCCTCTGCCATGATACCCTGATCGGAGATATCGGAAAGTCCGGCTGCATCGGTGATGTCAAACCAGGCTCCGCCTGCCAGTTCGGACTTGTAGTACACATTCATCTGATTGGAATCCGTAGCACTCTCCATGGCCTTCTCATACAGTTCATCCGTCAGGGACTGGGAATGAATCAGATAGGTCCCGATAAACAGCACAGAATCCTCAATCACATGGGAGGATGCATACTGCTCATAAGTTACAGCCTTTGATTCGTCAAAGATAGCACCTCTGGACATCTGATAGCACAGAACCCCTGCCAGGAAACAGCTGCTAAAAATCATTGTCCCTATCTTGGTTTTCCTTCCTGTCCTCATGTTCCCTCCGGATTCTTCATAAGCTTTGCGTTTCTGGTTTCAAAATATCCTGAATATTTCAGCCTGGAATCTTCCCCGTAGAATTCAATCACCAGCTGATCCATGCTTCCCTGTACTAAGGAAAGATACTTAAATCCTGTCTTCACAGGAATCAGGGTGTCGCTGACCAGGCATTTCCCGTCCCCGTTCTTTATCAGATAGTAGCCAATCCCTTCTGACACGTCTGGCTCCAGAGTGATGGTAACCATGCCTGTGACACGGTTTGTCTGACTGGCGTATGTGCCTATCTCCATCTTCTCCTGCTCTACAGTTACGTACCCTTTGACAATGCTTAAGGGTCCGCTGTACACATCCGGATCTATAATGCAATCATCCACAAAGGTATTCCCATTATAAAACCGCAGTTTCACCTCAGACACCTTGTCCACTGCCAGACTCAAATGCCGTATGGTCTTGCCAATCTCTGTCCGGCTGCCTATGCGGGTCTGGTCGCACCACAACTCAAAATGGGTTACATCCACATCAAAGTCATCTGGCAGACTTACCCCAATGCGAAACTCCTGTTCCTGAATGATTGACTCGATGTAATAATAAGCACCGTCGGCATATTCCTCCTCCACATAGCTTTGCCCCCCGCTTCCTGCATTCAACGCGGCCCCTCCTTCCTCCAAAAGAGCCGTGATACCGCCGCAGGTCAGCCTGTCAAAAGAATACAATGTCTGTGAATAAGCTGCCAGTGCGTCAAACATTTCGTTCTGCAGATCCTCATAATCATCTAAGGAGGACTTATATTCTTCATAGGTCAGTTCTCCCAGACGGTTCAACACCTCATCTGCCTTAAGCCTCTCCTTTGCCACATCTGCCTCCTCTGCCAGGGAGAGATAGGCGTTTCGCATGCTGATATAATTGTTGAAACTATCTTCCACCTGTTGAGTTAAGGACTGCTTCTCATTGTTTTTCTCCAGAAGGGCATCCTGATACTCCAGAGCTGATTCATACAAAGCATAGGGTTCATCCTCCACATATCGGATACCGGATATCTGTCCCTTAAACCACTCCTTAGGAATCTTGATAAAAAGAATTCGGATATGGCCCTGCCACGGCTTATCGATAGCCGTCAGAAATTCCTCATACTTTTTCTTGAACGCTTTCCCATTTATCTTCTGTCCCGCAATAGCCTGATTCACATATTCCGATATATATCCCATCTTCCCGCCATACTGCCCTTCCATCAGACTATAGTTTGTTCTGAGGGAAATCAGGCTGGTGGAGGCATTCATAGAGACTTCATAGTAATTCTCATCTCTGTCCAGGGTATACTGAATCAGATCCTTTAATTGGCTTCTCTGAATCTTGGCGTTCATAAAGGGATTCTCAAAACGGTAGCCTGTGGTCACATCCATCCCAATGGCTGTAGATAGCTTTTTTTTGCTGGCCTCCAGCTTTCTTCTATCTGCCGCTATTTTATTGTTCAGTGTCTTGATGGCTTTTTCCATGGTATCGATATCGTTCTGAGTCGCCTGTCCCAGCCGAAGACGCGACCGATTCTTCTTAAGGGTTTCCTCCATAGCTGAAAGCCTCTGTTCATTGAAGGAAACGATATCCTCCAGCACTACAATATCCACATATAAATTTGAGATATTCTCATAGACTTCCAATATGTGATCGGTCATCTTGTGCTTCACCGTGTCAATCTCCGCCTGGATCTGAATTGGTTTAAACTGAAACTCATAAGCCTCCGATAAGTCCGGCTTCTCCGGAAACTTAAAAGAAAGAAGGGGTGTCCACCGGAATGTGGACATATTTTTCTGCTTCAGTTTGATGGACTTGACCGCCTGCTTTAACGATACCTCTTTTACCTGTAGCTCACTTTCCAGCTTCTCATAGGCCGAGCTGTTTGCAAGTCCTGTTTTCTTTGCCATATCTAGGGTTAGAAGCCGTTCTCCTGCCGCCTGGCTTTCTATCTGTCCGTTTCCCAGAGAAAAGCTGACCACAACAGCCGCCGTAAGAATGAGAAGCAGACCTTTTGCCAATCCACGTTTTCTCATGTTCCCACTTGCCCCTCTTCTCGTTCAATAGAATAGAAGGAAAAGTTTCCCTCTCTATCCTGACAGATAAATGTATAGATTAGTCCATCCTTGTGGAATGAATAAATATAAACCGTATACCCAACATCAAACTCCTCCACTACCAGATAATCATCATACTCTGAGGAAAGCTCCATCTCCACTCTTCTCTGGGAGTTGCTTCGGTAGTCTGCTATCCAGTTAATCGCCACGGCCTCCGGCATATTTACCTCAGAATTACCCTGGTAATCCTCGGTTCCGAAGAATTTTTTCACTTCCTCTATGGTAGTCATGGTTTTCCCGCCGGCCCCAAAGGAATCCCTCAATACCAAAACCCTGTCCACAGCCATCTCATCGTCCAGCGCCTGGCTCTCGCTCCATCCCGTATACATGGCGTCAATGTCCTCCAGAACCACAGCAAAATTCCGGTCATCCTCATACAGTGTCCTCTTTCCTTTATAGGTATCTGCTACCTCCGACACCTTTTTCCCCAGAAGGGCGCTATAGAGAAGTTCGTCCTGGCTGAAACTTCCGGTGTAGATTAAGTTGCTTCCGTTGTCGTACAGCTTGCCACTTCCATTCTTCTTTCCCAAGGCAAACTCTCCCTCGTAGGCAAGACTGCCATTCTCACGGTATAATTTTCCGTTTCCGTCAAACAGATTTTCCTGAAAATTGCCGCTGTACATCAGGATGCCGCTGTCATAATATCTGGTTCCATTTCCCTGGTACATATTCATATCAAAATTCCCCTGATAGACCACGGTTCCTGCTGGGTTATACAGTGTGCCATAGCCTGTGACAGCCCCTCCTTTTACATCCCCCTCGTAGGCAAGGTAACCAGATTTTCCTCTGATTCGTACCTTCTCATCGGCAAAACGCAGTATAACCGAATCATAGTCATAGGTTTTTATTCCCTCTGCCCTGGCTGAGGTTAAGGTACTGTGAATGCTATACAGATAATAGATGCTTAACACGCCGATTACCACCAGAACAGCCATTGCCAGCCTTTTGCTGACCAGCCACCCGAAAACCGAATAATAATCCCTTTTATGTCTGGGTCGGACGTCCAGCAATGCGGTGAAAAAATCACGGATCTTTGAAATTCCCCTGGTACGGATAAAATTCCAGCTGGTCCACATTTTCACCTTTGTGACAAAAGGCGTTATCTTCGCTTTGGCTGATGCCAGCAGAACCCGGAACAGATTATCACCCATAGGCCCGGATCTCCTTTCTTAAACTTACAGGTGCTCTCTAAAATCTCACTGCTCCCAGTGAAGCCTGCAGATATCCCCCTCCATATGCACCTGATTCAGATAGCTTTCGCAGGTAAACAGATACCATTTTGCCATAGCATCCTCCGGATTTTCCTTAAGGACATCAGAAAATGTACTCCTTGCCAAGTAAAAATCGTGCTGATAGAAAAGCCCTAGAGCCTTTTGGAATTTTCCATCGGTCTCCGTCTTAAGCCTTCTCTGGGAAAGGGGGCAGGCATCCAGTGCCTCATAGATCCGAAGTCTCTCCCCCGTATCGGTTATGAGAATATATCCGATATATCGAAGGTCTCCGTCATACGCCTCCCTGTTCTTTACATTCTCCGTAAGCACCAGATTCAGCCCCATCCGCTGGAACCACCGGGCATACTGTTCAATCTCTTTTATCTCCCTGGACAACAGGAACGGAAAACTCTGTTTATCAGTCCCTGCAACTCCGTACACATACTGGGCATAGTGTAGAAACATACCAGTACATAATCCCTCCAGAACCTTCTCCTCATAAAATTCCTGCATGAAGCCAGTCCCAAAATCCAGGGTATTTCTGGATTCCTCCAAAAATAAAACCTTAAGCAGGGTTAAGTCGCTGTGTCCTGAGACAAAGAATCCTCCTCCCTCCTCCTTATGTTTCTCAATCAAAGCAATAAACCGATTCATAATATCAGCAGACCGGCGATTGGTATCCCCTGGCTCTGTAGAGGAAATAACAGCCACGGTTCCATGAAGTAAAACCATATCGCCACCCTTTACCTCGGTGATAGAATCTTTTCCTAAAATCTTCTCAATATTTTTTGGCGCAAACCGATAACATGACTCAAAAATCCGGTATTTGGTATAATTGATACGGCTAATGGTTTTTCTGATTTCAAAAAGGCTGTTCCACATAAAATCCACATCTTTTCCATGAACCCCTTTTTTCACCACTTCCATCTGGCCTTCTGCCACAGCTTCCATAGCCTTAGAAAGCCGCTTCAACTCCCTTCCCTGAAGTACCAGCAGGCTGATGCTGACAATAGTGCCTATAAGAAAGATAATCTGAGCATAGATCAGATAGCCTTTGCTGTTATCTCTCGCCGCGCCAGACAGATCTTCTCTCCTGGTAATTCCCATCAAAAGGTACTCCGGGTAAAGTCCCTCCGATGCAGCTGTTCCCAGCACCTGGTACGCCTCTCCGTCTATTCTTATGACCATGCTGGCCTTCTTGCCCTCTGTCAAAGCATCCAAAAGCTTCCTTGTACCAGCCACATAAATCTCCTCAAACCGCTGGCCATTGAAGCCGCTGGCACTGGCCAGCACCATATGGTCACTACTGCGCACAACACAGATATCCGTAAATATCTCCGAGATTCCATCCAGATTAACGAAACCAGACAGCCGATTTCTCAGAGCATAATACTCCCTGCTGTCATAGAAGCCTTCCTCCTCTATTCCCAGGTTTACAGGGCTCCCAATCTCCTCCGCCAACGCCTGGACATAATAAAAGCCAAATCGTTCCGCCTCCTGTTCCTTTGCCTTTTCTTGAACCCGGGGGATCTGAACTGCCCCGGCTGCAGTGATGGCCAAAAGAACCGCCTCCACAATGGCAATGGTATAAGCTGTGTGATTCCGGTTTCGCAGAATCAAAAAGGCAAGAAGCAGAACCACATATCCCAGGATCAGGAGCTGAATGTACAGGACAAACCGCTGCTGACGCAGCTTCATCAGCTGTCCGGCAGTCAGCTTTCTGTTCAGAAATGCACGGTTTACAGCCTCCGGCCTTTCAAAGTCCTCCACTCCCGTTTTGTCGTCTTTCCGCACCAGAAGCTTCCCATCCTCAAATCTGGCTTCCACAAAAAGCCTTCCTTCTTCGCAGGAGACAAGTTGATACAGCTTCACCTCCAAAGTTTCCGGCTCCTCTTCCCTGGTATCATCCAGAGGCAGATCCGCCAGCCGGTCTTTCTCTACAAAATAGATGCCTGCCTCTGTGCCGCCTTCCAGCACCAGAGTCAGATAGAACCCATCCTCCTCAGCCCGAAAGCCAGTCAGAACCCCATCCTTTGCCATATGTAGTACAGGGGAGGAAGCCACAGGCTGTGCCTGCTCATCAAACTGGAGGATCCTATAATCTGTCGCCGTCCCATCCCCTGAAATTCCGGCGGACACAAGCACTGCAAACAATCCGTCCTTATAATCTATCTTTCCAAATATGCTTCCTGGCTGAAGAGAGCTGCTTCGCCATACGTTCTTTACATTTCCTTTTGTATCTGACACATAGAGAATCCCATCCTTATCAATATTCTCTGTCAGATAGACGGCATTTCCTGCCACGCAGCCATCGTGGCAGGAAGAAACCATCCGTTCATTCCGCCATGTCAGGCCGTCTGCAAATGCCAGTGCAGTTATGATAAACATCCATACAAATGCTGCAATATAGGGAATCCGTTTTCTCATTCCTTTTTGTCCTCCGTTGACAGCAGTTTTATTCACTACCACCGCTGCCTTGGTCATCTAAGCAACGATTCCGTTCCAATGGTCTTGAATCCGTTAAACAAAATCCGAAGCCATGGGATATCTCCAAACAACAGCTGGGAAATCAATGATACCAGTGCCAGAACTCCAAGGATCAGGCAGATACACAAAAGAATCCTGAACAGTCCGTCCTGTCTGCGGGCAAACCATACTTTGATCCTTTTCCTAACCCCTTTTTTCTTCCCGGGTACTGTGGTAATCCTGATATCTTTATAAAGCTCTGTAAACCGGTCATAGCTTTTTCTGGAAATCTTTTTTTCCAGCAATCGGTAACTGAACGCCTTCTGGGATGCCTTAGGCCTTAAAAGTTCTCTTAATATTGAAGCACAGGCAACCGCACAATCCCTTTCTGTCTTTTCTGGATCCAGTTCCGTCAGGTCGATCTGATAGCTGAAATACACCGTATGATCCTTGGACAAATGAAGTTGTCCCTGCCTTAAAATCAGGTAAAGGATAGGATAGGGCAGATTGGAGGCGATACATGTCATGATCACATTGATGCATATGGACTCGCACTCCGCCAATGTATAGCTTTCTCCCATATAGAAATCTTGAAGAGGCCTTTCCTGCTTGTACTCAAAGGCCATACAAAAAGCCCCTCTGTCGGAAAAGCTGTCTATGTAGGAATCCTGAGCCGGTATTCCCGCCTGTTGAAACACCTCCAGATACTTCTTGGCCGCCTGATGTTCCTTTATCACCAACAGCGTATACAGATTCCCCGCAGGCGTATTCAAATCCTGGCAAATCAGAATATCATTGATATCGCTTTCCTTCACGATACGGACACATTCCAGTTTCATCCTCTGCGATTGATAGAACATATCTGCCAGTCTCCTTTTTGCAACTTATTCTTCTTCCTCAAACCCTTTTTTCTTTACAATGGCATATGCATACGTACAGATAATCGGCATGTCGATACAGTAGATCCGAATCTCATATACACCTTCCTTTGCCGGAGCCGTATATACGCCGTCTGAGGTAATCTCTCCGCTTCCCGGCTCTGTCAGTTCATAAGCCACGCTGCAACTTTCCATATTATTGTATTTCACATGGAAATAATGGCTTTCCTTTGTGCCCATGACAACCGTAGGCGTATCGGTGGAAATGCTCTTTCCGCTATAGTTCTCTGCCAGTCCCAGATCATTGCCTGCCGGGAACTTGATGGCGATCCAGCGGTAAGTAAGCACCAGGTAGTCCACATTCTCAAGAAGCCTTGCCGCCACGATAAAACTTCCCTTATCGTTCATCACCTTTATGGCAGTCTCCGCGTCTACCGCCGTGGTACGCTCCCCTTTAAACAGATCCGGATTTCCATAAATAGTATTTTTTGCACTGGTATGGAGAGCTGCGTCTTCCGCAATATATTCACAGCCGATATCAATGTATACGTTACCTTTTCCCAGTCCGTGCATGATCTCCCCGGAATAGCGGATATCACCCCTTCTGGCGGATTCCCCCAGAGGAATCTCCAGAGTGCCGGTAGCCACTTCCGGTGCCCGGCCCCCTGTATGCATGTGGCCGGTTTTCTCCAGCTCTGCTTCGAAAGAACTTCTGCTTTCCAATAGTTCCGTGTCCTTCACAAAATATTCCAGACACTCTTCACGCAGAGCCTCCTGGGCAGGAGCTGTGATATAAGTCTTTACATTCCGCTCCAGAACCTCTTCTATAATATAGGCACTTTCTGTCCGCACCAACCTAAGATCCGCCAGACGCACATATTCCTTATAACCGCCCATGTTCTTCATCTCCAGGCTCATACGGCCGATCTCCTGATTCACTAACTCCCTGGGCTTTATGTCAGTAATCATGACCTTCATGGAACAGTTAGCTACTGCCTCCACCGCAGCTCCATCCACATAGGCTCTTGCCGTTCCACTCTTTAACAAAATGGAAGTATCCAGCACAGCCACGTCCTGGGTCACAAGCCAAAATTCTTTTTTTATGGACTCTCCATCTTTCAGGGAAATATCTTCCAGATTAATCTCTATCTCATGCTGTCCGTCCGGTGTCAGAAAAACCGGAATCTGAAGAACTCCATGATAGGTTAATTTTTTATTCTCAGCAGAGTGCTTCTCTACATGAACCTCTAATTTTACATTCTTTCCGCGACAAACCGTAGCAGGCATCACCAGTTTCACCGTATAATCATCATTCTCAAGAAGAGCTGCACTGGTGAGAAACTCCGCTTCCATCCTGTATTCCTGTGCCGCCTCCTCCTGATCCATGAGAAACAACTGATAATTCTCGCTAATTCGGTTATATTCATACTCCTGGGCGCTGTCCCCAGTGCCTTGGTTCATGGTATATACCGTATGTACTGGCTCCTCCTTGTACTTAAGGCACAGACAGGCAACATTGGATTTCAAAGACTCAAACCCATCAATTGCCGACAGTTTCTTTACCACAGAAGACTCCATCACAATTTCACGTCCCAAACCGTCGATGGCAACACCACTCTCTACCAGAAGCGACAAATCGTCTAAGCTGAACACACCGTAGCCGCATACCACACCAGCCCCATACATCAAGTTATTAATAAATCTCCGTTTATTATTAAAATAGGTCTGTTCAGCCTGAAAATCCGCCGATGTCAGCATTTTCCCCGAATAATAACGATTTCTCTCAAATGGGTATAATTTTGTATTTTTCATATTCTATTCCCTTCTTGATGTATGCTGTTTTTAAGCTATTACGATTTGTTCAATTTTAGCATAAAAAAATAGGGCTATCCACTAGCCAAACGGTTAGGATAAGCCCCTGTCCGGAAGTTTTTAGGCAACAAAAAAACTGTATGAGGGATGCGTTGTCTTCTGATCTCTCATACAGTTTTTGTTTTTTATTGTCTTGCTTCCAGACGAGTCAACGCACGCTTCAATGCCAACTCCGCACGTAAGGTGTCTGTCTCTGCAGCATTGTCTTTAATCCGGCGCTCTGCACGGATTCTTGCTTCTTCCGCACGCCTTACGTCAATCTCGTCAGGCCACTCCGCAACCTCTGCCAGAATCTTAATCTCATCTGGCAGGATCTCAATGAATCCTGCATGGAGAGCCGCCTTCTTCACCTCAGATGCCTCATGAATCCGAAGCACTCCCGGCGCTACGATAGCGGTCAGCGGAATATGGTTGGCATACACACCAATCTGTCCCTCTGTGGTAGTCAGCTCTACCATACTGACCTCCCCTGCATAAAACTCTTTATCCGGAGTCACTACCTGTAATTTGAACATATCCGCCATATCTTACCCTCCTATTTCACACGGGCAAGGACATCGTCAATATTACCTGCATTGAGGAAGTATCCTTCCGGCACATCATCATGTTTGCCGTCCAGAATCTCTTTAAAGCCCTGGATCGTCTCGCCGAGAGGCACATAACGTCCCTCCAGGCCAAGGAACTTGCCTGCCACGAAGAATGGCTGAGACAGGAATCTCTGAACCTTTCTTGCTCTGGATACAGTCAGCTTATCCTCCTCGGAAAGCTCATCCATACCCAACATGGCAATGATGTCCTGAAGCTCTTTATATTTCTGAAGCACCTGAATGACTCTCTGAGCCACATTATAATGCTCCTCACCAACGATACGCGGATCAAGAATTCTGGAAGTAGACTCAAGGGGATCCACTGCCGGATAGATACCCAGTTCCACGATGGAACGGCTCAATACGGTAGTCGCATCCAGATGGGCGAAGGTATTGGCCGGAGCCGGGTCTGTCAGGTCATCGGCCGGCACGTAAACTGCCTGAACAGATGTGATGGAACCGCTCTTTGTGGAAGTGATACGCTCCTGCAGCGCACCCATCTCAGTCTGCAAAGTAGGCTGGTAGCCAACAGCTGAAGGCATACGGCCAAGCAGCGCAGATACCTCAGATCCTGCCTGAGTGAAACGGAAAATATTGTCGATGAACAAAAGAACATCCTTCCCGCCTTCATCACGAAAATGCTCCGCCATCGTAAGTCCGGTCAAGCCAACTCTCATACGTGCTCCCGGCGGCTCATTCATCTGGCCGAATACCATGGTGGTCTTATTGATAACCCCGGATTCTGTCATCTCATGATACAAGTCGTTACCTTCACGAGTACGTTCGCCAACGCCAGTGAAAACGGAATATCCGCCATGCTCTGTGGCAATGTTACGGATCAACTCCTGAATCAAAACGGTCTTGCCTACTCCGGCTCCACCGAACAGACCAATCTTACCACCCTTCTGGTAAGGGCAGAGAAGGTCTACCACCTTGATTCCTGTTTCCAGAATCTCTGTCTCTGTAGACTGCTCCTCAAAGGTAGGGGCTTTCCTGTGAATCGGAAGATAGGTGTCTACCTGTGGCTGCTCTTTATTGTCAATCGCCTCACCCAGAACATTGAAGATACGCCCCAGGGTCTTCTCGCCAACCGGAACGGAAATCGGCGCGCCAGTTGCTACAGCATCCATACCGCGGACCAGGCCATCGGTACTGCCCATGGCGATACACCGAACCGTATCATCACCCAGATGCTGGGATACCTCAGCCACCAGAGTACCGCCCTCCTGCCGATTAATCTTGATCGCTTCATTGATCTCCGGCAGTTTTCCCTGGCTGAACTTAATATCCAAAACGGCACTGATGATCTGTGTGATCTTGCCTACGTTTTGTTCTGCCATTTTGTTTCTCCTTATTCTCAAATTTTCCTGTCTGTCTCAACCTGTATTCTCCATGGCCGGACAGGCAGTTCTTTCTATAAAAATACTACATCAAAACTATGATATGGCGTTTGCACCTGCCACAATCTCCGTAAGTTCCTGGGTGATTGCACCTTGTCTTGCACGATTGTACTGCAGGCTCAAATCTTCTATCATCTCTTCCGCGTTGCTGGTCGCAGAATCCATGGCTGTCATACGTGCCCCATTCTCACTGGCCACTGCCTCAAGAAGCGCCCCATAGATCAGGCTGCTCATATACTTTGGTACGATGGAATCCAGTACCTCCTCATCCCCTGGCTCGTAAGTCATGAGGGCATGAGCTTTCGGGCTTTCCTGATCCTCTGTCTCCTCCAGTTCCACCGGAAGAAGCTTTAACAGCTTGGGAGTCTGAGACGCCGCATTCCGAAACGATGTATATGCCAGATAGATCTCCCCGATCTTTCCCTGTGCAAATGCATCCAGAAGCTCCAGCGTGATATCTGCCGCATCTCGATACAACGGCTCATTGATCACTTCCGAATAGTCCGCCTGAATAGTAAAGCCTCTTCTTGACAATCCGTCACGGCCTTTCCGCCCGATCGCGTAGACATACGTATCCTGTGCGGGCAGTTCACCATTCACAAGCTTTATAATATTGTTGTTATATCCGCCTGCCAGACCTCTGTTGGAAGTGATAGCAATCACCGCTTTCTTGGGTGATTCCCCGGCCTTCAGATATTTGTGGTTAATATTACCGGACTTTTTAAGTATGGAGCTGATGGTTTCATACATCATGTTAAAATACGGCTTTGAGCTTTCGGCTTTGGCTCTGGACTTCTGCAGTTTTACGGTGGCTACCAGCTTCATGGCTTTCGTAATCTGTTCCGTGCTCTGGATACTGTCTCTCCTGCGCTTAATATCTCTCATAGATGCCATCGATCACTCACCTGCTTTCCTTAGCGCTGTGCTTTACATTCTGCAATCGCCTTACCTAATAACTCATCAATCTCCGGTGTGATCTCTCTGGCCTGCCGAATCTTCTCCGGAATCTCCGGATACTTGGTGTCAACAAATTTAAACAGTTCCTCCTGGAAATCCAGAACCTCACTGGTAGGAATATCCAGAAGATATTTCCTGGTAACCGCATAGATGATGATAACCTGATACTCTACAGCCATGGGCTTATACTGAGGCTGCTTCAACACTTCCCTGATTCTCTCACCCTGTGCCAACTGTTCTTTGGTAGCTGCATCAAGGTCAGATCCAAACTGTGCGAAGGAAGCCATCTCGCGGTACTGCGCCAGTTCCACACGGATCGGTCCCGCAATCTTTTTCATTGCCTTGATCTGTGCATCACCGCCTACACGGGATACAGACAAGCCAGCATTGATAGCCGGACGGAAGCCAGAGTTAAACATCTCGGTCTCCAGGTAGATCTGGCCATCTGTAATGGAGATGACATTGGTCGGAATATAGGCAGACACGTCGCCTGCCTGGGTCTCGATGATGGGCAGAGCCGTAAGGGAACCGCCGCCCAGATCTTCCGAAAGCCGGGATGCACGCTCTAACAATCTGGAGTGCAGATAGAATACATCTCCAGGATATGCCTCACGTCCTGGTGCCCTCTTAAGAAGCAGGGACAAGGTACGATAAGCTGCCGCATGTTTGCTTAAGTCATCATATACAACCAGTACATCTTCCCCCTTCTCCATCCACTCCTCGCCGATGGCACATCCGGCATAAGGAGCAATGTACTGAAGCGGAGCTAAGTCAGATGCTGTGGAAACCACGATGGTAGTATAATCCATGGCACCGAACTCTTCCAGAGTCTTCACAATGTTGGCCACCGTAGAAGCCTTCTGGCCGATAGCAACATAGATACAGTGTACCCCCTGGCCCTTCTGGTTAATAATCGTATCAATGGCAATGGCCGTCTTGCCGGTCTGCCGGTCTCCGATGATCAATTCACGCTGGCCCCGACCGATGGGGATCATGGCATCGATAGCCTTGATACCAGTCTGAAGGGGAGTATCTACGGATTTTCTTTCAATTACGCCGTGAGCCACACGCTCAATCCGGCGGAATGTATCTGTCTCAATAGGGCCTTTGCCGTCAATAGGCTGCCCCAATGCATTGACTACCCTGCCTGTCATGGCATCGCCTACAGGCACTTCAACAACTCGACCGGTGGTCTTTACCGTATCGCCTTCGCTGATCCTGCTGGTATCGCCAAGCAGAACCGCGCCTACATTATCTTCCTCCAGGTTCAGAACCATGCCGTAGATCTCTCCCGGGAACTCTAAAAGTTCTCCCTGCATGGCACTCTCAAGACCGTGGATACGGGCGATACCGTCGGCTACCTGGATTACGGTGCCTACGTTGGACACCTCAAGTTTGGTAGAATACTTTTCTATCTGTTCTTTGATTACAGAACTGATTTCTTCTGGCCTCAAATTCATGAAGGTTCGCACCTCTTTCCTAATTTATAGTCTTTACGCCAGCTGTACATTCAAAAGTTCCTTTTTCAGTTCATACAGCCGGGTTTTGATGCTGCTGTCAACGACTCTGTCACCGATGCGGATGACCATGCCGCCAATCAGGGATGGGTCTACATTATAGTTCATCTCGAATTCCACATATCGGGTTGTCGCCAATAATTTCTCTTTAATCTGCGTCTTCTGCCCACTGCTTAATTCCACAGCGCTGGTGACATACGCAGTTCCTATCTTCTTATACTCCTTCACCTGAGCTATAAAATATGCAAAGATGGAAGGAATCTCATTCTGCCTTCCTTTGTCAACGACCGCTGCCAAAAAGCCCATCATCTCATCGGAGACTCTTCCCTGAAAGACATTGTGGATAATCTGAACCTTCTCCTCCTTCACTACCTGAGGATGGTTCAGAAGCTGTATCAGGTCTTCATTCTCTTTAAACGTTTCCTGAAGAGCCAGCACTTCCCCGTACAGGACATCCAGGCAATCCTTCTCCTGGGCAGCCTGAAACAGCGCGTCGCCGTACACTTTCGATACTAGCTTTGCCATGTGCTCTCACCTATTTCCTTCAGAGTCTCTTCGATCAGCGTATCCTGCACCGTGGTGTCAATTCCTGCCGTGACAACCTTTCCTGCCATCAGAGAAGCAATCGTAACCAGTTCCTGCTTCATGTCGTCCAGAGCCTTCTTCTTCTCAAGCTCTACCTCACGGTTTCCTCTCTCCACGATTCTTGCCGCTTCTTTTCTGGCCTCTTCTATGATTTCCGCCTCTCTGGCCTTGCCTTTTCTTCTGGCTTCCTCCAGAATTGCGTCTGCTTCCTTTGAAACTTCCTTCAGCCTGCTTTCATACTCTTCCTTCATAGCCTGCGCAGTCTTCTTGCTCTCCGCTGCGTCTGCCAGTTCCCCGGCTATCTTCTGTTTTCTCTTCTCCAATACATCCCGTACCGGATTAAACAACAGATAAGACAACCCAAAAAACAGGATAAAAATGTTAAGCGCCGTATAGAAAGCTTCGGAAAGCAGCTGTGGGTCAAATCCTATTAAACGACTTAGTTCCAAGGACTCCGCCTCCTTTCTGCTCCTATCATGAGTTCTCTTTTTATGCGCCGAACGGCTTCACGAACATCAGAATGATAGCAACAACCAGACCGTAAAGACCTGTGGTCTCGGCAACTGCCTGGCCTAAAAGCATAGTGGAAGTGATATCTGATTTTGCGCCTGGATTGCGTCCAACTGCTGCAGCGCCCTGTCCTGCTGCGATTCCCTGTCCAACACCAGGTCCGATACCAGCGATCATCGCCAGACCTGCACCAATAGCGGAACATCCGAAAATAAAGTCCTGTCCAGAAATATTCATAGTAAAATCCTCCTAAAAATATTGATAATTATTTTACCGCTTTTTATGGCGGGAAATTTAGATTTGTGTAACCACATTACTCCATCTTATCATTCACATAAACCATGGTCAGCATACAAAATACATATGTCTGGATACATCCTGAAAACAAGTCACAATATACATGCAACGCTGCCGGAATGGCGATCTTGGCAAACCATGGCATCATGCCATACCACAGCCCCATGATGATCACGCCTGAAAGCAGATTGGCAAACAAACGCAGGGAAATGGATATCGGGTTGGCCACCTCTCCGATCAGATTAATCGGAAACAAGATGGGAATCGGCTGAAAAAGGCTGGTAAAGTGCCCTACCCCCCGGTTCTTGATACCCTGGTAGTTTACAATAAAGAAGGTAAACATACCCAGCAAAAATGTAACACCAAAATCTGCTGTCGGAGCCCTCAGGCCAAAAAGGCCGCTAAGGTTGCAGAACAGAATGAATAAAAATATTGTTCCGATGTAATTGACAAAGCGTTTTGCATTTCCCCCCAGAATTCCCTGTGCCATGTTCTCTAGCATCTCCATGGCATATTCCAGCGCACACTGAAATGTCCCCGGCGTGTCACTTTCACTGACATTCTTTAGCTTTCTGCTGGCTATGAAGCCAATAAGAAGCAGAGTTGCCGTAAGTATCCATGCACCGATCGTAGTGGTGGTAATCCACAATTCCTGTCCGAATGCATGGTATTTTAACACACCATGGATCATAAAATCAGGTTCCTGAAGGCTCATCGGAATTTTCATCATCCCCATACACCGTCCTCCTTTCTTCCATAATTCTCTTTCTCCCCTCAGAGCCAGGGGAAAAAGCCTTGTGAACAATTGGCTGGAGAAGGGCGCCAGCCTTGAGGCCTAAAGCCCCAATAATCATCGCTACCGCATCGATCTGTGGACGGCTTCCTAAAAAAAACAGGGCGACTATAAAGATCACTCTGCGTATCATGGACTGGATCACCGTGGTTTTGTTGGCATAGCTTTCATCCATGCTGGCTGCAGCCCTCTCTGTAATATGGGCCATATGAATCAGCATGAATACGTCTGCCGCAAATCCACATAACAGTCCTGAAAGCACCGGCAGCAATGAGAACCCCATGCGTTCCAAACCGCCATGGAATACTGCCGCCAGAATTCCCAGAATCAATGTGTAGAGAAACATTCCGATGGACATCTCCAGAACCAGATGCCTTGTACTGTCCGTCATTGTCGTTCCTCCCTACCTACTGTAGCATCCATACTTTCCCTTTCTGTCAGGATACGGCTTGGGGACTTCGGTTTTGATACAGAAGGCATCGCACTGTCCAATACCTTCCTGATGTTGTCCTGACGCTCCCGCTCGGCTTCTTTGGCTTCCTGCTCAATCAGCCTCTTTGCCATCAGGTAAGCGCCCCGGCCTCCCCCCAACACCCCAAGAAGCAACAGAACCAAAAGGCTCTTCGTTCCATAATGGGAATCGATATAGCTGCCTGCAAAAATACAGAACAGGATTGGAGTCAGTACACATAACCCTAATTGTGTCACCATAGCCAAGCTACGATATACGGATTTCTTATACTTCATTCCCATACCTCATCCTACATATTTGCAAAAAATGCTCCGATGTTATTATAACCATTCTTTCCTGATTTGTCCATGGTTTATAAAAAAACTGCATAGTTTTTGTAATGATTCATCCATGGAGCTTCTTGTTTTCAAAAAGCATGGAAATGTTATTCTTCATTCTTAATGTCATGATACCAGGGTCAAAAAACCAAAAATCCGATGCAAGCTTGCTTGCAAGAGGATTTTGGGCCTTATATCATTTCGTTAAATCTTGATTGTTTGAGAAATTTTTAGAAATTTTAAGATTTTTAAAAAGGTCTTGATTTTATATATTGGATGTGATAAAATAAATTCCGGTATAAAGATTATAACAATACGCGCGAGTGGCTCAGTTGGTGGAGCGCGACCTTGCCAAGGTCGAGGCCGCGGGTT
>CANDZL010000070.1:0-19951 GCA_947425205.1 uncultured Hungatella sp. | reverse complement strand
CGAATAGACCTCGCCATGTGTTCACCGAAGCGCGAGCGTGCCCAGGAAGAAAGTGTATCATGCCCTCTCCGGGCGGTCCTCCTCACGATTCATTAAACAATTCAATGAAGAATGAATATTCCCATGAAATTAATCTATATACTCTCACCGGGCGGACTCTCACCCGGCCTCTTTCCCCAAAACCTGAAGAATTCTATATAAATATGATATATTTTGGATTTAGCATCCCCATAAAATTAGCTATAATACATATAAAGACGGCCGACTTTATCTGAAAATACAATAATTCAGACAAAAATCAGAAACAAAAGAAAGATAACAGACAGCACATAACACATAACAGACAACAGAAACCACAACTCACAACTTACAACTCAAAAAAGAAGGAGGTAGTCAAAACCAGAATGAAAATAGGAATACACTTCGGACACTGGGGCAGCTTCTATGGACAGCTGGGAGTGAAAACCTGCCTGAAACAGGCAAAGGAGGCAGGAGCAGATGTCTTCGAGTTTTTTCCCACGGAAGAAATGTTCTCCCTGGAAAAAGAAAAAATAAAAGACTTAAGAAAGTACATAGAAGACCTTGCCATCACCCCGGTATTCACATTCGGATACCCGCCAGGCTGGGATATGGCAGGCGACGACGAGACTCTCAGAGAGAAAGCAGTGGAGCATCTGAAACGGGCTATAGAGGGAATGGGCCTTTTAGGCGCAGCCGACATCGGCGGAATTGTATACTCCAACTGGCCTGCAGACTATTCGCATCACATCATTGAACCGGACGAGAAAAAAAGAAAGACCGAAAACTGCATCAACGGCCTGAGGAAAGTGATGAAGACAGCCGAGGACAATCAGGTGACCGTAAACCTGGAGATTGTAAACCGGTTTGAACACTACCTTATGAACACAGCGGCAGAGGGGATTGCAGTCTGTAACGCAGTGGGCAGCCCTAACTGTAAGCTGCTTCTGGACTGTTTCCACATGAATATTGAGGAGGATGACATTCCTGAGACAATCCGGAATTCCAAAGGATACATCGGCCATTTTCATGTAAGCGAGCCTAACAGAAAGGTACCATATCATACCAGCCGGACACCCTGGAAAGAAATAGGAGCAGCGTTAAGAGAAATCGGATATGATAAATCTGTCATCGTAGAATCTTTTTACAAGAGCGGCGGTGAGCAGGGACACGATATGAGAATGTGGAGGGATCTTGCAGAGGACCTTAGCATAGACGGACGGCTGACGTTGGCTGAACAGGGGATAGCGTATATTCGGAATCAGTTTGGAGGGACGAAAGATGATTTTTGATAAGATGAGTCTGGCATCCAAGACGGCGGTTGTGACAGGAGCAGCCCACGGAATCGGGAAGGCCTGTGCCCTGGCTCTTGCCCAGGCAGGAGCGGATGTGATGGTGGTGGATATAAATGAAAAGGTAGATGACACGGCAGAGGAGATACGGCAAATCGGCAGAAAAGCCATCTCCATGACTGGGGATATCACGGACGAGGAGCAGATGACAGAGTGTATGGACCGTGTCCTTCGGGAATGGGATAAGGTGGATATCTGTTTTTGCAATGCCGGTACGTTTCAGGATATACCGGCGGAGGATATGCCGTTGGAAGAGTTTGAGAGAGTTATCCGGGTGAATCTGACAGGGGCTTTTATCACAGCCCGGGCAGCGGGAAAGGCCATGATAGAAAGGGGAGTTCCCGGCTCCATCGTGCTGACGGCATCTATGTCGGGGCATATTGCCAATATCCCTCAGTGCCAGTGCGCCTACAACGCGTCAAAGGCAGGGGTGATTATGCTGGGCAAGAGCCTGGCGGTGGAGTGGGCCAGACATGGAATCCGTGTAAATACCATAAGTCCCGGATATATCAGAACCTGGAGTGATGAGCCGCTGAAGCCGGAGGAGGTGGGAACTTCCAACTTTGAACAGTGGACCCCTCTGAGACGTTTCGGACAGGCGGAGGAGCTGCAGGGGTTGGTTGTGTATCTGGCAGGGGATGCATCTGGCTTTGTTACAGGTTCGGATTATGTCATTGACGGGGGATATACTGCATTTTAAGGAGGAATGCTTGTGAAACGAGAGTCTCACAACGGGAATTGTTTTGATGACCTGGCAGGTGCCCCAGAACGGCGCGTGCCGATTCCGAGGAATGATACAGAAGGAGTCCTGGAAGGACAAGAAATCAGCAGGTATGGGAGTATGAAATTTTACGGAAACAGGAGGAAATAGAACATGAGGAAGTATAAGAAGAGACTGGCAGGTATGATTCTGTGTGCTGCTATGGCAGGAAATCTGCTGACTGGCTGCAGTTCATCTGGTGATTCAGGGCAGCAGGGTGCAGACGGGGCTGGTACGGCTGGAAGCCAGGTGCAGGAGACGCAGGGAACCGGGCAGGAGAAGGAGACTGAGGCCCCGGCGGCTTCTGGCAAGTCTGAAAATGTACCCGAGATTCGTCTTGTAAGCTGGATGACGCCGTCGGATCCTAAGACAAAACCGGTCTATGAGGCGATTATGGACTTTGCGGCGGATCACAGTTCGGAGTTTTCGCTGGAGCATGAAAATATCTTAGGGGATGAGCTGAAGGCAAAAATCAAGACGGACGTGGCCAGCAATACGGTACCGGATGTTTTTCTTTACTGGGGCAGCGGAGGCAATTCTGCCATGCTTTTGGATGCGGATGTGATTATACCGTTTGACGAGTATCTGGAGGCTTCCACACAGATTAAGAGGGAGCTGTTCCCTGAGGAATCGTTTTCACGGACATCGGCTGGGGGAACCCTGGCTACCATTACCGGCGGTCTGGAATATGGCGTCTGGTTCTGCAATCAGGAGCTGTTTGACCAGTTCCAGCTGGAGCTGCCAAAGACTCTTGATGATATGATTGCGGTGGGGCAGGTATTTTATGAGAATGGAATCGTTCCGTTTGCCATGGGCTCTAAGGGCGGCAACCCGGCTCATGAGTTTGCGGCCGAAATCCTGGGACAGATGCCGGACTGCCAGGAGGATTTCCGGATGATTAATGAGGAGTATACGGTGGATACGCCCAATATAAGAAAGACATTTGAGATTATTCAGACTATGCGGGAGAACCATCTGTTCCCGGCGGATACCATTTCCATCGGAGACTGGGACCAGCATTTTGCCATGTACAATGAGGGAAAGGCGGCTATGATTTATGCCTGGACATGGCAGCTGTCTAATATGTCTCAGGAGATGGCGGACAAGACGGTTATTATCCCAGCTCCGGTTATGCCGGGAGGGACAAGGGATACTGCTAATTTTGCCAGGTCCGGCGGTGATATGGGATATGTGATTTCCAGAAATGCATGGGAGGATCCGGATAAGAGGGCAGCGATTATCACACTGGTGGATTATCTTTATTCTAAGGAAATTCAGGAATTGGTTCTCTACAGCGGCGGAGGGATTCCTTCCCGGCTGGATACGGAGGTGGATGCATCCCGGGTGGCAACGCCGAAGCTGGCGGAGGTTATTCATTTTGCCAAGGGCAAGGAGTCTTGTCCTAACCTGCCTCAGGCATGCCCGAAGACGGAGTGCTGGACGGATTTTGCGGATGGTATTGATGAGCTGATGGCTGGAATCAGCACGGCGGAGCAGGTGCTTGAGAATATTGACCAGTCTCTTGCCGGAGCAAAGGAAAACTGAGAATGACAGGGTCCGGGAATCCCCTAGTACTGCCTTGCGGAAATAACGATGAATAGAGTGCCTGATGGCTGCGTCATCTGTGCGTCTGCAAAGCGACGTTCTACGCTCCACTCCGGTCCTTGCTGGACAAGCGCCACTGGCGCTTAGCAACGTAGTGGTGCCTACGTCTAGCTTTGCAGGCGTGCAGAGGGCGTAGGCAGCGAGTGCTTTATTCACCGGAATTTCCGCAAGGCAGTACTAGAGATTCCCGGATTACATAGGAGAGGGATTGTATGAATGTGAGGAACCGAAGCAGAAACAGGGCGAAAAAGGGAAAGTGGCTGTTTTCTTTCAGTTTCCAGCTCCCGTCATTTGTTCTGTATACTGTTTTTTTAATCTTGCCTATGGTGGCGTCTCTGTATTTTTCCCTTCTGAAATGGGATGGAATCACGGCGGCAAGATTTGTAGGCGGTAAAAATTTTGTGGATTTGTTTGTTCATGACCGGTATTTTAAGAAGGTTATCTTAAACACGGTAAAAAGCATGATAGCCGGTGTGTGTATTCAGCTTCCTCTGGCTATGGTACTGGCGTATCTTGTCTATCGTACCACCCGGGGGTTTCATTTTTTTCAGTCTGTGTATTTTGTGCCGGTGGTTATTTCGGCTACGGTGATTGGCTTAATGTTTTCTCTGTTTTTTAATCCGTCTTTTGGGCCGGTGAATGCGTTTTTGCAGGCGGTAGGGTTAAAGGGACTTATAAGAAACTGGCTGACGGACCCGGGCGTGGTGTTGTTTTCTGTTATCATGCCTGGGATTTGGCAGTATATGGGGTATCATTTTATTATTTTTCTGGCGGGAATGCAGTCTATCCCTAAGGAGATTCTGGAGAGTGCCTGTATTGACGGGGCCAACTCGGTGAGCACGTTTTTTCTGATTGTCATACCGAATATTAAGGGGATGATTCAGGTATGTCTGGTTATCTGTCTTACGGGGTCTATCAAGACCTTTGATATTCCGTATCTGATGACCCAGGGAGGGCCGGGGGCGGAGAGTACGTTTCTGTCCATCTACATGTATAAGGAGGCTTTCGTGGATTCTTCTATCGGAAGGGGCACGGCGGTGGCAGTCTGTATGCTGGTTCTGGCTTTGGTGGTTACGTTTGTGGTAAATGGCGTGTTTGCATTTCTTAACAGGAAGGATTAGGAGGGGCGAATGAAAAGAAGATGGAACCCTTTTTCTGTTTTGCGGTATGTGGTGCTTTCGGTGACGGCATTGCTGACTCTGTATCCGTTGTTCTGGATTGGGATATGTTCGTTAAAGTCCAGTGAGGAGATTTATGGCTCGCCATTTGGGCTGCCGAAAAACCCGGAGTGGGAGAATTATGCAGAGAGCTTCGTGGCGGCGGATATTCCGATTCATTTGTTTAACAGTATCATGTATGCAGTGGTGTCTTTGACTGCGGTGGTGATTTTAAGTTCTATGAGCGCGTATATCATTGCGAAGGTCTGGAAGAGTAAAAGGGTTTATAATTATTATTCTCTGGGGATTATGATTCCTATCAATGCGATTATTATTCCGTTTATCCTTATTTTCAGGAGTGTGGGGATTTTAAATACCAGGGTTGGGATTATTTTGGCGTTTATTGTGACGAACCTGGCGTTCAGCATTTTTATTTTGGTGCCTTTTATGGAGGGGCTGCCGGATGAGCTGGAGGATGCGGCGAGAATTGACGGGTGCAACCGTTTTCAGACGTTTGTGAAAATTATGCTGCCGTTGTCTAAGGCAGGGCTTGCCACGGTGGGGACGTTTGTATTGATTAACTGCTGGAATGATTTGTTTTTGAGTCTTTTGATTGTTTCGAAACAGAATCTGATTACGTTGAATCAGGTGTGTTATAACATGAAGTCCCAATATGCTGCTGACTATGGGCTGATAACGGCTACGGTTATGATTATGGTGATTCCGGTGATTGTCTGTTATGCCCTATTCCAGAAGCAGATTGTGAAGGGAATGACGGCTGGGTCGGTGAAGGGATAAGGAACAACAGTAAGCGGCAGGGCCAGCCGGGGAGCAAGGGACGGCAGTAAGCGGCAGTATGCTGAGGAATAAGGGACGGCAGTAAGCGGCAGGGCCGGCCAAGGGACAGGAAAGGAACTGTTTGGGAAAGGAGCGTGGAAAAATGCTTGCATATGATAAGAAGCTGGCGGATGAGGGTTTTTTTGTGACCAGGTATGAGGACCGGTTTTTCTGGGATACGCCGGAGAATCTGGCGGTATATCCCTATGGAACCAAGGATGGATGGAGGAAGTATGAGGGGAATCCGGTTCTGGGCGGGGAGTATGGCACTTGTTTTGACTTGTCTGTCTTAATGGAGGGTGATGTTTTTAAGATGTGGTTTTCCTGGAGGCCTCATGAGTGTATTGCCTACAGTGAGAGCCGGGATGGGATTTTATGGACGCCGCCGGTTGAGGTGCTGCGGCCTAATCCGGAATCGGAATGGGACGGGGATGAACTGAATCGTCCCAGTGTGATTTTGAGGGACGGGGTGTATGAGATGTGGTATTCAGGACAGATGAAGCCGTATACCAATGAGGGGCGTTCTTGTATCGGCTATGCACGGAGCCGGGACGGCATCCACTGGGAGCGGTCTGTGCATCCGGTGATGGTGCCGGACCAGTCCTGGGAAGGAAATTCTATCATGTGTCCTCATGTGATGTATGAGGAGGATAGCAAGACATACAAGATGTGGTACAGCGGCGGAGGGAATCATGAGCCGGATGCCATCGGCTACGCGGAAAGCGTGGACGGGAAGGTGTGGAAAAAGGCTGTAGAAAACCCGGTCATGGAGAAGGGCAGTGCGCCGTGGGAGAGAGAAAAGACGGCTGGGTGCCATGTTCTCAAGTGGAATGGTTATTATTACATGTTTTATATTGGCTTTATCCATGTGGATCGGGCGGCAATCGGGCTTGCCAGATCCAGGGATGGGATTACGGGGTGGGAGCGGTATCCCAGGAATCCGATTATTGCCCCGGATGCAGGGGGGTTTGATGAGAAGGCGGTGTATAAACCGTATGTGTTGAGAGTGGGAAATCGGTGGATGATGTGGTATAATGGTGCAAAGTACTTGCCTGAAGGGGATGACCTTGTGATTGAGCAGATAGGGGCAGCTTGTCTGGAGCGGGATGAGCTTTGGGATATGGAAGGGTAATATGAGTGGAAGGGGGCCGTTTTATGCAGAGGACGATAAAATCGGATATGGTTCGATGGAATCTTGTTTTGATTTTACTGGTTACGGTGTGCATAAGCGGCCTTCATCTGCATCAAATTTATCTTTATACGGTGCGGCAGAACCGGGAGGAGATTGTAACCATGTCGGAGCAGGCTGGAAACAGCCTGAATCATATGCTGAATCAGCTGGATGTCCTGCAGTATCAGGTGATTGAGAGCCTGACGCAGTGGCCGGAGTATGATAAGGGCAATTCTCAATGGACCAGGGAGAGTCTTGCTTTTTTGAAGAATACGGAGAAGCAGTTTCAGGCGTTTCGGCGGGCAGTGCCTTTTGTGGCGGATATTTACTGGCTGGATGATTATGGGAAGCTGTATACCACGGATTCTTCGGTGAGGAGGGAACTTCTTCGGGAGAATCAGTCTCTTTATGATATGGGGGAGGATGATTGTTTCGTTCTGCCTTTTTGCCCTTCTTATCAGATGGAGGGGAAGGAGATTGTGGTTTTTTCGTATCTGAAAAATATCTACCGCATGGACCGGAGCAGGGGAAGGCGGGGGATTCTTCAGATTGACATGAGGGCTTCGTATCTGGAGGAGCTTTTGAGGCCTATCAATGACAATCCTTATTGCCTGGCGTATCTTGGGACGGAGGACGGCGGGACTGTCTGGATTCCGGAGGAGTTATATGAGGAGGGCAGGAAGGAGGGGGAGCTGTTTGACCGGCTTTTGTCGGGGAAGGGGCTTTCAGGCTGCAGCCTTTGCTGTGTTCTGGACAATGGGTGGCGGCTTCATGTGGTTTACAGCAATGATTTTGTGTTTAAGAGTTTGATGGATAACCTTACGTCTCTTGTGCTTCTTCTGCTTGTTATGCTGCCGCTGTCGGTTCTCTGTGTCTATAAGTATTCTGGCTACCTGACAGGACCGCTGCAGAAGCTGACGGGAAGAATGAAGGGGCTGGAGTCCGGGGAATTGGTGGAGATTCACACCATCAGCCGGTTTGAGGAGATACGGATTCTGGAGCAGGGATACAATTCTATGATTGCGAAGATGGATGATATGATGACAAAGATGGCGGAGATTAAGACGGAGAATATCAATGCGAAGCTGCTGGCGCTGCAGGCCCAGATTAATCCTCATTTTCTTGCCAATTCTTTTGAGCTGATTCGAAGCCTGGCGATTCAGGGGGACAGGAATGACATTGAGACGATTGCGGAGTCTCTGGCTATGATGTACCGGTATCTGCTGAATGACAGCCAGGAAAAGGTGACGTTTGAGGAGGAACTGGCGTATGTGAAGAATTACATCCGGATTCAGGAGTACCGTTTTAAGCAGTCTATCCAGGTGCTTTACCGGGTGGATCCGCTGGCGCTGGGGTGTAAAATGGCCCGTCTTCTCATCCAGCCTTTGGTGGAGAATGCGTTTATTCACGGCCTGGAACTGAAGGAAGGGGTACGCTGGATTATGCTGACTGGCAGGGTGGCGGATGGAAGGCTTTTCGTGGAGGTAAAGGACAATGGAATGGGCATGGACTGGGAGAGGCTTTCGCTGCTTTTGGAGGATATTCGGGATTATGCAAGGGGGGAGCGGGTGCTGACCAAGAGACTGGAAGGCAGCCGGGACAGTATTGGGTTGAAGAATATCAATAAGCGCCTTTTCCTGGAGTATGGGGAGGGAGGCTGTTTGAAAATCGCCAGTGAGCCTGGCAGGGGGACAACGGTTTCGTTTTGTATTCCTGTGGATGAGGAGGAAAGAGATGGGGGAGCTGAAAGCGATTATCGCAGATGACGAGGAGAATGTCCGGTATCTGATGATGGATTTGATAAGGTCATTTCATCTGGGGATCCAGGTGGCTGCCCAGGCCGGCGGAGGGGAGGAGGCCATGAAGCTGTGCCGGGATTTGAAACCGGATATTCTGATTTCGGATATACGGATGCCAGGGTGTGACGGAATCCGGCTTCTGGAGGCGTTAAATGGGATGAATTTGGAGATCGCGTGTATTTTTGTAAGTGCCTATACGGATTTTGAATATGCGAAGGCAGCCATCGCAGGCGGTGCCAGAGGGTATATTCTTAAGCCGGTTCAGCCGGATGAAATGTACAATCTTTTGAAAAGTGTGAAGATGGAGCAGCTTCAGAAGCAGAAGCACCGTCAAAGGCTAAGGCGTATGGAGACGGAGATTCGGAAGCTGAAGGCGGAGGTTGCCACAGCGGATATGCCAGCGGACGAGAACGGGTACAACCGGGTGGTCCGTAAGGCGTTAAATTATATTGATGACCATTATCATGAGGATATTTCGCTGGAGTCTATGAGCGAGGTGGTGTTTCTCAATAAGAATTATTTTTCGGAGTTGTTTAAGAGGGAGACGGGGAAGTCTTTTGTCCAGTATCTTACGGAGTACCGCCTGGAGAAGGCAAAGCTTCTGCTTTCCATTGACGGGCTTAAGGGGAATGAGGTGGCTGATATGACGGGATTTCAGAATAACAGTTATTTTATCTCCGTGTTTAAGAAGTATGAGGGCTGCACTCCTAAGGAATATAGTGATTTCCTTAGAGGGGAGCGGAAAGGGGAAAAGGGATGAATAAAATCCGTATCAAATCAGAGTTTTGGGAGCGGTATCTGGATATTGTGAATGACCGTCTGATTCCGTATCAGTGGGGTGTCCTGACAGACCAGATTGCCTGCTCTGTGCCCAGCCATGCAGTAAGGAATTTTAAGATTGCGGCGGGAGTCATGGACGGGGAGTTTTCGGGATTTGTGTTCCAGGACAGTGACTTGTATAAATGGCTGGAGGCTGTGGGAAACAGCCTGGGGTATGAGAAGAATCCGGAGCTGGAGGCCAGGGCGGATGAGATTATCGGTTATATTGCCGGGGCTCAGGAGGAGGATGGGTATCTGAACACGTATTTTCAGCTGAAGGAACCGGATAAGAAGTGGTCTAACTTGCTGGAGTGCCATGAGCTGTACTGTGCAGGCCATCTGATGGAGGCGGCAGTGGCTTATGCAAGGGGTACGGGAAAGACCCGGCTTTTAGGGGTGGCCTGCAGGCTGGCAGACTGTATCGACCGGGTATTTGGATGGGAGGAGGAGAAGCTTCATGGATGTCCGGGGCATCAGGAGGTGGAACTGGGGCTTATAAAGCTGTATGAGTATACGGAAGAAACCAGTTATCTGAAGCTGGCCTTTTATTTTCTGGAGGTAAGGGGACAAAATTCCTTTTTTGAGGAGGAGTTTGAACGGAGAGGGAGAATCAGCCATTGGACCAGAGGGCCGGTGGATGAGCCCAACAAGTACTATAACCAGTATCCCTATACGTATTACAATCAGTTTCATGCTCCGGTGCGTCATCAGACGGAGGCAGTAGGGCATGCGGTGAGGGCTGTATACATGTATGGAGCTATGGCTAAGGCGGCGGTTCTGGGAAGGGATGAGGAGCTGTTTGGTGCATGCAGGACACTTTGGGAGAACATTGTACAGAAACAGATGTACATAACCGGAAGCATTGGCTCCACTCCGGCCGGGGAAGCATTTACCAGGGATTATGATTTGCCCAATGATACCAACTACAGTGAGACCTGTGCATCCATAGGATTGATTCGTTTTTCTATGGAGATGCTGAAGGCGGAGCCGGATTCCCGGTATGGAGACGTGATAGAAAGGGCTCTTTATAACACGGTTCTTGCCGGTATGGCTGTGGACGGCAGACACTTTTTCTATGTAAATCCTATGGAGGCGGTGCCGGAAATCTGTGAGGCCAACCCGGAGCGCAACCACATTAAGACTGTGAGACAGGAATGGTATTCCTGTGCCTGCTGTCCGCCCAATATAGCCAGAACCATTACGGATATCCAGAATTTGATTTATTCTGTATCTGGCAGGCGAATCTACATTCACCAGTATATTGGAAGTGAGATGGAGATGAAAACAGAGGAGGGAACCATCCGGATTTCTCTTGAGGCAGATTTTCCGTGGAATGGCAAGGTGGCTCTTCGGCTTTTGGAGGGGGATGGCCTTTACGCGGAGATTGCTCTCAGAGTGCCGGATTGGTGCAGGGCCTGTTCCCTGTCCATAAACGGGGTAGCGGTAAAGGAGGAGGTGCTTGACAAGGAGAAAGGGTATATCTTTGTGAAACGCATCTGGAAGGCAGAGGATTATCTGGAATGGGATATGGAGATGAGGCCTCAGTTTGTACAGGCAGACCGAAGGGTCTACTATAACGCCGGGAAGGCGGCTGTGGTGAGAGGGCCTTTGGTCTATTGTATTGAGGAAATGGATAACGGATCCTATCTGTATGAATGCAGAGTGGATACGGAATGTACTCCCAGGGAAGAATGGGAGGAGGAGCTTTCAGGGTATTACTCCCTTTCCCTTTCAGCGGTACGGTACCAGGGACGGATACAGGATAAACTGTATGACAGGACGTTGGTGCATAAGAAGCCTGTCTGCCTGAAGGCAGTTCCCTATTTTCTGTGGAATAACCGGGGGCAGGGAGAGATGGTGACGTGGATTCCCATTCTATAAGAGATTGAGTCAGTTTACAATGGATTGCCGCAAAAACAGAGAACTGTTTTTGATACGGCAATCCATTTTTATTCAGAAACGGATCCGTTTGGTTAACCCTGAGGTGCCACAGGCACAGTAGGCACCGTAGGAATGACAGGTGTGGTAGGAATTGCAGGTGCCGTGGGATAAGGGGACCCAGTACCAACAGAGCCTGGATCGGAAGGAACGTAGCCGGGGCCATAGGGAATATCCAGGCCTTCGCCTCCCTCAGGCGGGAGAATCGTAGATTCCGCCGTGTGGATGGTACACGGACCAGGCAGCGCAAAGTAAGAGTCATCGGTCTCGCCGCTTTCTCCGGCAGGAATAGAGACAAATACCCGTGGGGCCCGATTCAAGCAGAAGTCTGTAGGCATCTGACCGGATTCTGCACATACGGTTGCAGCCACATGGACATTGCACACCTCCGTTGGGACGGTTCCCCTGGCAAAATACTCTGTGTAGATGGCATTACCCCTGGGGTCGCCATCGCAGACTCCGGATATGGCCAGCTTGCCGGACTTTCGGCAAATACTGGCGGTTTCCACACTTTCCGGAACGGTAAAACCAGGATCGCTTAAGCCCTCGTGAACCCGGGTCATAATCTTTTTCCAGATATCTTTGTGGAACGAAGTGCCTTCGGTGTTCTTGTCCAGCTTTTGGTTCAAGTCATATCCCGCCCAGATACCGGCGGAATAGTATGGGGTAAATCCTACAAACCAAATATCGTTATTGCCGGTGGTTGTACCGCTTTTCCCTGCACAGGACATATCTGCAAGCTTTGCCCTGGTGCTGGTGGCAGATGGGCCGGCTCCCGGCCTTGCAAACTTCCGGTTGCCGATCATGGAATCCTTCATGGCATCCGTCAGAAGAAAAGCAGTGGAATCCTTCAGTACCCGATGGGTTTCCGGTTCATTGTTGATCAGTACTTTTCCGTTTCGGTCTAAAATCTTGGTGAAGAAAATGGGTTTTGTATACATACCTCCATTGGCGATGGCTGCATAGGCAGCTGTCAGTTCCAGATTGGTGACGCCTTCTGTCAGGCCGCCTAAAGCGGTGGCCGGGTTGGCATCAGTGGAGGTTAAGGTGGTGATGCCGAAGTTCTTGGCGTATTCCACACCCAGCTGAGGAGAGACCGTCTCCATCAGACATCTAACGGCCACAATATTCATAGAATAGATGATACCGTCCCGGATGCTGGAGTAGCCCTGATAGCCTCCGGAATACCAGTTTCGGAAGGTTTTGGTGCCTATGGTATAAGGCGCATCATAGTAAACCGTTCCCAGTGTGGCACCGCAGGTATCCACAGCCGGGGCAAAAGATGCAATCACCTTAAATGCAGATCCTGGCTGTCTGGGCACATCGGTGGCCCGGTTCAGTGTTAAGTTGGCAGTTTTGGGCCCCCGCCCGCCGCTGATGGCTTTTACCTGGCCGGTAGCCTGATCCATAAGGACAAAGGACACTTGGGGCTGAAGCGTGATGGTGATGGATTCTCCGATCACCTTGTCGCCCTCTTTCAGCACATAATTCTTATAATTTTCTGCATCTGCCCGGGCTTCTTCCTCGCTGTCATACAGCGCATCAAAGGATGTGTCTCCCAGAATGTCCTTGTGCCAGTTCTTTAAATTCCCCTGAGAAAAATGCTCTGTGGAGCCGTCCGGGTGGGTGACTGACAGGCGGTATTCTATGGAATACCGGACAATATTGTAGTTCTCCGGATTGTTGACTTCCTCATCTACAATAGCCTGAAGCACAGGATCCTGAGTGGTGATGATCTGCAGGCCGCCGCTGTACAAAAGATTATGGGCCTGGGTATCAGAGTAACCCAATTTGTCCATCAGGGCATCTTTTACCTGGCTGGTCAGTTCATCGGTAAAATAGCTGTATGGGGTGGAAGCCTCCTTGGATGTGGAATCTACATTCTGAATCCGGTCGTATACGTCGTCTGCCAGGGCTTCTTCCTGTTCCTCTTTGGTGATGTAACCCTGATCAAACATGTACTGCAGGATGATCTCCCGCTTCTCCGCATTCCGCTCTCTTCCGGATATGGGATTTAAACGGGTGGGGCTTTGGGTGATCCCGGCGATAACCGCACATTCAGATAAGGTTAGATCCGAAACTTCCTTATCAAAATACCGTCTTGCCGCAACCTTGACTCCCAGGGTGTTGTTGCCTAAATTGATGGTGTTCAGATAATTGGTGAGGACCAGTTCTTTATCCATGGTCTTGCTTAACTGGACAGCCAAATACTGCTCCTGGAGCTTTCGTTCCAGCTTTTCGCCGAAGCTTTTCTCTCCGCCTCCGGAAAATACATTGTTCTTGATCAGCTGTTGGGTAAGGGTGCTTCCGCCTCCTGCCGAGGAATCCCCGGTCAAGATTCCCTTGGCAGCCCGGAGAATAGAACGTAAGTCAATTCCATTGTGAGTCCAGAAACGGGCATCTTCAATGGCGACAAATGCATCGATCAAATCCTGGGGAAGCTCTTCATACGTAACCGGGTCACGATTGGAACCGGCAGTCACCAGGGTATCGGTCAAATTGCCTGCGCTGTCATATACGGTTGTGGCAAATCCTTGAGGAACAATGGTCTCTATGTTGATCTCAGGTGCACTGTCAATGATTCCTTTCATCATGCCGATTCCGGCGCTGATTCCCGCAGCTGCGCAGACGACAGCCAGCAGAAGCATGGTTTTGAAGAAGCCAAAGAAGATCATGCTGGTGTATTTACGAGTTTTAGACGAGGTGTTTTTAAGCTTTTTTTCTAAGGCATTTTTTCCGTAATTCATTAGGAATCCTCCTTCACTGGTACATTATAGCAAAGATTCTCCAACAATTCAATAGATGGCTTTTAGACACCCTTGCGTCCCGGGGATTTTTATATTATTATAACCGGAGAGAATGGGGCTATTCTGATTGAAAAGATTAAGAAGGATAATAGGAGAGGGAAGATGGTTGATCGATATAAGATTTTGTGGGAAGGTGGCACGGGAGAGATTGTGGAGAAGAAATCCCGTTTTATCGCCGATACGAAGCCGGTGGAGTCAGAGGAGGAAGCCCTGGAGTTTATCGAGGGTGTGAGGAAGCGGTACTGGGATGCAAGGCATCACTGCTTTGCCTATTGTATCGGAGACCGGAACCAGGTTACAAGGTGCAGTGACGACGGGGAACCCAGCCAGACAGCAGGGCGGCCTATGCTGGATGTTCTTCTGGGGGAAGAGATTCACAATGGGTGCGTGGTGGTGACCCGGTATTTTGGCGGGACCCTTCTGGGGACAGGAGGCCTGGTGAGGGCGTATTCAGGGGCAGCACAGGAAGGGCTTAAAAACAGCCAGGTGGTGGAAAAATGCCTGGGAAGAAGTCTGGAGATTGATACGGATTATACGGGGATCGGAAAGATTCAGTATATTCTGGCTCAAAGGCAGATAGCTGTGTTGAATACAGAATACACGGATAAGGTGAAACTGAAAGTTATGGCGCCCTTTGGGGAGGCAGACCGGCTGAAAGCGGAGATCACAGAAGGAACCAACGGAAGGGCGGTTATCCAGGAGGGAGATCCCGTATATTATGGGGTGGTGAAGGAAGAGGTGATTGTGTTTTAAAGTTTTTTCTTGCAATCTTTAAAAGATAGTGATATTCTTGGATATCGGATAAATAAGTATAAGTTTAGTATAAGGAAAGAAGACTGTTATGAAGATAAAACGAGAAGATGTGAGAAATGTAGCGATTATCGCCCATGTGGATCATGGGAAGACAACCCTGGTGGATGAGCTTTTAAAGCAGAGCGGCGTGTTTCGGGAGAATCAGCAGGTGATGGAACGTGTCATGGACTCTAACGATATTGAGAGAGAGCGGGGCATTACCATATTGTCTAAAAATACGGCTGTGTTTTATAAAGATACCAAGATCAATATTATTGACACCCCTGGCCACGCGGATTTTGGCGGAGAGGTTGAGCGGGTTCTTAAGATGGTGAATGGGGTGATCTTGGTTGTGGATGCCTATGAGGGAGCTATGCCTCAGACTAAGTTTGTGCTGCGCAAAGCCCTGGAACTGGATCTGTCGGTGGTGGTTTTGATCAACAAGATTGACCGTCCGGAGGCAAGGCCGAACGAGGTGATCGATGAGATTCTGGAGCTTCTCATGGATCTGGATGCTTCGGATGAGCAGCTAGACTGTCCGTTTCTGTTTGCCTCTGCAAGGGAAGGGTATGCGAAGCGGAACCTGGAAGATCCCAATATGGATATGAGCCCGCTGTTTGAGACCATCATCCAGCATATCCCGGCACCGGAGGGAGACCCGGAGGCAGGAACCCAGGTACTAATCAGCACCATTGACTACAATGAGTATGTAGGCCGGATCGGCGTAGGCAAGGTGGACAACGGCAAGATTCGGGTCAATCAGGAGTGTGCTCTGGTGAACCATCATGATCCGGGAAAACTGCGGAAGGTAAAGATCAGCAAACTGTATGAATTCGACGGCCTGAACAAGGTGGAGGTGCAGGAGGCCAGTGTAGGTGCCATTGTGGCCATATCTGGAATCACAGACCTGCATATCGGGGACACGCTGTGTTCGGTGGACAGACCGGAGGCGATACCGTTCCAGAAGATTTCAGAACCTACCATTGCCATGAATTTTATGGTAAATGACAGTCCGTTAGCAGGACAGGAGGGAAAGTATGTGACCTCCAGACACATCCGGGAACGGTTGTTTCGGGAACTGAATACGGATGTAAGCCTGCGGGTGGAAGAGACCGATTCTCCGGATTGTTTTAAAGTGTCCGGAAGGGGTGAGTTGCATCTGTCCGTGCTCATTGAGAATATGCGCAGAGAAGGGTATGAGTTCTCGGTCAGCAAGGCAGAGGTTCTTTATAAGTACAATGAGCGGAACCAGAAATTAGAACCTATGGAACTGGCTTACATTGATGTTCCGGAGGAGTTTTCCGGGTCGGTTATCCAAAAACTGACAACCAGGAAAGGGGAGCTTCAGGGCATGAGCCCGGCCAATGGCGGCTATACCAGGCTGGAGTTTCTGATTCCTTCCAGAGGGCTGATCGGATACCGTGGAGAGTTCATGACTGACACCAAGGGAAACGGAATCATGAACACCACCTTCGAGGGGTATGCGCCGTATAAAGGGGATCTAAGCTACAGAAAGACAGGCTCCCTGATTGCCTACGAAAGCGGGGAATCCATTACCTACGGGCTTTTCGGCGCTCAGGAACGGGGTATCCTGTTTATCGGGCCGGGGGTGAAGGTGTATTCCGGTATGGTTGTGGGGCAGAATCCCAAGGCGGAGGATATTGAGATCAATGTGTGCAAGACTAAAAAGCTGACCAATACCAGATCCTCCAGTGCAGATGAGGCGCTGAAATTAACCCCGCCTAAGGAGATGAGCCTGGAGCAGTGCCTGGACTTTATTGATACCGACGAACTTTTGGAAGTCACTCCGGCGAATCTAAGGATTCGGAAGCGGATTCTGGATCCTACCTTGAGAAAACGGGCATCTTTTAAAAAGGATTGACGGCTTGGTTTGACAAGCCACAGAGACAAAATAGACAGGGCTGTCGCAACATGCAGCGTCTATACGAAATAAGGATGAAGCTTAAAGGGCTTCCATGCCAGATTTTGTATGAAGCAGCTGGTTGACGACAGCCCCTTTTGGCATATTTGCGCTATTTTTTCGTCCTACCTCTTCACAATCCGGTCATTCTGTGTTAGAATAACAAATAATATCGATTCTATAATTCAAGCTGTTCTGAAAGCTCAATAAATTACAGACAGAAATTCCCCTAACAGACAAAATGTTTGAAACAAATGAAAAAACTTGTTCTTTTTTACCTGTGCTGGCGTTTAGTTTCGTAAAAGGCCCGTGCGAATCGTGTCGATTTTTTACGAACGTTTTTTGTCATCCCCCGGGGAATTTTTTCATAGACTTATTAGTAGCTACCAGGCTAAAACAAATAAGGGATTGAAGAGGAGAAATACTATGTCAGAAAAAGCCATTGAAAACAACAAAGTCAGTGTTATCGGAAAGATTGTTTCAGGATTTACATTCAGCCATGAAGTATTTGGAGAAGGATTTTATGTAGTGGATTTGGAAGTTAACCGGTTAAGTGATCAGGCGGACATTATACCTCTTATGATTTCAGAGCGTCTGTTGAATGTGTCTGAGGATTACATAGGCTGTACCGTAGAAGCCATCGGCCAATTCCGTTCTTATAACCGTCACGAGGGAGTCCGGAATCGTCTGGTGCTTTCCGTGTTTGTCAGGGAGATCAATTTCATGGAAGAATTTACGGATTATACAAAGACCAACCAGATCTTTTTAGATGGATATATTTGCAAAGTGCCGATTTACCGCAAGACGCCTTTGGGCAGAGAAATTGCGGACATCCTTCTGGCGGTAAACCGTCCATACGGAAAGTCCGATTACATACCGTGTATTGCCTGGGGGAGAAATGCCAGATATGCTGCAGGATTTGAAGTGGGCTCCAGAGTTTGTATCTGGGGCAGGGTTCAGAGCAGGGAGTATACGAAGAAAATCAGTGATTCAGAGTGCGAGAAACGAGTTGCCTACGAAGTATCTGTCAGCAAACTGGAGTGTGGGGAATGACAAATGTTGCAAAAACATGAAAATTATGGTAGGATAAACAGATAGTACAAGACGAGGTGCAAATGAATGAAACATGGAAGCGTGGAAGTGATATGCGGAACGGGAAAAGGGAAGACCACATTGGCGGTGGGAAAAGGGATTGTTGCCTTGACCAAACAGAAAAAGGTGATTCTGATCCAGTTTCTGAAAGGAAGTGCCAACCAGGAAGGTCTGGAGATTTTGCGGAATCTGGAACCGAACCTGAAGATGTTTCGCTTTGAGAAGTCTGATACGGTGTTTGCCGATCTGTCTGAAGAAGAGAAAGCAGAAGAACTGATGAATATCCGAAACGGCTTTAACTTTGCAAAGAAGGTGGTTGCAACCGGGGAATGTGACCTGTTGATCCTGGATGAGGTTCTTGGAATCATTGACCAGAATATTATAAAGGCGGAGGAATTCATAAAGCTTCTGGATGCAAGGCGGGATGATACAGGCCTTGTGATGACAGGCAACGTGCTTCCAGAAGGTTTGAAGCCTTATGTCGATGTTATTTCCAGGATTGAATATATTGAAGTTGACAAAGAAGGGGAAGAATGTTAGACTTTAAGAACTGGCTCCGGCCGGTTCTTTTTATATCACAGGAAAGATATCCCGTCAGCTGTGGTGTTTTTTACCTGGCAAACCGGCGGAGCGGACTTCGTTTATTATCAGGAGGATGATCGTATGGCTATTTTTGAGGGAGCAGGCGTGGCATTGGTTACACCGTTTACCAGTGCCGGTGACGTGAATTTTGACAAATTAGAGGAAATTTTGGAAGAACAGATTGCAGAAGGAACCGATTCCATTGTGATCTGCGGAACTACAGGAGAGTCTTCCACCATGTCTCATGAGGAGCATCTGGAGGTTATCCGCTATGGCTGCCAGGTGGTGAAGGGAAGGATTCCCGTGGTGGCAGGAACTGGATCCAATTCTACGAAAGAAGCAATCTACATGTCTCAAGAGGCTGAGAAGGCGGGGGCAGACGGGCTTCTGTTGGTGACTCCGTACTATAACAAAGCGACTCAGAACGGCCTGATTGCCCATTATACTGCAGTGGCTGACTCTGTGAAGATTCCGATTCTTCTGTATCATATTCCGGGAAGGACCGGTGTGACTATGAAGCCGGAGACCATTGTAACCCTGTGTAAAAAGGTTCCCAACATTGTAGGCGTGAAAGAGGCCAGTGGGAATATGTCTTCTATGGCGACTATGATGAGTATGGCAGATGGATGCATTGATCTGTACTCTGGCAATGACGACCAGATTGTACCCCTTTTATCCATCGGTGGAAAAGGCGTGATCTCTGTGTTGTCCAATGTGGCTCCCAGACAGACCCATGAGATCTGCCAGAAGTTCTTTGACGGAGATGTAAAGGGAAGTATGGAGATGCAGCTTCAGGCTATCCCCCTGATCAACCAGCTGTTCTGCGAGGTAAACCCGATTCCGGTGAAGGCGGCTATGAATCTCATGGGAAAAGAGGTAGGCCCGTTAAGGCTTCCCCTCACGGAGATGGAACCTGAGAACCAGAAGACACTGGCTGCGGCTATGAGAGCGTACGGGATTCTGTAAGGCTGTGCTTTGCAGTGTTTCAGAACAAAGCCATTTTTGAACGTACAGTACAGGAAGAAAGAGGAAGGGATTATGGTGAGAACGATTTTATATGGATGCAACGGGGCTATGGGACAGGTGATCTCCCAGTTAGCATCCCAGTATACGGATGTTCAGGTGGCGGCAGGTGTTGACCTGAATACGGAACGGCTATATGGATATCCGGTTTACGCAAGCCTTGAGGACTGCCAAGAAGAGGCGGATGTGATCATAGATTTTACGTCCGCCAGAGCGGTAGATCCGTTGATTTCCTACTGTGAATCAAGAAAGATGCCTCTCGTATGCTGCTCCACGGG
>CANDZL010000069.1:0-20504 GCA_947425205.1 uncultured Hungatella sp. | reverse complement strand
TTATCAGTATGGAGCAGACGATACAATAGAGATTTATATGAATGAAAAGTGGTTTATCTTTGAATACAGAGAAGAATCTGAATGAGAAAGTAAACAATAGATAAGTCAAATTACTTTCAAAAGGCTATCCAAATCAAAACGGTAGCCTTTTTTATTTCATCCCAAATTTTTCCAATATTCCGTAGGCGAAATTCAAAATACAGTTGCTTTTATATCCTCAAGCGACGCCGACTCTTCAGGCCATGTTGATCCGAAGTCCGGCCCTGGTGCCGTTCCTCACCGCCTCCGTTTCGGTAACTCATTCACTAAACACCGAAATGGAGGTAAACATGACTATCATCAATCTTCAGAATTTTTACCTGTACTATACAGCGGATTCCTTTATTGAGGTGCCTGACAAAGTAGCAGCGGAGGCAATGACGGAATTTAACCGCAAGGAGGCGGCCTACCGTCTGGGTACATACCGCCACAAGGGCTGGCCCAGGGCAAACACTATGCTGCTTGCCTATGCGAACAAGAAAATCGAGAAATGGGACACGCGCCGCCAGAAAATCACAAAGGCGATTGCCGATTTATCCGTGGAGATCACTTCCCAACAGCAGATTGATCTGCTGTCCGGCTATCTGGATGACTGGGAGAATATCAGCTTTGAGGATGAGAGGAAAGCAGAGATAGGGAACATGGATCAAACCACCTCAAAAGTCTTCCATCTCCCCGATTTCTGGCGCCAGATAAAGAGCGCTGCGCGAATTACCCAATCAAATACCATAGCGATGGCAATCCCTATGACACCCCAGTGGAATACAATTCCCAACAGGTAGGACAAGAACAATCGGCCTGCAATCGTAGACAGAACCGAAACATACATTGTAAACTTCACATCTCCTGCCCCACGGAGTCCATTCCCTAGCGCCCCGGAAAACGGGAACGCAAAGGCATTAAATCCATTATGGATCAGGACCAGCCAGATCACAAGCTGTTTTGTCTGGGGTTCCAGAGCATAAAACTGCAGAAACAACGGTGTAAGCAAAAGGATCAATAGATTCCACACTGTGGACAAACCAAGGGTTATCTTGGATAAGGTCACAAAATAATAATCTGCTGCCTGGATATCCTTATCTCCCATACACTGCCCGATCACGGTGATAAAGGCAGGCCCCATGGCCACGCCAACCAAGGCTGCCAAAGACCAGATGCTCTGCGCTACACCGTTTGCCGCGATCTGATACGTGCCAAACAGCGCCACAAGGCTACTAAGCGCCACCTTCACCAACTGAAAAACACCGTTTTCCACTCCGTTTGGTATGGCAACCTTCCATATCCGTCTCAGGCAATTCATATCCCACCTGGCAATCCAATGGATTCGGTAACCCACAGCATTGGTCTTTTGAAAGCAAAGCACGGTAATGGCAACTGCGGAAAAGGTTCTGGCAATCAATGAGGGCCATGCCACCCCTGCCACTCCTCCATGAAGCACAAACACCCCAATCCCGTTGCCGATTATGTTGATGACATTGGACAGCACAGATATATACATGGTCACATTGGTCTTGCCAAGGCTTCGGTAGACCGCCGCCCCAGAATGATAGACTGCCAATGCCGGATAGGAATAGGCAGAGATTTTCAAATAGGTGACGCAGGCATCCATAACCGAATCTTCCACCTTACCGAAAAACAGACGGAGCATCCTTTGGTTTCCGGCCAGCACGATTCCTGCAACCACCAGGGAAAAGACGGTTCCAAACATTAGAAGCTGGCTGGCAGACTTTCCTGCACGCTCAGTCTCTTTTTTTCCAATATATTGGCTGATGACAACCGCCCCGCCGGATGCCAGCGCTGCAAACAGGTAAATAAAAATCGTATTAAACTGATTGACCAGGGAGACACCGGATACCGCCGTCTCCCCTGCATGACTGACAACCAGTGTATCTGCGATCCCCACAAGCATCACCAAAAGCTGCTCCAAAAGAAGCGGAATGATCATGTTTCTGAGATCGTTTCCCGAAAACGGCATCTGTCTTTCCCCCATACCTTCTCCTTCCCCGCAATCTCTGCGCCCCCAGATTCAAAAACTGCCACTGCAAAAGCAGATACCTATTGAACCGACTTTATGATGCGAATCCCATTAAATGCCGCCGGAAACCCAATGTAGGGCAGACACTGTACCATGGCGGCATACATCTTCTCCTTGCTGTTCCCGGCTTTTAAGTTTCCAAGCGCATGGGCCTTTATCTGTGCTTCAGCCCCCGACGCGACCAGAACTGCCAACATAAGCAACTCTCTTTCCGGCACACTCAACACACCACGGGTATAGAAATCGCCAAAACACATTTCTGTCAGAAAGCGGGGAAGGGCTTCCCCGATGCCATCCGGTAAATCTGCATATGTCTCTTTGATTTCATCCCCATATAGGGGAAACTGAATCGCCAGGCCTTTCTCGTACCGCTCTTCCTCCTTTATATTGCCTTGCAGGGGAAGGGGAAGGGCAACCCCTCTCTCCAAAAATACTTCATCTGCAACACCGGTCGCATTTAAGGTACGGGGAAATCCAATAAAAGGGGCACACTGATAGATTGCTTCCCGTACCTCCAGGGGGGAATTCCCTACATTCAACGCTGCCTGTACATGGGCCTTCAGCTGAGGCAATGTCTGCATGGCAGTAAGGCAGACCACGGTTAGAAGCTCTCTAGTCTTTTTATCCAGATTTCCAGTTTCAAACACCTGGCCAAAGATAAAACGCTGCAGAATGATCATTAACTCCGGATCATTTCCATTTTCCACTGTCGCCGGCTCCCCGCCAAACAGTTCCTTATACACGGTTTTACATGTTTCGATCCGATCCATTTTTTCCTCCTTCTCTATGGGCAAGATTTTCTATGGACAAAAATATGAGTGCAGTGAAACATCCTCTTGTTCCATCTACACTCATATTATAGCGCCATGTTTTCTTGCTAACAAATACCTGATTCTTATACACTGCTTATGCCTTTTGGGCATAAGCTTTCAAATGCTCAATAAATTTTGTCGCTGCACGACTGAACGGCTGCCCTTTCTTCCATGCCAGGACACTGTTGGCCGATAATTCCGGATAAAGGGGGCGGTAAACAATCTGGCTCTTATCCCAAAAGGGCACGGAACCTTCAATCACCAGCGAATACGCCAACCCTCTGCGAACCATAAGGGATCCGTTGGTTGGCATGTTGCTGGTAAAAAGGACATGAAGATTCTGAAACGAATCTCCGAACCAGCTGGCCAATTCATTCTGCACATTTAGCCGGCGGGGAAGAATCACCGGCTTTCCTTCCAGATCCCTGGCAGACACGGTTTCTTTTTCGCATAGCGGATCATCCGGCCTCATCAGCACCACCCAGCGTTCTTTTTTATCCAGCCGGATAAAATCAAAGGATTCCATATCAACTGGCTCCAGAAGAATCCCTATATCGACCAGCCCTTTTTCCATCTGCTCTTTCACCAGATCGGCAGTCGCAGTGAACAGATCATAGCAGACAAGGGGATGGTGCTGGCTAAAAGATTCACAGAGAGCCGGGAGGATCTGCACTGCAGCCAGTTCTCCGCAGCCGATCACAAGTTTGCCTTCCACAAGTTCTTCCTGACAGGCCAGTTCATTTTCTGTCTTCTCAACCAGCGATAAAATCTCCTGGGCGCGCCTTTTCAAAAGCAATCCCTCATTGGTAAGGCGAATCTTCCTTGCACCCCTGTGAAAGAGCCTGATCCCCATTTCTTCTTCCAATTGGGATAACTGGCGGCTTAGTGTAGGCTGTGTAATATGCAGGACTTCTGCAGCACGGTTAATGCTCTCTTCACGGGCCACTGTAAGAAAATACCGCAAAACCCTTATCTCCATTGGAATCCTCCTGTTGTCTCCAGCAAAATGGTTCTCTTCGCCAGAGAACCTACCATGCCACAATCTCTATCATTCCCATAGCGTCACTCCACCCCCATCCTGGCCGGGATAGCATATGCTGTCATACTGCTCCCCAGCACCATACCCGTTGCAAGCAACAGGATCATCCATTTTTCTTCATTGTCCTTCTCCTTTTATTGTCTCTGTAGATTATAGCGTATCCTTTCGTCTGACGCAAGAAAAACATGGATAATGTCCTGTCGCTTGCAACATAACACATAACCCTCCTGTACTTACTTCTTTCTCACCGGAAAACAAACTTCCGTAACCAGCTCCTCTGGATCCTCTGTCTGGCTGGGGCTTACGTGATAGATACAGAAGGATTTCCCGTCAAAATCATAGCCATTGGATGCTACCCAATCTGCCATAGCCTCATTTACCCTTAAAATCTGGTCATAGCTTCCCTTATATGTGACAGATGCAATCTGAATCGGAGGCATAGTCTTAAATTTCACATGTTCTGTATCCTGATATGTCCCCACAACTGCGCTCTGAATCTCCACATCCGGGTCATGCTCCTTATGCCCTTCATCATGGAAAATCGCCATCCCATAACAAGGCACTGCCTGTTGTACCTTCTGCGGTTTTAACTCCCGGTTCATGATCTCCCACAACATCCCTTCCTGGTTATAGGCCGGAATCACCTGGCGTACACTTGCAACGTAGCGTTCCGGCACGGTTTTTAATGTAACATTGTAATCCATAAGATTTCCATCCTTTCTCATCCATTTAAGTGCGCTGTCAAGAAGCGTCAGTTTCTTTTGCGTCCCCAAAGCCTCCTCTTCCAGTTCCTTTCGTTTCACCAGAAGGAACCTCTCCATTTCCTGTGCATCCTCATACTTATCCAGTATTTCCTTTATGACAGAAAGCCCAAACCCCAGGTTTTTTAATGCCTGTATCATTCCGGCCAGCGGAAGCTGGGATTCATTGTAATAACGGTATCCTGTAAGATCATCCACACGCTCCGGATGCAGTATGCCGATCTCATCATAATGCCTCAGCATTCGGATGCTGATTCTTGACAACTTTGAAAAATCTCCTATCCTTACCATTCATTCCACCTCACATATATGTGTATTTCTGAGCTCAATTCTACTTTACGGTATACCATAGTGTGAGAGTCAACCCCTGATATTGAAAAACTGAAATCTTATCCTTCTGTCACATTTTTTGCTTTTCTTCCAATGTTTTGAAAAAACCTGCCGAAAACAAACCAATCAGGCATACGATCCCGCCTGTGGGAATCAGCACAAGAGAAACGGCCTCACAAAATCCGTCAAATAAAAGACCATACACAATCTGTCCCAATGGCTGTGAGCACATGGTAATGGCTGACGTATAGGCCATCACCTTCCCGATCAGATGATCCGGTGTATTCTGCTGGATCACGGACACTGCAAAAACAGAAAACATACTGATGAAAGACTGCATGCCACAGAAAGAGACGAGATTCACCACATACCGGATCGCCACACTGGAAGGAGTCAAAAAAATACCTCCAGCAGGAATCATACAGATGCCAATCGCTGCAAGCACCAACCACAGCCTGCCAACTTTAAGCTTCCCTGTGAGAAGCCCTGCAGCAATGCTGCCCAGAATGGTTGCAACCGCCAGCCCGCTCTCCGCTCCGCCGTAATACGTTGCATCCAGTCCAAGAACCGTCCGCACAAGAAATGGAAGCCCTACCAGCGTAACCCCCATGACAAAGAACCGGGAAAAGGCTGCCAGAACTAACAGCTTCAGGATATCCGCCTGTTCTCTCGTAATAAACCGGATACTGCTGAAACAATCCTCTTTTACCATTGCCAGAACATTCCCCTGAAATGGTCTGGCCTGATACCCCAATTGTATAAAGCATTCCAATAGTGCCGTTGCAAAAAAGCAGGCCACGCTGGCATACATCACAGGCTTCAAACCAACTGCCCCATACAGGATCCCACCTAATAAAGGAGCAACCAAATAGGAAATAGATGCGATCTGGTTCACAACTGCGTTTCCTCTTATGATATTGTCGCCGGACAGCATCTGCGGGATACATGCCTGTACCGTAGGCGTCTCAAATGCCCCGAGGACAGAGAGGAGCACAAGCAGAACACGAATCACTGCAATGGCATTTTCACAGGACAAAAAGACTGCCGCACATAAAACAGACATTCCCGTCAACGTATCCAGCACTACCATGATCTTCTTTCTGTCCGCCCGATCCGCAAGGATGCCGCCAACTGGCGACAAAAGAATCGTGGGAACCGTGGCAATCGCCAGAATGCCTGCAAAGAGGGCTGCCGAGCCAGTCGCTTCCAACACATACATGGACAGCGCCAGACGCAATATGTAATTGCCAAATAAAGAAGATGCCTGTCCCAACACAAGAAGCGTAAAATTTTTCGTAAACAGCTTCGGCTTCATTGGTCATTCCTCCCCTTCTCTCCGGTTCTTTCCCAATATCCGTTCTGTCCTTTTATACATCTGGTCCTCTATGATCGGAAGGCCCATGGCAGAGAGTACCTCTGCGATGAACCGGCATTTATGCTGGATTTCGTCTGGATCCGCCGGGAACACAGAGGGCATCAGCCAGAAATTCACAAGAGGAAGCAACTGAGAAAGTTCTTTCGCATATTCCGTCTGAATGGAGCCGTCACGTTGCCCTTCCTCAATCAGCTCAAGCCACAGAGGAGTCAGCACCCGCCGGTTGGCCTCCACCGCAGCCGCCAGAATCCGGGGATCCTTTAGGATAGGAATGGCTTGGGTACTCAATGCTTCCCGTTCTTCATCGGCTCTGTCTAACGCAAGTACTTCCCGAATTTTCTCCAATCCGTTTAGGTCACAACGCACTCTGACAGCCTCAAAAGGATTGTTCTCCAGAAACATCTGATCCCCCAGCTCATGCATGACCTCTTCCTTGCTCTGAAAAAAACGGTAGAACATTCCCTTTGCCCCGCCTGCCCGCTCCATAATGTCAGTGATGGCGGTTTCTTCATAACCTTTTGATAAAAACAGTTCCTTGGCCGCATCTAAAATCTCTCTTTTCCATTGTTCCGGCGGCTTTTTCACTGGTCTTGCCATCTTCCATACCTGCCCCCTTTGCTATAATAGTTATTGACTTACAGTCAATAACTATTATACAAAAGATGCTATGCAGTGTCAACCGCTTTTCTCAATCCAATCTTGCGTACCCTTAAGAGACATACTCCAATCACATATTACCAAGAAGGTTCCGGCTATATGGCAGAAAGACTGAACTATGCTTGTAAAAGCATGTTTCAGTCCTTTTCACCTCATTACGTTATTCAACTTTTAATTCTTTCGCCATACACAATGATTCTGGCATATTCGCATATGGGCCATAATTAGGAATTACTTTAAAGCCTAATTTGTTATATACGGCGCAGGATTCCACCAATAGCGTGCCTGTTTCAAGAATCATTCTTTTATATCCCAGTTCCTTAGCCCATTCTATCAGCAGGAAAACAAGTTGGCTACCTATCCCCTGACCTTGATATTCCGTATGTACAAAAACTCTCTTTAATTCAATGTTTTCGTCATCATACTTCCTTATAGCACCACCGCCGACTGTTTTGTTATTCTCGTAAACAACAATAGCCTGCTGTATTTCGTCAAGCTGGTTAAATTTCTTATATTTATCCCTTTTTATCTTTTTTCCAACACGCCTGTCCAAATCCATGTCAAGAAGTCTGCAATTTTCTATAAAATCCTTATTCTTACCATCTGTTCTAATAAAATCCATTGGGGTTACCTCCGCAAATCCACATTTTAGACAATTTTATTTTTCTACCACCTGCCAAAATAGATAATACATCTTTTACGATTGCTTTTCAACCAATGTTACATTATAATGAATTAACGAACAATCTGATCATATGGAGGTAATAAATTGAAATTTGATATCAGCAAATTAAAATGGACAAGAGAACCCGCAAATTACACGATATCCAATGATAAAATTGAAATCACAACAAATCCCCACACTGATTTATGGCAGAGAACATACTATCATTTCAGAAATGATAATGCGCCTGTTCTGCAAATGGAAACGGATGAAAAATTCTTTTCCTTTACAGTGAAAACAGAATTTGAAAGCAGGCATCGATTTGACCAATGTGGAATTGTAATGTACCTTGACAGCGAAAATTGGCTTAAAGGCTCGATAGAATATGAAAATGAAAAATTTCAGCATCTTGGAAGCGTCGTTACAAACAATGGCTATTCCGATTGGTCAACAACAGAAATAAATGCTTCGGTAAAATCAATGTGGTATCGATTTAGCCGCAGAGAAGATGATTATTGCATCGAGTGCTCTGAAGATGGCTTTACTTTTAAACAAATGCGTATATGTCATATGTGGAATGGCAGCGGAACAATTCAATTTGGCATTTATGCCTGTAGTCCGGAAGAATCATCTTTCATGGCAACATTTACCAACATGGAAACAACGGAATGTAAGTGGCTTGCGCACAATGGACAGCAACCGGACTAAATGTGTCAAATTTCAGGCATAGATATTCTTTTTATTTTTTCGCTGGATTGTTCACTGGAGTTTCCTGACTATACGCTTATGTCCACATACACTCCCATCTCTGCCATTGGCACCGCAGCCTCCCCAGACTTATCATATCCGGTGCCTTCTGATAGATCTGCATCTGCAGGTACAGAAGATGACATTCCTTCCACCTCTGCCTGGTATTTGCCTTCCTCACTGATTTCCACAGAATCCGTGCTGGCCTCTTTTACGCTACCTTCCCCTTCCTGGATCTGTTTCTCTTGTTCTTTTCGCTCTTCTTTCCTGGCTTTGATTAACTCTTCCTGGCGCAGCTTCTCCTGCTTTTTGGCTTCTTCAGCATCTGCCTTCATTCCCTGGCTGGCCTTTTTTTCGTATGCTTCTGCCTGATCAGTCAGTCCTGCCGCATAGCCCAGAGCACGCTTCATCTTCTCCGTATCCCCCTTTTGCTCCGCCTCTTTTGCTACGCCCATAGGAGTCGCTACCATACGGATACTGGCACTGGCTCCAGCTAACCCTTCCATCGTCTTTACATTCATGCTGTGTCCTCCTTCCTGAAATCAAGTAAACATAAAGCTATGTGGATTGAAAGCCATATTGCCTATGGCTCCTGCCTGTTATGTCGGCACTTAGGAAGAAGAAACTAAGTATGATGGCATATACGGTTTTTTACATGTTGTATATGGCCAGGATGTGTTCTTTTGCTATCCTGAACCTGGTCTTATCCCCTTGCCATCTCTTCTGCCATACCTCGCAGCATCCTGCACCTGGCCTGAATATCCGGTGCAGAAAAAATGGCCGAGACTAAGGCTACACCGTCCACTCCACTTCCAGCCAGTTCCATAATCGTATCCTGGTTGATCCCTCCAATGGCCACAACCGGAATCTCCACCACACTGCAGATCGCTTTCAGCGTATCCATTGGCATCCGCCCCACATCGGTTTTCGTTAATGTGGGAAATACTGCCCCGACCCCCAGATAATCCGCCCCCCAGGAAGCCGCCGCCTTAGCTTCCTCTACAGTATGGACAGACACGCCCAGAATCATATCCTCTCCCACCAGACGGCGCACATCGCCAGCTGCCATATCCTCCTGGCCTACATGGATACCATCTGCCTTGCATCCAAGGGCAACAGACACCTTGTCATTAATAATGAGAGGAACCCCATATCGCCTGCACAGCGCCTGGATGTGTTTTGCCTCCTGAAGAAAGGCTTCCTCATCCAGTTCTTTCTCCCGAAGCTGTACACAGGTCACCCCGCCTTTCAGCGCTTCCTCCACCTGATCATACAGGCATTTCTCTCCTGTCCACGCCCGGTCAGTCACTGCGTACAACAACATGGTTTCCCTAGTGCACCTCATAGTTGCCTCCCATCCCTTCAGAGGGCATCCCACAGGCATCACCATTCCAAAGGACAGCCTTTGCTCTCTTCCCCAGTTCTTTTGGTGTCAGATGATACATCGCGTCAATGATATAGTTTCTGTAGGAAGCATTGCCATCCTGGCTGTTCATCCGGCTGTATCCGATCTCGCCGCACAGCCCCATAGCGCAGACAGCCGCCGCCGTAGCCTCCAGAGGAGAACCAGGATTTGCCGCGACAAATGCTGCTGTCAATGCAGAAAGCTGGCATCCAGTTCCGGTGACAAGTCCCATCATCGAATGGCCATTGCGGATGCAGTATGCATGTTCTTTGTCCGCTACAATGTCAATGACTCCCGTAATCACCACAACTGCTCTACTTTGAAGGGCAAATGCTTTTGCACATTCCACTGCCTCCTCCAAGGTTCCTTCTGCCACCTGATCAGACACGTCTGCATCCACTCCTTTTGTCGCTCCGTTTCCTCCTGCCAGTGTCCGGATCTCGGATCCATTTCCCCGGATGACTGTAAAGGGAATCTCCTTCATCAGCTTCAGGGCTGTCTCTGTCCTCAATCTGGATGCTCCGGCTCCCACTGGATCCAATACAATCGGATGCCCCAGCTCATAAGCCCGCTTCCCTGCTGCAAGCATAGAAGGAATGGTATTGCGGTTCAAAGTTCCGATGTTTACATTCAATCCCTGGCAGATACCGGTGATCTCTGCAACTTCATCTCCATCATCCGCCATAATCGGTGAAGCGCCACAGGCCAAAAGCATATTGGCACAGTCATTTACCGTCACATAATTGGTTATGTTGTGGATCAATGGCGATGTTTTACGGACATTTTCAAATACTTTCTCAAACTCTAATTCGTTCTCAAACATAGTGTTTTCTCCTCCTCGGATCCTTTTTGTAAAATAAAGAGCCTTGTCCTTGTAGGCAAAAGAACCTGGCTTACGGATCACCAAAGGTATTTTCTAAGGAGTTTACCAAAAAACGGGCAGCAATGTGTACATTGCTGCCCGAAAAAAACATGACTGTTCCTGCCTGTAACTTCCTCCGGCGGCATTATCCGCATCAGGTTCAAGGGTCGAAGGTTTACCTTCCTCTCAGCCTGTCACACAAGCTCCCCCGCTCATTTATTTTTTCCATTATATTGCAGATCACCTTACCTGTCAATGGAACTTTCTTTTCCGTGAAATAACAAAAAAGCCATCCTATAAGACATAGAACAGCCTTCCCACTCCTCTGCAACTCATGGAGATAACGGGATTCGAACCCGCGACCTCTGCGTTGCGAACGCAGCGCTCTCCCAGCTGAGCTATATCCCCATGGGTCTATTATAGCACCAGATTGAAAAAATGCAATTCCTTTTTTCAAAGCCTTACGACTTTTCAATCTGAAACCGGTAATGTAACAATTCCCATCCGGCCCGGAACAATTGATTTACCTGCCACACACCGATTCCTTTCAGCCCATACTCTTCCGCCATCTGAAACTTGGCCTGATAGCTTCTCACATCCTCAAACCACACCTGATGTTCCACTCCATATTGCCAGTAGGTATAGTTAGGCGACTGAGCCGTCTCATCATATCGGATTGGCACTCCATAAAAGACTGCCATCTGAACCGCTTCGATATTGCCCAATGTCCTTGCCTTTGTTATCCCTCGTTCAAAGGGCAAGGGCCAGTCATAACCATAGTTGGGAATTCCCATGGAGATTTTGTAGGCCGGGATCCTTGTAAGAGCATACTCCACCACCCGGCGAACCTGATTTAAGGGAGCCACTGCCATCGGCGGTCCGTAAGTATACCCCCATTCATAGGTCATCAGGAATACCCCGTTGGCTGCCTGGCCCAGCGCCCGGTAATCCATGCCTTCATACAGAAGGCCTGGATGATTATCCGAATACTTGGGAGCCAGGGCTACGGTCACATAAAAGCCAAACTGGTTCAAAAGCCCGGTGGCACGCTCCACAAAAGCAGTGAAATAATCCCGGTCTTCCGCCAGAATATACTCAAAATCAATATTTACCCCCTGATAGCCCTTTTCTGTCATCACCCACACCAGATTCCGCAGAAGCTTCAGCTGCACATCCCTCTGCCTTACCACGGCAGTCACCAGCCCGTTGTTGAAGCGTCCATCCTTTCCAAGAGGCGTTAAGGTAAGGGTCGGCTTGGCCTCCGCCTGGAGGGCATCTCTCACCATCCAGCTGTCATCCAGGGTGGGATAAACCAACTCTCCGTCTGTGGTAAACCCATAAGAAAATACGGAAAGCTCCGACAGATAGGGAAGGGTCTCTCCCAGAACCCAGGAAGAGATAAACGGGTAGGCATATCCGTTGCTCTCAATCCTTCTTCTCCTTATTTTCTCGCTCTCTGTCAATGTATCCCCCTGTTTAGAAATCAACAAGGCCTGCCCGAGGGCAAGCCTGTAGGGATATTCCAACTGGTTCGTATGAATAATAGAGGATATCTCAGCGTTTGTCTCCGATGCGATTGTGTCAACCGTATCCCCTGGCTGGACTACATAAATTTCCATAAGCGTTTCCTGGTTTTTTTACAGTATATTATGCAGAAAGCCCCAATATACATGCACCGTCCAAACTCTTACCTTTTGTTGCTGTCCAGATACCACGGACAAACCTATTTGGGATCATCAAGTTCCTCATTTAGCAGTTCTGTCCCCGGAACCACGAACCTTCCATCTGCGATTACCGGCAGCTTCTCACCAGAAGCAGCCACTCCATAGATCTCATCCAGCTCCGCGTAGGGAATGGTGATATCTGTATGGCAGCTGACATACGCCTTTGACACATCTTCCTTGCGAAGGATGGACACCTCGTTGTCCCTGGCGATGATCTCTTTCCCGTCCGGGTTATACACCGGAGAATCCTCTGCCCAGCTATAACAAGTGTCTCCCACCGCAAAATGGGGTCCCATTTTTTCCACAATCAGAATGGGAAGCCGATCCACGATATGGAATCTTCTGGCCATTCTGTAGGCTGTGGTATTGGTTCCAATGGCACATTCTCCCATGGGAAGGCTGTCATGATTCTTTAGGATCATCTGCTTGATCAACGCTTTTCCCTGAGCCGGATCCTCAAAATTGTCGCAGTCATAATCCGTCACCCGTCCATCGGCAAATGTCATCCGCAGATTTTGAAACTGGATATCCCCGATATACACTGTACCTACCTGCAAAAGTCCTTCTGTTCCTTTCAGCACCGGGGAGGTAAAGACTTCACCCAGAGGAATATTCACATCCGCCACACAATTTTCAAAGTTCGTCTGTCTGTCCGGATGATCCAGGTGATGGAGCATTACCTTCAGACAGGTATGATTCTCCCCCCTGCCTGTGACCATCACATACTCCGCCTGATCCAGCCGGTCAATGATAGCCTGCTGGATCTCTTTATATACCTGGTAATCCAGGGTATTGATGCGGATGGTCTCCTGAAAAATCTCCTCAAAATCCGATCCGATGGATGGCTTTGGAAATGCGATGATAGTGAAGCTGGTCTCATCTCCAGGCACATACTGGTTGACAACCTGGGCCGAAGCGTTGGAGTAGGCAATCGTTAATTTCTCCTGTTTTTCATCCAGAGAGAAGCACTGTAGCTTATTCACCGGCTGGAATCCTGGCTCTCCGAAGGTCTCAATCACTGCAGGCCCGGCATAATCGGCAGCCATCTCTTTCCGGTTCTCATATGCGGTCCTAAGAACTGCCAGCTTCCGGTCCATAAACCCTTTCTTCATATATACAGCCTGATCATGCCGATGGTCATATTCATACTGCTTGTTGGGGGAAGTTCCGTGAAATCCCCATTTTCTTCCTGGCTTTTTGTTCACGCTCCATACCGCGTTGCGGCAGAGAATGCATTCCAGCCCCATGGCATTAAAATTCTCGATGGCTTTTCTTACCATCCGCTCCAATCCCAACGGATAAAGAACCGCCACCGTCTTTTTCTTTGATAAATCACGCCCCATGACCTGGAACCCCTTCCGATATCCTTCCGTATAAGTGTCCGCCATACGGTCGATGGTTTCCTGGGGAAGCCGGTTCATAAACCCAGCGATTTTTAGTTCCTCATGGGATACATACTCTCCATATTCATACAAGTACCGGATATCCGTCAAGTCACGGTTTAAGACCAGATCCTTTGCAAAGGACAAGGACGGATCCAGCATTTGTCTTACCCGGTAGTCCACAGTCAGATCCGTATAATCACTGGTGAACCAATAGAGATCCTCCTGTATCTGGCTTTCATCCGGAATGCCCTCCTCAAATCGATTGTAAATCTCAATCAACAACTCATTTAAAATGGTCATCTCCCTTAAGCGTCCTTCGTGTACAAAGGGAATTTGCCCCCGGATCTCTCCATAGAGAAACGACAAAAGCGGCCCAAAACCAGAGCCTAATTGACTGGCGGCATACGCCGGGTTACCATAGCTGGCTTCATAGTTTTCCGGCAGGATATCTTCATATAGCCGCCGGTTTAGAACCTGCAGCTCTGTCAGGCTCTGTGCCTGCCACCGGCCATTCTCCAACAGATGGCGCACCTCCTCGATCAGAAGGATAAACCTGGCCGTTCTGCGAAAAAAATCTCTGTAAGGCAGAGAAACTGTCTCCTCCTGTTCCATCAGGCGGATCCTCTCGATGGAAAGCCTGTACCGTTCCATAACAACCCTGTATTCTTCCTTCCATTCTTCCTGGCAATACATGCTCTATCCCCTCATTCCAATAAAAATTGTCACAGCCCATCCAAGCATTAGTACACTGCTGACTCCAATGCAGATTCGGGCCAGCACATAATTCCTTCCTTCTTCCAGAAACGAGATCAACCCGTACCAGAAGGACATAAACCCTAAAATCAGGCTGCACAGCACCATTGCTGCCGAAGTAAGAGGTGCCTGTCCTTTCGTGGCTACCGCCCAGTAGATTCCACCGCCTCCCAAAAGTAAGGCAGCTATCAGCATTCCAATGGAAAACCAGCTTCTCCTCGCCATAGGCTTCCTTACATAGGAGACGCGGCTGGCGGCAGCTTCCCTGGCCAGCTCCATGTTCTGCTCTTTCCGCTTTCTTCTGGCCTCCAGTTCCCTCCTTACTTCCTCCTTCTCCTGCTTTCTCCTGTCGGCATCCACTTCCCGCTTCCTGACCTCCAGGCCGCCATACGCTCCTTCCACCAGCTGGTATTCTATACGGCCAGTGCTTCTGTCCTCCCGTTCTCCTCTTTTCGTCCTCTCCTGCGCCCCCCTAAAACGTCCCTTCTTTTTAGAGTTCTTTTTTCCTGGCACGAAGCATCCTCCTTATACGAACCATCTGTACAATCTTATATAGCAAGAATCCTAAGATCCCGCCCATAGTATTCAGAAACAAATCATCCACATCAAAGCTTCCGACCTTGAAAACCAATTGAATCGTCTCAATGCACAGGCTGAATGAAAATCCAAGCAAGAGTGCATTGTACCATCTTCTTCCCCTGCGGCTAACAACAGGAAGGAAAAAGCCGAAAGGCATAAATCCCACCACATTTCCCACCAGGTTTAAAAATACCGCTTTAAATCCCAGCTGTTCCCGGTATACATAAAAGCGCCGGATCTCTTTAAACAGTTCCAAATTATAGGCATATTCCGATTGAGGATCCGCCGTTCTCCCAAAGGATTCGGCAAAAAACATAAAATATATTAAGGCCAGGAGATACCCGATAAACAGCACCCAGCCGAATTTTTGAAGTTTTGTGGTATTTCGAATCATACATTCTTTCTTTCCATGGAAGCGCAAAACAGCAGCATTCTTTTCAGAACACTGCCAGTGTACTGACACGAATGTCTTGTCTGGCTTCTATTTTGCTGAAAGTAAACCAGCCAAGACACTCATTGGCTTAAAACGTAAGCTGAGACTTTTTCTTCAATAAATTTGCGCCGGTAACAATAGCCAGCGTTCCCGCAGAAAGTCCTGTCACAATCATAATAATCCCTATGGCAATATTCGCCGCGCCTGTATTTCGCATCGTTTTATACACATTTTCCATGGCTTACTCTCCTTACTGTTTTACTCTGTCTATTTTACCCCATATTGCTGATAATAAGCATCAATCGCAGCTTTCATTCCATCGTCAATCATTACTTTCCCTTTGCATTCCCGGTTATACAGATACTCCACCACTTCTGCCATAGACACAATGGCATTGGCCTCAAAACCGTAGAGTTCCTTTATCTCTTCCAGCGCGCTTTTGCTTCCCTTGCCTCTCTCCATCCGGTTTAGTGAAACCATAAGGCCCACAACCTCCACATCTCCCTGGGCCTTGACAATGGGATAAGTCTCTTCAATGGATTTACCGGATGTAGTCACATCCTCGATGATCACCACCCGGTCGCCGTCCTTTATGGAACTTCCAAGCAAAATCCCTGCGTCTCCATGGTCTTTTGCCTCCTTGCGGTTAGAACAGTATTTAATATCTTTCCCATACAATTCACTGAATGCAATGGTTGTTGCCACGCTTAAGGGAATCCCCTTATATGCCGGCCCGAACAGTACATCAAAATCCTCTCCATAATGCTGATGGATTGCCCTGGCATAGCACTGTCCCAGGCGCCGAAGCTGGCTTCCTGTAACATAGGCTCCCGCATTCATAAAAAACGGGGATTTTCTTCCGCTCTTCAGTGTGAAATCTCCAAATTTTAAGGCATTGCTCTCCACCATAAATTCTATAAATTCCTCTTTATACCGCTCCATTCTCAAAACCCCTCCTTTATCTGTCGTCTGTCCCTCAAGCCTTTGCCTGTCCGGCTAGCTATCTTACTGCACCGATTAACTGATTCACATCTTCAATCCCGTATCGCTCCATATAGCCTTCTATCCCTTCCACAATCTCCTTTGTGGCATATGGATTATGGAAATTGGCAGTTCCTACCGCCACCGCCGTGGCCCCTGCCAGGATAAATTCCATGGCATCTTCTGCTGTCATGATCCCGCCCATACCGATGATAGGCAGGTTTACTGCCTGGGCTGTCTGATACACCATCCGCACTGCCACCGGCTTTATGGCCGGGCCAGACAGGCCGCCGGTTTTATTGGCAACCGCAAAGGATCGGCGATGGATGTCGATCTTCATGCCGGTCAGGGTATTGATTAAGGACAGGGCATCTGCACCTCCTGCCTGAGCCGCTTTGGCCATTTCCGCAATGTCTGTCACATTGGGGCTCAACTTCATAATCACCGGCTGCCTGGCATGCCGCTTTACTTCCCTGGTAATGCTTTCCACAGACTTTGGATCCTGTCCAAAGGCAATGCCGCCTTCCTTTACATTGGGACAGGAAATATTGATCTCCAAAAGATCCACCGGCTCCTGTGCCAGCCGTTCCACCACTTCCACATAATCCCTGGTGCTTTTCCCGCACACATTCACCACAATCCTGGTATCATATTGTTTTAAAAACGGAATATCCCTCTGTACAAACACATCAATTCCAGGGTTCTGAAGGCCGATGGCATTGATCATGCCGCCATAGGTTTCCGCGATTCTTGGCGTAGGGTTTCCAGGCCAGGGCACATTGGCCACCCCTTTGGTCACCACAGCCCCCAGAAGGCTTAAATCCACAAATTCGCTGTATTCTGCTCCGGAACCGAAGGTACCTGAGGCAGTCATCACCGGATTTTTCAGTTCCACGCCCGCGATTGTCACATTCATGTTCCTCACAGTTCCACCTCCTCTGCCCGGAAAACCGGCCCGTCCTTGCAGATCCGCTTGTTGTGGACATGGGAATGGGCATCCACGTCCTTGGACTGGCACACACAGGCCAGACAGGCTCCCACCCCGCAGGCCATCTTCTCTTCCAGGGAAAGATAGCATTCGATCTGATGCTCCAGAGCATACTGCTTGACTGCACGAAGCATAGGACCGGGACCACAGGCCAGAATCACATCCCCGCATATCTGGTTCTCCCTCACGGCATCCAGCACATTTCCCCTGGTTCCTGCGCTGCCGTCCTCTGTAGCCACATACACCGTTCCAAGATTCAAAAAAGCTTCCTTTAAAAAGACCTGATCCCGGTACCCCAGAACCACTGTTTTCTCACCTTGCAGTTCTTTCGCCGCCTGAAGCATCGGAAAAATCCCGATGCCGCCTCCCAATATCAATACCTTTTTATGGGGTGGCAGCTGTGGAAATCCATTTCCCAAAGGCCCCAGGACCGTGATGGGATCCCCTTCCCTATAGGACGAGAATTCCCTTGTCCCTGCACCTGCAACCCGGTATACAAGCCTTAAATCTCCCTGATCCTTATGAATCTCGCAGATGCTGATAGGCCGTGGAAGGAGCCGGGATCCGTCCCTTGAATAGATGGAAAGAAACTGTCCGCTATGTGCCTGGGAGGCAATCTCCGGTGCGTGGATCCACATGCTGAATATATCTTCTAAAAGCTTCTCCTGGCTTTTTATCCGTAGGGTCTGTTTCACTTTTGTCATAGAGTTCTCCTCATCCTAATACTCGGTTAATATCGGAAACCATGTCAAGCACAGCCTGTCTGGAGGCTTCCGAAAAACGCTCCGGGCCAAATTCGGCGTACTTTTCCTGCTTGTAGGCAGCGATGATTCCTCTGGAAGAATTGACAATGGCACCCAGCCCATCTCCATGAAAGCAATACCGCAAATCCTCTGCCGTCCCTCCCTGAGCACCATATCCTGGAACCAGGAAATATGTATGGGGCATCTGTTCCCTCAATATCTTGCTCATCTCCGGATAGGTGGCCCCTACAACAGCCCCTACGTTGCTGTAGCCCTTCTCCACAGACATAGCCCCCCACTCTGTCACTTTCTCCGCCACCAGCTGGTACACTGGACGGTTGTCCACCAGACGGTCCTGGAACTCTCCGCTGGAAGGATTGGAGGTTTTAACCAGCACAAAGATCCCCTTGTCTTCCTGATTGCACACATCCACAAAAGGCTTCACGCCATCGGTTCCCAGATAGGGGTTTACTGTAATGAAATCGGTTCCAAAGCCGGTTAGTTTTTTTCCTCCCACCTGAACCCGTCCCAAATGGGCTGTTGCATAGGCTGCTGAGGTTGAACCGATATCTCCCCGCTTCACATCTCCGATCACCAAAAGCCCTTTTTCATGGCAATAATCAATGGTCTTCTTGTAAGCGATAAGTCCCTCGATCCCAAACTGCTCGTACATGGCGGCCTGAGGCTTTACTGCAGGGATCAGATCGTATATATGGTCAATGATCTCCTTGTTGTACTGCCAGATCGCTTCCGCTGCCCCTTTCAAAGATTCTCCCTGTTCTTCTATAGCACGTTCCAAAATATGGCTTGGAATATAGCTTAACATTGGGTCTAACCCAACACAGATCGGTGCATTTGTCTTCTGGATCTTCTCAATCAATTTCTGAATCATGATATCCTCCTTGGTTTACATGGGTACACGGCATATGATATACTATATATACTAGGAGCTCTTGACGCGGCCCCATAGTTTTAACAATCTTACCATAAATGGGAATGGGTTTCAAGGTTGTATTTTCCAAAATTTCCGGGCTAAGCGTTCTGGAATTACCGTCTACTCCCTTCGCAAGTTTATCAAAAGGATCGCCTGGACAAAACCGGGCAGCCATTGTCGGGAAAAGGAACGAATGCTGTGGTATAATCTCTGTGAAGGTTATATCTGCATAGTTAACCAAGGAGGCAAAACCTATGGAATGGATGAAGATTATCGGAGAGGCTATTGATTATATCGAAACACATATTATGGAAGAGATCTCGGCGGAGGATGTGGCTGGGCATGTATATTGCTCTCCCTTTTATTTCCACAAAGGATTCCATATGCTGTGCGGATACTCTCTCATGGAGTATGTCCGAAACCGCCGGATGTCCCTGGCAGGCAGCGACTTAATCACCAGCGACTGTTCTGTCATGGATCTTGCCATGCGGTACGGTTACGATTCTCCGGACAGCTTCACCAAGGCTTTCTCCCGTTTTCACGGAGTCTCCCCTACTGCAGTGCGCCGGGACAAAACCATGGTGAAAACCTTTGCTCCCCTTAAACTTACAATCTCTTTGAAAGGCGGTTATCTTATGGATTACAGAATCACCAAAAAAGAAAGCTTTACTGTTCTGGCAGCATCAAAAGAGTTTCGCTACGAGCATGCCAAACGGGATGTTCCTGCTTTCTGGAAGGAACATTTTAACTCTGGAAAGGGAACCTACGTCTGCGGCATGTTCGGAATCAATCTGGATCCTCAGATGGGAAATGAAACCTTCGAATATCTGATCGCGGACCTCTACAATCCCACGGTGGATATTCCAAAAGGCTTTTCTGTGCGGACCATCCCGGCCTTTACCTGGGCGGTATTCCCATGTAAAGGACCTCTTCCCCAAACCATGCAGGATGTAAATACCAAAATCTTTTCCGAATGGCTTCCGTCACTGAAGGAATACGAAATTGCTGCCGGGTACTGTGTCGAGATGTACGACGCACCAGACAAATATCCTGGCGGCACAGAGGATGAACACTACTATTCAGAACTTTGGATTCCGGTAAAGAAAAACCCTTAAGCCTGCCCAAATGTCATTTCGTTTCGTTTTTGCTGTTTGAGAAATCGCGAAGAGACCGCCTGAGGAGGGAATCCTACGGTATTCTCCCGGGCACGCTCGCGCTACGTGAAGAGCATAGCGGTACATAAGGTGCTAAAAGACAG
>CANDZL010000068.1:0-20561 GCA_947425205.1 uncultured Hungatella sp. | reverse complement strand
GCCTGTAAATATCATATAGCTGCTTATTTCTGTTCCCCTGCATCCTTATCATCCGGAAAGAATTTCTCCAGAATGTCGATACTGTCCTTGGACGTATACCCCCACAGGATAGAGCTGAGTGCGTCAATCGCCTCCCGCCTCCTGCGGTAATAGGTACGGAAACTGATATCCCGGATATGGGGGCGCAGTTTCTCTATGATCTCCTCCACATTTCGGAGCTGCTGCGGGGAGAGGAAGGAGTAATACAGCAGCCAGTAATAGCTCTCCCCATTTTTATGCTTGGTACGGAGCAGGTCGATGGAGGTATCCAGAAGTTTCAGCATCCGGTGGCTCCGCTCGATACATTTGGCATGATGTTCAATGCTGTGATCTGACAGGTCTATACCAGCCACATAGACAGACTCCAGAAAATCCTCGATGGAACTCCCATACTCGATCTCAAACCGGCTCCGCACCTGCTGGACGGACAGCTCCAGGCTCCACACCACATCCCTGTATTTCTTCAGCAGCTTCCAGGTATCATGGTACAGCGGGTTATCGGCAATGTTCATTTCTTCCTGATCCTTTTTCATGCCCTGGCACCTCCTTCCCTGTCTTTTTCAGCGGGAGAGAGCGTCAGCTCAAAGGTGTAGACCGGCTTGTCCTCCCCACAGGATACGGTCATCCCGAACCGTACAACCCCCTTCTGTATGTGGGATATATACTCTTCCCTGCAAGCGTCAGATAAAGGATATAACTTATATATGGATTTCGGGCACCGGAAACAGGAAATGCCCTGTGCATCAAGGATCTGCGCCATTTTTGTGATGACAGCTTCCATGTTCGATTTTGAAACGCTGGATAATTCCTCTGAAACGCATACCTCATGCTCTGTAACAACAGAATCTTCCTGCGGATTTGTTTCATCTGGCATTGTAAGATTGATCTTCAGGACCATGGCAACCTCCTCCTTGTCAACAAGGACATCTGATATCTGGAACATGGTGGAAAGATAGCTGTGCAGATAGATCACGCTGCCCGTTCTTCCGGGGAATGACATTAAGGAGATATAATCCATGTCAGCGAGTTTTTTCAGCACACGCCCTGTTGTGGCTTTGGAGATGCCCCAGCGGACAGCCATCTCACTGTAAGCTACCAGAGGAGAGCCGGTGCCGTTGCGGAGATAGACAACCGGACCGATCTCCGAACCCTGCACCTGGCTGTCATTGTAGACAGCGGACATCCACAGATCCAGCAGGATATCCATTTCGGAGCAGCGGCCGGCGCTGACCAGTTCTGTTGCAACCACAATGGGCATAAAGAAAAAGCCTGTATCTTTTTGACAGGGGCAGTTGTAGTCCAGCACGGTATTATGTTTTTTCCAGTCTCGAACCTTATATTTGACCACCTTTCCCCGGTCAAGGAAAAGATAGGAGATCAGATGGCGTTTCTGCAGTTCATCCAGGATGGAGACTGCCTGGCACTGGAAACGGGTACGGAACCATGCAGTCAGTTCCTTCACGGTACAGATCCACTCACCGGGGTATACAGTATAGCCGATACCGTCTATGCGGAGATAAGAAGTGCGGAAATTTGCATAGTTGCAAAGCACCGTGTAATAAAAAAGACCAGAACCCCCGCTTGCGCGAATGCTCCGGTCTGCCATTAAGTTTTGAATAAAGTGCCGGTAGATCCGGCAGCGTGGATAGTCCACGATCTGTTTGATCTCTAATTGATATTCTGACATAATGTTTTCCTCATTTCTCATAGTTTTCTGTAAAAAAATCTACAAGACAAATTTCCTATGCCTTGTAGATCATCATTTAGCTCCTATATTCTTCTTTTAAATACTTTCCACGACGAATTTTGTTCACAATTCCTATGATTCCACCCTGTTTTTCCCATCCATACAGTCCATTTAGTCCACAATATATGGTATAAATGAAACTAAATAATACTAGATATAGTTTTAAAAGTCCTTTCGCTTAGTAGGACACAAAGTATTCTACCGCGTTACCCGGAAAATACTCTTTGAACTCACCATAGAGCTGTGCCGCTAATGTTTTATTGTGCGCTATTACCAAAGTCGGCTTGTTCAGCTGTGCAATCACATTGGCCATGGTAAAGGTCTTGCCGGAACCCGTAACCCCCAGTAAAGTCTGGAATTGATTGCCTTCCTGAAACCCTTTGACCAGGGCTTCTATGGCCTGGGGCTGGTCGCCGGTGGGCTTGTATTCGCTGTGAAGTTCGAACATTTTTTGTGCAGTTTGCACAAATACCACCTCCAAAATTCATAGTAAAAAAAGATGCGTATATGCCACAAATTCGTCAAGGAAATTTTCATTTTCGTCATGGCATTTACTCAAATCGAAGGAAAAAAAGTCCTTGACGAATCTCGTTCACAATTTGCTGTTTTTGCAACTCAGTACACCTCCGTAATTCCATACGGACGGGACAGCACTAAAAAGCTTTTTTATCTTACCACAAATCACTAAATTTGTATAGATAGGAAATCGAACTTTTGTTCTTTTTTATCCTGTATCCGGAAGAAATTCTGTTACATCTACTACAATCTCCAACAGTTCCTTTTTAAAGATTTCTATTTCTTCCAGGTTTGGCAATACTTCTTTCATGTATTCCTCAATCTCCGGCACCCCATCCGCTATGATCCCTCTGTTATCCGCATAAATATCCATTGTTATGATTTCTTTGGCATGCCCCATGAGCTTTGATACTGCCTTTGGGTTAAATGACTCTTTCAGCAGGAGTGTACAGTAGGTGCTGTGCAGGTCATGCCAGCGGATGTTCGGTAAGCCATTTTCAGCAAGAAGCTGTTTATAGTACCTGCAATGGAACCCTTTGCTCCTTGCCCTGCCAAAGGTGGAACAACAGATATAGCCCAAATCCTGAAATGATATGCTCCCCTTATAGTAGACAGATAAAATAATAAAACTGTCACTGTAAGGAGGAGTATATTTCATGGGACAACATTCAAAATACTCTTTTGAGATGAAACTAGCTGCTGTCACAAAGTATCTGGAGGGAAGCTGTTCAACAGAAAGTATCGCCCGAAACTTAGGAACGAATGGAACGAGGATTATCGAATGGGCAACCATATATCAGTCTTTAGGGGCCGAAGGACTAAAAACTCCCCAAAAGCTTAGCGCCTATTCGGCGGAAACAAAACGCAGCGCTGTCTGCGATTATCTTTTTGGCAAAGGAACGTTAAGGAAAATCCAGAAAAAATATGGAATCCGTTCAGATAAACAGTTACGGAACTGGATTATGAAGTATAATGGTCATGAGAATCAAAAGTCTTCTGGAACAGAAGGAACCAGTACTATGGCCAAGGGAAGAAAAACCACATACGATGAACGGGTGGAAATTGTAAAATACTGCATTGAGCATGAAATGGACTATACCCAGGCAGCCGAAAAATATCTGGTATCTTATCAGCAGGTTTATCAATGGATAAGAAAATATCAATCGGATGGCGTTAAAGGCCTTGTTGATAAAAGAGGAAAAAGAAAAACAGAGAATGAAATGTCCGAATTGGAAAAGCTGCGTGCGGAAAACAGGCTTCTTCAAGCGGAAAAACGAAAAGCGGAATTGGAGATTGCATTCTTAAAAAAACTCGACGAAATCGAAAGGAGGCGGTTCTAAGCCAGGTGCAAAATGAAACACTCTATCTGGCAATACAGGAAATACATGACGAACAGAAATGCTCTATATCCGAAGTCTGCGAATTTGCGGGGATTCCACGCTCTGCCTATTTTAAATGGCTTAACCGAAGGGTCAGCGCAAACGAAAAATTCAATCAAGAGTTGTGTAGTCTTATCAAAAACGCTTATGAGGAAAAGAATGAGATTCTGGGATACAGACAGATGACAATAAAATTAAACCGGGAGAATGATTTTCATGTTAATAAAAAAAGGATTCTGCGTCTTATGAGAATTTTACAGTTAAAATCAGTATGCAGGCGCAGAAGAAAAAACTATGTGAAATCAACACCGGAAATCACAGCAGAAAACATTCTTAACCGAAAATTTAATGCTGACCATTTCGGGGAGAAATGGTAATGCTCTCGTTTTTGAGACCTTTGATATAGCCCGTCAGGAACATCTGGAGGTAAAACCTCTGTTTCATAGTGATCGGGGATATCAGTATACCTCAAAATCCTTCCGCAAAAAACTTGAGGAAGCAGGAATGACGCAAAGCATATCAAGAGTATCCCGATGCATAGATAATGGTCCAATGGAAGCGTTCTGGGGGATGTTGAAATCCGAAATGTATTATCTTAAAAAATTTCATACCTACGATGAGTTAAAAGAAGCATGTGATTGGCAGCTAAAATTTTTGTTTTTTCCACTGTCTACGGGACTATCCCAAAGATTGTGTAAACCTCCAAACTGATGTAAGATAAAATTACTCAGTTTGGAGGTTTATTTTATGGCTAGAAAAAAGGATTCCCCACAAAAAGCAGCCCTTCGTGAAATGATGGGTAACTATCTGAAAGACAACAATGTAAAGGTGAAAGATGGAACAGATGTCAATTCCATTATGCGGGATATGATGTCCATCATCCTGGAAGGCGCCCTGGATCAGGAAATGGATGAAGAACTGGGATACTCCAGGTACGATTATCGTAACAAGGAGACCGAGAACTCCCGAAACGGGCATTCCCAGAAAACAATGCATACCAGTTATGGTGACATGGAGATTGATATTCCCAGGGATCGGAAAGGCGAGTTTGAACCACAGATCGTCAAAAAATACCAAAATACAATCACACAGGTTATGGAGGAAAAGATCATTTCCATGTATGCCAAAGGAATGACCACGAATGATATTGAAAGCCATATGCGTGAACTGTACGACATCGAAATTTCTGACAGCACTATCAGCCGGATTACGGATAAACTCCTTCCCATTGTGAAAGAATGGCAGGAAAGGCCGCTGGAAGAAATCTATGCGGTAGTTTTCATGGATGCCATCCATTACCATGTACGACACGAAGGCAGAATTGTAAAACGTGCAGTTTATATTGCTATCGGAATCGACATGAACGGCAGAAAGGACGTACTGGGGATGTACGTAGGCCAGAATGAAAGTGCAAAGTTCTGGCTATCCATTCTGAACGGTTTGAAGAATCGGGGCGTAGAGGATATCCTGATCGCCCGTGTAGATGGATTGAGCAGATTTCCGCAGGCGATAGAAGCCATTTATCCACAAACAGAAATTCAGCAGTGAATCATTTATCAGATCCGTAATACAACAAAATTTGTATCCTACAAAGAGATCAAGCCCTTGATGGCAGATTTAAAACGTGTATACACTGCACCGACGGAAGAAACAGCGCTGTCTGAATTGGACAGCTTTGAAGAAAAATGGGGAGAAAAAAAAACTAAGATTACAAAATCCTGGAAGGATAACTGGGCAAATTTATCCACATATTATAAGTATCCAGAAGCTGTCGGCCGCTTGATTTATACAACAAATGCAATAGAAGGATTCAACCGTCAGCTCCGAAAGGTAACAAAATCCAAGACCGTATTTCGTTCTGATGACAGTCTGATGAAAATGCTGTATCTGGCCATGATGGATATCACGAAAAAATGGACAGGCCACGGACAGGACTGGTGTCAGATCCATTCCCAGCTAGAAATATATTTTGAGGAGCGGTTACCGTAATTATAAGCTGAAATGGGCTGCTGCGGGCAGTTCTGCTTGACATGCCTAAAAACAGCATTATAGTACAGACAAAGGGCAAAGCCCGAAAAACGGCTTTGCCCTTTTTTGAAAATCAATCGGCTATGTAATCATGTTTACCTATCTAATTACTACTCATATTTATTGAATCAACAACCATTAGTTAAAATCCCATTTCTCTTCCATTTTCAATCCATTATTCTCACAATACTTGATTCCTAACTTTTTATATTCAGATACTTCCCAAATCCTACGGTCAAAAGTTTCCTCCACTTCACCTCCCGCTATCATTTTTAATTCCTCACAAACTACTTTATTTTCCACTTTTTTCAATTCACAAACTGCATTGTATGGCTTATCACCTGATTGCAGATAACCAAAAAATTGCCCCTCAAAATCTGGTATGCTCACAATTACTTGATTATTCTTCCCTCTTTCTGATTCCAGAAATATTTTCTCATTAATTGTCCACATAGGATTTTTAGTCCATTTACCCTTTTTCATTATTTTAGGCGCATCTAAATCATGAATTACAATATAGCTCATTCCAAAATGATTTAAAATTTTCTCAAACATAGGTATATTGGCTTTACCACGACAATTTAAAATTGTTGTATCCTCACTTTTAACCTGTGTTAATGCTACTTGTTCAGTATCTCCTTCAACCAAAATTATTTTACTAGCGAAAAAGAATTCATTTATTGTCGGATGACAATTTCTTATCATTTGAAGACGCTCTCGCTCATCCTCTGAAAAATTTGCCTTTTCTGTTGAAAAAATCTTTGTCGCATTCTCTTCATTTTTCTCTACTCTAATTATAGTTGTATGCGGCTTAGAAACATCAATAAAAATAGGCGAATGTGTTGTAATCATAACTTGCCAATTTTCTAGTTCAGCTATTTTATATAGTGCTTCTCTGGCAGAACGAATTGCTGGTGGATGCAAGAATGATTCCGGCTCCTCTACCAATAGAATTTTAGGCTCCTCGTTTTTTATCGAGTTACGTCCGCTTTTCATTTTTCCCGAATCCGCCAATGCTTCAATTGCAGACCATAGAAACGCTCTTTGCAATCCACTTCCTTGATTTGCTAAAGGATAAAACTTACCATCAGCATTAGCCACTTGCAAATGCGTCCCTGTTGCTAATATCTTATCTACATCTAATTTTCCTACTTGAGGTTCAATATCAACAATATGCTCTGGAAATATGTCACTCAAATTTTTTTGCAACTTATCTGTTGTCTTGTCCAATTCTTCAGAAATCTCATTTTTAACATCTTTCGCCAAATCATTTATCTGTTTTATCATAGTTGCCACTTTAGATTGATTATTTTTCACATTATCCTTAACGGCTGATGTTAATATTTCTACTATTTGTCTTTCTAATTGTTCTGAATCATCAAATGGACTGATTTTTAATGGCAAAGGAATACAACTCGCAATTTTAGTATCCCATCCTCCCATTCCTCCAGCAACCCATTTTTCTTCTTCATTGTTCCATGAATACTTTTTACCCTTCTCTCCGCTTTTATTCCATACCCATTTGTATTTTATAACTTCTTCATTATCTTCACTTAAATATATCCATTTTTCTCCAATCTGCACTTTGTCCTCTTCGTTAATTTCATTGAATATTCCTGCAATTTCTATTGGATTATTTTCGTTGTTCTGGTAAAAATCATCTATTGTTTGGGCAGCTCCAGAACTTCTAAATAATTCGTATGCCTTTAACACAGTTGTTTTTCCTACATTATTAGGCCCAATCAGAACAACTATATTGTCAATCTTTATTGTAACACCCTTTTCATCGATACATCCAAAATTTCTTATCTGTAACTCAATTAGTTTCACAGGCTTGTTTCCTCCAATCTTATTTTCCATTGTAACTTTAATAAAGAAAAACATAAACTATATTCATATAATGTTAATTTGTTTATTACTTGAATACAAATTAAAAAAATATTACATATCACCCTGTCTCCCCAAAACAGAAACGTGGCATATAGAAATCAAACCTGATTAAATAGTTTATCAAACAATATTTTATTCCTCTTCTGTGAATCTTGTATCAATTTATTATAAGGTATAATTTCTAAATATGCTTTATAAGAATCTATATATTTGTAATACCCCATATTATCGGGAGTTGGTTTCAAATCCTCTAATTTAGCAAGTTTTTTTATACTCAAATCGACATCACATAAAATATAACAGAAAAAACGAATATTTTCTGTGTCGCTTAAAAATTCGCCATCTTTGGTTTTTACTTTTCCTTCAACAATATCATCCATATATTCCTTTACTTGCCTAACTGGATTTTCTGCATCAGTGTAATGCTCTCTGCCTGGTCGTTTAAATTCTATTATTGTTATATTTCTATATGGCTGATCCTGTTCATCAGTAAAAGCAAAAGGAGAATCAAAAATTACTATGTCTGGTTCTTTTCCGCTATCATTATCAATTTCGCTCATACTTTTTAATTTCATGTCAGATGCCAAATAATGATGATACACCAGCTTTTCATCTATAATCCATAAGTTATGTTGCAAATAATCTATATCATCCGATGTTTTTGTCATTGGAAATATCAGTTGATGAATATTTTTTTCATAAGTATATTTTTGCTGCTCCTGATCTTTATACTTTATATTCTCAGCCAAAATATCTAAAATTGCTTTCCTATGCATTATATACTCAGCCAAATTGCTCTTTCCCATATCAGATACTTTTTCTGCATAGGTATTGCGCTTTTGTATATAACTCTGATAATCTCTAACCCCCTCTTTTAACTCTTGCTCAAGTTCTTTTCCTTCTCGTTTTAATTCCAATTTGAATTTCTGTTCCTGTTTGAATAGTTCCATTTCAAGTTTTTCTTCATCTGTTATCCACGGTATTTCATCTAATAATTCTGGTCTATTCTTTAACAATAGTCTATATTTAGGGTTTTTGTTATAAACATAATCTTTAACTATTTCAGCTTTCTTTTTATTGCTTTCAGTAATATCCTTCTTTAAATAGTCCAAAACCATAGATTCCATACATTCAACTATTTCATTACTTCCTATCGGTTCCACTAAATTAGGCTGTTCTGGCAATTCAATTTTTGTCCGTTCTCTATTTACATGATTATCCAACAATTCTGACATTACATATCCGCTATAAGTAAACTCACCTTTATCGTCTTCCAACTTTGTATTCACATTGCCGAATAATTTCGACAAAGAGATGGGTTGAACCACCCAATGATTTGCACATAAATTCACCGTATGTTTTTCTTTAGTTTTCATGTAATTTTTAGAATGGACAATTTTAAATGGAATTCCTTTAATGTCCATATCCACAATCTTCGTATTATCTCCTATGTTTTCTCTATATAGTTCATCAATATCTACTGTGTCAAACTCATCATGCACAATTATTTTAGGGGCTTTCCCTAGTACATAATAGGTAAAACAATGATTTAATATATTTTTAGCAATTGTATCTATCTTTTTAGGACAATTTCCTTTATACTGCCCTCGTAATCCCAAAAGCCGTATTTGTGTAGCTCTTGGGACATCACAATCCACTTCCTCCATACTCATGTCATGCACCGCATTATTTGTATCAAACAAAAATTTTCTGCGCTTTTTCTTATCCATTTCGGCAAAAACACTTTCTACACTAACTTCGCAAAATGCTTTTAACCACATCATCCTTCCAACGCCTTTACAACCCTTTTGAATTTTAAACTCACTGGCGTATGTATCAAAAGAATTGTAGTTATCATCATTAAATCCTATCCCATTATCAATAATAACAATGTTCTCCACATCCGTTTCCCATTGTTCAAAAAGATTCATTTGCTTCTCACGTTCAATTACAATTTCTATTTTCCCATTTGTAATATGTGCATCCTCTATACTTTGAATAGAATTTATAACAGCCTCATATAAAGGTAGTAAAGGTGTAGTTTTTGGTAATGTATGTAAACTTACTAAACCTTTAAAATTCATTTTCATGAGCTGTTCCTCCTATCTCAATATGATTAAAAATCAAATATTTATCAAGTTCTTAACCAGAATCTTTACCAATCCCCTTTAAGATATTTTTCTATTTCCCGATCAAACTCCGAAATATACTCTTTATCCTGTTTTACTCGAAATATCTCATATTCTTTCTCTGCTTTTTTCATAGCGGTTTCATGTGATATTTTCCCTTTTCCATCCAACACTTCCCGCCGATTATTTATCAAAAACTGATTTGTCTGCTCCACCCAATCTTGCATACTCATTAAAATCTCATCTTCTGCCATCAGTTCAGCATAATCAATGAACATGGTTACCAGTCTATTTAAACGGGACAATTCCTTTTCATTTAAATAATTTTTGGCAATACCTATATCCCGCTTTAGCACTTTTCCATCTGGTGCATCTTTCCATGTTGTCAACCCCATAGCTGGCTTTTCTGAATCCGCACGCTCATATATTAATTCAGCCGCTGTCTTTCCAGTAACTGCAAAATGAAGCTTATTCTGAACAAAGGCATAAAAATTCTTTGTAATTTCACTGTTCTTATCATAATCATAGCTACATTGCTCAAATATATCCGTGATTTTCTGATAGGCTCTACGCTCACTTGCCCTGATTTCCCGGATGCGTTCTAATAATTCATCAAAATAATCTTTTCCAAAGGGTTTGCCATTTTTTAACATATCATCATTTAACACAAACCCCTTAATAATATACTCTTTTAATGTTTTCGTTGCCCACTGTCGAAACCTGGTGGCCTTTTTTGAATTTACACGATATCCTACAGCAATAATCGCATCCAGATTATAAAATTCCTGCATACGCTTAACATTTCTCTGCCCCTCTTTCTGAACTATTTCCATTTTGGAAACAGTTGATTTTTTTATTAGTTCTTCTTCATCATATATATTAGTTAAATGTTTAGAAATTGCCGGCACATTTACATCAAACAACTCTGCCATTGCTTTTTGCGTCATCCAAAACGTCTCATTTTCAAACATAACGTTTACGCATATATTGGTATTTTCTATCTGATATAGTATAATCTCGTGTTGATTCATACCCACTCTCCATTTCTAACCATTTTGATCTATTGCAGTTTTTAGATATTATCGAATAACTGATTCCCTTTATAATTCACCACGCTAGATTTCCATTTAATATTATCTCATCCATTACACGAATCCCGGTCACAAACTTCACCAGTCCGCTTGGTGTTATTTCGTCCATAATCCTCCATCTTGCCCACAAAATACAGTACAACCAACACCAAATAACATGAAATAATACGGTTTTCACCCTGTCCCCAAATCAGAACACAGAATCCCCCACCGCATTCTCTGGGAAAAATTCCTTGAATTCCCCATATAACTGGGCTGCTAATGTCTTATTGTGGGCTATCACAAGGGTTTGTTTATTCCATTGTTGAATTACATTTGCCATCGTAAATGTCTTGCCGGAACCAGTAACACCAAGAAGTGTCTGGAAGTGATTTCCTTCTTTAAAACCTATTACTAATTCTTCGATTGCCTGTGGATGGTCGCCGGTGGGAGGTGTATTGTGATACTAGTTAAAAATGATCCACGATAATAATCTTCTATATGAATATTCCATTTAAAGAATGGATTCATAATCCCTTTCTTAATTCACTACTCATAGGTAACAAATCCACTTTTTGTCTCACATCCATAAATTTTTAATCTTACCAAATAATATATCGTTTACAGTTCTCTATGACACACTTTTCAGAAAGAAAACTGCAACACCAAAATGTAAAATATTACTTCTACTTTTTATAGAATAATATTTTTTATTATTTCAACGATTTCGCTATCAAATTCATCTTTTTGAAACTCTGAAATAATTTGAGATACAGATACATTCATAAGAAACTTTTGTTTATACCAACCATTCAAGCATCTAATGAATTCTTTTCCTCCAACTAACGCCAACTTATTTTCTAAATTTGTCCACATATCCTTCATATATCCTCTAGCTTCAGCATTTGCGGTACTTATATCTATTTTCCTATATTTCAAAATATGCTCCGCATATTGATCAAACACACGATCCTCATATGTATCAACAAGTTCTTCGAGTTCTTTTAAAAAAATCCCATATTTTTCTTTTGGTTGGTGTGATAATCGAAATAACACTTGAGGTTCTAACAAATAATTTTCTAATTCTTTTCTCTTCCAGATGTGCAAGTCCAAATAATTATCATGTGCCTCTTTATACTTTTTCTCTATCATATCATTTGGATAGTAATCACTGTCTAGTATGCAAATACATTTTATCATCCCTCTGGTTTCATCAAAAAACAATTTAGAAGTTCCAAATGCCTCTCTTAAATTATGAAACCCTTTCAAAGATACATGAGGCAACACTTCTAGTGAATTAATATGATTTCCAAATATCACCTCTGCTATCTTTGTCATAATTTTTAAATCTTTTCCTTCAACAAAAAGACATTTTCTGACATCACCCAGTCGCATCAATGCTAAATTACTTACCGTTCCTATATCATCAATAATTTTTTGAACACCTTGTAAATCTGTTGCATAACTCATTTTTCTATTCTTTTTATCTAATGTTATGATATTTTTAGGATCTAATTCTGAAATAATTTCTATGGAATGAGTTGCTATTATTACTTGCGAATACCTCCTTTTTACAAGTCTAATTAACTTTCTTTGAAGATCTGGGTGCATATATACATCTGGCTCGTCTAAAATAACCGTCACATTCTCTTTTGTTCTTGCCAAAAACCACATAATTTGCAGCCACATTTGCAGACCGCTTCCCATCAAACCAATTTCAGCATAAAAATCCGTATCACATATGTATAATGCTAAAATATCTGCAATTGGTTCATATTCTATTGTATTGATTCGCAACCCACTCCATGTATTTTCTGCTAATTCAACAAATTCATCCCAATAATCAGATTTATAATTATATATCTCATTTCTAAAATGTCTGGATGATAAATATGTTTCTTTATCTTTATCAACAGTTTCTATTGCAAGCCTTTTTTCGTTCTCCTTTATCAATCCAATTTGAGGAAGAATTGAAACACTAAATTCAATAGCTTTTAAAGCCATTCCTCTATTCCTAACGCATTTCCCATTCTTATCATATACTACGGCATATGCATATGATTTATTAGCATAGATATAAATCTTTACATTATTCTCAAAAACAGCTTGCACTTGAGCGTTTACGTCTTCATATCTATATACCACCCCTCGCAAATCAATTTTCAGTTTTTCTACTTCTAAACGAAAACCTTGTTCTCGTATTGGACGGCCAAACTCTTTGGGTAAATCTCTATATGTTGTATGAGTACATTTACGTACGGACATTGCAACCATTCTTAGCGCTTCAATTAAAGAAGATTTTCCTGCGTTATTCTTCCCTACAATAGCAGAAATATTTTTAAACTGGATTGTAGTATTTTCAAAACAACGATAATTCAATAAATGTATACTTTTTATCATTCTTCCACCTTCTCCCCAGTTTTTATAGAAATCTTTTATTATTCCCCTTTCAAATATCTTTCCACTTCCCGATCAAATTCAGAAATATACTCTTTATCCTGTTTCAACCGAAACACTTCATATTCTTTCTCCGCTTTCTTCATAGCCGTTTCTTGTGATATCTTTCCCTTTCCATCCAACACTTCCTGTGGATTATTCACTAAAAACTGAACCGTCTGTTCTACCCAATCCTGCATACTCATTAAAATTTCGTCTTCAGCCATTAACTCCGCATAATCAATGAACATTGTTACTAACCTGTTTAAGTGGGACAATTCCTTTTCGTTCAAATAGTTTTTAGCAATACTTATATCCCTTTTTAATATTTTACCCTCTGGCGCATCCTTTCAGGTTGTCAATCTCATAGCCGGTTTTTCTGAATCTGCACGTTCAAATATCAATTCTGCCACTGTCTTTCCAGAAACTGCAAAATGAATTTTATTCTGGACGAAAGCATAGAAGTTCTTTGTAATGTCACCATTTTTATCGTAATCATAACTGCATTGTTCAAATATATCTGTATTTTCTATCTGATATAAGACAATGTCATGCTGACTCATACCTATTCACCATTTCCAGTCTTTTCATCTATTGTAGTTATTCGATATTATCAAATAACTGATTCCATATAAATTCACCATACAAGATTTCCATTTAATACTATCTCATCCCTTACACGAATGCAGGTCACATTACGCAGTATCCTTTAGGAAAACCGTATTTTTAAAACGAAACAACACTGAATAGCACCAGTCAGTACAGATAATATTATCCAGTCATTTGGTTTATCATTATAACACATAAGTCAAAATAAGTACAGGCCAAAATCGAACTTTTGTTCTGTACTTTTTTCATGCGATTTAGTTATGCCAGTATCTTAATTTCATGCAAGAAATTCGCTGATTTGTTCTAGAATAATTGTCTCCTGAAAAATCTGTACCGCTTTCACTTTCTTCCTTCGGGATTACTTCATCAATAAACGGCTGGAGATCGTCTAAGCAGTCCTCGATGATTTCTTTGGCATATCCCATTAGCTGTGATACCGCTTTGGGATTGAAATTGTTCTTTAATAATATGGTACAGACGGCAAGTACCAACATAACAATCATTGGAACAAACGTTTTTTCTATCGGAAGTCCTAATGGAGTGACTTTTAAATGATCAAAAAACTGCCCTGCCGCAATTTTATTATGGTTAGCAAAATCGAAAGGCGCAATCATCAGGGAACAGCCCATAAACCGTCACACTCCTTTTCCAAACGTTCTTATTTTCTCCGCCATACCCCAAACAGGCTTTTCTTATAATGTTTCAGCGCCTCGATTGCCGGTCCATAATTTCCCGCTGCTTTCAGATACTCCACACCTTTTTCAATGTTCTCCCGTACACCGATCCCTTCGGCATACATCATCCCCAGCCCATAGCTTTTATAGGGCGAATCCTGACTTTTCTCCAAAAATGCTTTTCCCCGCGCCGGGTTCTGCTGGCAGCCGCGCCCCAGCAGATAGCAGATTCCCAGAAGATCATACTTGACATATTCCGATTCCTCATCCCTCTCCAGCCACTGGACCGCCCGCGCATAGTCAGTTTCCGTCCCCCAGCCGTGGAAATACAAGCGTCCCAGCTGGCGGCAGGCATAGCTGTCATTGCCATAGCTGGCGGTTTTTTCGTAGCACTCTAAGGCATAGGGCAGATTGCGCTCCACCGCCCTGCCGTTCCAATAAATATCCCCTATGATATGCCAGCTCCAGAGATGTCCTGCCTCTGCCGCTTTCAGCGCCCAGGGAAGCGCTTCTTTATCATTATCCTCTGTATAGGCCAGATAATGAGCATAGGCATACATCCACTCTGGGTATCCCTTTTCTGCACCCTGGCGCATAATGGGAACTTCCTTTCCTGGCTCCGGAGAAATGTATTCTCCCCGGCCATACTGGTAATAATGGCAGTAATTCCGCCCCGCCAGTATCATGCCGCCGGAAAATGCTTTCTCAAACCAGGGGAGGCACTGTTTTATTTGCAGCTGTTTCCAGGCTTTCCAGGCTCCCTTATTTGCAAAGTCACTTTCCTTTTGATCTTCAATCTCTATGATGTCCAGAAAATAATAGGTGTTCCCAATCATGTACTGGCAGAAAGCGCAGCCGTTTTCGGCTTTTTCATAGATCACATCCCATGCTTCTTTTATGCTCTCAAAAGGCATGATTTCCCGCAGCTCCGGTGTCAGCATATCCATACGCAGCGCCCCCAGAACCGCAGCGGCGCTGCCCAGGGAGATTGCCTGATGGAGCATGGCATAGGCCGCTGCCTCGTTTTCTTCAAAGGGATGGTATTCCCAACTGTAACAGGAACCGGAAAAGCAGCGAGAGAGGATATAGCAGGCATCCCCATCGCCTTCCTTTGCCGCAAGCAACAATGCGTCCGCAGCCATTTTTGCCTTGTCGTTATCACAGCAATAATAGAGGTCCTCAATGACTTTATCCACCACATCGCTAAAATACTTACCCATGTTTCTTTTTTCCCTTTCTGTTTGCTTTTTCTATCTGGCCGGTAATATCAGTCCAGCCGTTCATTTCTTCAAAAACACCGGAATTCAAATAGTTGACCAGCCAGAATTTCACCTGCGCCACCGTTCCTTCTTTCGCCAGAAACCTGGTATTCCCTTTTCCTGTGTTATTGGTACACCAGATCACCATCAGGTCATTTTGAACACCGGGGAAGAAATCAAGTGCCTGTGTTCCCCATTCCAGAACTGCCTTTGTGTATTTTCCCTCATGGATGCCATCAATGGCCAGTTCCACATCCCTGGCGGAGAAAAAGGTATGTTCATCATGCCAGCTCTCTCCAAAAATCACCAGAAGTTGGCGCCAGTTCCGCATTTGGCCTTTCTGTTCTTTTTGAAGCTGCTGCCAGAAAGATTTTATGTGTTCCTCAGTCTGTCGGGTATCGGCTTCGCTTTTCCCCGCCCCAACCTCCTCTGTATTTATCAAAGAGTCTGGCTTGTCAAAATCAGCAGCCGGCTCTGCTGCTTCATCTAAATCTTCCGGGCTGTCCTCCGTTTCACCTGGGCAAGTACTGTTTTCCTCCCATTCGGTGTCTTCTTCCTCGCTGCTTTCCTCTTCGTCATCATATCCATTCTCTATTTTTTTCCACCCCGAAAGACCAGCGCTGCCAGCCAGGAGTTTTTCAAACCAGTCCTTCGCCTCATCAAACTCTGCGCTTTTATGGTACGATTCATATCCACCCTTAGATTCGTCCAAAAATACTGTTAATCCAAAGAGTTGGTGATACATGCAAAAAATCTGGCTTATATTCCCTATCTCCTGTACAACAAAAGGCGGCAGAATCTGGAGTCTGAAAACGCCCCCTTTATCACTTTCCATCAGGCTTTCCATCTGTTTTTGTAAAGCCTTCACCGTAACATTGGACGTCCTGTTTCCGGATGTATCCGTAAGGATAAACTGGCTGGCCGGTGCCTGCTTATGTTTTTTATCCGGCCTCACCAGATCACGCCCCCCGTCCCATATCCCCAGCAAGCCAAAGCCCGCCATGCCAAGCCCGATCAGGAGCCGGACAATACCAATCCCTTCCTTTATTTCAGCAAGTCCGATCACTACCAGACCAAAACCCAGAAATGCAGCATAGCCTCCCAATATAAGAGGTGTCAGCCGCAGCCGTTTTCCTGTTCTGTTATTTTTCCTCATTATCTGCTCCCTGCCAGCTTTCTCATTTTCCTGTCCTGCTGGCTTGTTCCTAAAATCTCACATGAAAAGCCAGACCAGTCTGTTCCTGAACCTTTTCAATCAAGTCGCTCCCCGCAGCCGTCTTTGTCAGCAGCATAAAACAGACCAGTTCCTGCCCCAGAACCAGCAAGGCTTCCTGATTTTTGTGAACATATGCCATCTGCAATGGAAAATCGCTTAAGTTTATCAGTTCCGGATGGGAGCTGGAAGCTTTACATGGAGCCGCTTCTCTGCCGCAGAGATTTCATCCTCCCAATAGCATTTCCATTTTTTCAAGCCGTCCATATGCTTCGGACTGATAAACTTTCGGAGTATCTTTAATTCCTTTTCGATTGCATACATCGTCTCACCTTTTAAACAGGCCCATCGCCTGCATTTCCTTTTCTTTTTCTTCCATCCGTTCCCGGCCCTGCCCATTCCAGGACCAGAACAGCATCCCGGTCTTTTCTTCCACCTGTTCGGCAAAGGAATAGGGAACCGCCGATGTAAAAAGGAGACATTTCCTCCCACCGGAACCAGAATCCCTCTTTACGAGAGCAGTGGAAAATCACGGTTTCCATATCATGCTCCACCCAGACCAGTCCCGGATAAAATATGCGGTAAACAGCAAATGCTATAAGGCCGCCGAACATGACCACTTCGGGGCATCCCAAAGGGCAGAACGCTCTTATGAGCCAGTTTGTTCCAACCTCTTTTGATATTTACTTACCTCATCCAAAATATATTTTTCAATGGTTTCTGCGTTTGTATCAAACCCACTCAAATAAAAGCTATCCATCTTTATAAGACAAGATTGATCTTCTGGCCATGTAGATTCCCTATATGTAAGCATTATAGACACGCCATAAGGTGTATCTTTGACTTCCTCAAAGGTATCTGCGTAGGCTAGGGATAATACCGTACACACTGTTTCCAAATTTTCCGTAGAAACCGATTGGATGTTCACATACAAATTAGAATAGTAAACGGATGATGACTTGACAGGATAGAAGTAGTCAAAAGAATATTCCACATCCGTATCAGCCGCCCGCGTTTCAAATGCCTTGCCGAAAATATCAAGTGAATAGGTGTCCTGTAATCCGTTGCGAAATCCTGGCACACCGAAACTATCTCCCTCGACAGTATTGAATACAAAAAATTGCGTTTCCAAGTTGTCTTTGGGTGACACAGTATATGCCCTTGCCCTCCATACATCATCATAATAATCATCGGTGACAGACTCGGACAAAAGCACCGTAAATTCCTGGCCGTACTGTCTCTCTAAATATTCTTCCACTTCCCGTTTGGACATAAGACGGAAATCACATGAAATAATCAGTAACGCCAGCCCACATATAAGGCTGGCAAAACATATTCTTGTTTTTACTTTACCTGCCATTTTCATCCTGCCTTTCACGGTACAATGCTACCAATCGGCTCTGTAATTCCAGCCCCTGCCTGTAATATTCCAGCAGCTGCGCCGCGCTGTATTCCTGCTTGATATTCTGGTCGGAATATCGGAAGTTCTTCAATAATAGCTTATATAATGTAAAATTCTGTTTCTTGTCTTTTATTTTGCCAGATTATAAGTACAACAATCAACAGAAGTACCACCAAGATAGGAAATATCCATTTCCTGCAAACGCTTTTCCTAGTTATGGGTTTTTCCATTTTCTTATATCCCTTATCCTTGTATAACAATCACCAGTGCCAGCACCACGATACCAGCCATTAGGATCAGTGAAACTTTGACCGGCGAACACTACCTTATGATATCATAGAAATAAGAAAAACACGAGCACGTACCAACACGGCAGATGGCAAAATAGGCGGTGCTAAAAGTGTAATTACTGACCGGATGAAGCACTACCGCCTTACAGTGCAGCAAGCTTATGGATTGCAAGCGAAACATTCGGTTGAAAGTATATATCTTTCCCCCTGTTGCTTTCATACATAAAGTCCTTCAAGGGCTTACTTGTATAGTTTGAAAAATCTCCATATACTGCAAATCTCACGCCATAATTAATAAACTTTTGTAATATTTCTCCAGCCAGACAAGTGCTTAAAATAAAGAAATCCTTTATGATAGCCTCCTTGTTTACGGCAATATTCATACAACCAGTCTCATATTTTACCGTCATAATAAAATCCAGTGCAGACTGGACATCTGTAATCAGCAGCTCATCGCTTTTTACAACTGCAATCTCCATATTATTTTTTCTTACAACCTCTGTTTTCATTTTTCATCATTCCTTTCCTTGGTTCTTTCATTCATACAAGCTGTCAATCAAGTGGTCGACCATAAAATCAAATGTTTCTATATGATTGTATGGAAGAATATCCTTATTTTTGATATTCATAATCAGAGAGTACAACACCGACATCGCCATATCTGGATCAACCCTGAATTTTAAATATGGCCGGCTTAAAAAAAGCTGTTGGCTCATATGATTAGACTCCTGTATCTTTTCTGCTTGTTCCTTGGATAGTTTATTCATTAAAACTATGAAATCCATACTGTTGGAATTGTGTAAAAAATTGTACTTATCGTATTCTCGATAGATACATTTCAAAGCTTTTGCAACCCCATACTTATCTCTATGTTCCTCCATCGCTTTAAAAGCAACATCATGAATCTGGCTTTGAATTAAGCATAGAACTTCACAAAAAAGAGTTTCTTTTGATTCATAGAAAAGATAAAATGCTCCTTTTGAGATTCCAGCCCGCATACAAAGTTCATCTACACTTGTTTTTTTGTAGCCATACTGTACCCAACTCTGTTTACAGGCATCCTGCAAACTTTTTTTGATTGTTTCTTTTTCGCGTTCTGAAAAACTTCTTGACATCCTTTTTCACTCCCTTTTATGACTTAAAATATTATTTTAGTCATATATTATACCATATACAACAAAATGTCAACCAAGAAATAAGATTCTAATTTTATCAACATTCTGTTATATACTTTAGATTGATTTCTTAAAACGAGTATGATATTCTATAATAGTACTATATAGTATTATTCGATAGAGAATTTTCAAACGTTCTCTTAGACCGAATTCATTGACAAAATTTGAAAACAAACGTACATTAGGAGGATTTAAAAATGATTACATCAGAGTATGTGAAAGAATTTGCCATGAAACAGAAGACCGCGTTTATCGGCTCTATAGACGAAGAAGGTTTTCCCAATATAAAAGCAGTATTCGTCCCCCGCAAGATAGAAGGAAACTGCTATTACTTTTCATGCAACACTTCCGCCATGCGTTCCGGTCAATATTTGAAGAATCCCAAGGCAAGCCTCTACTTTTATAACAGAGGGCGCTTTCGCTATGAGGGAATCATGCTGATCGGAACTATGGAAGTTTTGCAGGATGAAACAATAAAAAAAGAAATCTGGCAGGCAGGGGATATCATGTATTACAAACAAGGCGTAACCGACCCTGATTATTGTGTATTGAAATTCACGGCCCATAGAGGAAGGCGTTATTGTGACCTAAAATCAGAGAATTTCATCCTAAATGAACCATCCTGCCAAGCCTGACAGACTCCCTGTATCCCACAGATGTAGGACGGATTTTGCGGACATTCAAAATAAAAAAGAATGTGGAGGT
>CANDZL010000067.1:0-21168 GCA_947425205.1 uncultured Hungatella sp. | reverse complement strand
CGAGTATGTCTATTTCACGTTATGATGCTTCTTGTAAACTGTCTGTATGGCTTTGCCAGATTGCCAAGCATATATTGTGGCAGGAATTTCGGAAAAGAAACCGTTTTAAAACGGTGGAACTTACCGATGATCTGCCGGATGTTTCAATATCGGAAGGGGAAACTTTTGTAATTCTGCAGGAAAATAAGATAGAGCTTTATCAGGCAATCCACCTTCTGCCAGAACAGGAGAGAGAAGTTGTATTATATCGTATAAGTGGAGAATTGTCTTTCCGCGAAATCGGAGAAATAATGGGAAAGAGTGAAAATTGGAGCAGGACTGTTTTTTTCCGTGCCAAACAAAAAATCAGAAAGGAGATCAGTAAGAATGAATGAGAAAGATAACTGTGATGTGATACGGGATCTTCTTCCCGGCTACATTGACAACATTTTAAGTGACGCAGGAAGTGAACTGGTGAAAAATCATTTAGGGGAATGTGAGGAATGCCATAAAATTTATACGGAAATGGAGGAAGGTATCGGAAAAGATGATCTATCTGCCCATGATGCGATTGCTGTGGACGCATTAAAAAAGATACGAAAGCGCACGAACCGCCTGAAAATAACCATAGGAATATTAGCGGGCGTTCTGTTTATGTTCCTGTTATCGGTTGTCCTTAAAATTTATGTGATTGGCAAGCCCCTTGGAACAGGGTATATGTCCATACAAGATTCCATATATGATGAAGAAACAGGGCAGCTTACTGTGAATGGAGAAATAAATCTGTATTCCTTCCATGTCAGTAAAGTGGTGTGGGAAGAAGATGAGAACAATCCCAATATTGTGAATGTGATCGTTTATTATGCGGAAACAAATCCATTTGCAAAAGATAAGACCGATTTTTCTGTTGTAATTCCTAATATAAAAGGGAAAAAAGTTTACCTTGCCTGCCCGGAATACGACCGAATGGAAATATATGACTGGCGGATCCATCACTATGAGGAAGTAGAGAATTTGAAAAATGAAATATACAGCAAAATTCCGGAACTTGACGAAAAAACGGACGCTTTAAATTGTATGCAGGGGATAACAACAGTGGAAGGCATAGAGGGAATTCAGTTCAGCGTAGATTTTATACATGGGGAAGACGCATCTTACTGGTGGTTTAATGGTATGCTGACAACAGACGGAGAATTTGTACCGGCAGATTTTGAAATATGGATTTCTCTTAAAGAACCTCATAAAATTCTTATTTATGACTATCAGACAGGTGAGTATATGGATGATTTTTCTATTATATCAGACAGAAAACGAAAAGCGGAGACGATTCATTTTCATTAGCATCATTTTCAGCGAGTTTGACAGGCAGACTTACCGTCCAAACTATCATGAAGATTTCATACATAGTGAAATCGAGTATAAGGAGAGCCGGTCATTAAAAGGGCTTGGGGGGGAAGTTGGCTACCTCCCCTCATTCCTGCTAATAAACGCTGAAGGCGTCATCCCCGTAGCCTTCTTAAATATCTTCGTAAAATAATAAGGATTATTCCCGCATCCCACCAATTGAGCCACATCCTGTATTTTTATATCCCTTCTTGTCATAAACAATTCCTTAGCCCTCTGAATCCGCATTTCCACCAGATAATTGGAAAATTTCTGCCCGGTTTCCTTCTGAAAGCGTTTCCCCACATAATTCACATTCATATAAAGATAGTTGTCAGCGATCCATTTCAGCGTCAGATTCTGATCATCCAGATGCTTATGAAGGTAATCAATCAAATCCTTAATAAAAGGACTATACTGGCTGACAGAAGGATTATAAGAGGACAGCAGTTCTTTTGTCTTTTCCAAAACAGCGTCCCTTATTTCTTTCAATGCCTCCTTCTTAGGAAGTTCATACAAAAAATAAGAGATATCCCACATAGTCCCTACAGACTTCTGGGTAACCAAAGTAATCAGCAGGCTGTTAGACAGCTGCAGTAAAAAATCCTTTTTATTCGGAAGCGCCAATACAGTCTCCAACTGTGTATAAGCATTCTCCTGCTCATCCGCACATGCACTCAGAAGCCTGGGAATCAGCTTATTGATTTGAGAAAATATATTTTCATGGTTGTAATTAGGAATCAGCGCACCTGACTTACTGACAAAATAAAGGGTGTCGAACCGCCGCAGCCTTGGGATCAATTCATACAGCAGGTGATACAAATCCGTGTAGCTTGTTCTTGTATATTCAATCGATGCAGCCTGTGCAGGAAAGGAGAGCCCTCCTAAAAAATCATCCAGCTGCCGGAACCCGGAGCGGATACCTGGGAAGAACAGAAGCAGCACATTATTTACATAAATCTGGTACAGATTCATGTGGGGATACACCTGTGAAAAATACTGTTCAATCTGCCATACCCCATCCTTCAGATTTTTCTGTTCCAGAAAATAAAGGGTGCACAGCTGGTAGGATGTCTGGGACAGAGACGTATAGTGGTTGTACGATTCAAAAAAATCAGGATGAAGTTCCGGAAGATAGATTCCTTCCCGAATCACGTTGTAGATCAGCTGCTGCTGCATTTCCGCCAGTTCTCCCCGGTCAAAAATACCCATGGTGCCACCAGCCTCTTTTTTCTGCAGATCCACAATCACCTGGGCCATGCAGTCCAGAATCTGCTCTTCATCGCAGGGCTTTAACAAATAATGGCGGATCCCGCATTTCATGGCCCGTTTGGCATATTCAAACTGATCATAGCCAGAAAGTATGACAAATTCTGTCTGAAGGTTGGTGGTAGAAATCCTCTCAATTAAATCAAGGCCGGATATACCTGGCATCTCGATATCGGTCAGGACAATGTCCGGGGCTTCGTCCAGAATCATGTGGTATCCTTCTACGCCGTCCAGACAGATTCCCATAAGGCAGATTCCAAGTTTATTCCAATCAACCAGCGCTGCAATTGCGCGGCAGATATCTTCTTCGTCATCAATAATCAATAATTTGTACATATCTTACCTCCCAAGAATACACGTAACGTTTACGACAACAAAAATGGGCAGTGTTAGGCTACGGGGACACATAAATCTGCGGTATCAGAATACGGGCAATGGCATACAATTCCCCGGAATCCAGGTCTTCCCAATTAGAGAGAGTGATGCCATATTCATCGCCATAAGTGATCTTCAGCCGTTTACTAATATTTGACAAGGCGATTCCAAGCCCTTGGGGGCCGGTATCATCGGTTTCAAACTGGGAGCCATTATTTTTTACCTCAATTTCGATTCGGGAATCCCGGGACACAGCAGTTACGGTTACGTGGCAGATATCATCGGAAATACCGTTGAGGCCGTATTGAACTGCATTTTCTACCAGGGGCTGTATCGTGAATTTGGGGATTTCACAGTTTTCCAGTTCTTTGGGAACATCAATCTGGTAATCCAGCCTGCGGCGGTGGCGCAGAAGCTGAATCGCCATGTAATTATCTACCAGAATCAACTCCTGGCGGATGAGAAAGGGGCCTTTATTTTTGCTCAGGGACATCCGAAGCAAAGCAGCCAGGGAGGAAGCGATCTTGGCGATATCTGTTTCGCCGCTGATCTTGGCACGCCAGTGGATGGTATCCAGAGTGTTATATAAAAAGTGGGGAGACATCTGGCTTTCCAGGGATTTTAACTGTGCTTCTTTATTTAATAGTTCGTTGATAAAATTTTGTTCTACCAGGTCGATAATCTTGTCAGCCATCTTGTCAAAAGCCATATGAAGCTGGCCTGTTTCATCCATGGAATGATAGTTTCTCTTATTGCCCTCCATACGAGAGAAATTGCCGTCTGCGAAAGTCTGCATCTTCAGAATCAGCTCATTTAACGGAGCAAACAGCGAGGACAGCATACGGGAGATGGTGACAAATATTAAGAGCGCGGAACCAATGGCAAGGAGAAGGAAAATATTCCGTACAAAGGATATGGTGTGCATGATACGATTATAGGGAACCATGCAGATATAATCCCAGCCATATTTTTTCAGATAGCTGTGTACTGCAAATACGGTTTCTTTTCCCAGTCTGTAGGTTCCGTATTTTCTGCTCATCATATGATTTAAGGTGTCTATTGGTATGTCAAAGGCCGTACCAGTGGTATAGATCCTGTTTTTATTTTCCAGCAATAGATAGGAGGAATCAGCAAAGCCTGTTTTCTGGCTGCTGATTTGACTTAACAGGGCATCTGGCTTTATGCAGATGACCAGGACTCCCAGGGAACGGAAGGAGAAATGCTTGGCTTCTCTTAACTCCTTCACCAGGAACAGGCCGTGTTCCTGGCAGAAATCGGTGATCCAGATAGTGGTGCCTCCGGCTTCCAGGCCTCGTTTTATGAGAACCTGCCGTACCTCCTCAGGAATTTTTTCAGACCTCCAGATAAACGTGCTGATGGTATCATTTTCCCACAGAATGGAAATGTGGGAGATATAGTCGGCATAATTGTTGAATAGATGGTTGCTGAGGGTGCTGTAGATATCTGCCTGATATCGGCTTTTTTCTACCATGGATACCGCACTGTTATACATAGGCAGTTTCTCCTGAACCACGGAGTCTGCCAGAATGATATCTGCCAGATGGCCTGTATAGGAGAGATTAATATCTAACTGTCTGGAGGCATAAAGTAAATTTTCGTAGATGGCATCGGACAAGGTTTTATCATAGGCTCTTGTGAGAAGCAGAAGCCCTGTGGCGCTGATGAGAAACAGAAGCAGCATGCCGGCGGAAAGAATCATCTGTATTTTTTTCTTAATGGATAAATGGTACAGGTTTTGACGCAGTGAATCCATAGTCTGCCTCCTGGCTGTAAATGTATTGAAGTTGTTTTCCTGTATTTTATCATATTTTCCTGTATTTTAAAGTTGGCAGCATAAAATGTCTGATTTTGGCAAATAAAAAACAACTTTTTTACAGATGGAGGCATAAAAGAAGAAAAAAGGCTAAAATTTACTGATGAGAGGTGTGGATAATTCATTTTGTTTGACGGAAGTATTTTTTATAATATAGACAGCAAAGAGTACATGAATTAAAGGAGGAGTAATATGAAGAAAAGCAGGAAAAGGATGTTAGCGCTATCACTTTCAGCTGCAATGGTAACGAGTCTGCTGGCAGGCTGCTCCGGCGGCGGAAAGGAAAATAGTAATCCATCAGCCGGAGAGACAAGGGGGGCGGCAGAGACGACACAGGGAGGAGAGGCCAGCCCACAGCCAGCAAAGGACGGGGCGGAGGCAGATGGTGATATAAGCCTTGTGATGTCCTGGTGGGGGAATCAGACCAGAAATGAACGTACCACAAAAGCCCTTAACCTTTACTCAGAGCAGACAGGAGTTGCTGTGGAAGGGCAGTTTTACCAGTGGGATGATTACTGGAATAAGATGTCTACCTCAGCGGCAGGAAACAGCCTGCCGGATATTATTCAGATGGATTACGGATATATTGCCCAGTATGTGGATAGTGGGGAACTGGTTGACCTTACGCCATATATTGACAGCGGAGCAATTGATACTGCCAATATTGAAGACAGTGTACTGGAGACCGGCAAGGTAAACGATAAGGTATATGGAATGGTAGCAGGTCTTACCTGTGTATGTTTATTTTATAATAAGACTGTGACGGATTCTCTTGGGATTGAGATTAAGGATAATATGACAATCGATGAATTTGTGGAAATTGCCAAAGAAGTTACGGAAAAAACAGGGTATCGTGCCAATCTGATTTCCCGTGGTTCCTATTTAAGCTATTGGGCAAGAGCGAATGGAATTCCGATTGTGGAAACGGCACCACCTGTAGACAGTTATGAACCTTATGTTGAGGTATTCCAGCTTTTGGATGATGGAATTAAGGAGGGGTGGCATCTGACACCTGACTGTATTGACAGTTCAGCGATTGAGACAGACCCGCTTGTGTACGGCTCTGGCCCTGAGACAATGGCTTGGTGTACGGTAAACGGAGGAAGCAACCTGCTGACTTCTTTCCAGGATTCCGCACCGGAAGGGGTTGAAATTGGCCTTACTACGCTGCCCACCAGTGATCCAAAGGCTTCCAACTCTCTTGGGGTCAGCCAGTTTTTCTGTATCAGTTCTGATTGTAAAAATGTTGATGCGGCAGTTGCACTGATCGATTGGCTGGTCAATTCGACAGAATGTAATGAGATTTTACTTGCAGAAAGAGGCGTGCCAGCTTCAAGCCTGGTTGCTGACGCGCTTTCGCCCCAATTGAATGAAACAACAGCAAAAGCTATGGACTATGTTGTAAATGTCATTGAGGTAAACTGTTCCCCTATGGATCCTCCTACACCAGACGGAAGCAGTGAACTGACCAGTACGCTGGCAAAGCTTCAGGAGGCAGTGGGCTACGGTGAGATGAGTGCAGAAGAAGCGGCACAGGAGTACTATAATAAGATGGTTGAAATATGGGGTGAGTAACGAAGGAAGAATGCGGATGCGATCCGCAAAAGGTGGGAGTCCGGCTTGCCGGACTCTTTGCTGTAACTATGTGGCCAAAGGCTGAATCGTTACATCTGCCGGCCGGCAGCAAACAAATTGTAAAGCCGTTGTCTGCCGCTGTGAAAGGAAAGGAACGAAGCTGAAATGAAAAAATACGGTAAGCTTTATAAATTTTTTTATAAGAAATCTACGGTGGGTGTGGTAATGTGTCTTCCCTTTATCATTGGTTTCTGCCTTTTTCTGGCAGTTCCCATGGGGCTTTCTCTTTACTATTCTTTCTGTGAGTATAATATCTTATCGCCGGCTCAGTTTACCGGAACCGGGAATTACATAAAAATGTTTACAGGTGACAAGACATTCTGGCGTGCGGTAAAGGCAACCTTTTATTTTGCCTTTGTGTCGGTGCCGCTGCGTCTTCTGTTTGCATTGGTGGTAGCGTTAATCTTGTTCCATCAGACGAAGATGACAGGAATCTACAGGGCGGCATATTACCTGCCCTCGATTCTTGGCGGTTCGGTTGCAGTTTCTATCCTGTGGAAAAGGATGTTTGCGGCGGATGGGGTGGTGAATATCCTGTTAAATTCCGTGGGAGTGGATATTCATTTCAATTGGCTTGGTAACACCAAAACCGCTATCTGGACGTTGGTTTTGCTGAGCGTGTGGCAGTTTGGATCCTCGATGCTTATTTTTCTTTCGGCTATGAAGCAGATTTCAGGAGAACTGTATGAGGCGGCGGAGGTGGATGGGGCAGGCGGAGCAAAGAAATTTTTTTCCATTACCCTGCCTCTTCTGACGCCCACCATATTTTTTAACCTGATTATTCAGTTAATCGGAGGCTTTCTGGCCTTTACGCAAAGCTTTATCATTACTCAGGGAAAACCTATGGATTCCACGCTGTTCTATGCACTTTATATGTACCAGCAGACCTTTACCTTCAGCAATGCGGGATATGGATCAGCCATGGCCTGGGTGATGCTTATTTTTATCGGTATCATGACATGGGTGCTGTTTAAGACCAAGAAATTCTGGGTATATGATCAGGGGTGAGGACAATGAGAGTAAAAAGAATGCGAAACAAAATAATTTATCATACACTGGTGTTTTCCTTCGGGCTTATTATGCTGTATCCCCTGTTCTGGATGCTGATGAGCTCCTTTAAGGATTCCAACACGATTTTTACCACGGCGGGCCAGCTGATTCCCAGAAACTTTACACTGGAAAATTATAAAAACGGCTGGAGGGGATTTGGAAATGTGGGTTTCGGTTCGTTTTTTGGAAATTCCCTGATCATTGCGTTTTTTGCTACCATAGGGACGCTATTTTCTTCCGCGCTGGTGGCCTACAGTTTTGCCAGATGTGAGTTTAAGGGAAGCGGTTTCCTGTTTGCAGCTATGCTTGCGTCCATGATGCTGCCGGGACAGATTTTGATGGTGCCGCAGTACTTGTGGTACCGGAAATTAGGATGGGTGGGAGGTTTTGCACCTCTCATTGTACCGTACTGGTTTGCAATCCAGGGATTTTTTGTATATCTTATGCGGAATTTCATTGATGGAATTCCAAGGGATCTGGATGAGGCGGCTCAGATCGATGGCTGCTCCTATTATGCCATTTTCACCAGAATCATTCTGCCTTTGATGCGGCCGGCATTTGTCACCAGCGGAATTTTTTCCTTTATATGGAGATGGGATGATTTCATGTCTGCTCTGCTGTATATCAATAAGACGGCATTGTATCCGGTGGCATTGGCCTTAAAATTGTTTGCAGATCCCAGTTCCTCCTCGGACTATGGAGCTATGTTTGCTATGGCAGCTTTGTCGCTGGTTCCTGTTGTAATGATATTTTTTATCTTTCAAAGACAGCTGGTGGAGGGAATTGCATCTTCCGGTATCAAGGGATAGGTGGTATAATTCCAGCAGGCGGCGAGGCAGTGGGTGCTTTTGCCTATTACAGATTGCAGGAGGAGATCCATTATGGGAAGAGGACAGAGATTTCATTGGGAGAAACTTGAACTGGGAGTATGCTATTATCCGGAACACTGGAGCAGCAGCTTATGGCGGGATGACTTAAGGCGTATGAAGGAGCACGGTATTGGAACGGTACGTGTGGGGGAGTTTGCATGGAGTATTTTTGAGCCGGAGGAGGGGATTTTTTCCTTTGAACTATTTGACCGTTTTCTGGATCTGGCTGAAGAGGAGCATATGAAGGTGATTTTTGGGACACCTACAGCCGTACCGCCTGTCTGGCTTACGGAAAACTACCCGGAGGTACTGAACAGCCGGAAAGACGGCGTGCTTTTCCGCCATGGCATGAGGCGCCATTACAATTATAATTCGAAGATTCTTCACAGGCTGGCCAGCCGAATCGTGGAGAAGGCAGCAAAGCACTATGGCATGAGGCCCTGCATTGTGGGATGGCAGATTGACAATGAGCTGAATTGTGAGATCAATGAATTTTATTCGGACAGCGATAATCTGGAATTTAGAAAGTATCTGAAAGCAAAATACGGGACTCTGGACCGGCTCAATGAGGCATGGGGAACTGTATTCTGGAATCAGACCTGCAATGACTGGCAGCAGGTATTTCTGCCAAGACCTACCATCAATGATATGGTAAATCCCCATCTGATGCTGGATTATAAACGGTTCATATCGGAGAGTGCCATCCGGTTCTGTAAGATGCAGAGTGATATTCTCCACAGGTATGTGAAGGAAGGGGACTTTGTCACAACCAACGGAATGTTCGGCAACCTGGATAATCACAGAATGATGGATACCTGCCTGGATGTTTATACCTACGACAGCTATCCTAATTTTGCATACTGCCTCAACGAGAACCCTGGAGAGAACCAGACCTTGAATGACCGGAAATGGAGTAAGAATTTGGCGGAGGTGCGCTCTATCTGCCCTCACTTTGGAATTATGGAGCAGCAGTCCGGAGCAAACGGATGGAATACGCGAAAAGGGGCCCCGTCTCCAAAACCGGGGCAGATGATGTTGTGGGCCATGCAGAGTATCATGCACGGGGCGGATTACATCAGCTTTTTCAGATGGAGGACAGCTGTTGTAGGAACAGAGATGTACTGGCATGGAATCCTGGATTATGATAACTGTGATAACCGGAAACTGGATGAGGTAAAGAAAATTCATGAACGGGTTTTGGCCATTCAGGAGATTACAGGAGCCCGGTATGAGGCAGAGTGTGCACTGGTTCGGGATTATGATAACCGTTTTGACTCGGAGGTTGATATGTGGCATGGGCAGATAGCCGACAGCAGTGAGATGGAAATTTTTGTGGGCTCTCAGCTTAGCCATACGCCTATGGATGTGGTATATCTGGGAGTGGGTTCTGATGCTGAGGAGCTTAAGAGGTACAGGCTTCTTATATACCCTCACGGAGAAATTCTTAGGGAAGAAAACTGCAAAGTTTTGGAGGAATATGTCCGGCAGGGAGGCTGCCTTGTAATCGGAGCCCGGACCGGCCAGAAGGATGAGGCGGGACACTGTGTTATGAGGCGGATGCCTGGGATTCTGGCTCCGGTTACCCAGTCGGCAGTGGAGGAATTTACGTTTATCGGTCCGGACGATGACGGGACAGACATGGTCTGGGACGGGGAATGTGTGGAAACAGGGATTTTCAATGATATTTTGATGCCGGCAGGCCCTGATGCCAGGGTGCTTGCAGTATACGGTTCCAGCTATTATGAGGGGAAGCCGGCTCTTATGGAGACAAAAGCCGGAGACGGAAAAATTCTTCATTTTGGAGGTACGTTTACAAGAGAAAATGTGAAGGCCTTTTTCCGGTATGCAGGGATCTTGCAGCTGTTTTCTCACGTCATAGAACTGCCGGAAGCATGCGAGATCGGGGTGCGCAAAAAGGATGGGAAGGAATATATCTTTGTTCTCAACTATTCGAAAATAACACAAGAGATGATAGTAAAAGAAGCCTTGACAGATATGGATAAGGGAGAGGCCGTAAAAGGAACGGTAATGCTTGAGCCCTATGGGACAAAGGTGTATCTGAGAGGCGTGTAGAAGGAGGAAAGGTTTATGATAAAAAAGACGGATATTCATCTGCATCTTGGGCTTGAAAGGAGAAACGGCGTAAACGGCACGTGGATCAGTGGTGCAAGGGACATGGTCTCTCATCTGCAAAGTCTTGGGATTCAAAAGGGAATTGTCTTGTCGGCAGGAGAAAAGACAGACGGCCTGATGTGTTCAAACCGGGAGGCGCAGGCAATCCATGAGGCATTTCCGGAAGTATATGCATATATGTGCAATATTGATGAAACTGTGGCAGAGGAACCGTTGCAGAGAGGGATGATGCCGGATGAAAAGGCATGGGAAGTTTCGGAAAACGTGTATCATATTCTGGAGCATTATAAGAATCATGGCGCAGTGGGGATCGGAGAACTTACGATCAACCGCAGGATAGACGACCCATTGATTCAGGCTGTTTTTGCAGCAGGGGAAAAGCTTCGGCTTCCCATTACGTTTCACATGAGTCCAGAAGTGGGATACAGTTACGGGATTGTGGACGAGCCGGGACTTTTTCTATTGGAGAGGGCGCTTGCGGCATATCCGGAGGCTGTTTTTGTAGGACACAGTCCCACATTCTGGATTGAGATAAGCGGTGATGCGCCAAAGGAAAAGGAAGGGCGGAACCAGTGGGGAAAAGGGCCGGTGGTGCCTGGAGGACGTGTTGTGGAACTGTTTACGAAATATCCCAATCTGTATGGCGATTTAAGCGCCAACAGTGCAGGGCAGGCAGTCATGCGGGATCCGGAATTCGGCCTGGATTTTTTGCAAAGGTTTTCGGATCGGCTTATGTTTGGGACAGATATGCTGAATACAGAGATGATATTTCCTCTGGGAGCCTGGCTTGATCAGATGGCAGATGAGGGGAGATTAAGCAGGGAAGTTTACGAAAGGATCGTTTTCGGGAATGCCAGGAGGGTGTATGGGGTGTGAGGAATCTATTAATTCAGATATTAATTGATCTAAAAACTTGTTATTTCCATACTCTCGGATTTATGATATAATGGTAGGACAGTAAACGAGGAGATAACAACGAGGGCAAAACCAAAATGAAAACGGTAAAAAAAGTAAAAACCATCCTTTCAATCCTATGGTTCCTGTTTATAAGCCTTTCTTCACCGCTTTGGATTGGCTGTATCTACATGAACATCACCGGACATGGCAAGGGATATGCCTATGACATGGGTTCCGAAGCAGATATTGCAGTGCTTATGGGAGTTGTGCTTCTGCTTCTATGGCTGGCAGCAATCCTGCCAGTGACAATCTCACTATGTAAAACGTGCTACTATAAAAAGAAAACGTTCGTATGGCTGCCGTTTCTGTTTTTTGCCGGATTCTTTGTAGTAGGAGTTTGCATTTTAGGATGGAATGAATTTATAAAATTGTTTGGTTATGGTTATTAGGAGGATATAAAGATGGCACACGAGAAATTTCGCTACAGAACCTTGGAAGAAGCGAAACAAAAAGCAGCAGAATTAAACCTGCATATCCCCTTTGCCCAGGATACCAAGATACTGACTACCCCCATAAAAGCAGGCAATCACATATTCTCCAACCGTATGGGCATTGCCCCCATGGAAGGTGCAGACTCTCTTCCAGACGGCTCCCCATCCGAATACACAAAAAGACGCTATGTAAGGATGGCCAAAGGAGGCAGCGCCGTTATCTGGTTTGAGGCCATCTCCATTGTGCAGGAAGGCCGTTCTTCCAAAACCCAGCTTCTTCTTACTGAAGAAAACCTGGACAACTACAAGGCATTTATTGCGGACATAAAAGAAGAAGGCATGAGAGCCAATGGGTTCGCCCCATATCTGATCATGCAGGCCAACCACAGCGGGCGCTATTCCAATCCGGATAACAAGCCGGCTCCCATCATTGCTTACCGCCATCCGGAGTTGGAGAAATACCGGGCGGCAGATGACTCCTGCATTGTAACCGACGATTATCTGAAACAGCTGGAGGAGAAATTCGGCCAGGCTGCAAAGCTGGCAAGAGAAGCAGGATTTGATGCAGTAGACATCAAGTCCTGTCATGGATATCTGCTGGCTGAGTTAACCTCCGCCTATCACCGTCCGGGACTTTATGGAGGAAGCTATGAGAACCGGACAAGGCTTTTAAAAAATGGCATCCTGGCGGCACAGCAGTACAGAAATGACAGCTTTATGGTGACTTCCAGGCTGGGAATCTACGACGGCTACCCATATCCCTTAGGCTTTGGAGTCAGTCAGGACAGCGGGATGACACCGGATTTTTCCGAACCGGTCCGTCTGGTAAAAGAACTTCATGAAGCCTACGGCCTGGATTTCATGGACTTAACCATGGGGAATCCCTATGCCACCACCCATGTGACAAGGCCCTATGATGCAGGGAAATATGTGCCGGATGAACATCCGTTTATTGGCATTGACCGTATGATCAACGGAATCGGTGTTGTTAAAAAGGCGGTTCCCCAAATGGTGGTCTATGCTTCCGCACCGACCTATATGCGGCAGTATGCGGATTTATTTACGGCAGGAGCCATAGAAGAAGGCCTCTGTGATGGGATGCTGTTTGGCCGAATGGCCTTTGCAGATCCGGATTTTGCCAAGCAGATCATACAGGAAGGCAGGATCAATCCGAAAAAGGTATGCATGACCTGCGGCAAATGCGGCGATCTGATCCGGGCCCATAAGCCTACTGGATGTGTGGTTCGGGATCCCGAAGTCTTTCTGCCGTTTTATAGAGAATTCATGGAGATAAAGAAGACACAGCCTGAGAATTTCAGAGGATAAATGTAACAGTTCAGATAACCCTTGAACTGTTACGGATAAATTTCAGAGTCTGAAAACACTTGCATTCCCAGGCTGCCGGTGGTATAATCATAATTCACTGCCTGAAAGGGCAAAACAACAGAATATTTTACCTTCGGTATTCAACTGGCAAAATCCAGTGAAACCAGGCCGACTTGGCAAGATATGAAAATATAACTACCAGGAGGAAGCAAGATGATTACGATGGAGCATGTAAGCAAGTCGTACAAGATTGCAAAAAGAAAGGCAGGATTTGGCGAGGCCTGCAAAGCGCTTTTTCATCGCCAGTATGAGATCGTTCATGCCCTGCACGATGTCAGCTTTACCATAGAAGACGGAGAGATGGTAGGCTATATCGGACCCAATGGGGCAGGCAAAAGTTCGACCATTAAAATTCTAAGTGGAATATTGACACCAGATGAGGGAACCGTTCTGGTAGACGGAAGGGTTCCCTATAAGAACCGGATTCAGCATGTAAGCCAGATCGGCGTAGTGTTTGGACAGCGTTCTCAGTTGTGGTGGGATGTTCCTGTCATAGATTCTTTCGAACTATTGAAGGATATCTATCAAATCCCAGATATGCAATACAATCAAAGTCTTGAAGAATTGACAGAGTTATTGGATCTGCAGGAATTGGTACGTTCTCCAGCCAGACAGCTGTCACTGGGGCAGAGGATGCGGTGTGAGATTGCGGCATCCCTTCTTCATCGGCCTAAGATCCTGTTTCTGGATGAGCCAACCATAGGGTTGGACGCGGTGTCCAAGCTGGCAGTTCGGGACTTTATCTTAAGACAGAATAAAATCCATAGAACGACGGTAATCTTAACCACTCATGATATGCAGGACATCCAGGCTCTTGCCGGCAGGATTATCCTGATTGGAAAAGGGCGGATACTGATGGACGGTAGCTTGGAAGACATCAAAAAAGGAAACAAGGATATTGATAAAACAGTAGCGGAGTTATACCGCTCTTACGATATATAGGAGGACAACCATGATGAGAAAGTACCTCTCTTTTTTTCGCCTGCGGTTTTCCATGGGCCTTCAATACCGTGCTGCCGCATTGGCAGGAGTCGTGACCCAATTTGCCTGGGGATTTATGGAGATCATGATATTCCGGGCATTTTATCAGGCGGAACCGGAAGCATTTCCCATGAGTATGTCAGCGACTGCCTCCTACATCTGGCTGCAGCAGGCATTTTTTGCTTTTTTTACGGCCTGGATGATGGACAATGAGATTTTTGATTCCATTGTTAATGGCGACATTGCCTATGAATTGTGCCGCCCGGTCAATATCTACAGCATGTGGTTTGCAAGAAACATGGCGAACCGGATGGCAAGGGCTGTGCTGCGGTGTTTCCCCATTTTGGCTGTGGCTGTGTTTGTTCCCCAGCCTTACGGCCTTGGGGCACCGGCAGATGGCATTCATTTTCTTCTCTTTCTTTTTACCATGAGCATGGGGCTTGTTATGACCGTATCATTCTGTATGCTGATCTATGTGCTGGCCTTTTTTACGATCTCGCCCCAGGGACTTCGGGTGGCATTTACATCCACAGTAGAATTTTTTGCCGGAGCCATCGTCCCACTGCCGTTTCTTCCAGATGGAGTCCGAAAGGTTCTGGAGTTTCTGCCTTTTGCTTCCATGCAGAACGTTCCCCTGCGAATCTACAGCGGCAGCATGGATGGGGAAGCAATGGGAAGTGCAGTTTTTTTGCAGCTTTTTTGGGTGATAACGATTACGGTAATGGGAAGAGGGTTGTGCCGTCTGGCTGAACGACAGGTTACGGTACAGGGAGGATGATCAGAATGAGGAGAATGTGGTACAATATCAGGCTCTACAAACATTATGTTTCCATCAATGTTCGATGTATGATGCAGTATAAGATGTCGTTCTTTTTGACGTTGATTGGACAGTTTTTGTTGTCTTTCAGCATGTTTCTCGGAGTATTTTTCATGTTTCAGAGATTTTCCAGGGTGGAAGGCTTTACTTACAGCCAGGTGTTGCTTTGCTTTTCTATCATTTTGATGGAGTTTTCCCTGGCGGAACTGTTTGCAAGAGGATTTGATGCATTTTCCGGCATGGTGCGTACGGGAGCATTTGACAGGGTGATGGTGCGGCCCCAGGGAGAGATCCTTCAGGTTCTTGGAAGCAAGTTTGAACTGACCAGAATCGGAAGGATCCTTCAGGCTGTGGTCATGTTTGTGTACGGGATCAGGGCAAGCGGAGTGTCGTGGGATGTACCTAAGGTGATGACCGTGCTCTTTATGCTGATCGGAGGCACGGCCGTGTTTAGCGGCTTGTTTCTGATCTATGCAGCCCTTTGCTTTTTTACGCTGGAGGGGCTGGAGTTTATGAATGTATTTACGGATGGGGCAAGGGAATTTGGCAAATATCCCATAGGGATTTACGGGGAGAAGATGCTGTTATTTGCTACCTTTTTTGTGCCCTATGCCCTGATTCAGTATTACCCGCTGCTCTACATTTTGGGAATGCGGACATCCCTGGCGTATATGTTTCTTCCACTGGGAGCGTGCTGGTTTTTGATCCCTGCCCTGGTATTTTGGAAGTTTGGGGTGCGGCATTATCAGTCTAGCGGGTCGTAAGGCCTTACAACTCTTTCTTGTTTTCAGCACCGGGGGTAGTGACGATTACTTTTTCAGGAGTTATCATTAGTGCTCCTTTCGCTGTTGCCGCTTTGTTGAACATTTTTTCTACCATAGCCTTGAAGGCATCAACCACAGGACCTTCGGATGCATATTCCGCCGTGCCCTTGATCTGATAGCCTTCCAGAGTTTTGGCGTCATATACGGAAACTGCGATTCTGTCGTTGTTAGCCTGAATATTCTTTAATGTAGTCTCAAGGAAAACATCACCTACCACCAGTCTGCCGTCCTCGGTTACATCCTTAAAAGCCACCGGAACCACATTAGGCTGGTTGTCATGGCAGGTTGCCAGGTCCCACATATTTTCCTTCAATACCTTTATGACATTTTCGTTTAACATAAGTTTACCTCCAAATCAATGATTTTTTGTTTGCTTGATGGGGCTATTATAGAAAATAGACTTCTGAACTACAAGATATTAGCAAATTTATTATAAACTATTAAATTTCATAGTAACTTGCTTGTGAAGAGAGGAAAGTATATAATGAGAGCCAATCGAAAGCAGCAGCCTGAAGCTGCAGGGAAAGGAGAAAATCATGTATCAGAAGAAAATAGTTCAGGATATTCGCTGTCCGCTGGAATATGGGCTTGAGATTTTTGGAGGAAAATGGAAGCCCAGGATTATCTGTGTATTGAACGAAAAAAAGATCCTGCGTTACAGCGGAATCAGGAAAGAGATGACCAATATAACGGATGCAGTGCTGGCGGCGGCGCTGAAAGAACTGATTCAGGATGATATTGTGGAGCGGAAATCTTATGATGAGGTGCCGCCCAGAGTGGAATACAGCCTTACGGAGAAGGGAAATTCTGTGGTTCCCATCCTGCAGAGTATCTGCGCCTGGTCCGGTATTTTTCACAGAAATGACAGTGACCATATACTGGCACAATGTGAAAAATGTGATTATAATGCGCATTCTGTCAGGATGGAAAAGTGAGAATATTTTGGTTTTAGCTGTCAGAGTACCTGTTCCTGAAAAAGCATAACCTTAGCCAGTTCCCTGATTTCACCGAGATTTTGGCAGGAATAAAGGCAGTGAAAGAAGTCGCCTGCATATTCTAAAAAATATTCTTTTCGGACAGCATTGCCTGGCTGAAAGAAGTATTGGGTGATTTTAAACATTTGGCTATGACAGAACCTGTCTGCGGCCCCCACGTATCCGGCGATTATGACGACTGTTTGTCCATCCGGTGCACCATGGAATATCTGTGGAAATGTAAGGGAGCAGAGGCTGTTATGAAGCCGCTGACGGCTTGGCTGGAGGAAAATAAGGAGAGAACGGCGGCTTCCATAGGACCTATGGCGTACCAAAGGACGAAACAGGACGGTATGAAGGGATTTTGTTCCATGATAAAATACCGGACTCTGGAGGAAGTTCTGTCCAATACCGGCCTTTCTAAAGAAAACATCGGGCAGATTGACCAAAAGCTTAAGATGGTTTACAATGAAGGAAGAGATGAATCCAAACAATAAGAGGGTTTGCAGAGGAGGAAGGACATGAAGATTACAAAACAGATGACGGTAAAACAGATCAGCTGCATTCCCCAGCTTCAGGAGATTGCTCCTTATTTTGTGGGAGGGCCGGTAAATCCCCTTACGAAAAGTGAGAATATCCCTATAGATCAGTGGAGCAAGATGGAACGGGGACTGGGTGACAGCTTGGTGGATGGAATAAACCGCCTTTTGCAGGTAAAAGACAACGCACCCTGCTACAACCGCGTAAATGATGAGGAAGAGCCGTCCGGGCATCCGGGAAGACAGCATGTAAATATTGTACATTTTCCTCCGTTAAAAAAGGAGTTAACAGAAGAGGAGGAACCCCCTTTTGTTCTGATCTGCGCCGGCGGCGGTTTTGCAACGGTATGGTCTTTGACGGAAGGCTATCCAGTTGCTGCCAGATTCAATGAGATGGGTTTCCATGCTTTTGTGCTGACATACCGTACAGGCGGAATTGGGCTTTTTCCAAAGCCGATGGATGATATTGCGGCGGCTCTTCGCTTTATAAAAGTCCACGAAAAGGAACTGGGAGTAAACGGAAACCGGTATCTTGTTAACGGGTATTCTGCAGGAGGCATGATTTGCGCTGCGTGGGGAACGGAGCGCAACGGATATAAAAAATACGGTCTTCCGGCACCGGAAGCACTTTTTCCTGTCTATCCGGTGATTCATATAGGAGAAGATATGAAACCGGATGTGTCTATGATAAAAACGATATATGGGGAAGGTGCCACACAGGAAAAGATTGCCTCTTACAATATTGATACGGAAGCCACAGAGAATTATCCTCCTTCCTATCTGGTATGCTGTGAAGATGACAATGAGGTGCCCTATGGCCAGTCTATTCTCATGAAGGAGCGCCTGGAACAGCTGGGAATCCCGGTGATGCTTGAAATCGGGAAAGAAGGATGTCACGGCTTCGGAGAGGGACGTGGAACAGATGTGGAAGGCTGGATCGAACGCGCAGTTGAATTCTGGAAAGGGTTGTGAGATGAAATTTTATGATTTATTGGAACAAAGCAAGGGACATTACCGATTTGGGAACCGGGCGGAGAATGACTGGTCCGACCTGTTTGTGGGGGAGAAGGCGGCGCTGGTATTGGACACAGGATACGGTTATGACGACTGGTACCGGCTGGTAAGAGATATCACGGATTTACCGCTGTATGTGGTAGATTCCCACGGCCATGTAGACCATTCGGCAGGAAATTTCCGCTTTCCCGGCAGTATCTATATTCATGAAAAAGATATGAAATTGTGCAAAGAACACAACAGTCTGGAATTCCGAAGAAATGCGGTGGAACATGGAAAGCACTGCCGCAGCCGCCGAATGGATCATGAAGAGAATATTCTTCCTGAAAACTTTGATGCGGAGGCTTATATCCATGGAGGCTGGGGAAATTTAAAAGCACTGAATTCAAAACATTGCTTTGATTTAGGCGGACTTACGCTGCAGGTACTGGAATTGCCTGGCCATACCGGAGGCAGTATCGGTCTGTATTGTCCTGAAAAAAGGACTGCCTGTGTGGGCGATGCCATGAACGATACCCTGTGGCTGTTTTTAAAGGATTCTTCCTCACTGACCGAATATATCTCTTCTGTACGCCGGGTTTTGGAATCCGATATCGATTCCTTTTATATTTCACATTTTCCGGATGTCAGAGGCAGAAAGGTATTGAAGGAATACATGGAACTGGCACAAAGCATTTTAGATGATCCGGAAAAAAGGTTTAAAGAAGGCCGGCTGTTTGAATCTTTGCTGTGTGAAGGAAAGGAAGTCAGAATCTGTTTCAGGGACGGATATGATATGGATGATTTTGGAAAAGAAGGATTTTGCTGTATCTATTTAAGCAGAGACCAGCTTAACTGATCAGCGTGAAATGACGCAACGCTCTCATCCGGCATGGAAAACGGCTGGATGGGAGCATTTTTGTAAATACCTGATCTATAAAACCGAAAGCATGTTATACAGCTTTAAAAGCCGGATATCATCCCGGGACACTTTCAGTTTTTTTATCAGAGCGGCATCTTCGGGGAGGCGTGCCCGGGAGAACAGCATCTTCATGGCGATGGGCATCATGGGACGGGTGGAGAAGCCGTTCCACAGTCCCCATTTTGTATCGGCGCTTAGGTAGGAGGCCAGAATCTGGACGCTGGCTTTCTCCATGGGGCTGTCCTGATTGGTAAGCTGGATGTTGGTTAAGGCATCAAAGTGTTCGATGTAGCCCCAGTATGTATTTTCGCAGATTTGGTAGTGTTCAAAATCGTTGAAGTTCATATACATCATGATTTTATCGCCGGAGACATCGGACTTGGAAAGGATATCGAACACGCAGCGGATCAGCTGATTGTTTCTTCCGTCAAAGAGGTAGGAGTAGAACTGGGTAAGGCCGGTAAAAAAGGATGGGCTGGTGTCGGCGGCCTGGGACGGGGAGCTGATGGGAGGAAGGTAATGCAGAAACTGCTCTACCGGTACCACAAGGGTTCTGGCTATCAGATAGAGGGTTTCCATATCTACGGGGATTTCTCCTTTTTCGTACTTGGATATGGTGGACTTGCTTTTTCCGATGATTCCGGACAGTTCTTCCAGCGTTATCTTGCGCTGTTTGCGGTATGTGCGTATCTGTTTTCCGACTAAAGCGTTGACTTCTACCATGGGAATCCTCCTTAAAAAGTGCATATAAATCAAAAAATTCGTGATTTTTGTCTGTTTTTGTAATTTCTTATGTATTCTATCATAAAACCCATGAAATATCTATTGAAACAGGAAATATTATAAAAAATTCTATTGACAGTGGAATTTTTATTTTTTGTATTTGTGTACTATCTCTGATACAATTCACTTATCAAAGGAAAAATCTCAAAAAAAGAAAGGAAAAGGAGCAGAATAATGTACAATTTTGATGAGGTTATTGATCGACAGCACACAAACGCTATGAATACTGACGGTTTTCGAAGCTACATCTTTCATGCGGATGAGAACATGACCTTTCCTTACAAGGATGAGGAGTTTATCCGCATGTGGGTGGCAGATATGGAATTTGCCACGCCGGACGTGGTGATTGACGGGATGAGAGAACGTCTTGATAAGCGTATTTTCGGGTACACCAGAGTATTTGAAAGGAGTTACTATGAGGCTTATTCCGGATGGTGCAGAAGGCACTATGACTGGAGTTTTGACCCTAAGGAACTGGTAATGTCCAACGGTATCATCCCTGCTCTTTTTGAACTGGTAGAGTATATCTGCAAGCCGGATGAAAAGGTGCTTTTTCTTACCCCCTCTTATGCTTATTTTAAATATGCGGCAGAAGCAGGTAAGCGGGATTATGTGTGCTCCGACTTAATTTATGATGACGGATATTATACCATTGATTTTGATGACTTTGAGAAAAAAGCAGCGGATGAGAAAACAACTCTCTTTATCTTCTGCAATCCTCACAATCCCAGCGGAAGAGTCTGGAAAGAAGATGAGTTAAAACGCCTTGCGGATATCTGTGAGAGGAACGGGATATGGGTGATATCCGATGAGATTCACTGTGACCTGCTTCGGCTGGAGGAGCACCATATTCCTATGGGAAAAATTATGCCAGAATACAAACGGCTGATTACCTGTATGGCGGCCAGTAAGACGTTTAACCTGGCAGGTATGATGATTTCCAACGTTATGATTCGCGATGAAGCCATGAGAGAAATATGGCTGGAAAATCATTACAACTTTGACAACCCTTTGAGTATTGCGGCGGTTCAGGC
>CANDZL010000066.1:0-21220 GCA_947425205.1 uncultured Hungatella sp. | reverse complement strand
GCCTGCCCTGAAAAAGTCTGTAAAGTATGATTATGGTAATTCTTACCTTACATTCTTATTTATCGGCAATTTTTCAAAAAGAATAAGTTTCTTTTCTCACCTTTTGCCAATTACCAAATCTTATCACTGAATAAGATTAAGTACTGACTCAATAGTCGCATTGGCCTGTGCTGCCATGGAATTAGATGACTGATAAAAGATATTCTCCTTGGTATATTGAGTAAATACATCTGCCATCTGAGTATCCCGTATCCGGCTCTCTGCAGCAGTCATATTCTCCGATGTTACATCCAAATTTTTAAATGTATGTTCCATGTGATTCTGGGCTGCACCGAAATCGGCACGAATATCGGATACTGCCTCAATCGCCTTATCAATCCACTCTACAGAATCATTGGCACCTTTTTGGGTGCTGAAATCTGTTCTGTTGAGAAGCAATGCCGCACTGCCCATGTAATAACGAGGCACATCCAGAGTTTCTGCTCGCGAATGACCGATCTGAAGGGTAATATTCTCCATTCCTTCCGTCTTAGTCTTCTCTGGCGGCGTGAACTCAGGCAACACACTTTTATCTGGCTCGCCATTCTCATCTACAGGAACTTTATCAAACAACGGAATCTCATCAAAATCCGTACTCTCCCCAATCCGGTCAATCTCATCCAGAAGTTCCTGTCTCTCGAAATCCAGATTCTCTCTGGCTGCTGTTGTATACGTACTGTTGGCTGACTGGATCGCCAGAGTCTTCATCCTCTCCAGCATAGAGTGGACTTCCATCAACGCTCCGTCTCCTGTAGAAGTCATACCAATCCCATCGTCACAGTTCTTCATCGCCTGATTCAAGCCACGGATCTGGCTTCTCATCAACTCTGAAATCGCCAGCCCCGCCGCATCGTCACCAGCACGGTTAATACGATAGCCTGAGGACAATTTCTCTAAGTTCTTCTTCAGTTTTCCTTCTGCAATCCCTTTATTCCTCGTGGCATTAATGCCAGGTATGTTATGTTGAATGATCATCTCTATCTACCACCTTCCACTCTCTCGATCCGGCTTCCTGGTGGGAAGCTAAGCCGTCGTACTACATCCACATCCTTGTGTCTGTATAGTATATCGGCGGAAAAAAATGGTTCATAAGAGGGGTTTTTATAAAAATTATTAGGAAAACTCATTGAGCAACCATCAAGTACATCCCTTTACCCTCTGTCTCACACAACTGCCTCAATCAGCACCTTATCTCCCAAAATAATCTCTTTCACGCCAACTTCTTTCTTTTTATTGAAACAAAAGCTAAGCATATACCCCTTTTTCAAATGGAAATATTCCAGATAATTGGAAAGCTGCTCTTCTCCCCGTTCATGGTAGGCATTCCCTCTCCATATTTTCAACTCGATAATACTTTGTTCACCATGGTAATCGATAACCAGATCCATCCGTTCATGATTACGCGTCTCTGCCTCCACATAACTGTTTCCGACACCGTTAATGATAGGTTTTAAAAACAGCATAAAATAGCGTCTGCCTGCATCCTCCAGAAACGCTTGGTTTGCATCTGCGTAAAGGCTGTCAAAGGTTTCCACAAATTTTTCCATAATTCGTCTTACATTCAGATGTCCGCCAGTGAAAAATTGGTTCTTAACCGAAAGCCCGGCATCGTACATTTTGCTTGTGACATACTCTTCTGAGATAAACAGGTTATATAGTACAGACTCGAAAATCCGGTTCGAGATAACTGCCATATCATTCTGATTTTTAATAAATCCAAACATGGCAGCATCTTTTATGCATCCGTTGGCCGCGGTATATGGAATCGGTTTCCCTGTAAAAAGCAGCTGGTACACCATGGTTTTAAGCTCTGGATAGAGTTTCAGCTTTCTTATCAAGGACTGATATAAGGTGTTATCTTCTTTTATGATCCTCTTTTCCGCTTCAAGAAATCCCTTTCTTGTCCATGCACTGCTTTTATCAAGAAATTCTTCACTTCCTGCGATCTCCTCATCCAACATTTTGCATATCCGGGACACTAAAAACGGATACCCGGAAGTATAATCAAAAATAAGCCTGGCAAGCTCATTGACGCACATTCCTGTCTGATAGTCTTTCTCATACTCCTTCAACATTCCAGCGATATCTTCCGTTGAAAAACTCATTGTGACATCAAAGTCCGCCGCAATATTCCACGGGCTGTTTTCCTTATACTCCTCGTCCGGCCGAATCCTTCTTTTGACACTGCGCACATCATACACTCCGGCAAAAATCACAGACCAGAACGCCGGTATTTTTTTTCGGGTAAGGTAATACCCTCTAAGTTGGGCAAGAAAATCTAAAAATACCTGGTTATTGGTTGCACTGTCTACCTCATCGATGATCAGAACAACTGGTTTTGCTGCAGAAGCGCATAATCTGCTTAGATAAAGGAACAGCTTTCGCAGTCCACTTACCCTCTCACTGTCTGCCGCCTCCTCTATGGCATCAAGCAACGTTTCATCCAGAACCGTACCAGATTCTCCCCAACATTTTATTGCTGATACAAACTGCTCTGCGAATGCATTGGCGAATGACGTTTCACTTTCAAAATCTCTGCTGCTTAGTTTCTGGAAATCCAGGGATGCCACGATAAAGTCTCCAGACAAAAAATCTGCTAATGCTGTCAGAGTCGTAGTCTTTCCATACTGTCTGGCCCTGTTGATCGTAAAATATTGTCCTGCATCTACCAATTTCTTTATCTCCCGCAGCCGCTTCCTGATATCCACCATATAATGCAGCTGGGGATCACAGGCACCTGTCGTGTTGAAATATCGCTTCATTCTCCAATGCCCTCCTGTCCAACCATATCCCTTGTTTTCCTCCATTCCTGATTATAGCTTACCGGTAAAAACACCACAAAGGTTTAGAAAAGAATATTCAAGGGCATTGTTTTACAAGTATTCCTGAATCAATACCACTGCGTTACTCCTCCAATAACCCCTCCACAAGATTTTTCTTGATCCATCCTTCTGTGCCATCCTCCAGCCGCACATTGACCCAGCCGTTTTCTTCTCCTATATAGACCAGTTCAACTTCTCCAGATATCGACACGATGATGCCGCTTTTAGCTGATGCCTCTTCCCGGATATTGGCACCGCCCCATCCTTTTTTCGAAAGGGTCAGCCGAATCTGGGAATCCGTTTCCTCCACTTCCGATTCCGTTGTCTCTATAGCCTCCGTCGTCTGCGGAACCGTCTTTTCTGCATCTTTAAATAGAGGGGCGTAACCCTCTGCCGCCTCCAGTTTATTGGATTCCCAATGGCTGTACCAGTCCCTGACTACCGAAAAGGCAGGAAGGTACTGATCCGCTATCTTATCTCTCAGCAAATCGGGAAGTGCAATCAGCAATATAATTCCCATGTAAAGGATAAGGATCAAGCCAACGAATCCTTTCTTCTTCCTGGCGACCTTGCTTTTTAGCATACCCAGTTTCGTACTTAAATGATCGCCTGCCGCCAAAATCCGATTGATCCGTTCCGCCCGCTGTAGATATGGTACTCCTGATAAAATCAAAAGTTGTTCCCGACATTTCGCTGCCACCCAGAAAATCCCTTTCAGCAACCAGTCAAGAAACCGGATCGGCTGGCATATGATGCCGGGATAGAGAATCCTTAATAGGATATAGGCGCAAATCGCCAAAAATCCAATGATGATTGCAGCCCGCATTACCATTGGCCACATTGCCATCTGTGCCCAAAATCCATATTTTATACTTGCACCGTTCATCCTTCTTCATCCTCATCCTCTTCAAATGGGCGATATAGATTTCCTTCTTTTGCTTTACTGTCCTCCAAGGCACCGGAAACCGTTTTTCCACCTTCTATAGCAATGTTGGGAATGGAAGAAATCATGCTGTTTAATAATGCCTGGACGCTCTTTACCATGTTTTCATTGTCCAGCATATCCTCTCCCAGGCTTTTTATATAGTTTGTGGCCTCTTTAATCTGCCTCATTCTTTCATCAAAATCCTGTGACATTTCCTTTTTCGAACGCTGAATTGCCTCCTCGATTCCGATCTCCCCTGTAACAAAATTGGAAAAGATGGCTGTGATCTGATCCTGATAGATGCTCCTCATCTCTTCACTTGCTTTTGCCTTATCCCGCTCCAGCTCAGTACGGTATCTCATACTTTGTTTCTGTTCCAGAAACGCTTCATATTTCTCATCGATCCGCACAGTAATATGGACGTGCTCAAGTTTTATGCCGCTTTCCAGATAACGAATACTCTCTATATCCTCTTTTAGTTCTTGCTTCAGGGCAATACTGTCCCGAATCGAAAAGCGGGAGGCCTGATCTTCAATCTTATCCATCAGATAACTCTCAATATATCTTCCCACATTGGTCACCTGTTCCCGGTAGACCCGCTCTGGGTCTGATACGCTTACTGTGATCGTAACCGTAATGGTAAATTTGGAGATATTATCCTGGCTGAGAACCTCATTTTTAAAACTGATATCATGAGGAGACAAGTCAATATCAATCTGGCGGTTATATTTCTTCCCTGCCAAAGCAGACATTTTAAGATTGGTATCATGGGTAATACACAGTATAGGGGAATCGGATATGGTGGACAACAGGATCACCGCCCTCTTCAGATCTGGTACCGGCAACCTTTGAAAAATGCCTAGTTTAATAGATTTTTCTTGTATCATCGGATTATATGTTTTTTCAACCATCATTCGTTCCTCCTACCCCTTTTTTCTTCCCTTTAACAATCCTTCCAGATAGTCTTGCATCTCCCTGGGAATGGCATTGCCACCATGTCTGCCGATCCGATTTAGCATTCTTTTGGTATACATATAGTCTGCCTCTCTTCCGGTAAATGCAAGAAGCCTTAAAAACCGTTTCATATAAGCCCAGGACACATGCCTGTCCTCATATTCTTTTATGTACATGCCTAAAACAGGTTCGATTGAGGATTCCCTGAGCGTTTGCCTCTGCCAGATAAACTTTAGGAGGGCACCCATCTTTTCGCTGACATTCTTATGGTTAACGCTGTCAATAAACAGGGAACGATAGTCCGGATAATCTTCTGCAAGATAATCCTGCCACATTAACGTCACAAAATAGTATCCAAACCGCATCTGCTCCTGTCTTGTCCTGCATTCCTCAAATTGTTGTGCCAGAGTCTTTAAATATACGGTTGCCGCAGCAGGATTCTCCTGAAGAATCCGAAACGGAATATCCGATTCTCCTTGAAACAGATACACAATCGGTTCTGAATCCATGGCAATCCCTTCTTCAAGTTCTCTTTTGATGATGCCATCCAGTCGTTGCCGCAGCAAATCACAAAAACCATAGCCGGCTTCCTCGTCCGCTAAAGCCAATGCAATTTTCCATAAAAAATCATTATTATCCAGCTTGCACCAATGACACAACAGCGTGTCTGCATTCTGGCCATATGCCTCTGATTTCAGGCACCCTTTCAAGGTTTCTTTCAAAAAATAAAAATCATCTTTGTTCTCATTTCTTGTAAAGAGGGAAATGATATGATTCTTAGCATACGGAAAATCAAAGGCTGCAAAATCCGCCAGTGCCCTGACAATCTGGTACAGGATCATCTGGCGATATTCCTTCACCCTGCTGATGCGAAGCAGCCACTGAAGCAATCCTTCCCGAAGCCCCGGATAATTCTCCCACACCGCCAAGGCAGACTCTTGCATCACCCCATACTCTTGTAGTGTGACGCACTGGACTTCCATCTCCCCGGCTTCATTTTTTATCGTCGCCGTAACCTTTCCTGCCCCCAAGCGATCCAGAATATCCTCCAATGACAATAGAATTTCTGATTTCTTCTCTGCTCCTGTCTCTGTACCAGATGCTTTTACCTGTTCTCTCAATGCTCCGGCAATTGGATACAAGTAAGATACTGGAACGATCTTCAACACCAAAACTGACAGAAGAACCGGGGTATAATCCTCCATAGAATAGGTTTCTATAAATTTCTTTAAATCCCCTGGTGTCTGAAACCTTACTTTTTCGGATTCTCCGTTGGTGGTTCCCCTGTTCTGTGATATTGCTCCATTTATTTCACCTGAATTGAAGACAAAGTTGCTTATATCCTTTCCGTCCAGGAAAATACAATTATGATATTCTGCATTTTCGTTGTTTTGTTTGTTCTCCTGTTTTCTCTTCCAGAATTGCTCCGGATTGCAGATCTCCTTGCTGTCTGCAATGTTCTTCTTTGTGTCTTTCTCTGATGTTTTTTCTTTTACCTGACCTGCAAAATCGTTCTGTTTAGAATCCTTCTGTTTAGAATCCTTCTGTTTGGAATCCTTCTCCTTGGAATCCTTCTCCTTCAAATCCTCCTTGTCAGGTTCCTCTGTCTTTTCTCTTACTTCCTCCATCTCCGTCCCCCTAACTTCCAAATCAATAAGAACGATTGACGATCATCTTAATCTTCTCTGCTATCTCTACCTCCCTTAACCGATCTCCATTCAAATAATGAATGTCCGGATCCAATCCGTCCAGCCGCGCCGTTCCCCAGCAGACAGGAATCAGGCAGTTTCTCTTCTCCTCTTTCTGGCGAAGCAAGTCTGTCTTGGCCGCATGCATGGTGATATCCTTCTTTAAGTACTCTTCTGAGATAAAACACGCCACGTATCTGCTCTTATATCGGTAGATCTCATAAAATTCTGTGATCATATCTCTTCCAAGAAACTCTTCCTCCCGGTTTGGGGCAAAAAACACGGATATCCTCTCCATTTTCAGAATCTTATATACCCGGGAAACATATTGTTCCTGCTCGCTTGCATAGGAGATTGCCACATCGTATTGATATGTCCTTTCTTCCTTCTGCATGGGAGAACCGGATGAGGATCGTTCTTCTGCCCACCGCACATGTTCTGGCCGTTCATGTTCTAGTCGTTCATGCTCTGGCCGTTCATTGCCGCCAACCTGGTTGATGGTTCCATTGATATTTCCTGAATTAAAAATAATATTCGTCATATTCCCCCCTGATTTTATCTCATTTTCCATTCTTCATGATACCGCAAATTGCTCCACACTACGTGCTCCCTGGTATCATAATATGATTATATCTTCTCTCATCCTAAGATGCAAGGCTTAACGTTCTTCATCAGCTCTTCGAACCGATCCGCTATCTCATACTTCACTTCTCCTCCTCCCACAGCCTTAAAATGTTCCCTTGCACAGTGGATCTTGAATTCTTCTACCATCCGCAGCTGCATGACATCCATGGTTGCCTTTGTCTCTGCCACAACATACGTATATTTCCCCGCTCCATCATGGAAGGCAATGGCCCAGTCCGGACTGTAACGCCCTACCGGTGTAGAGATATAGAAGCCTTTGGGCAGCTTCACATAGACAGCCACTTCCTGGGCTTTATCCAGCTTCTCCGCGAAGATTTTCTCATTGGCGGAATCATACACTACGTAATCATACAGGTGTTTGTCTGCTTTCATGGCATTCACCCCCAGTTTTCCCCTGATCACCGGCTTGGTAAGAAGATCGGTTCCATAAGTTTCCTTAAGCGCCTTATATCGGATATGTTCCATGATAACAGCTGCCTTCTGTTCCTTTATAAGGTTGGCCGCCTTGATGATAAACTCCTCCGGATTGTCCTTAAACTGATGGAAGACCGGCTGCTCCATGCCGGTTAAGATCTGAATCACAGCCTTTCTGGTCAGGCCTGTCTCATCCACCAGTTTTCCCACCATGTCATAGGTTACGCCCCTTCTTTCCTCCTGTCCTTCCCGGGGCTGATAGCTGACCGACCAATCTTTCACCATGAAATCTCCTGAGAGCAGTTCTTCCCTGGATTTCAAGGTTTTCATCTGGCCAGATTCTACCTTGACGTAATGCCTGGATACCCGAAGGCCGCCATTCAGCGATGCGATGCTTTTTTGTATCAGCTCTTCCGTGTCAAAATCCACGGTATAGACAGACTTCACATGGATCCGGGACCACAACTCTTTAAATGCCTGGCTGTCTAATTTTTCTTCATCTACACGCAGCCTGACATTCTCACTGCGGGCGTTTTTCGGGCACATGGCCTGGCTGTTGTAGACAGAATCCAGAATGAGCAGCACGTCAGTGGTGTATGGCCTCACTTCCCGGGCAAGCTCCACTCTTCCATCTGCCTTATCCTGATAGTACTTATCTGTGAGAGCGCCTGTCTTATTCACATAGCCGTTTATGATCAGGTCATACAGGATGGCTAAAGCTGTATCGGAATGGATTACCCATTCATTTCCTTCCGAATCTTTCACAACCCGGCCGGTAAACAGTTCTGCTGTCACCTTCTTTGGCCTGTCCGCAAGTGCCTCTGCAAGCTCGGTCTGCAGCTCCTTGACAAAGCTGTCATAACTCTCACTGGCGATCACTGTCAGCACATTGATGTCATGGACTTCCGCTCCCAGCACGCCCACGTCCATCCGCTCCCCCTCCTGGTTCACGCACAGCCTAAGGCCCCGCCCTACTTCCTGGCGCTTGCGGATGTCGCTGCCGCTCTGCTTCAGGGTACAGATCTGAAATACATTGGGATTGTCCCAGCCTTCCCTCAACGCGGAATGGGAGAAGAGAAACCGTACCGGAGATTTGTAGGGATCAAGATCCAGAAGCAATTCCTTATTTCTCATGATCAGGTCATACGCATCCATATCGTTGGAGGTTCTGCTCTTTCTGTCATCCCCCGCCACCTGGTTGACTATATGCCCTTTCTTATTGATGGAAAAATATCCGGCATGGGTCTTAGCGACGGGTATGGCCTTCAAATACTCCATATAATCCTGATCCCCCAGTTCTCTTTGCATATGATCCAGAATGTCCTGATACTCTTCCTCGAACATCCTGGCAAAGATGCCGTTTCTTGCCTGACCGGCTTCGTCGTAGATTTTATAATGGGCAACCTCGTCAATAAAAAACAGGGAAAGCACCTTGATTCCCCGGTTGAACAGCTGGCGCTCCCGTTCTATATGGGACAGGATGGTCTCGCGGATCTGGATCCGGCGCAGCTTCTCCTCACTTATCTCGCCCATCACGTCACCGGCATAGAGTTTTATCCCGTTGGTCAGTTCGATGGAATCCTCTCTGCCGTCAATGGATTTCACAACAAATCCGTCCTTGTATTCCTGAAGTTCTCCGGAATGCGCATAGAGATTGAAGCCAATGCCAGCCCTTCGCGTTTTCCTTCCTATACCGGAGGGGCCTTTATAATCAAACTGAATCACAGCCACAGGATCCGCCTTGGAGAGCTGGATTCCCTCCAGGTAAAGGAAGCTGTCCGAAGCCATATTGCCGGTCTCGGTGATGCCTTTCACGGCAATCTTTTTTACCAGATGTCGGTTGTATGCATCCATGGCATCCAGGCGGTACACCATGTTGTAGATGCTGTCAGCTCTGTGGGTGGCCGAATACCGAAGGGTCATCAAAGGATGAAACTGTTTCAGGTTCTCCTTGGTCTGTTTTCCTTCCACAGACTGAGGCTCATCAATGATCACAATCGGCTTGGTTGCTGCGATGACATCGATAGGGCGGCGGGACCGGAAATCGTCCAGCTTCATATAGATGCGCCGCGCATCCTTGCTCCTGGCGTTAAATGACTGGGCATTGATGATCATAACACTGATGGAAGGGTTGGATGCAAAGGAATCAATCTCTGCCAGCTTGTTGGAGTTATAGATAAAGAACCGGATCTTCTTTCCGTATTCCTCTGCAAAATGTTCCTGAGTCACCTGGAATGACTGGTAGACCCCTTCACGGATGGCGATGCTGGGGACCACCACGATAAACTTGCTCCATCCATAGGCGCGGTTCAGTTCGTACATGGTCTTGATGTAGGTGTAGGTTTTTCCTACCCCGGTCTCCATCTCCACCGTTAAGTTGTATCCGTCTCCTGTCTTTTCCAGCTTTTCTGACAACGGGATCTGATTCTCTTTCTGAATCTGATTTAAGTGCTGTAAGATCACCCGGTCTGAAAGTTCCTCCACAACCCTGTGGTTGTTCCATCCAGTATAGTCCGCCTCCTCGGTAGCCGTATGCTGGTAGTTCTCCCCTCTGTCCATGGAATAAGAAGGTGTCGTAAAGGGCTGTCCGGCAAAGACATCCACCACAGCCCTGGCTGCGTCAGCCTGAAAATCCTGATGTTTAAATTGCAGCTTCATCTGCCTTTTGCCCCCTTATAATACTTTTACCCTTGTGTCCGGAGACAGCCGTTTAAACAACTCTCCTGCATTGATCTTGGAAGGGCTGTCTGGAAAGCTGCTGTCTCGAAAGACGGCGCGGAGGGGATGCCGTCCGGCAATGCATCTCACTGCCTCTTCTGGAATATTGGCATCAAAACATGCCACCAGGTCTCCTCCGTTGTAGGTATGCACCAGACAGCCTTTTACCATCTCTGAAGTATAGGGCAGGTTCAAAGGAAGCCCCCACTCCAGGAGGCAGCCAAACAAAAGATCCGCCCCATCCCTGTCCTCCTTGATGTTTGACTCCAGCATGGCAAGGAGGCTCTGGCTGTATTCCCCGGGGCTGTAGTACACATCCTTCATATTGGTTGAATCCACTGTAAAAACCCGGACCCCATAGTCGATGTCCTCATGGGTCTCCTTCCGGATCCTTTCTCCCGCCTTTTTTATTCTGGCGATTCCGATATCGCAGATGGTGCGGTATCCGTTTTTATATGCTTCCGTTTGTTCTTTGCAGGGCTCCGGAACCTGGATCAGAATAAATTGCCGCTTTCCTTTGGTCTCCGCATTCAGCTGCATGACAGCATGGGCGGTGGAAGCCGATCCGGAAAAGAAATCCAGAACCACGTCATCCTCTTTCACGTTGGCCACTTTCATGATGGCCTTCAACAATTCTACCGGCTTTGGATTGCTGAAGATATTTTTCACTCCAAACAGCTGGGTCATGGATTCATTGGCTCCCTGATTATGCCCAAACTGCTCATGGGACCACCAGTTGGAGGCGCACTGCCCCTCACCCTCCCGCTCGAACTGATAGTACTTTTTTCTGGGCATTCCGTCGCCGTCCTTGGGAAAATAGATCCGCCCCTCTTCCCGATACTTCAGATAAGTGGCTTCCTCCCCCATCCATTCTTCATCCAGATGCCGGCCCGTAGGCGTAACGATGGTATACCGGCTTCCGCTCTGATCAGACCCTGTCTTCCAGGGCTTGCTTGCCCAGGGGCCTTTGGGATCGTTGTCCGGATTGGTAAAGGCCGCTGTCAGATCCAGCTTGCCTACACCGGCTTTCTTAAGGTACTGGCTGTCCCTGGCATAGACAAGGATATGCTCTGCAACAATACCGATCATCTTTGTCTTGTCATTGGGCTGGTTATGACGCCTCCTCCAATGGATATGCCCTTCAAAATTGTGCTTCCCAAATACCTCATTGCAGATCATTTTAAGGGTTTCCAACTCATTGTCATCAATGCTGATAAAGATGACCCCGTCCTTTGACAACAGGTTTCTGGACAGCAGAAGCACGGAAAACATCATGGAACACCATTTCGAATGAAAGCGGCCGTCAGTCTCCGGATTTACCACCATCCGGTTGTTGTTTTCATCTACAAAGCCTGCCTGTGTCTCGTATTCCTGGGTGGAAATCCTGTAGGAATCCTGATAGATAAAATCACTGCCTGTGTTGTAGGGTGGGTCGATGTAGATTAACTTCACGCCTTCCAGGTAGCTTTCCTGCAATAGTTTCAGGGCATCCAGGTTATTTCCCTCGATATACACATTCTTTGTCCTGTCCCATTCCACACTTTTGTCCGGCCTGGGACGCAGCGTCTTCTTTATAGGCTTATAGGCATCTGCGTATGCCTGGCTTTTTCCAACCCAGGAAAAGCCAAAGGATTCCTCCATCTCCCTGCCCTGCCTTGTCCCACAGCCCAACAGCTGCTTCAGCATCCCGAAATCGATTCCTTCCTGCAGGTTCCCTTCTGAATCCCGGGTCTCTGTGACACATGCAGGAAATAGCTTTTTCAGTGCCTCTCTGTTTTTCGCTGCCATATCTGGCGATTCCATTCTCATTCTCTCAGACATCTGGTTCCTTTCCTTTAGTCAATCTCTTTTCGCCTAACACTTCACCAATGAATTCTTTTGCAAAATTATCCATTTTCTTAGCATCCCGTTTCACCGGAAGCCGATACGTCATCCGTCTCCCTGCAAACAGATGATCCGGCGTTCCGTTCACCTCCTCGACGATGATGTAATCAATGTCCTTGGGAATCGGATAATACACGACAAACAATCTTGTGCAAAAGCGATCCCGAAGCAATGCCAGGCTCTTGTATTTTAAAATGTCCGCAGACAGATAATTTTCTAATTTTTGATCTTCAAAGGGTATCTTGGAACTGCTGGTATGTTTCTTAAACTCTAAGACCGCCAAAGTCTTATTCTCCTTATCATACAATACAGTATCCGCATCCCCCGGCCAAAAAAATGGCTTTCTTGAAAGATATCCCTCCAATGAGGAGGTGGAATAGATCAATCCGGCGCTTCCGATAGAAGCCGGCCATTTTCTCAGATACCGGATCCTGTCCTGGATCTCGTCTGCATTCAGGTAGGACACAGCGCCTTTCCCATATCGGGACAGGTCAAGCTCTACCACCTTCTCCGTGCCGTCCGCCCATCTGGCTTCTGCTACATCCCGAAACAGCATATATTTTTCCCGCAAATTTTGGGATCTTAGATAACAGAGCAGAGACAGGGATTTCTCCCGCCCGTCGCATGCAGCAATCAGCTCTGTCAATGCCTTCTCATCCAGATTCCTTATATCATCGCTGTCGCTTATCCGTTTGATCCAGACCTCATCGCAGATTTGCTCCTGCTCCCAGTCAACGAAGAAATCAAAGGATGTCCCGTAGATACCATACCGCCGGAAAAAAACGGAATCAAACCATTCCGCCGGATCTCCACATACCGGATTCATCGGTGCCTTCTGGCTTCTGTTTTTCGTGCGGACTAACGTAGGATGCCTTAACATGGACTATACCTCTTCTCTTTCGTCTGCTGGTTTATCCTTCTGGTTTGGATTTGTGTTTTATATTGTTGCCTATACTATATCAATTTTCCTAATTTTCCACAACTGATTTTCTATCCCATAGCCTAAACCCAAAGTCTAAACCTCCTCTCGGATACTTTTTAGCCAATGGTTCCATATTGGTTAAACAACGTTTCATGGCCAGAGATAACGTAGCACGCCCTCTCTAATAACTCACTGGAAACCAGATCCTCATCTCCCCCATGCCCCGATTATCCCACGCGAAATATGGGATCATCTGAACCTTTTTCCACACTTTTTTATAACGCCCAAGGGGTTTGTAAAGCGCCTTTCTGTCCTGCCCGTCCCGTTCTATGGCAAGGAAGGCCGAGTGCAGGGCCATAATCTGCCGTCCTTCTATCTGGATAATCTGGGTTGTAAATTCTGCGTCCGCCGGAATCACCAGATCATCCAGGGTGCCAACCTCTGCATCCGGGCTTTCCATGCAATAGACCAGAGGGCCTCTCTCCACCGCCACATGATTCTCCGTCTCTTCCACCATGGAATTGGATGTGGTTAGGCGAACCGGCATATCCAGATGAAGTTCTACGATGGTCTCCCTGGTATCGGTTATCTCCACACAAAGGTAGGTGCCTGCATCAGCAGATGTAAGATCTGTCCTCTTTTCCTTTACCACAAGAGCGCCTCCATCTGCCCATCCTGGAATTCTTAGCATCAATTTCCATGATTTTTCCAAACTTCCGGCCCCACTGTCCCCCTCCATAAACGTAAACCGTATCCGCCCGTCATAAGGGTATTCTGTCTCCTGGCATATCACAAACTCTGCACCGTTATCCAGCCTTATCTGGCTCTGTGATGCGCCGTAAAGCCCGATCCACACTGCATCTTCCGAAACCATATAGAAGTATTCCCCAACCTGGGACAGCAGTCTGGACACATTGGGCGGGCAGCAGAAACTTTTTATGTAGCTGGTACGCTCTCTGGGCCATACCAATTCATAATCCATCTCCCTGGTACGCCGCAGCATATTCTCATAGAAAAACCGTTTTCCATCTAGGCTGACAGAAGCCAGGTTCACATTGTACATCATTCTCTCCAGAGTATCCATGTACTGGGCCTGGGGCTCCACCGTAAACATTCTGTATGCCCACATCACGGCACCTATGGATGCACAGGTCTCATTGTATGCCGTAATATTCGGCAATTGGTACTCGTATCCATATGCCTGATGCACCTTCTGGTCATGGAAAAAATTTCCGTAGGGAGACGTGCCGTTGTAGAGGGCGCCGCAACCTCCGGTAAGGTACATCTTTTTCTCTGTCAGGTTTTTCCACACATGGTGAAGTACCTCCAGCCATTTATTCTCCCCTGTCTCTGCATAGAGATCCGCCAGCCCTGCATAGAGATAATTGGCTCTTACGGCGTGGCCTACGATGGCCTTGTGCTGTGCAAGGGGAATCCTGTCCTGATTGTCATCCATTCCATCCTCCACCAGATCCCGTATCTCCATGGACCGTATGGCCAGAGTGCGGTAGCTTTCCTCCCCTGTGGCGCGGTACAGTTCTGTCAGCCCCATATGATGGGACGGACACACTGCCGTGCGGGCCTGGCCACTCTCCTCGGCCTTGTCAAACAGAGTTTCCAGATACCTTGCCGCTTTCCCGGCTACCACAGTTAAGTCATCCCGCCCGGTCAGCCTCTTTTGAAGGCTGGCAAGGGTAAACAAATGCCCGAAATTGTAGACCTCAAACTCATTGATATCCTTCTGCCTGGTATCCTCCCCACCTGTCATCTCGCTGATAATCTGCTTCGTGGACAGATATCCATCTGTTCTCTGGGCCTTAGCGATCAGGCGGATATAGGAATCTACCTGTTCTAAAAGCTGGCTGTCCTTACGATAGGTGCCGCAGTACAGCGCTGACTCCATCCATTTATAAAAATCACCGTCTCCAAAAGGCGTGCCTCTGTGACGACCCTTGGAATCTCCGGCGCAAATCCGAAAATTTTCCACCACATGGCTTACATCATTATCCTCAAAAATTGCTCTGATCTGCGGCACGATCCCGTCCGCACACATGTCCAGGCAGTCTTTCCAGAAGCCAGGGGTCAGTCTCACTGCATCATGATCAATCCCATGAACCTTGGCGAAGGGTGATCTCCTTGTATCTGTCAGCATATTCTATACTCCTCTCCGTATGTTGATCCAGACTGCCAATCTGCCAATCTGCTTCGACTATTATACCGCAAAATAGACGAATTTCACAGAGAAACCAGGAAAAGTTTCTGTCAAGGCCATTTTCTTAATTTCCACAGGAAATTTTTTTCATCCCTTCTTCCGCATAAATCCATCCAAAAACGTAAATCATTTTGTTATACGCAAAATGTTTAATCATGGAGGTAATGGATTATGGCGGTATACAAGGTAGAAATCTGCGGGGTAAACACTTCAAAACTTCCGTTACTGACCAATGAGGAAAAAGAAGGGCTTTTCCAGAGAATCAAGGAAGGCGACATGGATGCAAGGGAAACCTATATCAAAGGCAACCTGCGCCTGGTCTTAAGCGTTATTCAGCGGTTCTCCGGCAGCAATGAAAATGTAGATGATCTATTTCAGATTGGATGTATTGGCCTGATCAAAGCCATTGATAATTTTGATACGTCTCAGAATGTAAAATTTTCCACTTATGCTGTACCTATGATTCTGGGCGAGGTCCGGAGATATCTGAGGGACAACAATTCCATACGAGTCAGCCGCTCTCTGCGGGACATTGCCTACAAGGCCATCTATGCCAAGGAAGGCTTAACCAGAAAGAATGCCAAGGAGCCTACCCTGATGGAGATCGCCGATGAGATCGGTATCAGCAAGGAGGAGATCACCTACGCGCTGGATGCCATCCAGACTCCGGTCAGCCTCTATGAGCCAGTGTTTACCGACGGAGGGGATCCTCTGTATGTGATGGACCAGATCAGTGATAAAAAGAATCTGGAGGAAAACTGGGTGGAGGATATCTCCCTAAATGAAGCTATGAAACGGCTGCCAGAGCGGGAACGCCACATCATTGACATGCGGTTCTTCGAGGGGAAGACTCAGACCGAAGTGGCGGAAGAAATCCATATCAGCCAGGCCCAGGTGTCACGGCTGGAAAAAAATGCCTTGAAGGCTATGAAGAATTATCTGGTGTAACCGTATCGTTTGTACCAGACAGGAAAATAGAGAGAAAGGAACTGACGCGGTCTATAAGCCGCAGGCAGTTCCTTTTTAATCCTTCAAAAACGTCTCAATCTCATCTCATTGATCTCCGACTTCATCCTTTTCTTACCGAACCTGATCCCCCCGGTAAAGCAGATAATAATCTGACTCCAGATTCTCCATCTGTCTCTGATACCATTTTCTGGCATCATCCAGTCCTTTGTCATAGAGAACCGGCCCCAGCTTCTCCACAAACAGATCCATCAACTGCTGCTGTTCAATGATGCCGATCTCCTCTCCCCGCTCATCCAGGTAAAAGGCTTTGATCTCGTCAGCAATCCATTTCTTTTCGTCATCCGTCAGGGAAATGGCAGAAAGGCTTTTTCTTCTTCTCATTTTTGCCTCCATTCCTTTCTTTGTGCAGTAACCCGCCAGAGTAACGGTTCACTCCCGATGTCATTTCGTTGAGGTCCCTCTCTTGGCTACGTTATCTCAGAAGGGCAGGTACTGCCCCCGGAATCATATCATTTAGCTATCCTATGCCCTTCCAACATACAACACCAGCGCCTCATAGGGCTCCAGTCCCAGAACCTCCTCTGCCTGGCTCCTTCCTGTGTTGGATATCAGGATTTCCCCATCTTTAAAGCCGTCTAAAAGCGTATACTCTACCTTCTGGCCAGTAAAATTGCAGATTGTCAGAAGACGGTCTCCCTCATACTCCCTGGTATAGACATACAGTTGTCTGCTGTCTGGAAGCAAAAGATCATAGTGTCCATATACGATCACCGGATACTGCTTCCTTAAATGAATCAACTTCTGATAATAGTAAAAGACAGAGTCCTTTTCTTCCAGTGCTCTTTTGGCATTGATTTCCTTATAATTCGGATTAACCATGATCCAAGGGGTTCCTGTGGTAAATCCGGCTGCCTGGCTGTCATCCCACTGGAACGGCGTTCTGGCATTGTCCCTGCTCTTATACCGGATGTACCGCAAGACGGTTTCCTCATCCATCCCTCTTCCTGTCAGATCCCGGAACGCGTTGATACTCTCGATATCCCGGAAATCTTCGATCCCCTGGAACGGCACATTGGTCATTCCCAGTTCCTCGCCCTGGTAGATGTAGGGCGTTCCCTGCATCATATGAAGGCAGGTGGCCAACATCTTGGCAGACCGCTCCCGGTAGGTCTTGTCGTCTCCCAGGCGGGAAACGATTCTCGGCTGGTCGTGATTGTCCCAGTACAGGCTGTTCCAGGCCTTCCCGTCCAGTTCACGCTGCCATTTACTTAATGTCTCTTTTAACTCCACCAGGTCGATCTTCCTGTCATTCCACTTAAAGGTCTCCCCTCCGTCTAAATCCATATGCTCAAACTGAAATACCATATTAAGCTCAGATCCGTCCAGGGAGGCGTATTTCTTTGCTTCCTCCACCGTGACCCCAGAAGCCTCTCCCACAGTCATAATGTCATACTTTGACAGTACCTTTTGGTTCATCTCCTTCAGATACTCATGAACTCTGGGGCCGTTAGCCGTAAAGGGGCCGGCATCTCCATAAGGAGAATGCTCCTTGGCTGAACCATCTGGAAAACTCTGCACCTTGGAGATCAGGCTGATCACATCCATGCGGAACCCATCAATTCCCTTCTTCAGCCACCAGTCCATCATGGAAAAGACTTCCTCCCGGACTTTGTCATTTTCCCAGTTCAGATCCGGCTGTTTTTTGGAGAACAGATGAAGAAAATACATGTCTGTCTCCTTGTCATACTCCCAGGCAGAACCGCTGAAAAAAGATCCCCAGTTATTGGGCTCTTTCCTGGCTGTCTCTTCTCCTCCCTTTCCCTGCCTCCATATGTAATAATCCCGGTAAGGATTGTCTGTGGATTTGCGGCTTTCCACGAACCATGGGTGCTCGTCCGATGTGTGGTTCACCACCAGATCCATGACGATGCGAAGCCCTCTCTTGTGGGCTTCCCCAAGCATCCGGTCAAAATCCTCCATAGTTCCAAACTCCGGCATAATAGCCTGATAATCACTGATATCGTAGCCGTTGTCATCATTGGGAGACTGATAGACCGGCGACAGCCAGATGACATCAACCCCCAGTTCCTTCAGATAATCCAGCTTCTCCGTAATGCCGTTTAGGTCTCCGATTCCGTCTCCGTTGGTGTCCTTAAAGCTTCTCGGGTAGATCTGATATACCACGCTCTCCTTCCACCATGCTTTCATCACTGCCCATCCTCCTCTCAATGAATTCCCAGATCTCCTCTCTTCCCTGCTTTGTCTCCGCAGAGAATGGGATCAGGATATCTTCTTTTTCCATTCCAAGCCCCGTACGCAAAAGCTTTACCTGTTTCTGTACCTGGCTGCGTTTTATCTTGTCTAACTTCGTGGCAATCACAACCGGATGAAATCCGTTATGGATGATCCACTGATACATGGTTTTGTCATTGGCCGACGGCTCATGCCGGATATCAACCAGCAGAAAGACACCGCACAACACAGACGATTTGTGGAGATATCGCTCAACCATCTCTCCCCACTTTGTCTTTACCTCCACAGAAGCTTTCGTATATCCATAGCCTGGAAGATCCACAAAGTACAACGCATCGTTGATATGATAAAAATTGATGGTCTGGGTCTTCCCTGGCTGGGAGGAAGTCCTGGCCAGAGACTTCCGGTTCATCAGCCCATTGATCAGAGAGGATTTTCCTACATTGGATTTCCCTGCAAATGCAAACTCCGGCTGGTCATGATCCGGCACCTTGCTAGTTATTCCACAGACCGTCTCCAGCTCTGCTTTCTTTATAATCATGCACATCTCCTTCCTGGCATAGCACGCCGGCGTCTTGCTTTGTTGATAACAGACGTTTCTGTTACCCGGACACCAGCGCCTCCTTCAGAACCTCCTCCATATCTTTCACATACACAATCTCCAGGCCTTTCGTAATCTCCTTTGACAGTTCCCCAATATCAGGTCGGTTCTTGTCCGGTACCAGTACCTTCTTCATATGCGCCATCTTGGCTGCAAGAATTTTCTCCTTCAAACCTCCGATAGGCAACACCCGCCCCCGCAGAGTGATCTCCCCTGTCATAGCTGTCTTGCAGTCCACCGGCTGGTCGGTCACCGCCGAGATCATGGCTGTGGCCATAGTAATCCCTGCCGACGGCCCGTCTTTTGGAACCGCTCCTTCCGGAATATGAATATGAAGGTCATGTTTCTCAAAAAAGTGTTCCTTCACCTGATATTTGGGACAGGCAGCGCGGACAAATGTCAACGCAATCTGGGCGGACTCCTTCATGACATCCCCCATCTGGCCAGTCAGCTTTAGTTCTCCCTTGCCAGGCATCACGTTTACCTCAATCTGAAGCGTGTCCCCACCTACGCTGGTCCATGCCAGCCCGCGGACAATCCCCACTTGGTTTTCCACATTGGCATCTTCAAAGGAAACTTTTTCCTTTCCCAGATAATGTTCCAGATTGGCCTCTGTCACCCGTATCCTGGCCTCCTTGTCCTCCAGATATTTTCTGGCGGACTTGCGGCAGATGTCTCCGATCCGGCGCTCTAAATTCCGGACACCAGCTTCTCTGGTGTAATTGTGGATGATCCGCTTTATCCCCCGGTCACTGATGGTAAGCTGCCCCTGAGGAAGGCCGTTTTTCTCCATCTGCTTTCTCACCAGATAGTTTTTGGCAATATGGAACTTTTCATTCTCTGTATAACTGTTGATCTCGATGATCTCCATCCGGTCCAGCAAAGGCTTAGGGATGGTCTGGGTGGTGTTGGCTGTAGCGATAAACAAAACCTGGGACAGATCAATGGGAGTCTCCACATAATGATCCCGGAATTTCATGTTCTGTTCCCCGTCCAGCACCTCCAAAAGGGCGGAGGATGCGTCTCCTCTGTAGTCAGAGCTGATCTTGTCGATCTCGTCCAGAAGCATAAGGGGGTTGCTCACACCTGCCTGGCGAAGCCCTTCCACCAGCCGCCCTGGCATTGCGCCCACATAAGTTTTCCGGTGGCCTCGGATCTCCGCCTCATCCCGAACGCCGCCTAAGCTGATGCGCACATATTTTTTATTCAACGCTCTGGCCACCGAACGGGCCACGGATGTTTTGCCTGTTCCAGGAGGCCCAACCAGACAGAGAATCGGTCCGGTTCCCTTTTTCGTCAGGGCACGGACTGCCAGGTACTCCAATACCCGCTCCTTAACTTTCTCCAGGCCGTAATGGTCTTCATTTAGAATCTGCTCTGCATAGCAGATGTCATTGTTATCCTTGGATGCCTTCTTCCATGGAAGCTCCAGCAGTGTCTCGATATACGTTCGGATCACGTTGGCCTCTTGGCTGGTGCTAGACATATCCTTTAGCCGGTTGATTTCCTTTTGGAGTTTTTCCTTGGTCTCCTTGTCAGCCTTCAGCTGCTCCAATCGTTTCTCATACTCTAAAACATCGCCGGAAGGGCTGTTCTCTCCCAACTCGTCCCGTATGACGCGCATCTGCTCTCTCAATATGTATTCCTTCTGATTCTTATTGATGGCAGACCGCACCTTGTTCTGAAATTCCTGTTTGATCCGCCCTGCCTCAATCTCTGTGAACAGGTGACGGAGCAGTATCTCATAGCGGGTGTCTGTGTCTGTAGCTTCCAGAAACTCCTGGCGTACCAGATAATCCCAGGAAATCTGCAGACAACTCTGATCAATCAGCTGATCCAGATCCGAAATGGCCAACAGGCCCGGCAGGGTTTCCTTGGCAAATCTGGGATAGCCTGCCCCATATTCTTCCAATTTTTCTTTCAGCACCTGAACCATGGCGTCTCTTGCCCCATAATCTGGTTCTTCTTCCTCAGGCACAATAAGTTCCACCTGGCCTACCAGCATGGAATCTTCCGTGGCCAGAGACAAAAGCTGCGCCCGCTTTGTTCCTTCCACCATGGCCCGGATCACCCCGCCTGGCATCTTCACCAGCTGTCTGACCATGGAAATGGTTCCCACATGGTATAAATCTTCCCACTCCGGATCCAGCACATCCGGGTTCTTCTGTGTCACA
>CANDZL010000065.1:0-21792 GCA_947425205.1 uncultured Hungatella sp. | reverse complement strand
GCTCTGTCTCCATCTCCAGATTCCATGAGGAATCTGGATGCTCCGGGTCCACCCTGCCGGAGCCGTGCCATCTTCTTGTCTGGGAGATGTGGGCAGTATCTCGTTTGGCATCCTCCAGCTCCCGGGAGGAAGAAGACCGTTCCCTCTCCATATTTTCCTTGATTTTGGCGATCTGCTTGGCAGCGCCTTCCATAAAGATCTGTTCCGCCTCCAGATTGGCCTTGGCTTTCAGGATCTCAGCTTCCTGTCTGGCATCCGATGTGACTTCCTGCCTGGCTCCTGTTCCGTTGATGTTGATGTCTCCATTGACTTTTGCCATGCCATTTCCCCCAGTGATCTCAAACGTAATAAGTTCATAGGCTCTGCTTTTTAGAGCCTGCGGTTATATGAAGAATATCGGCTGAATCCCAATTATTATAAACGAATGAGAAAATAGAGAACCATTGACACCGGCATGGCCGCGGAAGCGTTACTGCATCAGGTTTTGCAAGTCTCCATAGAATTCCGGATAAGAGATATTCACGCATTCAGCGCCTACAATTTGGGTCTTTCCGTCAGCACATAGTCCGGTGACGGCAAAGGTCATTGCGATCCGGTGATCCATATGGCTGTCGATAACCGCGCCGTGAATCGGCTTTCCTCCACGGATGATCATGCCGTCTTTTGTCTCTGTCACGTCAGCTCCCATAGATTGCAAAGCATTTACCATGACCGCAAGGCGGTTGGATTCCTTGACCTTTAACTCCGCCGCGTCTTTGATAACAGTCTCCCCCTGGGCAAAGCAGGCCATAGCAGCGATCATGGGGATCTCATCGATCAGGGTGGGAATGATAGCCCCTCCGATGACTGTACCGTGAAGGGAAGAGGTTTTCACCAGAATATCGGCAGTAGGCTCGCCGCCGTCTGTACTGGCATTAAGGATTTCCAAGTCAGCGCCCATGTTCCTGCAGACCTTAAGGATTCCGTCGCGGGTGGGATTGATTCCCACCTGCCGGATCAGGATCTCAGAATTTGGCACCATAAGGCCGGCACAGATAAAAAATGCGGCGGAGGAGATATCCCCTGGCACATGAACCACATTGCCATGAAGCTCTTGGGCAGGCCGGATGGCGGCGGTAGTGGCTTCTGTCCACACATCTGCACCAAAATGCCGCAGCAGAATCTCACTGTGATTTCTGGAAACATAGGGTTCAGTCACTCTGGTTTCACTGTCTCCATATAGCCCTGCCAGAAGAATAGCAGACTTTACTTGGGCGGATGCCACCTTGGATGTATAATGGATGCCGTGAAGGTGCTTTCCTGTGATCCGTAAGGGAGCGCACCCATTTCCCCTGACACTGGTAATGTCTGCCCCCATCAGAGAGAGAGGCTCTATGATCCGCTTCATAGGGCGTTTTTGAATGGAATCATCCCCTGTAAGAATAACTTGAAAATCCTGGGCAGCCAGGATCCCGGAGATCAGCCGGGTGGTTGTTCCGCTGTTTCCACAGTCCAGACACGTATCTGGCTGCGTAAGGCCGTGAAGCCCGTTTCCGTGAACCAGCACCCGATCTCCCTGATTCTCAATTTCAATTCCCATTTTCCGAAAACAAGAAATCGTAGACAGGCAATCCGCCCCCTGAAGATAATTGTGGATTTCCGTTGTTCCCTTTGCAATCGAACCGAACATAACACTTCGGTGGGAGATGGATTTATCTCCGGGAACCACCACTTCCCCTCGAAGTCCTTTTGCTTTTGAAACGTTCATTTCCCGTTCATTCCTTTCCATTCCATATAACCTTTTTCCAGTGTTCCTGGCTTAACGATGCCTGTGCCATTGGGGCTTCATAAATCTTGAAAAGTTTGCTGCGGCACATGGGATTTCATGTCTGCTCCCAAAGACAGGATAAGGCATCCATACAGTTCAATTGGCCATCATCTCATAATGATATTTCGCCAGATGTCCCCAAGCCGCGTCCATTGACTCTTTATCGTAGAACGAAATCCTGAGTGCTCCCTCCCCGTGTTCCCGGTTGTGATTGATTCCGATATTCTTGATGCTGATCCCCTTGGAAGCCAGAATCACAGACAAGGTGGAGATGGATCCCACTTCGTCCACGATATCCACAGTAAAGGAGTACTCTGGAACAATGGCCCCCTTGGACTTGTCTGACATTGAATTCCGGTAGCGCCCTGAAGTCTCGAACAGATCATACAAAGCCTGGCTGTCTGAGGTCTCCAGATCCTTTAAAATAGCCTGAAGAGAAGAAATGTACTGCCGCAGGATATCTGCCAGGTTTTCCCGGTTGGCCATGCAGATCTGCTGCCACATCTCAGGAGAAGAGGATGCGATCCGGGTGATATCCTTGAATCCCCCGGCAGCCAGCCGTTTCATCATCCCTTCTTCCCCGTCTGAATCCTTAACCAGGTTGACCAGGCTGGAGGCAACCACATGGGGCAGATGGCTGATAGCTGCTGTGATCTCATCGTGGCGGCGGTAATCCAGCACGATGGGGATGGATCCGATCATTTTTGCCAGGTTTACTAGCCGGCGGACATCCGATTCCCTAGACAGCAAGGTGGGCGTGATAATATAGTAAGCATTTTCCAGCAGATGATCCGTGGAATTCTCATATCCGGTCTTCTCTGAGCCGGCCATGGGATGCCCGCCGATAAAGAACGATTCCATGCCAAGGGTTTTCACATGCTCATGAATATCCGTCTTCGTGCTTCCCACATCTGTGACGATGGCCCCTTCCTTTAAGTAGGGGCGGACAGCAGAGAGATACCAGGCATTATATTCTACCGGAGTACACAGGAAAATGAAGTCGCAGCTTCGAAGTTCCTCCCCGATCCCGTCCAAAATGACATCCACAATCCCGTCCTCTTTGGCCTGCTCCAGCTTTGCCCTGGTCCGCATATAGGCCATGACGGTGATATCCGGCCGTGCACGCTTCATTCCCCGGGCGATAGAGCCGCCAATAAGGCCAAAACCGATAAAGGCGATGGCAGAATCTGTCATAGCTATTTCCTCCCGGCTAATTCCATGTATGGTTTCAAATCCTTCATCAGGGTATCGAACTGTTCAAAAGTCAGCGACTGGGGACCGTCAGACATGGCGCAGGCCGGGCATGGGTGAACCTCGATCATCAACCCGTCGGCCCCTACTGCCACGGCGGCCTTGGAGAGAGGCTCCACATAGGCACGGACACCGGTAGCATGGCTGGGATCCACAATGATGGGAAGGTGGCTCTTGGCCCGGATAACCGGGACAGCGCTGATATCCAGGGTATTCCGGGTAGCAGTCTCGTAGGTCCGGATGCCACGTTCACACAGCACAATATTGGGGTTTCCTTCCGAGATAATGTATTCCGCCGCGTTCAGCCACTCATCGATGGTAGCCGCCAGCCCCCGTTTTAACAAGACAGGGATACCAGATTTTCCCACCTCTTTTAACAGTTCAAAATTCTGCATATTCCGTGCGCCGATCTGCAGCATGTCCACATACTTGACGGCAGTCTCCAGGGCGCGAAGGCTGGTTACCTCGCAGATGATATTGAGCCCTGTGGCCTCTCTGGCCTCCTTCATATATTGAAGGCCTTCCTCCTCAAGGCCCTGGAAGGAGTAGGGGGAAGTCCTGGGCTTGTAGGCGCCGCCCCGCAGGAACGTGGCCCCGGATTTTTTAACCGCATAAGCACACTGAAGCAGTTGGTCATGATTCTCGATAGCACAAGGGCCGGCCATAACCGTACATGTCTCCGGGCCGATGGACGTGTTCCCTACAGAGATCACGGAATTCTCCGGATGGAATTTCTTGTTTACCAGCTTGTAGGATTCTGTCACATTGACAATTTTGTCCACCCCGTCGGAAATCTCAATGTTGGAGCCATGAAGCTTGGTCTTGTCGCCTACCACGCCTACGATGGTCACCTCGTCTCCTTTGGAAAGATGGACCTGAAGCCCTTTGGACTGAATCATTGCAGTAACTTTTTCAACCGCTTCCTGGGAAGCGCCTGGTTTCATAATAATAATCATAATCGTTTCCTCGTTAAAAAAAATTTAGATCTTCCCCATTGTAAATCAAGGAAAGGAGATTGTCAATGCTTTGACACGTTGAACTTTGAAACTTTAAAGTAAAAAGCGAGATTTAATGTTATAACATTGTTTTAGAAGGATTACGAAAAAAGTAGCTAAATCTCACAAATTGCTTGTAAATTTCAGAATTTTTTAGTAGAATATCCTCATAGGCTAATTTCAAGTACAGGAGGAACGCTTGTGAAATATAAGTTTCCCAATCGGAATGCGTTCCAACGACTTGGCAGATGACGCGAAGCGGCGCGTGCCGATTCATTTAAATGCGAGGAGGAATTTTTATGAACGTGTATGGAACCAAACAAATCCGTAACGTCGTATTGTTAGGCCATGGCGGCGCAGGCAAGACGACCCTGGTGGAAGCAATGGCCCTGATGACCGGAGTCACCAAACGAATGGGCACTGTTGTGGACGGATCCACCATCAGTGATTATGATAAGGAAGAGACGAAGAGACAGTTTTCCATTTCCACTTCCCTGGTGCCCCTTGAGTACAAGGGAGAGGACGGGCCGATCAAGATCAATTTCTTAGATACTCCTGGCTATTTCGATTTTGTAGGGGAGGTAGAGGAAGCTGTCAGTGTGGCGGACGCAGCCGTGATCGTGGTAAATTGCAAGGCGGGAATTGAGGTGGGTACAGAGAAGGCGTGGGAGATCTGTGAACAGTATAATCTTCCCAGGATCATCTTTGTTACCAATATGGATGACGACCATGCCAGCTATCGGGAACTGGTGTTAAAGCTGGAGACCCGGTTCGGGCGCAAGATTGCTCCGTTCCACCTTCCGATCCGTGAGAATGAGAAGTTTGTGGGTTTCGTCAACGTTGTGAAGATGAAAGGAAGGAAGTTTACCACTTTAAGTGATTATGAAGAGTGCGAGATTCCAGAGTATTCCCAGAAGAATTTGAATATCTGCCGCGAGGCCCTTATGGAAGCAGTTGCAGAGACCAGTGAGGAATACATGGAACGCTATTTCTCCGGTGAGGAATTTACCTACGAAGAGATTTCTTCCGCCCTTCGGGAGCATGTGATCGATGGCAACATTGTGCCGGTGATGCTGGGTTCTGGTATCAACGGACAAGGTGCCAAGATGCTTCTTCAGGCAGTAGATAAATATTTCCCGTCGCCAGACCACTATGAGTGCATCGGCGTGGATGTATCCACAGGCGAACGCTTTGTTGCCAAGTATAACGATGAAGTGTCTGTATCCATGCGGGTATTCAAGACCATTGTAGATCCATTTATCGGCAAATACTCCCTGGTTAAGGTATGTACCGGTATCCTGAAACCAGATTCCTCCTCTTATAATGTAAATAAGGATACCGAGGAGCGGATCGGAAAAGTCTATACCCTGAGAGGAAAAGAGCAGATCGAGTTAAAGGAGTTGCATTCCGGCGATATTGGAGCTGTGGCGAAACTGAGTGTGACCCAGACTGGCGATACGTTGGCCCTGCGCACTGCTCCCATCGTATACCATAAGCCGAAGACTTCGGTTCCTTACACCTATATGCGTTACACCACCAAGACAAAAGGCGATGATGACAAGGTTGCCAGCGCACTTGCAAAACTGATGGAAGAAGACCTGACATTAAAGGCGGTAAGCGATAAAGAGAACCGGCAGACCCTTCTCTACGGTATCGGTGACCAGCAGCTGGAAGTTGTGGTAAGCAAGCTGCTTAACCGTTACAAAGTAGAAGTAGAGTTAAGCAAGCCTAAATTCGCCTTCCGCGAGACCATCCGCAAGAAAGTGGAGGCTCAGGGTAAGTATAAGAAGCAGAGCGGCGGCCATGGCCAGTACGGCGATGTGAAGATGTCCTTTGAGCCTTTGGGAGACTTAGAGACAGCCTATGCCTTTGAGGAGAAAGTATTTGGCGGCGCTGTTCCGAAAAACTACTTCCCGGCAGTTGAGAAGGGAATTCAGGAATGCGTCCTGAAGGGACCGTTGGCTGCTTACCCGGTTGTGGGCGTGAAGGCAACTTTGTTGGATGGTTCCTATCATCCGGTTGACTCTTCCGAGCTTGCGTTCAAGATGGCAGCTACTCTTGCCTTCAAGAAAGCATTTATGGAGGCAAACCCGGTTCTTTTGGAGCCGATCGCATCCCTTAAGGTTACCGTGCCGGATAAATTTACCGGCGACATCATGGGCGACTTAAACCGCAGGAGAGGCCGCGTGCTTGGCATGAACTCTGATCATCACGGCAAACAGATCATTGAGGCAGATATTCCAATGTCCGAATTGTTTGGATACAACACGGATCTTCGTTCTATGACCGGTGGTATCGGTATCTTTGAGTATGAGTTCAGCCGTTATGAGCAGGCACCTGGCGATGTACAGAAGAAGGAAGTGGAGGCCAGAGCCTCTAAGTTAGAGAGCGCAGAAGGGTAATAGGCCACTGGCGGCAGCCAGAAGATTGTGTGTGCGTTTTCATAGTTAACCCTGCATCTGAATAAAGATGCAGGGTTTTTATGACAGGCCGGACAGGCTTGTGACAATTTATAGAAGAGACAAGTTACAGAGAACAATGCAGGAAAACGTTGGAAGTAAGACGCAAGAGGTGTGTAAGATGGAATATACGGATAACAGACAGCTGGAAGGGCAAACTACAGGAGAATGGGGAATCGGGGTTCAGGGGGAAATGAGGCAGCCGGTGATTGCTGAGAAGATGCCGGAAAAAAAGGGGTATGACATCCGTTCTCTGAGGAGATGCTTTCGGACTGTCGGGCTGGCCTATGTGGTGTATCTGCTGGTTTCCACGGCTAGCCAGGTTGTGGCGTATCTGCTGTTTGAGGCGCCAGAGAGCGAGACCGGATGGAATCTGTGGATGATGGTCTGCATGCTGTCCATGTATCCGTTGGCGACATTCTTTTTCTATCTGATCATGCGCAGACTCCCTAAGGCCAGGCAGACTTGGAAGGAATCGATGAATCTAGGAAAATATATGGGGATCTTCGTGGTCTGTATGGGATGCATGTACCTTGGGAATATCATCGGACAGGCGGTCAATGCTATTCTGAAAGCCATAACAGGACTTCCTATGGCCAATGACCTGGATATCCTGATCAGTGATATGCAGCCCTGGCTGATTCTCTTGGTGGTAGTCACTGTGGGGCCGGTCATGGAAGAATTGGTTTTCCGCAAATTTCTCCTTGACCGGATCGCCGGATATGGACAGGCGACTTCCATGCTGATATCCGGATTGATTTTTGGCATTGCCCACGGGAATTTTTACCAGTTCTTCTATGCATTTGCCCTGGGGGCCATCTTTGCCCTGGTGTATCTGCGAACTGGCAATATTCTTCACACCATCGGGCTTCACATGATGATCAATTTCTGTGGCAGCTTTGTCTCCCTTTATGTATTGGAATTGGTGGAAGATTGGGGAGTCGCCGGACTCCTTCTTGTCTTCGCTCAGGTGATGGTGATGCTTGGGTATGTGATCGCGACGGTTATCCTGTTGGTCTATTATCGGAGAGAGCTTTTTCTCTATGAAGAGAAGAAAAATATTCCGGCAGGAAAATGGTTTCTGGCTGTTATGTGTAACGCCGGGATGATTTTGTATCTGATTGCTGGCATAATCTTTTTTGTCATGAATTTCTGATAAAGGCAGTGACAAGAAAAGGAGGCGGCTCTGTCTCGGAGGAAAGTAGGGATAGATTATCCTGCCGTTTAATCAGACAATAAATGACAGATTATGTCATTGCGTTTCAAGAATAGAAGAAAGCTGCCATCCGCATACTATCTGCGGAGGTGAATGAATGATGGATGACGGCTTTTCTAATTTTCCTCTGGGGCTTGGGATGGTGCTTATGATGAACCCAAACGCCAGGGCAGGTTATGACCGGTTAACCGAAGCGGAGAAGGAGCATATTATCTTAAAATGCAAGGATGCCAGATCCAAAGACGAGATGGACCGGATTGTCAATTCTTTTGCAGGAGATGACGTGGGAGATCTGCTTCGGGATTCGAAGCTTAGCTGACATGACTGCGATATCTGGAATTCCTCATGTTCCTTGTTGACAGAAAAATAGAAATGTGTTAAATTTATAAACAGTTCAAATACAGGGAAGAGGAAGAGTAGCATCAGGGAAGCATACAGAGAGTTGTCGGGGGTGGAAGGCAGCGGCATACCTTTTGTGAACTGGCCTTGGAGTAGCGTGCCGAACCGGAGACCGTGCAGGGAGAGAAAAGCTATGGTTTCCCCAGTAAGCGTTGCCGGATTCCGTCCGTTATCAGGAGAAGGGTAAGCCATCTTGCTACCCTGATGAGTGCATGCCAAGGCATGAATTAGAGTGGTACCGCGCAGATTTTAAGCGTCTCTATCCTAAGGGATAGAGGCGTATTTTTATTTCATAGGAAATGGCATCCTATGAAACAAAAACGCGACCCGAGGAACGCACTGCAATGGAAAGGAAACATGTCGTTTAAGCGACCCAATGCCTGCGCCAGGAGGAAGATGGCTGTTTACGCAGCCGCGCTCCAGCGTGAGAGTCCGGCTTGCCGGACTCTTTATTCGGTATTCCATTATGTAAACAAAAAGGAGGACAGTCATGGCAGCATACAACCACAGCGCCATTGAGAAGAAGTGGAGAGAGAATTGGGAGAAGAATCCCATCAATGTCAACGACGGCAAAAAGCCAAAATATTATTGTCTGGATATGTTCCCGTACCCGTCTGGCAGCGGTCTGCATGTAGGGCATTGGAGAGGTTATGTGATCTCTGATGTGTGGAGCCGTTATCAGATTTTAAAAGGGCATTATGTGATCCATCCTATGGGGTGGGATGCCTTCGGCCTTCCGGCGGAGAATTACGCCATCAAGATGGGGATCCATCCGGCCATCTCCACGGCAGAGAATGTAAAGAACATTAAGAAGCAGATCAACCAGATCGCCTCCATCTATGACTGGGACATGGAAGTCAACACCACAGATCCGGGATTCTACAAGTGGACCCAGTGGATTTTTGTCCAGATGTTCAAGAAAGGCCTGGCCTATGAGAAGGAATTCCCGATCAACTGGTGCCCTTCCTGCAAGACCGGTCTGGCCAACGAGGAAGTGGTCAACGGCTGCTGCGAACGGTGCGGCGCCACGGTGACCAAGAAGAACCTTCGCCAGTGGATGTTAAAGATCACGGCTTACGCAGAGCGGCTGTTAAATGATCTGGACAAGCTGGACTGGCCGGAGAAAGTAAAGAAGATGCAGACCGAGTGGATCGGCAAATCTTACGGTGCAGAAGTGGATTTCCAGGTAGAAGGGAAAGAAGAGAAGATCACGGTCTATACCACCAGGCCGGATACCCTTTACGGAGCCACCTTCATGGTTCTGGCTCCAGAGCACAAACTGGCAAAGGATCTGGCCACGGATGAGACCAGAGAGGCAGTGGAGAAATACATTTTCGATTCCTCCATGCGTTCCAATGTAGACCGGATGCAGGACAAGGAAAAGACCGGCGTCTTCACAGGAAGCTATGCCGTCAATCCCTTAAACGGCGCTAAGATTCCTATCTGGCTGTCAGATTATGTACTGGTAGACTACGGTACCGGAGCCATCATGTGTGTGCCGGCCCACGATGACAGAGACTTTGAGTTTGCGAAGAAATTTGATATTCCCATCATTCAGGTAATCGCCAAGGATGGAAAAGAGATTGAAAATATGACTGAGGCCTACACCGAGGCCAGCGGAACCATGATCAATTCCGGAGAGTGGAACGGCAGGGAATCCGCAGAACTTAAGAGAGAAGCCCCGGCTATGATAGAGGCCAGAGGACTGGGGAAAAAGACAGTGAACTACAAGCTGCGGGACTGGGTGTTCTCCAGACAGCGTTACTGGGGCGAGCCTATCCCCATCATTCACTGCCCCAAGTGCGGCAATGTGGCAGTTCCGGAGGAAGAGCTTCCCTTACAGCTTCCGGAGGTAGAAAGCTATCAGCCCACAGGAACCGGCGAGTCGCCGCTGGCTGCCATTGATGAGTGGGTCAACTGTACCTGTCCGGAGTGCGGCGGCCCGGCCAAGAGAGAGACGAACACCATGCCCCAGTGGGCAGGGTCTTCCTGGTATTTCCTGCGGTATGTGGACAGCCACAACGACAAGGAGCTGGTGTCCAAGGAGAAGGCAGACAAATACCTGCCGGTGGATATGTATATCGGCGGTGTGGAGCATGCGGTGCTTCACCTGCTGTATTCCAGGTTCTACACCAAATTTTTGTATGACATCGGAGCCATTGATTTTGACGAGCCCTTTACCAAGCTGTTTAACCAGGGCATGATCACCGGAAAGAACGGCATCAAGATGAGCAAGTCCAAGGGAAATGTGGTCTCTCCCGACGATCTGGTCCGGGATTACGGCTGCGATTCTCTGAGAATGTATGAGCTGTTTGTGGGACCACCGGAGCTGGATGCGGAGTGGGACGACAGAGGAATTGAGGGCGTAAGCCGGTTCTTAAATCGTTTTTGGAACCTGGTGATGGACAGCAAGGATAAGGATGTAAAGCCATCCAAAGAGATGCTGCGCCTGCGCCATAAGCTGATCTTTGACATCGAGCAGCGGTTCAGCCAGTTTAACTTAAATACGGTGATCTCTGGTTTCATGGAGTACAACAACAAGCTGATTGAGCTGGCCAAGAAGGAAGGCGGCATCGACAAGGAGACCCTTAAGACTTTCGTGGTGCTTCTGGCTCCCTTTGCCCCCCATATCGGCGAGGAACTGTGGCAGCAGTTAGGCGGAACCGACAGCGTGTTCCATGCCCAGTGGCCCCAGTGCGATGAGGATGCCATGAAAGAGGATGAGATTGAGATCGCCGTACAGATCAACGGAAAGACCAGGGCGGTGGTGAAGATTTCTGCGGAGGCTTCCAAGGAAGAGGCCATCGCTGCAGGAAAGGAAGCAGTAAGGGACAAGCTGACTGGAACCATCGTAAAGGAAATTTATGTTCCGAAGAAGATCATCAACCTTGTGCAAAAATAGACAAAGGCATCAGGCGTTTGTCTGTTAGATGGAGATGAGAGGATGAATCTGGATTCACATATTCGGGAAGAAATTGTTGCACTGGCTCAGAAATACCAGATAGAGAAGGTTATCTTATTTGGTTCCAGGGCCAGGGGCGACAATAAGGAACGAAGTGATATTGACTTGGCAGTAAGCGGTGGAAATATAGTGGAGTTTCGTCTGGATATTGACGATGAAGTCCGTACGCTTTTAATGTTCGATGTGGTTAATTTGGATGGGCCTGTTCAGAAGCCGCTGTTAAAGTCCATAGAAGAAGAGGGGGTTGTGCTGTATGAAAAAGCTTGAGAATTTTTCAAGTTCTTTAAGCAATCTAAAACTGTGCAGAAATTATTCGGCTCCCTATGACGTGGTGACGGAGACTGGGTTAGTGAATCTGTTTTCCATCTGTTTTGAGCGGTCATGGAAAGCCATGAAAGAGAGTTTGGAACGCCATGGGTTTGGAGAGGGGAAGACAGGCTCTCCGAAACTCATCATTAAGTCAGCATACGCTGCAGGTATGATACAGGATGAAGCGGGATGGCTTGAACTTCTGGATAGACGCAATGAGGTTTCACATTCTTATAATGAAGAGGCTGCCGCTGCGCTCATAGAGCGGACAAAGGAGAACTATCTGGCATTGTTTGAAGAGTTGGAAAAGGAATTGAAAACGAATTGGCTATGAAAAAGATAAGGGGCACTATTACCACAAAATATGCTTTGGTGCAGGCTGCCTACTGGATGAGCAGCTGCATTATTTCCTCCTATGCCAGCGTCTATCTGCTGGGAGAAGGGTTCAGCAATACGCAGATCGGCCTTTTGATCGGCCTTGCAGGGGCCGTATCCACGGTGATGCAGCCCTGGGTGGGCTCTGTAGTGGATAAAAGTGAGAGGATAACCTTGAGAACTATGTCTCTGGCCTTCGGGCTGGCCATGACATCTCTTTCTGCACTTTTGGTCGTGACGAGGAACAAAGTCTTGGTGGCTGCTCTTTACAGTACGCTGCGGGTGATTTTTCAGGTAGCCCTTCCCTTGGTGTGCGCTATGGGGATGGAGAGCATCAACCGTGGAAGTGATTTGAATTTTGGGCTGGCCAGAGGGATGGGCTCCATCGCTTACGCGGTGCTTACCAGCGTGGTTGGGTTTGTGACGGCTTCCATAGGCTCCCATGTTCTGGCTTTTGGCATGTTCATCACCAGTGGATTGTTTGCCCTTGGCCTTAAACTGTTCCCAAAGGAGCAGGACTTGCCTCACCAGCCGGAAGCTATGGAGAAGATGTCTGCCTCAGGGCATGCATTTTTCAGCAAATACCCTAAGTTTCTTCTCCTGGTGGCAGGATGGACCCTGGCGTTTACCGGCTATGGACTGATCAGCAATTTCCTGTTTCAGATTATAGAAAGCAAAGGCGGGGACAGCACCTCCATGGGGATTGCACTGGCCATCTCCGCTCTCAGTGAGGTTCCCACCATGTTTTTCTTTGTGGTGATGGTCAGGAAATTAAAAAGCGGCACGTGGCTAAGGATATCTGGAGTTTTTTTCCTGTTCAAGATTGTGGGCATTTTTGCATTTTCCAGTATGGCAGGGATTTATGTGGCCCATGCTTTCCAGATGCTGGGGTATGCGCTGTTCTCTGTGGCATCGGTATATTATGTGAACTGCCTGATGGAAGAGCACGATAAGGTGCAGGGGCAGGCGTATATGACTATGACCAGCACCATGGGTACAGTAATTGGCTCTACGGTAGGCGGAGCGATCATTGACCTGTTGGGGATCCAGGTGATGCTGGTGGCTGCTGTGGCCATCGCTGGGATAGGAGCAATTTTGATATTCCGGACGACAGAGACGAATATCTAGTCCCTATGTTGTAGAAAAGAGCCTTCAGGCAGCTGAACGAGTCAGCTTCGCCTGGAGGCTAATTTTTGTGAGAGAGTGTGTAGCAGGCTGACTTTTCCCCTGTCTGCAGGATTCATATAATTGATCAGAATACTGGTCATCAGCTCTGTCTCCTGATCCGAGAATGCGATGCCCCTTTGGTTGGCTTCCAGAGACAGGGTTAGGAATCGGTTCATCAGCTGGTTTTTAGGGGTACGCTTTATCTCATCTGTTAATTTTGACAAGAATTCTATTTTCTCCGGATTCATAGCCTGGATCCGAGGGTCTTTTTTCCAGTCTTCGCACATAGCCGTTCTCCTTTCTTTACTTTGAAAGTCCGCCGCCGATTAGGCGGCAAGCAATCAGGTATGCCCAGTGCGCCCGCCAAACTTTCGAGTATGGTGGCACGTCCGTTGCCGGGCGTATGCAGACTCACTAGGCAAATTGTTGGACAGCCTGCATTAACAGGGTAAGGTTATCCAGACGGGACTGTTGTTCCGGGGATAAAAAGGCTTTCAGCTGTTCTAAAGGCAGCCGGTGCATGGGGGAGGCAGAATCGGAATCCCTATCGGCGTTCTGCGCCCGCATTTCCTGAACTTGGCTGCTGAGCCGGTATCCCTGGATGAAGTTGCAGATTAAGTCGATGAAATCTTGTTCATTGGTATTTCCGTACGGCTTTATGGCTGCCAGCATGTCGAGGGGAGAGCGGGGAGCGGATGCATCCAGGGAACAGATGCCCAAAGCGGCAGACTCATCATTTTCAAACAGAGAGAGGGTGCGGCTAAGTTCCTGGCATTTGATCAGGATAGACAGAAACTTCTGCTCCGAGACATTGACATATGGAAGGGCGGCTTTCAGCATCTGGAGATGGTGGTCACCAGTAAGATAATCAAAATCAGTAAGTTTCATGGTTGGCTCGTCATTCATAAGTGGCCTGCTTTTCACGGTTCTTTGATGAAAGTGTATGTGGGGAACCTGAAAAATATGACGCATATCATAATAGTAAAGAAAAATGTTAAGCGATTGGAGGACTTTAGTCTATGTCGTCCCATTTAATTATAGATGGCAATGCTGTATATGAGGTTGACGAGGATTGTATGAGAGGAATGTACAGAGGAGGAGATTGGTGGAGGGGAAACCAGATGCGAAATAACCGGCAGAGGACGAACCGAAGCGGGAAGGGAAAAAAGACCAACTGGGGATGCTGTGAGAAAGAGTAATCTTCGATTCCAATAAGAAACAAATGAAAAGGGGCTGCCGGGAGAGAGCCGGCAGCCCGCAAAGACCAAAATACCGATTAGCAGCAGCAGAAGCCGCCCCCATTGCCACAGCAGCACAGAAGGATGATAACCCAGACGATGTCGATTCCGCCGCCGTTACCGCATCCGCAGTTATTGCCTCCGAAGCATCCGAAGCCGTTGCCGCAGCAGCACAGCAGAAGAATCAAATAGATAATGTTGCATCCGCTGTTGCCTCCTGATGTACACTCACAACCACAATTTGTTGCCGCTAAATCACTCATATTATGTTCCTCCAAAGATTTTGTTTACACTCCATCATATGAGATTCTGCTTGCCACAGTTTACAAATTTTTGAAAGTTTTTTACTTTATGACAGATTTCCAAAATGGGACAGTTTGATATCCTTTAACAGGGCGTAGGATACCCGCAGGCCGCCTCGGCCTCTTCCGATCTCGATGTCCGGTTTGTTTCGGCCGTGAAAGTCAGAACCGCCGGAAGGAAGCAAGCCCAGTTGTTTTGCCATCTCGTTTAATTTGGAGCTTTGGAGGGGGTTCTGGGAGGAATGATAGACTTCCAGGCCCTTTAATCCCATGGCTTTTAATTCCAGAACCAGGGTTTTTATCTGCTCATACCCCATATGGTACTGCATGGGATGGGCCAGACAGGGCCAGGCGCCAGCCAGGCGCAAAAGCTCCATAGATTCTTCCGGGGTCACCACCTCTTTGCGGTTGCAGTAGCGGCCACCGTACTGAAGATATTTGCTGAATGCCTTATCCATAGACGGCACATAGCCTTTTTCTGTCAGGACTCTGGCAAAATGGGCCCTTGTGATGACAGTGTCCGGATTGCCATGTTGTAAATCTTCCATGGAAATGTCAAATCCGTCTTCGCGAAAACGGGCCAGCATAGCTTCGTTTCTCCTTTCGCGGATCCTGACCAGGCGACTTAACCCTTCTTTGAGGGCTGGGGCGGCATCATCAATATACAGGCCTAGAATGTGGATTTCCGTGTCAGAATGGGAAGCAGAGTAGAAGCAGGACAGCTCGATTCCGGGAATGAATTCCAGGGGATACGAGGCGGCTGCCTGGCGGGCGGAAGGGATGCCGTCTACGGTATCGTGGTCTGTTAAGGCGATGGCTGCCAGAGACTTGGAGGCAGCATAGGAGACAACCTCGGCAGGGGATAAGGTACCGTCAGACGCAGTGGAATGGACGTGTAAATCTACATAATTCATGTTTTTTTCTTCCTTTTGCAATTTTTGAAATAATTTGGTAATAGTATAGTAACACATTTTGGAAAATTAGTAAAATGGGAAAAAACTGATTCCATTTTGCGCAGATTATGGTATACTGTTATCGTGTGAGAGTAATTTGCACAAGATGATTTTTACAGAGGCAAAATTACATACAGTATGATATTAAGACAGGGTGAGTAGGAGCATGAGTACAGGAAATCATTCAAATAGAAGCCGGAGTTCTTCCGGCGGCGGTTATGGCTATGACAGGAGAACGACAAGCCGGCAGTCAGGCTCAATGGCAAGGCATACATCGGGTTATCAGGGGCAGAGGGCCTACAGAGGCTCTTCCCATCATCGCAGGAGGAGACGGAGGAATACACCGAATTATGGGGTCGTTGCAGCAGTGGGAGTTGTGCTTATGATCGTCATTGCGGCAGCGGTATACGGCTTAAAGTCCGGGAAGCAGAGAGAGGCAGTGGTGACGACCGAGGAGACATCCGCCACAGAGCCAGAGACCCAGCTGGTGAAGGAAGTTACCGTGGATGGAATCACCATTACCGGGATGTCCAGAGACGAGGCCAAGGCGGAGATACTGAAGAAATATGTATGGGGAATGAAAGCCCACTATCAGGATCAAGTCTATGAGGTGTCCAACCTTTTGGAAGGCAAGCTGGATGAACTGTTGGAAGAGATCTATCGGGGAGAGCCAGAGGAACGGTATCTTCTGGATCTTTCTTCTGGAATGGAAGAGCAGATTCAGGCCCAGGTCGACCAGATGAAGAGCCTCTGGAATCAGTCGGCCAAGAACGGCTCCATCTCCAGCTATGATGCAGCCAGTGATTCCTTCGTGTTTGAGGGGGAAGTGGTGGGAGTTGCCATTGACGAGGAAAAGCTGGCGGCGGATATTCAGAAGGCGATGGCGGACAAAGATTTTTTAGCAGACATTACAGTACAGTCCCATGAGGTTCAGCCGGAGATTCCCATATCGGTTGCAAAGGAAAAGTACAAGACTATCGGAAAATATACTACCAATACGACAGCCAACAGCAAGAGAAATACCAATGTCCGCTTGGCTGCGGAGGCGCTTAACGGAACCATCGTCTATCCGGGACAGGAGATGTCCTTCAATGAAGTGGTGGGCCAGCGCACCTCTGAAAAGGGATATCAGGGAGCAGCTGCCTACAGTGGCGGCGAGGTGGTGGAAGAGATCGGCGGCGGTGTATGCCAGGTGTCCACAACCCTTTACAATGCTGTGGTGCGTGCTGGCTTAAAGGTTTCTGTCCGCCGTTCCCACACCTTTGCGCCTTCTTATGTGACTCCAGGCATGGATGCGACTGTAAGCTGGGGCGGACCGGAATTTAAGTTTGTTAACACATCCAGCGCAGCCATCGGAGTCCGTGCCGCATACAGCAATCAGACGGTGACCGTATCGATTTACGGAATTCCCGTTCTGGAGGAGGGGGTAACCTATGAACTGGAGTCCAAGAAGATCGAGGATCTTGATATTCCTGCCCCCACCTATGAAGAGGATCAGACCATTGCGCCAGGGACGGAAGTGGTGAAATCCAATGGCAGCCAGGGAAGCCGCTGGGAGACTCGCCTGATTGTCAAGAAAAATGGAGAGGTCATCAGCAATGATGTGGACCATACAGTTACTTACAAGGGACATAACCCTGTGATAAAACGGAATTCTTCCGATGTGATGCTGAATGAGAACGGGGAAGTGGTGATTCCTACGGAGTCATCGGATCCTTCCAGCGCAGCAGATGCTACACAGGCAACAGACAATTCGGCACCGCCGGAGAGCAGTTCTGTCCAGCAACCTACGGCACCCACTGGCCCTGGAGATCCAGGCGGCCCGGGAGGCCCGGGAGGAAGCACGTCGGATCAGCCGGAGAATATGGGGCCTCCAGGAACAGCTGCTTCAGATCGGCCGGCATCTCCAGGAGATCAGACCATGTTGGCGGCTCCCAAGCCGGAAGACTGACTGACAGCGGCTTTTATAGGGCAGGTTTACAAGAAAGACCAGGCAGGAGGGGATCAGGGTGAGTAAGAAATATTTGTGTATTGATGTGGGAGGAACCTCCATCAAATATGGAGTTTTGGATGAACAATTGGATATTTCTTCCAGGGGAAGTGTAAAGACTCCCTATGATGGGGTAGAGGCCTATCTGGATACTCTGGAAGGGATCTTTAGGCCCTTGAAGGGGCAGGTAGCCGGGATCGCTATGTCAGTTCCAGGGGTAATCGACAGCCAGAACGGTATCTGTATCACCGGAGGTGCCCTGGAACGGTTTATAGAGAATTTCCCATTGGCAGAGGAGATGGAAAAACGATGTCCTGTCTCTGTTACAGTGATGAATGATGCCAAGTGCGCTGCTCTTGCCGAAGCCGGTTGGGGTTCCTTGGCAGATTGCAAAGATGCAGTGGTGTTGGTTTTTGGAACCGGAGTGGGCGGAGCCCTTATAAAGGATAAAAAAGTACATATGGGCAAGCATTTTTCCGCCGGCGAGTTCAGCTGGATCATGATAAATCGGGAATTTGACCAGTTTGCCAGTTCCTGGACCTCCCACAGTGGCAACCGCCGTCTGGTTAGCCTTGCTGCAAAGGCAAAAGGGAAAAAGCCCGAGGAGATTACCAGCTATGAGCTGTTTCAGTGGGCGGAAGAAGGGGATGAGGCTGCACTATGGGTGTTGGATGTATTTACAAAAGATGTTGCTTTTATGATCATGAACCTTCAGAGCATCTATGACCCGGAACGGTTCGCTATCGGCGGAGGAATCAGCAGGCAGCCGTTGTTTTTAGAATTTATCAGAAAGAACGTAAGTTACTATCATTCCTTATGCCAGTTTCCTATACCGGAGCCTCAGGTGACAGCTTGTAAGTATCACAATGACTCCAATCTCATCGGGGCATTAAAATATCATCTCGACAGGGAATTTGTCAGATTCTCTTAAAAGGTTGCCGCAAAAAGTTCAAATTGTTTGTAAAATAATACGTGGATTTTCTGTTTTTTTCTTTGCAAAACTGGGAATTATTGTTATAATAGGTAATAGGTCAGTGCGTGTCTCATCTGGCACGCACTTCACTATGTAATATTCACAATTTGTAGGAGGAAAATCAAATGGCAAGAAAAATGAAAACCATGGATGGTAATCAGGCTGCTGCTCATGCTTCATATGCATTTACCGAAGTAGCTGCCATGTACCCCATCACCCCATCCTCTGTTATGCCTGAGCATACGGACGAGTGGGCTACGGAAGGAAGAAAGAACATTTTCGGACGCACCGTTCAGATTACGGAGATGCAGTCCGAGGCAGGCGCTGCAGGTGCTGTTCACGGCTCTCTGGCTGCCGGTGCTCTTACGACTACCTATACGGCTTCCCAGGGTTTGTTACTGATGATTCCCAACCTGTACAAGATTGCCGGCGAGCAGCTTCCAGGTGTTGTCAATGTTTCCGCCCGTGCGTTGGCCAGCCATGCACTGTCTATTTTCGGCGACCACTCAGACGTATATGCATGCCGTCAGACCGGCTGCGCGATGCTGTGCGAATCCAGCGTTCAGGAAGTTATGGATCTGACTGCAGTGGCTCATCTGTCTGCAATCAAGGGTAAAGTTCCGTTTATCAACTTCTTTGACGGTTTCCGTACCTCCCACGAGATTCAGAAGATTGAGGCATGGGATTATGATGATTTGGCTGAGATGGCAGATTGGGATGCGATCGCTGCGTTCCGTCAGCATGCGCTGAATCCTAACCATCCGTGCCAGAGAGGTTCTGCCCAGAACCCAGACATCTTCTTCCAGGCAAGAGAAGCCTGCAACCCATATTATGATGCACTTCCGGCAGTTGTGCAGGACTATATGGATAAGGTGAATGCAAAGATTGGTACAGACTATAAGCTGTTTAACTACTACGGTGCTGCAGATGCAGAGCACGTGATCGTAGCCATGGGTTCTGTAAATGACACCATTGAAGAGACGATCGATTACATGGTAAAGACAAGCGGTGCTAAGGTTGGTGTGGTTAAAGTTCGCCTGTATCGTCCATTCTGCGCACAGGCATTGATCGATGCCATTCCGGATACCGTTAAGAAGATTTCCGTTCTTGACAGAACCAAAGAGCCAGGATCTTTAGGCGAGCCTCTGTATCTGGATGTTGTTGCAGCACTGAAGGGCAGCAAATTTGACGGTGTTGAGATCCTTTCCGGCCGTTATGGCTTAGGATCCAAAGATACCACTCCGGCTCAGATCGTGGCTGTATTCGGCAACAGTGAGAAGAAGAGGTTTACCATTGGTATCGAGGATGATGTGACCAACTTATCCCTGACCCTTGGTGCTCCTTTGGTAACCACTCCTGAGGGAACCACCAACTGTAAGTTCTGGGGATTGGGTGCTGACGGTACTGTAGGAGCCAACAAGAACTCTATCAAGATCATCGGCGACAATACGGACATGTATGCGCAGGCATATTTTGATTACGACTCCAAGAAATCCGGCGGCGTAACCATGTCCCACTTACGTTTCGGCCACAAGAAGATTAAATCCACTTACCTGATCCACAAGGCAAACTTCGTAGCATGCCACAATCCGGCATATGTGAGAAAGTACAACATGGTTCAGGAACTGGTTGACGGCGGTACGTTCCTTCTGAACTGTTCCTGGAACGCAGAGGAGTTAGAGACTCATCTTCCGGGGCAGATGAAGAAATTCATCGCTGACCACAATATCAACCTGTATACCATCGACGGTGTGAAGATCGGTATCGAGACCGGCATGGGACCGACCCGTATCAACACGATTTTACAGTCTGCATTCTTTAAGCTGACTGGCATTATCCCGGAGGAGAAGGCCATTGAGCTGATGAAGGATGCCGCACAGAAGACCTACGGCCGCAAGGGCGAGGATGTGGTTAAGAAGAACTGGGCTGCTATCGATGCAGGCGCACAGGGTGTCGTAAAAGTGGAGATTCCAGACAGCTGGAAGAACTGCGAAGACGAAGGCCTTGATTACAAGGTAGTAACAGAAGGAAGAAAAGACGTTATTGACTTTGTCAACAATGTACAGACCAAGGTAAGCGCTCAGGAAGGCAACAGTTTGCCTGTATCCGCTTTCAAGGATTATGTGGACGGTTCCACGCCATCTGGTTCTGCTGCTTATGAGAAACGTGGTATTGCAGTGAATGTACCGGTATGGAATCCTGACAATTGTATCCAGTGTAACTTCTGTTCCTATGTATGTCCTCACGCTGTTATCCGTCCGGTTGCCATGACCGAGGAAGAAGCAGCCAAGGCTCCGGAAGGAATGAAGATGCTGGCTATGACCGGTATGCCGCAGTACAAGTTTGCCATCTCCATCTCTGCACTTGACTGTACCGGATGCGGTTCCTGTGCCAACGTATGTCCTGGCAAGAAAGGCGAGAAGGCTCTTACTATGGACAAGCTGGCAGCCCATCTGGATGAGCAGCCCATCTTTGACTTTGGCCAGACCGTACCTGTAAAAGAGGATGTGGTTGCCAAGTTTAAGGAAGCTACTGTAAAGGGAAGCCAGTTTAAGAAACCGCTCCTTGAGTTCTCCGGCGCATGCGCAGGCTGTGGCGAGACTCCTTATGCAAAACTGATCACCCAGCTGTTTGGCGACAGAATGTATATTGCCAACGCAACAGGATGTTCCTCCATCTGGGGCAACTCCTCACCGTCCACACCTTACACTGTAAACGCCAAGGGACAGGGTCCTGCATGGGATAACTCACTGTTCGAGGACAACGCAGAGTTTGGTTTCGGTATGCTGCTGGCTCAGAATGCAATCCGTGATGAGCTGAAGGAGAAGGTTGAGACCGTAGCTGCTGACGACAGGGCAAGCGAAGAGGTGAAGGCTGCATGTAAAGAGTGGCTGGACAGCTTCGGTGTTGGCGCTGTCAACGGTGCTGCTACTGACAAGCTGGTTGCAGCTCTGGAAGGTATTGACTGCCCGACCTGCAAATATATTGTTGCCAACAAGGCATTCCTGGCCAAGAAGTCCCAGTGGATCTTCGGCGGCGACGGATGGGCTTATGATATCGGCTTCGGCGGCGTAGACCATGTACTGGCAAGCGGCAAGGATATCAACATCATGGTATTCGATACCGAGGTTTACTCCAATACCGGCGGACAGTCCTCCAAGGCTACCAAGACCGGTGCTGTAGCTCAGTTCGCTGCAGGCGGTAAAGAGACCAAGAAGAAAGACCTGGCAAGCATTGCAATGTCTTATGGGTATGTATATGTAGCTCAGATTTCCATGGGCGCTGATATGGCTCAGACCGTGAAAGCAATCGCTGAGGCAGAGGCTTATCCGGGACCATCCCTGATTCTGGCTTATGCTCCATGTATCAACCATGGTATCAAGAAGGGTATGAGCA
>CANDZL010000064.1:0-22021 GCA_947425205.1 uncultured Hungatella sp. | reverse complement strand
GGCTTAAAAAGCCCCAGGTTCCTTTCCTATGTGGGAGTGCCTTTGGATCTGACCTTGAAAACCCATGTGATCCAGAATGCCTCCAATCCTACGGAACTTGTGAGGAATATAGATCTTGCCACAGACCTGATTGATTTTCTTCTGGAGCGTTTTGGCGTGAAGGACCGGGTGGATTCTTTTTTGAAAAAAGTAGAAGACATAAAAAATAAGATTTTGTAGAGGGATGGTTATGAAAAAGTTTACAAAAGAGGTCAATGGGTCCATATCTTTGTTTTTATCCATGGTTATTCTGCTATTAGTTATTCTGGAAGGGTTTCTGATTGACGGAAGTAAGGTCTTGGCGGGCAAAATGTTTTTGTCCAGTGCCGGAGATATGGCATTGAATGCAGGGCTTACCTACTATGATGAGGCCTTGAGAGACATCTACGGCCTCTTTGCAACCTGCAAAACAGATGAAGAGTTGAAAGAGAATCTACAGCAATATTTCCAGCAGACCCTGGGAGATGCCACCGGTGTGTCAGATCCTGGTTATGTGGATTCTCTTTTGGAATATGTAAATGCATCCATTGTAAGCGGATGGGACGGACAGGAGGCAGGAAAGCTTCTGGACTTAAGGTTGGGGGATTTTGAGGTCAAAGGCGTGGAAGGTTCCAGCCTGTCTGAAAGTTATGTGATTAAGAACCAGATTCTGGAATATATGAAATATCGGGGGCCGGCCAGCTTGGGATATGGCATGCTTGAGAAAGTTTTTGCGTTTAAAGACCTGGAAAAGCAGCAGAAGACCATGGAGGATAAACTGGATTATGAAGAGACCATGTCTGATGTGCAAAAAGCCTGCGAAGATGCCTATGACAACATAAAACAGTACAATGAACTTCTGGACGGCAGCATGAAGCCGGAAAATTTGGAGAAGGCCAGCTATGAGATCAATGAAGCCATGCATGACGCCATTGTGGCGACCTGGTGCTACAGTGCTTTGAAGCGGGATCTACAGATCAATAAGAACTGGCAGAACCGGACCAGCGAACAGAATACAGACGTGGAGGCAGCCATGGATCGGTGCTCTAAATATGAGAGCATGAAAGGCCTTTACGAAAGCTTCGCAGGCCACCTAAAAGACGGGGGCTTTGATGCCCATCCCCTGGCGGCCTTTGAGGCAATCAAGATTACCATAGGATATAAGGAAGAGTTTGACAACTACCAGTATTTATTTACGTCATGGCACAACTATGTGGACTATTATACCCAGAGAATAGAGGAGTTAAATAGTCAGTTGGATGATGCTGATGAGGATGAAACGGAAAGTATTGAGGAAGAATGGAAGGAATTGGAAGAGGAGCATAAGAAATTTAAGGAGATCTACGAGGAGGCAGAGATCCAGATCAAAAATTTTCTGTCAGCCCTCCCGGCAGCCACTTCCACTTTGGAAGAAGATATCAACAAAAAGATGTCATCTGCCGTAGACCAGCTGAATTATTGTGCACAAGAGGCCAAGAAGCTTAGGGAACTGGGGAATTTAGGAAACAGTGCGCTGGATAAGATTCTAAGTGAGATGGGGAATCTGGAACGCAAAGGGCAGGCCTGGCAGTCTTCCATTAGCAATCTGTCGGAAGGCGATATTAAGACAACCATGCAGTCAGATTACGACAACAAGGCAAAGGAACTGGACCGTGAGAAGATCCAGATACTCCATGAGAAATTATCCAATGGTATTGCCTATGGAGATACCATCTATCAATATGCCCAAAAAGCAAAAGCCGTGAATTACCAGCTGTTGAACGCGCAGAAAAGCAGCTATTATCCATATATGAAGTCCAAACTTGAGAGCAATACGACTTATGGAACGGAACCAAATCCCTATAACGGAACTGGTTATGACCAGTTTAGCGTTCGTCTCTGGGAAGAAAACGCCAAAAAGACAGGTGCGTTAACTGATTCTGCCTGCACAGTTTATTTTGTGAATGAGAATGGAGAGACTGTAGACGGGATTTTTAAGATGAACCTTGCAACCTATATCTCCAATATCAATAATATCAGTGCGAAGAACGATGAATTTTACAAGTATCTGGAGCGTATCTGCCCAGATCACGAAGCAGACAGTGGTGAGAAGAAGGAAGCAAAAGAGGCGAAAGAGAATCTGTTAAAAAAAGCTCAGGAACAGGATCTTTCAGCCAACGATTATAGTTTTAAAACGATCCCTGCAGGGGGAGAAGGCAGCAGCCAGTCCTTCGACAAGACGGATTCTACAGCCAGCGATAAGGATGTGTCTAAAAAGGCAAAAGATAACACAAAAGCTTCCTCTAATTTTCTGAAAGATGTGGGAAATCTGTTGGTAAAGGGACGAGATAAGCTGTATATCTCCGAATACGCGACGCAGATGTTCAGCTATTATACAGTGGATAAGCCCAAACCCAAAAAGGAAGTAGAGGAAACCTTAAGCGGATATACCCTGACAGAGGCCCATAATTATATGTACAAGGCAGAGGTGGAGTATATTCTGTGGGGAAATCCGTCAGGAAAAGCAGATGTAGAGTACACTCTGGCAACGATTTTCGGGATACGGTTTTTGCTAAACTCCCTTTATGCATTTACTGGAGATCCAGAGATCCGTTCCATATCGTTGGCCCTGGCGACCTCCATCGCTGGTTGGACAGGGTTTGGTATTCCTCTGGTTCAGAGCGTTATTATCATTGGATTTGCACTGGCTGAGACCGCTTTGGATCTACAGACGCTGAAAGACGGGGAAAGCGTTCCCATCTATAAATCCACATCGACCTGGATCATCAAGCCCAGCGGCATTACCAAAGAAGCCGTGGGACAGGCAATCAATGATGCCGTGTCTTCTGCAAAGGAATATGTGTTTAACAAAATGGATGAGCTGACAGAAGAGACAAAGGGAACCTTCAAAAAAGGGCTGGAAACCTTTGGGGAGGAAAAGGTGGATAATATTGTCAGCACAGCGACTGCAACTATTTTAACCCCAGTTCAGGAAAGGCTGGTAGGCCTGGTGAATGTGGTGTCTCCGGATCCAAGTAAAATAAGCGCCGACATAGACGCGGCAATATCTGGTGTGCAGAGTTCCATCGCTTCCGAGCCGGACAGCATACTGAAGGAGGCAAAATTAAAGGCAGTGGACTATTTTAACAGCAATTATAAAGGCATGCTGGTGAGCAAGATTCAGGAGGTGCAGAACAATGAGGGCATATCCAACCAGCAGATCACAGAGGAGATTAACCATGTGATTGAAGAATGCCAGGAAGGATTAAAAACCCAATTAAGCGGTGGGGTAAAGTCAGGAATTGACGCCGCGACAAAGGAAGTCAACAGTGTGATTGACAGTGCCAATGACCAACTTCAGGAAAAAACCAGCGAAGCCGTCGACAAGATGCTGATGCGTATTGACTGCGGTGTATCCTTTGCAGAACTGCCGGAGGGAGGCAAGACGGTAGGGAAGGTCAGCACATCAAGAGCCGATGCACTGACCATGAATTATAAAGAGTATTTATGGCTGTTTATAGCAGTGAAAAGCATACAGAGCGAGGAGGATATGCTAAAACGGATAGGAATCCTGATCGAGAGAAACCTAGCGGAGTCAGAGACAAAGCCGTCGCCGGATTTTACCATATCAGGAGCCCGCACCTTTCTTGAAATCAAGGCAGATGCCAAGCTGTCCACCACCTTTTTCTCCATACCTGTACCGGCTCAGGGCGGGGGAAGTGTAAGCCTGGGGCAGGATTCCTATACCATAGGTTACCATGGAGTACTAGGTTACTAGAGAGGATGAAGAGATGACGGAGGATAAAAAACAGAGAGGGTCTCTCACTGTGGAGGCCACAATTGTGCTGGTGATCTTTATATTTGGATATGCATCCATCGTGACAGTAGGAAGCTTTATCCGCGCCCAGATGATCATCCAGCAGGGGATTACACAAGCAGCAAAGGAATTTTCCGCATATTGCTATCTGGTCAGTAAGACAGGCATCATGGAGGACAGCGGAAGAATTCATGGAGAGGCCGGAGAATTTAAGAAAAGCACGGACAATGTGATCGACACGGTAGTAAAGCTTTATGATGCAGTAGATCAGGGGACGGACCATATTGTGAGTACGGTTCAGGCGGTTCCCCAGAATGGGGATTTGGAAGCCGCTTTGGATTCTGTACAAAATGTCAATGATGTGACACAGGAAGAATTCAACCATATGGTATCAGCGGCCAACACCATGGTTGACACAGGAAGCGAGTACTTTAGTGATCCAAAGGCTATCTTAAAAGGGCTGGGATCTGTGGCGAAAGACGGGGCCTTAAGTGCGGCCAAAAGCTATGTGATTGCAGCGCCTATCAGCAAAGCTCTGGTGAAAAAGCAGGTGGACTTGTATGGAACCAATGCAAAGGGCAAAGATATTCTGGAGTCTCTTGGCGTTGTAAATGGAATAAACGGGCTTAATTTTACAGGAAGTACGCTGTTTAATGATGGAAAAACCATCACGGTACAGGTTTCCTATACCATGAAGGTGGAATATCCGTGGTTTAACAAATTCCAGTTTCATTTTATTCAGACAGCCTCCACAAAGGCATGGGGCTCTGAGACAGGGGGACGGCCATGGAGAGACTGACGCTTGCCTGCGCAGGATTGGGATTGGGACTTGGAATCTTCTTTGGAAGATATCAATTAAGGCGCTGGATGCTCATAAGCAGGGGAACGATGGTTTTTTTGGCCGTGGCCTGTACGGTCATCTTCGGAACAGGATATTGGTTTATGGCTCTCTATGAGTACCATCTGCTTAAGATGATTCGATACTGGCTGTTGATGTATGGTTTGCTTTTGCTGGCCTTTTTCGATGCCAAGAAAAAGATCATACCCAACCGGGCGCTTTTAGCTATGGTTGGAACAAGAACTGTGCTTTTAATTGGCGAGTGCGTCTGTTTTCCAGAACTGTGCTTTGAAATCATTGTATCAGCTCTTATAGGGCTGGCAGGCGGGGGGCTTTTGTTCCTTCTTCCGGGAATCCTTATGAAAAAGGGAATCGGCATGGGGGATGTGAAGCTCATAGGCGTTGTGGGATATTATCTGGGATTTCAGGTGCTCATGAGCAGCCTGATCATTACGCTGACTCTAACGGTGTTAACCGGAGTGGCAGCTTTGATTGCAAAAAAGGCTTCCCCTCATTCGGAGATCCCGTTTGCGCCATTTGTGGCAGTAGGGACAATCATTACAATACTAATGGGATGTTAAAGGAGTACAAAAGATGAAAAGGGCTATGTTATTGGCAATGGTAAGCTTATGTGTACTTGGATGGTATGTCACAGGAAAAGGATTGGTGGAGAAACCAGCGGAGTACAACAGGCTGATTGCAGAGGCAGAACATTATGAAGAGGAAAAAATTTATATAAAGGCAATGGAAGCTTATAAAAATGCCTTGGCTTATAATCCAAAATCCATTGACATTCAGACCAGGATCGCGGTGGATTATCTTGCTATTGGTGATGAGTCTTCTTTCATCAACCGCTGCAATTCCATCAATGAAGCCAATGGATATCCCGTCAGTGTTTCCATCCTTCTGGCAGATTTTTATATGGAGAGGAATCGCAATGAGGATGCCATCACACTGCTTAAAAAGGCATTAAAGGAGCATAAAGAGGATGAACAGTTGAAGGCGCGCTATGACCAATTGAGATACACCTATAAGGATCTGTATAAAACGTATGATGAGATACTGGCAATTCGGAATGACAGTGCGGTGTTTATCCAGAATGGAAATTATGGCCTTCTAAGCAAAGAAGGGCAGGCCAAGATAAGAGGCGCTAACAGCTGGGTCGGGCCATTGTCAAGCGATGGAGAGATGGTACCCATGGAAAAAGACGGGGAGTATTACTATGGGGATGAGGACGGATACCGTGTGGAAGTACCACAGGAAGGACAACAGATAGAAGCACTAGGTGTTTTGGAGGACGACATTGCTCCGGCCAAGGTAAATGGAAAATATGGGTATCTGAATGGAAGGTTTGAAGAGATATCCCCCTTTTCCTGGGATGGCGCCACAGTTATGAAAAATGGAATCGCGGCGGTGAAGCAAGGGGAACGGTGGGCGTTAATCAATGAAAAATTTGAGCTGGTTACGGATTTTATCTACGATGACGTGAAGACAGATGAATATGGTTACGGCTGTGTAGAGGGGACGCTTTTGTTTGTGAAACAGGGAGATACCTATCATCTGGTAAACGAGAAGGGAGAAACCATTGGAGACGGGGGATATGAGGATGCGTTTCCGTTCATAGAAAAGGAGGCTGCTGCTGTAAAGAAGGGCGGAAAATGGGGATTTATAGGTACAGACGGGAGTTATGTGATTGAGCCCCAGTACGAGAACGCCAAGTCCTTTTCCGGAGGGCTGGCACCGGTGGACACAGGAAACGGATGGGGGTACATAGACGAAGAAAACCATTTGGTGATTGCCGATGATTTCTCAGATGCAGGGAATTTTATACAGGGGGTTGCCCCGGTGAAATATGGGACATACTGGTCTATGATCAAATTGAATATGAAATAACGATTGGTACAGATGGAAAGGCAATGTCATTAAGTTTCGTTTTAGCTGTTTGAGAAATCGTGAAGGAGCCGCCTGAGAAGACAATGGGATTCCCTCCTCAGGCTACGTTATCTCTGGCAATCAAACGTTAACGAAATGACATTGGATGGAAAGGGGGTCTATTTATGGACAATTTTACATATGAAAGCCAGGGAACAGAAACAATGTTGGTGTATCATCTCGGTTTGGAAGAGCATATTGATTCTTTTGCAAAGGGGATGCTTCAGAGCAATGAGATGGTGGGAATTCTGCGGCCGTCTTTTCTGCAAAGAGATATGGATCAGTTTCTGAAATTTCCAGTTACTTCCCGAATCCCGCTGAATCTGTTTCTTTCAAAGGAGATGGAGCGGGAGGCAGTGCTGAAACTGTGCCAGTCAATCGCAGATGCAGTAAAAGAGATGGAAGAGTATATGTTAAGTCCAGAAAAATTGATACTGGATCCAGAGTATATCTTTGTTGATATCCATAAAAAGGAGGCAGGGCTCATTTATCTGCCGGTGGATGAATTTACTCAGGACAGGGATATAAAAGAATTTCTTTTAAACATGCTGTCTCATATGAGGTTTCAGATGGACGGAGATGTCTCCTATGTGGCCAAGCTGATTCATTTTCTAAATCAGCCGAAACCATGGGGATTTGAAGAACTAAAGCGTTATATAGAGAATGTCATGGCGGAAGGGACAGAACTTAAGAAACATTCCGGCAGGCGGGAGGTTCTGGGTTCTGAAAAAAACGCGGTGCCGGAGGGCCGTGTGAATCTAGGGGAACCTATGGCGCCGGCAAGCCGTGTGACTTCGGCGGAATATATGGCCTCGTCAGGCTGTGTGGCCCCGGCGGAATATATGGCTCCGGCAGGGGGAGCGAATCCTGTGGAGCAAGTGGTTCCAGCGGGGCGCGTGAATCCTGAGGATATAGCACCTCCTCTTATGGAATCAACCCCCCATTATAATCCGGAACCGCTGGAGAGGCCGACAGATAAAAAGAAGGGTTCGGAGAAAAAAGGCGGCTGGCTGGGCAGAAAGGAGAAGAAGGAAAAACCTCCTGTCATGCCAGCAGCGCCAGCGATACCGGCAATGCCGAATATGGCAGTACCGAATATGCCAGCACCGAATATGCCAGCACCAAACATGGCAGTGCCAGGCATGGAGATTCCTGTCATGGATCCGCCTGTGGTGAGACCGTCTGCTGTAAACGCGCCTGTATTGGACAGACAGGAGTTTGGAAAGCCTGCTGAGAACCAGGAACAGGCAGACACAAAGAAAAAGGGATTGTTTCATTTCGGAAAGAAGAAAAAGGAAGGGGGTATGCCGCCGATTCAGAAAACGCCGGTTGCTCCGGCTTCAATGCAGGTATCACCAGCACCCAAGAATCCGGAACTCCCTCCGATCTATACAGGAAACGGAAGCAGCGACGATGATAACCGGACCGTTATCATGGGAGGAGGAAATGACTATGATCATTCCACAGTAATCCTTGGAGGAGGAAATGCAGGGCAGAGGCAAGAGCCGATGCACCATGTGGTTAGGATTACACGTCGCAGAACAGGACAGAGCATGACTGTCAACAAAGATGTTTTCCGCATCGGCAGGGAAGACAGCTTTGTAGATTTTTACATAGGAGATAACGGAGCCATCGGGGCATGCCATGCTGAAATTTTTGAAAAAGACGGATGCTACTATATCATAGACCGCAATTCCCTAAATCACACGTTTGTCAACGGAATTATGGTTCAGCCCATGGAGTCTGTCCAATTAAGCAGCGGGGGAGTCATTACATTGGCTGATGAAGATTTTGATTTTATCATCAGCTGACTGAGGTGGTTATGAAATATATCTATTCTTGTCAGACAGATATAGGAACGACACGGAATACGAATCAGGATTCCCTGATTGTGAAAAGTATAAGCAATCAGGGGCATACGGCGTTGCTGGCAGCAGTCTGTGACGGGGTAGGTGGGTTAAGCCAGGGAGAGGCGGCCAGCCGCAGAGTGGCAGATATGATGGCAACATGGGCGGACTATGAGCTTCCTCAGATTCTTGTCCAGACGAATGTTGAAAAGGTATTAAAGCACCGCTTTCGGCAGTTGATTCTGGATATAAACAGAGAGTTATATTATGGCAACCAGCGAACTGGTATATCCAGCGGGACAACGCTTACAGCAATTCTTTTATGGAATTATCGCTACCTGATCGGGCATGTGGGAGATAGCAGAATCTACAGCATAACAGCCAGCCAGGCCTGGCAGATAACCCCGGATCATTCCTGGGTGGCCAGAGAGGTGGAGGCCGGAAGAATGACAAAAGAACAGGCTCTTGTAGATTCCAGGCAGAATGTGATCCTTCGATGCATAGGAGTCAATGTAGACGTAGAGCCCTATATGAAATCAGGAAGCATTGAGGAACCGGTGGTGATGGTTCTCTGTACAGACGGATTCTGGCATCATGTGGAGGAGAAAGAGTGGCGGCTCTATTTTTCGCCGACTCAGGTTACAGGGGAAAGGGTGATAGGCGCACATCTTTACCATATGGTTGAACAGGTAAAATACCGGGGAGAGAAGGATAACATTACCGCCATTGTAATTCGGATTTTTTAAGTGGAGGGAGCAGAGGCATGATACAGATTTCTGTCAGTGAAGGGTTTCTCTATGGAGGCATTGGGGCTATGGCCGCGGCTGTTTTTTTGGGAATCCTGTGTACATTGGTTTTTGCCCATACAGGTCGAAAGCTGAAGAAAACGTTAAGAGAGGAATATGGAGAACCAAAACGGTAACAGATGATAGGAAAATGGAGGAGATCGTATGTCGCAGATCATTGCAGGCATATATGAGATACATGAGAAGATAGCAGCCGGGGGCGGGGGGATCGTCTATCTGGGAAGACATTTGCGTTTGGAAAAATGGGTGATTCTGAAAGCAGATAAGCGGACCCTTAAGACAGAAGCGGAAAGCTTGCGAAGAGAGGTAGATCTTCTAAAGGGACTGAGCCATACCTATATTCCCCAGGTATATGATTTTGTACAGGAAGATGGCATTGTCTATACCGTAATGGATTTTATTGAGGGGGAAAGCTTGGATAAGATACTGAAAAGAAATCAGATTCCCCCTCAATTTCAGGTCATCCAATGGGCCTGCCAGTTGTTGGAGGCGCTGGCTTACCTTCATAGCCGTCCGCCCTATGGGATCCTTCACGGGGATATTAAGCCAGCCAATATTATGCTGCGGCCCAATGGAGATATCTGCCTGATTGACTATAACATTGCCCTTGCCTTGGGAGAGGACGGTGCAGTCAAGGTAGGATACAGCCTGGGATATGCCTCGCCGGAGCATTATGGATCGGTTGATGTAGAAGATAATAAACCATATTCGGACGGCAATACTGTGAAAATAAAGACTATAATCCCATCTGCAGACGGCATCAGTTCAGGGGCTTCTCCAGGAAGAAGTTCTGGCAGAAGGCAAGGAATGATGCTGGACGTACGGTCGGATCTTTATAGTCTTGGAGCAACCCTCTACCATCTCCTATGTGGTAAGCGGCCTTCCAAAGAGGCATCCCAGGTGGAGCCTTTAGGAGCGGATGTATGCAGCCCCGCGGTTTCTGCCATCATACAGAAAGCCATGGCGCCCAAGCCGGATATGCGCTATCAGACAGCTACAGAGATGCTTACAGCATTCCATCAGCTTCACAAAAAGGATATCCGGGTGATCCGGCACAAAAGGCGTATGGCTGGGTGGGCAGCTGGGCTTTCGATTCTGTTTCTGGCTGGGGGAGCCAGTACCTTGATCGGCATGAAGCGGCTTGAGCGGACGAAAGAGTGTCTGGCCCTTGCAGAGTATTCGGCCAATTATCTGGCAGAGGGAGATATATCCGGCGCGGTTTCGCTGGCGTTGCAGGCTCTGACAGAGAGAAAAAGTATGCTGGAACCGCCGGTTCCCCCTCAGGTTCAGAAGGCCCTTACCGATGCGTTGGGGGTGTATGACCTGTCAGATGGGTTTAAGTCGGCAGATATCGTAGAACTGCCGTCTGCGCCATTTGCCGTCAGGGAATCCCCGGAGGGGACTCGTTTCGCAGTGGTCTACCCTTATGAGACAGCGGTCTTTGATATGGGGAGCGGAGAGAAGATTGCAGAGTTTCCCATGGTGGAGTCAGCCCTTGCAGATGTGGCGTTTGCAGATGAAAGCCGCATAGTCTATGCAGGGCAGCAGGGAGTGACAGCCTATGACCTGGATACCGGGAAAACGCTGTGGACAGGGCAGGCGGCTACTACTGTGGCGGTTTCCGGAGACGGAAGCGTGGCGGCTTGTGTAAACAGGGACGAGGATCATGCCGTCCTATATCGCATGTCAGATGGCACAGAACTTATGGAGTGTTCCTTTGAAGGCCAGCACATGGAGACGGCAGCCAATGATATCTTTGCCAATCCCCACAACCGTATCTTTTCCCTCAGTGAGAAGGGAGAGTTTCTTGCCGTCAGCTTTGCAGGGGGAGGACTTTGGATTTTTGATCTGGAACATCCGGATGACAATATGATTCTCTATGATGAGACCAATTACAGCCATTTTGAGGGAGGTTTTTGCGGCAGATATTTTGCATTTGCGGCAAATAAAAGTGATGAGTCTATGTTCGGCCTGATCGATACAGGGGAGGGGTTCTGCATCGGTTCTCTGGAATCCAGAGATAATTTTCATCTGAAGGCAGACAGGAAAGGCATGTATCTGGCCAATGGAAACCTTTTGGTTCGTCTGGATCCGGATACGTTGGAGGAGACGGAACTGGCTTATACCAATGACGCGGACATCACTGGTTTTTCTGTGGGAGAATCCTATGTTTTGACGGCGACGGACGACAATGGCTTTTCTATCTATGACAGAGGAGCTGTCCGGCTTTCTTCTGAAATCTGTCAGGAAGCCTGTGATTTTGTTGTTATGACGGATGATTATGCTGTATTGGCCAACCGCAATGAACCGTCAGTGCGTCTTCTGAAGAAGGAAAGCCATGAGGATGGGAAGCTTATGGCTTATGATGCCAGGTGCATCCACGATGAGGCCCGCATCAGCCAGGACGGCAGGACAGTCATGCTGTTTGATTATGAAGCATTTCATATCTATGACGGGAAGGGACAAGCCGTGGCGGATGTAAAGCTTCCGGAATCCTCCAACATCTATGACCAGCAGTTCAGGAAAAGGGAAGAGGGATCCTGGCTGGAAGTAATCTGGTATGACGGTACGGTTCGGCTCTACAGCGCAGAGGATGGATCTATGATATCAGAGACGAAAGGGGAACCGCCTGGGAAGGATCTGGATGAGGAATTTTATACAGATCAATACAAAATTGCATCTTCCCTTCACAGCGCTCCTGTAGCATATGACCGGAAGTCTGGGAGGAAGGTTAAGGAACTTGAAAAAGACTCTTATCTCACCTATGTGACACAGCTGGACAGATACATTATCACAGAGTATGTCAGTGCCGCCGGGGAGCGGTATGGGCTTTTGCTGGATGAAAATCTGGAGACTTTGGCATACCTTCCAGGGCTTTGCGATGTCTCCCATGGAGGGCTGGTGTTTGACTATGGGTATGGAGAGTTGAGGGGATGTCCCGTCTATTCTCTCCAGGAATTGATTGATCTGGGAGAGAGCGGAGGGTACATCGTCAAGGAAGAGAATGGGGGAGAAAAACAATGAGGTGTAAGGGGTGGAAGCTGGCCGTGCTTCTGGCTGTGCTGCTTATGATGCCAGCTGGGACGGCCTGGGCAGAAACGAAAGAGACGACCATAGCGGAAACGGTAGCGGCCATAGCAGGAACCATAGCGGAGTCGGCTACTGAATCGGAGGAAACCAAAGAAGCGGCAGTGGCAGAAACCCAAGAGCCTTTCGAAGAAACGGCGGAGGCAGAGACGGAAGAGTCGGTGATTGTGGAAACGGAAGGGGAAGAAGCTAAGGCGGAAGAAACCATCGGAGTAGAAACCACAGCTGCAAAAGTCATGAAAACAGTAGCGGAAACCGTGGCGGAAACGGTAGGGTTATGGGTGACTGAAACCCAGACGGATAGCGCTGATGCAGAGAATCAGACCGAAGGCTGGAACAACTACCCTATAGCGACTCCTAGCAATGTAACAAAGCCCAAGACAGTTGAGATGCCAGGGGATGAAGTGAAGTTTAACACTGGAAACCATGTGTGGAGCGTGGTAAGCTATGAGGATTTCTGGGACAACAATATAGGGGACGGATACTTTGAGGAGGATGGAAGCTACACCATCAACATTCCGGAAGAGAATCCATTTTTCCCATATGAAGTACAGTTTACCTACAGAGGGAAGACCGTGAATCAATGGTTCATGACACCAGAGGATTGTGTGGAGATTGGCGGGCATACCTTCTATGTATCTGCCTATTTTGATAATAGCGTGATAACCCAGATGAACTTTGAGGTGGCTGGGGAGACGGTGGTGGTATATCCGGAAGAGAAGGTGTTCACAGATGATGGGACTGGGACGGATTTACTTTCGCTTCTGCCTTTGACGGAGAGAGAACTTAAGATTGACCTGCAAGGCTTCACACCAGTAGAACTGACCATGGTATCGGTCAATAACGTTTTCACCGGAGCCAATGCCCTGGAGAATACGGACAAGCTGATGTGGTCCTATGGGGAGAACGGCAGCTACTACAGAGTCAGCCAGGAAGGCGGTTATCTAAATTTTAGCCAGAGATCTTATGACAGAACGGATGTAAAATGGCAGATGATCGTAGGAGAGGAGAATCAGCTGGCAGAAGACAATATCCGGTATATCCTGACCGCAAAAGTGACACAATCCAAAGATTGGCTTAACGTATCCATGTTTAAACAGGATGCCCAAGGGAACCGGACGCAGATTGTGCCGAATGCCCAGTATGTGGACCACGGTTCTATAGGGCAGTTAAAAATCACGACAGCCGACACAGAGATTGAGGACAGCGATGATGTCTATATCGGGCTGGAAATCAACCAGCAGGTTTTTCCCAGTACCAATTATGATGAGTTAAAGATATTTGCTGGGTATAACACGTCTGGGACGCTTGAGGAGGCTGTACAGGGAGAGGATATTACCAGTCAGCTATTGGGAAAAATAGATACTGCAGGAGGATATTTGGTTAAAAAGATTCGGGGCAGGAACAGATATATTACCATGGTCTCCTATTCATCTGGAAAGGTAACTGGCTGGCTGCAGATACGCATAGATCTTCAGCAGGAGAGGCTAAGTGCTGTGGTTCAAGATCTGTATGATGGGACAGGAGACCAAAGGACTTCCGTCGTACTGAGAACAAGTGGCAATGGGAACAACGTCATATTGAAATCCGGATATGCTGCTGAGAAGGAATATTATACGGTTTTACGCCTTGAGAAGGAGGGGGCAGTATATTCCCCGGCATCAGCTTTAGCCTATGAGGGAAACTATAAATCCCTAAAAGAGGCTGCAGAGGCGGGGGCAAAAGATATAAGCGATTCTTTGTTTGCAGAGGAAAAGGGATATAAGACGGACTATAGCCAGGGTGGTGTGTGGTTTAGTATTTTTACAGGGATTTCCGGAAATGCAGAAGACGGAACGCTGGAGAGTGAAGAAGCGTCGTGGTGCCTGGTGGTAACGATACCTGAAGACGGCAGTGTTGACACAGATCTGCTCTTTAGCGGGCTGAAGGATGAATATGGAAAGGATGTTGCACATTATCTGGCAGGAAGCGAGAATGACTCCTATGGGGAGTACAATTATCCCACTTTCTTAGTAGGCGAGGACGTAAACTTAAAAAAACTGGCTCCGGTCTGGACAGATAAAAAACAGAAGGTATATGCCGAAGGTGGCAGCACTCCGGAGATCAGCGGACAGAGTTTCCATGATTTTTCAAAGGGGCCGGTGCAGTATACCATTGTTTCAGAAAGGGGAAGGACAAAAAATTATTGGGTTCAGGCAGTAAAGAAAACCCACGGCCCAGGGAAGCTTTACATCAACAGCCTGGGGGAGAAATCCTCGAAGACCTATGAAAAGGACGGTGTGATCTATTCCACCCGTGAGATGATCTTAAGTGACTGGTTTGACTACGAGCATAACATTCTGCTGGTAAATGTGGGAACCCAGGAGATTCCAGACTTAAAGGCGGAATTGACCTCCAATGAAGTGCATTTGGATAACTACTGGACGCTGAAAGGGGGATATTCCCTGGCCGGCTTCGGCCCGGTGGAAAAGGATTCGGCCAATGCTCCCCATGGAGAACTGCCGAATCTGGCCAGACTGTGTATTGTGCCAAATTATGATGGGGATCTTGAATACGAAGAAGAGGAAAACGGATATGGGGATTGGATCAAGGATATCTCCGGAACTTTGACAATCAAATCTGGTGATAAGGTTTTGATGGTGTTGACTTTGACCGGTATCGTGGGCGATCCAGGCTTCACAACGGAGGAGATTCCCAGTGGGGTGAAGTATGTTCCCTATGGAACCATGATCCAAAACAGCAACAAATACAGCGTGTGGGAAGGCATAACCTATACCCTTACAGGGGGAACGCTGCCTGCCGGTATACAGTTGCTGTCCAACGGCGAGCTATATGGTATTCCAACGGAAACAGGCGTATTTCCCTTTACGGTACACATGAACAGTACCCGTGAACTTTTTTCAGAGAGTGAACAGACCTTTACCCTAACAATTACGGAAAATACGGATACCAATGTAGATGCCTCCACAGACCCAGGATATGAGCTGACACAGCGGGTGCCGGATATTGCCATGGGTGCAACGCAAGACTATACGATGGTTTCCAAAGGCGATTATGGAGAATTTGTGGATGTATATCTTGATGGGGAAAAATTAGTGAGGGGAACGGATTATACATCTGAGGCAGGGAGCACCAGGATTACGCTCCGGAGCCAGACCTTGAAGCGCTCCAACAGGGCAGGGGTACATACCCTGGGAATTGAGTTTCGAACCAAAGACACTAAGATTCTGAGACGGGCTGCCCAGAACTTTAGGCTCAGCTATACAGGAGGTTCCGGAAGCAGCGGAGGAAGTTCCGGAAGCGGAGGAAGTTCTGGAAACAGCAGCGGAGGCAGTGTTTCCCAGATCTACAGGGATTCGAAGAAGGGGTATGTGCATAAAGTCACAGGAATCATCACAGAAGGCAAAAACGGATATTCCCGCTGGCAGCAGGATGAGACCGGATGGAAATTAATCTATGCCGACGGTACCGCAGCCAACGGAACCATGATCCCGCTGGAGAACGGAGAGAGCGTAGAGCAGATTCTCTGGGAGAAGGTCAACGGTTCCTGGTATGCCTTTGGAGCGGACGGGTACTTAAAGTCCGGCTGGGTATTTGATTACCGCCTGGGCAGGTGGTATATGCTGTCTGTTGACACTGGAATGGCAGGGGGATGGTATAAAGACCCTGTGGATAACCATACCTACTATCTGGATCCCACAGAAGGTGGCATGTCAATCGGATGGAGGCAGATTGACAGAAAATGGTACTATTTTAACACGGTAGTGACAGCACCATCCTGGGAACTGGATAAGAAGACAGGAAAATGGCTGTATCATGCCAAGAGCAAATCCAAACCATTGGGAGCGATGCTCTGTAACGAAAAGACTCCGGACGGATATCACGTAAATGCCGACGGTGTATGGGACGGAAAAGAAAAAAAGTAAGGCTCTGCCAATCATAAATCCACGTATATTGCCTGGGAGTCAACTGCTTTCGGGAAAATATAGCTACAAATTGATAAGGGAAGGGAGAAAACAATGAGATTCATGAAACGAAAACTGGCTGCTGTTCTGGCAGTGCTGCTTATGTTGCCGGTTCAGCCTGTCCTGGCGGACAATCTGCTGCCTCAGGGTGGCGCTGTGGAATCTTTTACAGCAGAGAGCGGCGCAAAGGAAACCATGGAAGGGGAGGAAACGGCGGTTAAAGCCACAGAGGCTGAGACACAGAAAGGGGATCCAGCTGCAGAAGGCAAAGTCCAGGAGAGCTCTTCAGAAGCACAGGAAGATGGCAAAGACGAAATCAGGCAGGAAGACGAGGCCAGCAGCGAAAAACCAGAACTTGAAACAAAGGAAGAGGGAAAGGAGGCAGACGAGGCCGAAACAGAGGATGAGTCTGAACCGGAAAAGGAATCCGAAACAAAAGACGATTCCAAGAAAAATCCGGAGGAATCCGAAAAAGAGACAGAAGAGGAAAAGGAGTCTGAAGCAGAGGCCGAAAGCACAGAAACACGGGAGAAGGAAACGCTTGTCAGCCAGCTTGTCTCGGCAGTTCAAAACCAGGTTCAAAAGGTGGCAGAGGCAGCGAAAAAAGGAATGCTGAATGATGTGAAGAAAGCCACTCCCATGAATGCGGTCAAGAAGACAGAAGACCTGGTGAAATTCAATACAGGAACCCATGTATGGAGCGTAGGAAGGGAAGAAGATTTTGACAATGGAGATGCAGACGCAGCCTTTGAGGAAGACGGAAGCTTCACGATCCAGATCCCTGAGGATAATCCGTTTTTCCCGTATGAGGTACAGTTTACCTATAAAGAGAAAACGGTAAACAAATGGTTTATGACACCGGATGACAGTGTGGAAGTAGGCGGCCATAGGTTTTATGTATCCGCATATTTTGACGGCACCGTTGTAACTCAGATGAACTTTAATGTAGCCGGGGATACGGTTGTGGTATATCCGGAAGAAAAAGAATTTACAGACGATGAGAGCGGGATTGCTCCGGCATCGCTTTTACCGTTGGAAGAGAAGAGAGATTTAACGGTTAATTTAGAAGGACGCAGCCCTCTCGAGTTAACGCAGGTATTGTTTGAGGATGTTTTTGCAGGCCTGGATGCCCTTCAAAAGGGGCAGAAGGTGGCATGGAAGTATGAGCCATATGATAAGAGTGAAAACTATACGGTTAGTTCCATTGGAGAAGCGATTGACTTAAGCCGCTATACATATGAAGGAGGAGGCCGTTGGGAGATGATCGTAGGCGATGGAGATCAATTGACCAGCAGCAATATCCGATATATCATATACATACAAGTGACGGAATCCAAGAAGTGGCTGATACCAACGGTCTACACACAGGACGAGACAGGGAAAAGGACTAAGATTCCGGTTTTAGATTTAAGCGCTCAGGGATATCTGGATGGCTATTATGACTATAACCCTGATAAGCGAGAATTCGATATTCATGTATCCAGTAAACTTTTGAAGGAAAGCAAAGAGGCTTATATTGGATTACAGGTAGATCCAACTTTTTTGGGAGATCAACCCTATGATCACTTAAAAGTATATGAAGGAGCATATGAAGATTGGAAGGCGGCACAAGCAGGAGGAAAGGATATTACTGCCCAGGTCTTTGCCAGCGATATGACAAAAACGGATGCAGGATATCTTTTGAAGCTTTCCTCAGGGCAGTGGATTACTATAGTAGCTTATGATGCATCGGGAAAAGGGATTACTTGTCTGCCCTTTACATTATATTTATCCCGGACGGGAAATTCGATGTCTTACAGAGGCCTGTATGAAACTACGGATAATGGAAGGCGCAATGTATCCTCTTCAGGCAAATCAGATTATAGCAGTGATGGATGTTACAATCGTACCTTTTTCGTAAACCAAGGATATGCCGTGGACAAAGAATATTGCTTTTATATGGAATATTCAAAGGAAGGTGTTGACAGCCCGTCTTCTGTGACAGCCGCTTATGTAGGAAAATATGGATCCATAGGAGAGGCTGCAAAAGCAGGCGCAACGGATATCAAGACGGTTCTGTTTGACAGCAGCAATGCAGGAGGATACAAGGCCGATTACAGCAAAGGCATCTATTTCACTGTATTTGTCGGTGCGGACGGCTCCCAGGATCAGGAGATCTACAGATGTAACATCAAAGCAGAAGAGGGAGAGCCCAAACAGCCGGAACTCAGTGGCAATACGTTAGTAAGATTTAATGGATTAAGAGATGCAGCCGGAAATTACGTACCGTGCTACACCGGTGCAACAGAGGAGGATTCCTACGCAGACCATTCTTATATTACCCTTTTGGTGAATAAAGATGTGGATTTGACGAAGCTGGCACCTGAGTTTTGGGTTCAAGAAGGGCTAAAACTATATGCAGACGACGGCAAGGAGCAGAAATCAGGAGAGAGTTTCCATGATTTTTCGAAAGGCCCCGTACAGTATACGGCATCGGCTGAGAATAAGGAAAACGGAAGGAATTACTGGCTCCAGATCATAAAGCCCACAGATGGAAAAGGAACGCTTTACATCAACAGCTTAAAGGATCCGGATGCGAACACCAAGACCTCAGGCGGGGTGACCACCTCTGTACGTGAGATGGTGATAGACGGGAGATCCGATTATCAGCATGACATTTTATTGATTAATAGAGGAACAGAGGCGATCGACGGTCTGAGGGCTGAACTACAGTCAGATACTGTGGAACTGGATTCTTACTGGCAGCTGACCGGTAGCAATTCTCTGGCAGGATTCAGTACCATAGAAAAAGACTGGCAGAACGTGCAGTATGGAGAACTTCCCAACATGGCAAAGCTTCGAATCCGGCCGAAAGAAGGTATAGAGGGAGAAAAGGTTATTTCCGGTACGCTGACCATCAAATCAGGCAGTAAGACTCTGATAGTGCTGACTTTGACCGGTACAATCGGAGATCCCAGTATCACTACTACAGAGATTCCGGGCGGAGTCAAATATGTTCCTTATGGCGTTATGATACAGAACAGCAATAAATATGTATGGAACAAGGTAAGTTATCGTATTGCAAAAGGAAAGCTGCCAGCTGGTATGAGCCTGGAGGAGAACGGCGAGTTATATGGCGTTCCCACGGAAGCCGGTGAGTTTACATTTACGGTGCGGATGAGAAACAGTTACAGCAATTTTAAAGACAGTGAGAGGGAATTTACCCTTAAGATTTTGGAGAATACGGATGCTAATGTTGACGGTGCCACAGATACAGGATATCAGTTATCTCAGCGTATTCCCGACATTGGGTTAAATTCAAACGGCGATTACCTGCTGGTTTCTCAGGGAGAATATGCTACGTTTAAGTACATATTCCTTGACGGAGTTCAGCTGAAAGAAGGCGTGGACTATACATCGGAAGCAGGAAGTACCAGAATTACCATTCGAAGCCAGACCTTGAAGGCTTCCAACAAGACAGGCGTCCATACGCTGGGTATTGAGTTTAGAACTGGAAAAGGCACCTCTGAAGGCTCAAAGGACGTAAGCGATTTAAAGAGAGCCGCACAGAACTACCGAGTCACAACCAGCAGCAGTTCCAATGGAACTGGCAGCGGAAGCAGCGGTGGGATCAGCAGTGGAGGAGGCGGAAGCAGCAGCGGAGGCGGAAGTACCTCTCAGACGAGGAAAGATTCTAAGAAAGGTTATGTGCACACGAACACAGGAATCATCACAGGAAGCCAGGCTGGATATTCACGCTGGCAGCAGGATGAGACCGGATGGAAGTTAATCTATGCTGATGGCACCACAGCCAGCGGGTACATGGTTCCTCTGGAGAACGGAGAGAATGTAGAGCAGATTGCCTGGGAGAAGGTCAACGGCTCCTGGTATGCTTTTGGCGTGAACGGATACTTAAAATCCGGTTGGGTATTTGATTATCAGCTAGGCAGGTGGTATATGCTGTCTGTTGACACTGGAATGGTAGGGGGATGGTATAAAGACCCTGTGGACAACCATACCTACTATATGGATCCCACCGAGGGAGGCCTGTCAGTGGGGTGGAGAAGCATCGACCAGAAGTGGTACTATTTTAATACGGTAGTGACAGCACCTTCCTGGGAACTGAACAAAGAGACCAATAAATGGCAGTATAATGCCAAAAGCAAATCCAAACCATACGGTTCTCTGCTTCGAAATGAGAAGACACCGGACGGATATGAGGTAAATGCCGACGGCGTATGGATTCAGAAGTAGGAGAATTTGAGAAGCGGGGGTATTTGAGGAACGAGGAGATTTGAGGATCAGGGGATTTGAGGATCAGACGGATTTAAAGATCATGCAGATTTGAGGAATCGGAAGAATTTGAGAATTGGATAGGAGAAAGGTGGCAGGTGAAGGCAGGATATCACTTGCCACTTTTTTTCGGATCTGTTATGATGGTTTATAAGAAAGGATTTGGTAGAACGCTGTAATTTTGGGAATGTGAAATGGACTATCATACTGGGATGAATGTGAAGGAGGTATCCCAATGTATTTATGAGTATACATTGGGATATCCGTATTTGGTTTCTGCGATATGTGAGCTGATTGATGAGAAAGTATATGGGATGGATAAATTTCCAAGTATGTTAGAAAGCTGGACGAGAGAAGGGATAGCAGAGGTGGATTATTTGGGTGAACCGTTTATTGCAGAACTAAAAATTTGGCGTGGAAACGAATACAATGAAAGAGGAGAAGAGCAGCTGGCAGGGTATCTGGAATATTTTCATCTGAAAAAAGGGTATATGCTCAGTTTTAATTTCAATAAGAAGAAACAGATGGGCATTCATGAAATTGCAATAGGAGATAAGATATTGGTGGAGGCGGTGGTTTGATGGTAGTGGCAGTCTTATCTGATACTCATAACCTTCTGCGCCAGGAAGTCGTCAGCCAGATCCAGTCCTGCGATGCTGTCATCCATGCCGGTGATATCAGTTCCCAAAAGATCATAGACCAGATTTTGGAATGCCGGAAAAAGGATGCCCCGTTCTATGTGGTTAGAGGCAACAACGATAAGGAGTGGGCAGAGGATATACCGGAATTTATGAATGTTACACTGGCAGGAGTGGAGATTTTTCTTATTCATAATAAAAAGGATATTCCCCAGGATTTAGGTAGCAGCCAGATCGTGATCTATGGACATTCCCATAAATATATGGAAGAGACAAGAGACGGGCGGCTGTGGCTGAATCCGGGAAGCTGTGGAAAACGAAGATTTACTCAGCCGATTACAATGGCAATTCTCTATCTGGAAGAGGGAAGCTGGCGTGTGGAACGGGTTGACATTTCCCACGGTGAGACTGGAGATATGCAAATCAAAGGGACGATATCTGATCTGCCGGCAACGGTCAGAGAGATTTTAAAGCGGATGGAGAAAGGGCAATCCGTAACCAGAATCAGTAGTACTATGAAGCTGGAACCGGATTTTGTAGAGACTGTATGCAGGATCAAAGTGACGCATCCCGCTGTGACAGCTGAGGGGATTGTGGATAAGATGGAGGTTAATAAGGCGGTAGAGCGATGAAGCAAAATATGGTTAAGCGATAGGAAATGAGATATACAGGATAGAAATTATCAGCCTTCGGCGAGAGTCGGAGGCTTTTTGTATTGTTAAAAATAATTGTTGTTGTTTCATTCTGCCAGACCTTTAAATTCTGTCAGCAGAGGGATTTTTTAACAAAAAACCATTCTCAAAAAGTGTAGATTTTGAGAAT
>CANDZL010000063.1:0-22329 GCA_947425205.1 uncultured Hungatella sp. | reverse complement strand
CCCCAGGAAGGAGTATCCGGAGAGATGGGAGCAAAGCCTGGGTCATTGCCAGGAGGCGGCCCCCAGGAAGGTGTATCCGGAGAAATAGGAGCGAAGCCTGGGTCATTGCCAGGAGGCGGCCCCCAGGAAGGAGTATCCGGAGAGATGGGAGCGAAGCCTGGATCACTGTCATTGGTTTGTGCCATTCGGACTACATTGCCCGTATCCGAGCCGGAATTTGTAACAAATAATCCGTTTTTGTCAATATACATAAGATTTCCTTTCTGTTTGATTGCTCATGCAAACGGTATAGTATATCATATAGCATTAGGGGGCTATGATGTGATAGAAAAAATATTTTTTTCTGATCCACAATGCAATATATGCGGAAATGTACATAAAAGTCTTGCAATATTTGCTATATAGTTGTTTTTTAGAAAAATTCAGTTATAATGCTTTAGAGGGCAATAAGGAGGAAGAAAGCTAGCTATGAGAAAACATTATGAAAAAATGATTCAGGATACGGAGAAGCGGGTTCGTCATGGACTGCAGGTACAGGTGAAGGATGGGGGAGAAAACCACGGAGGGTTTACAGATGACAAAGGGATCATCCAGCCTAAATACGCCATCTATACCGTTACTTCTGCTATATCTGTCTATTGCAACAAGGATTCTTGTTTTTACCGGGATCCAGCAGTCTTTGAGATGATCCGTGATGGACTTGCCTTTGTCATGCGCAGCCAACATGACAACGGGCTTTTTGATTTTATTGTCTGTAATTTTCTGTCCACACCAGACACTGCATTCTGCATCAAGCGGATACTGCCTACCCTTTCCTATCTGGAAGAGAACCCCAGGACGAAAGAGGAAGACGAGATCTACAAAGCTCTCTTAGGGATTGTGAAAAAAGGAGCAAAGGGACTGGCTGGAGGCGGTTTTCACACGCCCAACCATCGCTGGGCCATCGCCTCCATGCTGATGGAATGCGGCAGGCGGTTTGATGAGGAATCCCTGATTAACCGGGCCAATGAGTACCTTCTTGAGGGAATCGATTGCAATGAAGACGGGGAATTTGCAGAGAAATCTGCAGGAAACTATAACCGTGTCAATAACGATGCCATGATCTCTCTGGGCCATACCACAGGGGATAGAAGCTATTTTGAGTATGCGGCCAGGAACCTTAAGATGATGTTAACTTACATAGAGCCGGACGGAAGCGTATTTACCGGCAACTCCACCAGATGGGACAATGGCCTTAAGATCTATCCCAAAGATTACTATACAGAATACCTTGAGATGGGGCTTCTTTTGGATATACCGGAATTTTTGGATATGGCCAACTACATTTTCAAGCTTGTGGATGAGAAAGGGATCAAATCTCCGGATCAGCTGATTCACTATATGAATCATCCCCAGTGGATCGATCTGGAACATGATGGCATGTGGCAGTTATCCCCCTTTTGTCGCTTCTACAGGGAGTCTGGCATCGCAAGGATCGGAAAGCCGGACTATATCTGCACCATCATGAAGGAAAAGACCAGCTTCTTTCATCTGTCTACCAGAAATATGCAACTTCAACTGAAACTGGGAGGAGCGTACTTTGAACACCGTGCCTTTGAGGCTCAGTCTATGGAACAGGCAGAGGATGGAAGGTTTCATCTGAACGAGACCATGGAAGGATGGTACTATCTTCCCTTTAAAGAAAAACAGCCTACCAGTGATTGGTGGAAGATGGACAACCATAAGAGAGATAAAGTTTTAGGGCCGGATCTAAACCTGCAGGCAGACATAAAAGAGATGGAAGACGGGGTAGAAGTGCATATCCGGGTAACTGGAGTGAACCATGCCCCCTTCCGCGTGGAGGCAGCAGTAAGCGGGGCCCAGATCATAAAGGGGCAGCAGTTTGAGATGAAGGCGGACCCGGGAAGAACCATGATTTTGAAAGAAGGAAGCGCTGTTTTTGCTAGTGGGGAGGAAAGCCTGGAGATTGGCCCAGGATTTGGCATCCACTCCTACACAGCAGGGAATTTTGGAAGTGAAGGAGCGTCCGCCTATGCCTTTACCCTCTACTTTACAGACTATACGGAATTTGATCATACGTTCCAGATCCATGTGAGGCATTAATCTGTCTGGCAGCCTGCCTTTCGCAGGCTGCGAAACTCCATAGGAGTACAACCGCACCTGCTTTTAAAGAACCGGTTAAAATGGCAGAGATTCTGAAAGCCGGATGCATAGGCCACCTGCTTGATGGTCATGGCATCATTGTCCAGAAGGTATTTGGCCTTCTCAAGCCTGGCGTGTAAAAGCTCGTCGATGGGGGAAGCATGAAAATATTGTTCATAATAATGATACAGCTGGCTTTTCCCAATGTTGGTCTGATGGCACATCTGCTCTAAGCTCCACGGACGGTCGCAGTGCTCCAGCATCTGTTCCCTCAATACGAACAGTTCCGGGTAGTACCGCCCCGTTTGTCTGGGCCTGGACAGCGGCTGGCTTCGGCCAAGAAGATAAAGAAGCTGGCGCACCAGAAGATCTTCCATGTGCTCGTAGTATTCCAGGCGGTTTAGGTATTCCCTCTGGATGATCTTTAACAGGTTGTTTAGTTCGGTCACATAATCTGGATAAAAGATCCGATTTTCCACCAGGCCTAAGTCACAAAGTAGCGATTCCTCCCCAGTAAAATGGACAAAGCTGTTTAAGAATTCACCCACGGCCTGATAGTGCTGTGGGTAGCCAGGGGTATAAAGAATACAGGCTCCAGCTTCCGCCAGAACCGTCCTTTCATCTGGGAAGTAAAATGTCATGGGGCACAAGGCCAGAAGAAACAGATACGTCCTTGTGCCGGAAGGCCGGAAGATTCGGTCTCGGTCCGGATTGCGGAAATCGTGGCCGCAGTAAGAAATGGTGATCAAAAGGCTTCCTCCCTAAAGATTTGGAATGATAAAAACAGCCTAGCAAAAACCGGAAGAAAAGTCAATAGTACAAGACTTTATATCATTTCCATTGGAGAGATGGATGATATAATAGGGATAACCGGAACGCCGTCTGCAAAAAGCAGAGGAGGGAGAGATTCCGAGAGAGTACATTCCATGAGAGGAGAAGGAAGATGAAACAGACAAAGCTGTATATTGATAAACACATGATTGTAAGTGATGTAGACAAACGGATCTATGGCTCTTTTATCGAGCATCTGGGAAGAGCTGTATATGAGGGGATCTACCAGCCAGGACAGAAGACTGCGGATGAGCAGGGCTTCCGCCAGGATGTGATTGACCTGGTAAAAGGCTTAAATGTTCCAGTGGTTCGTTATCCAGGCGGAAATTTTGTATCCGGTTACAATTGGGAAGACGGCGTAGGGCCAAAGGAGAAGAGGCCGGAGAAGCTGGAACTGGCCTGGCAGGTGGTGGAGAGCAATGCCTTCGGCCTCAATGAATTTGCAGACTGGGCCAAAAAGGCGGACACGTCTGTGATGATGGCAGTAAACTTAGGAACCAGAGGCGTGGATGATGCCCGCAACATTGTGGAGTACTGCAACGTGGCAGACGGCGGTTATTATAGCCGTTTGAGGAAACAGCACGGCTATCAGAATCCCCATGATATCAAGCTGTGGTGCCTGGGCAATGAGATGGATGGCAGATGGCAGATCAGCCACAAGACAGCCCTGGAGTATGGACGGCTGGCTTCCGAGACAGGCCGGGTTATGAAATATGTGGATCCAAGCATTGAGCTTGTGGCATGCGGAAGCGCTTCCCTGTATATGGACACCTTCGGAACCTGGGAAGACACGGTTTTGTCCGAATGCTACGATGAGGCGGACTATCTTTCTCTCCATCAGTATTATGGTAATCCAGAGGGTAACACGCCGGATTTTTTGGCCAGCACAGTTGCCATGGATCGCTTTATTTCTTCTGTGGTCTCTATCTGCGATGCGGTGAAGGCCAAGAAACGGAAAACGAAAACCATCAACTTATCCTTTGACGAGTGGAATGTATGGTATCATTCCAACGAGCAGGATAAAAAATTAGAAAAATGGTGCAGGGCCCCTCACCAGCTGGAAGACGTGTACAATTTTGAGGATGCCCTTTTGGTTGCAGGCATGATGATCACCTTGCTGCGCCATGCAGACCGTGTGAAGATTGCCTGTCTGGCACAGCTGGTAAATGTCATTGCTCCTATCATGACATCGGATACTGGGGCATGGAAGCAGACCATCTATTACCCCTTTGAGATGATCAGCAAATACGGCAGGGGAACGGTTCTTCACACGATTGTGGATGCCCCTGTCTATGAAAGCACCCATGGAGACGCCCCTTATGTGGACAGCGTATGCCTGATGGATGAAGAACAAAAAACCCTGACAATCTTTGCAGTCAACAAGGATCTGTCAGAGGATATGGAGCTTTCCCTGGATGTAAGGCAGTTTGAAGGATATACAGTAAAGAATCATATCATGCTGGCCCATGAGGATCTGAAAGCAGTGAATACACAGGAGAATCCTGACAATGTGGTACTTAAGCCAGGTAATTCAGTTAAGCTGGAAAACGGTATTATGACAGCTGTGTTAAAAGACAAGAGTTTCCACGTGATCATTCTTGGAAAGTAAAATGGATCGATATAATTTACAATAAGCACCATAATGAGGCTCACTGCCACGCAGTGAGCCTTGTGGTGCCATTGAAACGAAAGGAAAACCCAATGAATTTTCAGTATCAGATAAGCTGTGGCCAGGCGATCAGCCGCTGGCAGACAACAGAAATGGAAAAAGCCCCATTTGCATCTCCGAAACAGACCTTTCAGGCAGAGGTAAATCTGGAGGAATCGTATGTACAAGTGGTATACCCGGTGCGCCAGGAGTTCTTAAGACAGAACCTTATAGGACAGGCCAGCCGGTACGACGGTGAGTATTGCAATCTATATTTCCCTTTTGAGAACAACCGGATCGATCTGTCTACCTTTATCCATACCCCCCATCATATCTGGGTTCATGCTAAGACTAGCGTGTGGGTGGAGGAGGCAGGAGAGTATCCCTTTGAAATCTACACCTGCGGAGGTGTGAAGGTCTGGATAAACGGGCAGCTGGCAGAGTGCTATGCCCCTTATACCAGGAACATAGCCGGCAAAAAAAAGGTGACGTTTTTCTTTCAGGCAGGATACAATGAGATAAAAGTGTATGCAGATGAATTGGCGGAGCGGGATGTGTTCTTCTACTTTGAATTCCGCTATCAGGGACAGTTCCCTATTACCGGACAGGTGGAGGTAAAGGAAGAACCTGAGTTGATTCGCAGGGCAGAAGCGTTTCTGTCTTCCTGCTATTTTGAGAGAGATATGTATACAGAAGGGGAGGCCAAGCTATGTTATGACCCGTCTCTGCTCTGTGAGGATACGGTGCTGTATGTATCCTCCATTTCTTCCGGAACAGGAGGGCAGAGAAATTCAAAAGACTTCCGGCAGGTGATGGCAAGGAGAGACCAGAACCATCTGATATATGCAAAGGTGGATGACAGTAAGATCCAGATGTCCAACGTCTACCTTTCCATGGATGTAGGCCCATACCGGATCAGCCGTCGGTTGTTTGTGGGGATCATTCCCAGAAAGACCGTGACCATGGAACCAGCTCCTTCCATAAAAGAGAGGAAAAGGCAGGCCCTGGAGTTTCTCCACACCCATGGAGAACTGGGGTTACAGGTTGTCATCACGTCTTTGGAGATAGAAGGCATTATGGATGAGAAGGCCAAACAGGCTTTGGATGCATGCTTAAGAAAGATTGAGGCAAAAGAAGACTGCGCTGATTTTTCACTGGCTCCTATGGTGATTCTGATGAAGCGGTATGAGGACAAGCTGACACTGGGAGAAAAGGAGCGGATCCGCCAGGCAGTGCTTCATTTCCGATACTGGATCGATGAGCCAGGAGATGATGTGATGTGGTATTTCAGTGAGAACCATGCCTTTTTATTCCATATTTCCCAGTATTTATGGGGGCATCAGTATCCGGAGGAGATCTTTACGGAGAGCGGCCGGCCGGGGGCGGTTCAGGAGGAGTATGGCAGAAGAAGGGTGGAACAGTGGTTTGAAGTCTTCTTCCGGTACGGATATGCGGAATGGAACTCTGCCACCTACATTCCCATTGACTTTATCGGCTTTTTTACACTGTATCTGTGCGCGCCGGATGAGAAGATTCGGAATATGGCGAAGCGGGCGCTGGATTTTTCCATGCGGATTGTGGCCTACAACACCTTTAATGGTGTGATGAATTCGACCTATGGGCGGGTTTACGAGAATACCATCAAGACCAGGATCCAGGTAGAGACCAATTTTATCAACTGGGTTTCCTTTGGAACCGGGTATCTTACGTTTTTCGGCAATTCCGTGCATCTGTATGCCATCAGCGATTACGAGCCAGATGATTTCACAGCGGAATGCAGTGTGAAGGAAGGCGAGGGAATCACCCAGGAGCTTGACCAGGGGATTCTCCGGCTGAAGATTCATACGTACCGCACCAAGGATTACCATACGGCGGCGGTACGGCGGTTTAAACCTTTCCGCCACGGGCATCAGCAGCATCTGATGAATGTGGCATTCGGAGAGCACAAAGGTGCGCTATTCTATATTAATCATCCGGGAGAGCGGCTGTTCAGCGGTGAAAACCGTCCCAGTTACTGGGCTGGCAACGGTACCATGCCATGGATTGAGCGGTATGAGAATGTGACGGTTATGGTGTTTGATATTGACCCCAGGGAACTGGTTCATCGGATTCATGCCTATGCGCCTTCTTATGAGTACGATGAATTCGTCTGTACAGATCATACATTTGCAGCCAGGGCAGAGAATGGATATGTATGGGCATGGTTTTCCAATCCGGTATCCATGACACAACAGGGGGCCAATACGGGGAAAGAACTGGTGTCCCAGGGATTAAAGCATGGGGTAATCGTAAAATGCGGTTCCAAAAAGGAATTCGGAAGCTTTCAGGCTTTTCGGGATGCAATGGAGGCATCTGGGCCGGAATGGGACGGGGATCGATCCGTGAGTTTTCAGGATCCTCAGCACGGCGTAATTCAGGTCGTGGATGCCACATGGTTTGTGGTGGATAAAAAGGAGATTCCTTTTGAGCCTTTGGAAGGCTTTCGTCTTGAAAGAAAAGCATTTTCCGTGTATGGCAGCCAGAATGAAACATGATCAAAAGGATGGTTCCCTGTGGTTGAAGACCAGTATTTGTCGGATGCCTGGCACTTGCCTTGGGTTTTGATACATGATAGAATAGGACATGCACATGGGAAGAGAAGGGGGCTGCTAATGGGAGAAAAACGGTATAAATACAGCGGAATTTCCCTTGACGGCTTCCCGGTAAAAGGAATTGTGGAAGCGTCCGATGAGTATGAGGCAATCGTCCGGATCAGGCAGAGCTGCAGGATGGTAAAGCGTATCACTCCAAAAGGAAATCTGTCTGACATTCTTTCTATGGAGATCGGTCCAGGATGGCTCAGTGTCCAGACGCTATCCATGCTGGCTTCTCAGTTTTCATATGTTCTTCGTTCTGGAATCTCATTGTCAAAGAGCGTCCAGTTAATCTGCCAACAGACGGAAAACAAGAAGATAAAAAGAATTCTGGAAGACGCGAAAGAAAGTACAGCTGCAGGCCGGAGTCTTGCAGACAGCCTGTGGGAGGCAAATTCCCAGGCTTTTCCGCCAGTGTTTCTCGAGACAATCCGGGCAGGAGAGTGTTCCGGCACCCTGGATCAGGCCTTTGAGCGGCTGGCTGCGTATTACGCAAAACAACACGAAATCCGGCAGAAAGTTTCTGCAGCGATGACGTATCCTTCTTTTGTGCTGACAGTGGCGGTCATTGTGGTTATGATCGTCATGGTAAAGGTGGTTCCATTGCTGACCGGTATCTTTGCAGAGCTTCAGGGAGAACTTCCGCTGTCTACAAAACTTTTGATCCGTTTTTCCAACTTCTTCCAGAACCACCTGTATCATGGGATCATCGTGGCTTTGGCGGCAGCAGTAGTCTTTTTATGCTATGTGAGAACTGAGAACGGACGGGTGCTGTGGAACCGGATGAAATTAAATGTCCCTTTGTTCGGCAAAATCCGGCTGATGAGAGCCTCCGGCCAGTTCGCCCACACATTGTCGGTCATGCTTTCCTCCGGTCTGGCGCTTCCTCAGGCATTGGATGTGACGGCTAAATCCATAGAAAACTATATGCTTCTAAAGGAAACGGTCTGGATGGCGGAACGGGTGTGGGAAGGCAATTCCCTGGGAGACTGTATGTGGGAGAGAAGCTGCTATCCGGATGCTCTAAAGGAAGTCTGTGCCCTGGGCGAAAAAACCGGAGAGTTGGAGCCTATGTTAAAGGCTATAGGAGATTATTTTGAAAATCAGGCAGATTATGCGGGCAAAAGGCTGATCGCCAGATTGGAACCGGTTCTTTTGTCCATATTGGCGATTTTAACAGGATTTATCGTTATTTCCATTTACATGCCTCTGTTTACCATGTATAGTCTTATGTGAAAGCAGGTGTACTGTCTTTTAAAGATTCCGGTTATTTCTGCGATGCAGTACCAGCGGTACCAATGCTGCAGTGCAGGGTAGGCCGGCAGCAACTACATAAGAACGGCAAGCCAGAGAGCAGGAGGAAAAAGGTTTGTGTGATGAGAGAAAAACGAAAGGATTCACGCTGGCAGAGATGCTGGTTGTGGTGGCGATTATAGCCATATTGATTGCTATACCCATTCCTATTTTTACAGGCAGGATGGAGAAAGCCAGAGAGGTATCGGACATCTCCAATATGAGAGCAGCTAAGTCAGCTGCAATGATGGATTATCTGGATGGGAGTATCTTTTTGGACGAGGATGGACGTGCAGGGCCCTATTATTATAACGCGTCAGAGGGTATTCTGGTGGAGACCCTGGAAGATGCCCTTCCGGTATATGGCCAGGGGACAGAAGCCACATTCGGCGGAATGGAATTTGACGGCTATAATGAAACCGGAGGGGATGGGGAGGTCATAGGCACGGAGGCAAAAGACCGGATTATAAAGATCATGTTGTTGAAAGACGAGAGAGGAGGAGGCGGTTCTGAACCTGGAATTATTGTGGAGATGGAATGGGTGGAGCCATAGGGCTGCTGCCCAAAGAACGGGGTTTGCCTGCATGGAAGGTAGATACTTTCCATGGGGCAGCCCCGTCTTTTTGGTTGAAAAATTCAATGGTTTCAAGTATAATAGGGGAACGTGAAAGAAGATGACAGATAAGGGAGAATATCAACGGAAATGTATAACGAAATTGATTTAGATCAGATTGACATAAATTCAGAGCCCCCCACAGAGGAACCGGCCCGGCAATGTTATTATATGGCCAAATGCCGGGAATGGGTCCGGAAATTTGAGAAAGATATGGGCCGTCGCCCTACAGCCTGCATCCAGACATTCGGGTGTCCAAACGTATGAGTAGACAGGATTCAAAAAAGATATGGGAGGAAAGCGGATAAAAGAGATTATGGAAAGAAACATAAGTGTTATTAAAGATGTGAATGGGAACCAGATCGTAGTAATAAATGATATACGATTTAAAGGGAAAAGAAATATAGATTGGGATGAAGTTGAGGAATATTTAAAACAGTATGTTGGGGAGTTTATAGAAATCGCTGAGAGTAAAGAAATCATATATATTGGCAGTGATCTGCCTGATGAGTATTCAAACTCAAATTATACTGCAAAATTAAAAGGAACATTAGCAAAGGCAAAAGCAAATGCCGCGCAAGGAATCCAAGAAATGATTGAGATTGCCCAAAATAGAAAATTTCGGGAAAATCTGGAAAGAAAACATGATAAAAACGCAAAATATGGCTGGTATCGATATGATTCCAGATTTGCAATACCAGTTTTTGATGAAAACAATGATGTTTTGCGGTATAATGTATTTCATGCAGAGTTGGTGATAAGACATTCTGAAAACAAAAAGCTGTATTTATATGATATCATAAATATAAAAAAAGAAACGAGCACCCCGCTTGAGCCATAAAGCTGTACGGTAAAAAACCCGTTCCTTTTTAAATATTATATGATAGAAAGGGAAGAAAGTCAAGAAAAATGTATAACGAAATTGATTTAGATCAGATTGACATAAATTCAGAGCCCCCCACAGAGGAACCGGCCCGGCAATGTTATTATATGGCCAAATGCCGGGAATGGGTCCGGAAATTTGAGAAAGACATGGGCCGTCGCCCTACAGCCTGCATCCAGACATTCGGGTGCCAGATGAACGCAAGGGACTCGGAGAAGCTTTTAGGGATCTTAGAGCAGGCCGGGTTTGAGGAGACGACAGATGAGCACGGGGATTTTGTCCTGTATAATACATGTACAGTTCGGGAGAATGCGAATCTTAGGGTCTATGGACGGCTTGGATACTTAAACACTTTAAAAAAGAAGAATCCTCATATGATCATCGCCCTGTGCGGGTGCATGATGCAGGAGCCGGAGGTGGTGGACAAATTAAGGAAAAGCTACCGCTTCGTAGACATCATCTTTGGCACCCATAACATTTTTAAGTTGGCGGAGCTGATTGTAAACCGTCTGGAACAGAAGAAGATGGTGGTGGATGTGTGGGAAGGCACAGACCGGATTGTGGAGGAACTGCCTACAGAGCGGAAATATCCGTTTAAATCCGGTGTGAACATTATGTTCGGCTGCAACAATTTCTGTAGCTACTGCATTGTCCCTTATGTGAGAGGACGGGAGAGAAGCCGTAACCCAGAGGATATCATAGAAGAGATAAAGAAGTTGGCAGAGGACGGCGTGGTGGAAGTCATGCTGCTGGGACAGAATGTAAATTCCTATGGGAAGAACCTGGACAATCCGGTTTCCTTTGCCCAGCTTTTAGCCCAGGTGGCAGAGATCGAGGGTATTGAACGGATCCGCTTTATGACATCTCATCCCAAGGATCTGTCCGACGATTTGATTCAGGCAATGAAAACCATTCCCAAGATTTGCCCCCACCTTCATCTTCCACTGCAGTCGGGAAGCACCCGGATCTTGAAGGCGATGAACCGTCGATACACAAAGGAACAGTACCTGGAATTAGTAGAGAAGATTCGCTGTGCTGTGCCAGATATTTCTCTGACCACAGACATTATTGTAGGATTTCCTGGGGAGACGGAAGGTGATTTTGAAGAGACCCTGGATGTGGTAAGACAGGTGGAGTTTGACAGTGCATTTACCTTTATCTATTCCAAGAGAACAGGAACGGCTGCGGCAGCTATGGAGGATCAGGTGCCGGAGGATGTGGTGAAGGATCGGTTTGACCGGCTTTTGTGTGAGGTTCAGAGCATTTCATCTAAGGTCTGCGGGCGGCATCTTCACACGACCCAGAAGGTGCTGGCGGAGGAACTAGATGACCATGTGGAGGGATACCTTACGGGGCGGATGGGCAACAATACCATTGTTCATTTTCCGGGGGATGCTTCTCTCATTGGAAGGATTGTTGATGTATATTTAGAGGAATCAAAGGGATTTTACTATATGGGCCGCATGGCTGATGAAGGTTACTACAGAAAAGAGAGGATACCAGTGTGATGACAGGATTATCACCGATGATGACCCACTATATGGAGACCAAGAAGCAGTATCCAGACTGCATCTTGTTCTACCGGCTGGGAGATTTTTATGAGATGTTTTTTGACGATGCCTTAACAGCGTCCAGGGAATTGGAGATCACGCTGACTGGGAAGGAATGCGGATTGGAAGAACGGGCTCCCATGTGCGGAGTCCCTTATCATGCTGTAGACTCTTATCTGTATAAGTTGGTGCAAAAGGGATACAAGGTTGCCATCGCCGAGCAGGTGGAGGATCCGAAGCTTGCCAAGGGGTTGGTGAAGCGCGAGGTGATCCGGGTGGTGACACCGGGAACCATCACCAGCAGCCAGGCCCTGGACGAGAGGAAAAATAATTTCCTTATGGGAATCGTGTACATGGGAGATACCTTTGGGATCTCAGTCTGTGATATTACCACAGGGGATTACCTGGTCACAGAGGTGGAAGGGGAGAGAAGCCTTCTGGACGAGATTCACAAGTTCGCTCCCTCGGAGATCATCTGTAACGAAGCGTTTTATATGTCCAGTGTGGATCTGGAGGAGTTAAAAAACCGTTACCATGTGGCGGTTTCCTCTTTAGATAACCATTATTTTTCGGATGAGTCCTGCCGGAAGGTGCTGCGGGAGCATTTTCGGGTAAACAACCTGGACGGGCTGGGGCTGGGAGACTATGATACAGGAATCATTGCTGCCGGAGCGGTTCTGGAATACCTGTACCAGACCCAGAAAACCTCCCTGTCCCACATTGTCACCATCACCCCTTACACCACAGGACAGTATATGGTGATTGACACCTCTACCAGAAGGAACCTGGAGTTGGTGGAGACCCTCAGGGAGAAGCAGAGGAGAGGATCTCTTCTGTGGGTTCTTGACAAGACCAAGACCGCTATGGGTGCAAGGCTGATGCGGAATTTTATTGAGCAGCCTCTGGTTCACCGGGAGGAGATCCTGGCGAGGCAGAATGCGGTGGAAGAGTTAAATATGAGTTACATATCCAGGGAGGAGTTGCGGGAGTATCTAAACCCGGTGTATGACCTGGAGCGTCTGATCGGGCGGATCAGCTACCGGTCGGCCAATCCCAGGGATCTGATCGCATTCCGCAATTCCTTAGAAATGCTGCCTCACATCAAGGGGATTCTGGGGGAGTTTAACAGCCCTCTTTTAAAGGAAATCTGGAAGGATCTGGATACCCTGGAGGATCTGTATCAGCTGATTGAGGCGGCTATTGTGGACGACCCGCCGATTCTTACCAGGGAAGGCGGCATGATAAAGGACGGGTTCCATGAGGAGGCGGATAAGCTGCGTCATGCAAAGACGGAGGGAACCAGCTGGCTGGCGGAATTGGAAGCCAAGGAGCGGGATAAGACAGGGATTAAAAACTTAAAGATCAAGTACAATAAAGTGTTTGGATACTATCTGGAGGTTACTAATTCGTTTAAAGAACTGGTGCCAGATTATTTTGTGAGAAAGCAGACACTGGCCAATGCGGAGCGGTATACCACATCGGAACTGAAGGAGTTGGAGGATGTGATTCTGGGGGCGGAGGACAAGCTGTTTTCCCTGGAATATGAGTTGTTCTGCCAGGTGCGGGACAAAATCGGGTCGGAGGTGGGACGGATCCAGGCCACAGCCAAAGCCATTGCAGGGCTGGATGTGTTCTGCTCCCTGTCTCTGGTTGCTACCAGGAATAACTATGTAAAGCCTAAGATCAATGAGAAAGGGAGCATTCATATAAAAAACGGGCGTCATCCAGTGGTGGAACTGATGCTTAAGGATGACCTGTTTGTGGCCAATGATACGGTTTTGGATAATAATAAGAACCGGATTTCCATTATTACCGGGCCTAATATGGCAGGCAAATCCACCTATATGAGGCAGACAGCCCTGATTGTTTTGATGGCGCAGATCGGAAGCTTTGTCCCGGCGGACGGGGCAGATATCGGAGTATGCGACCGGATCTTTACCAGGGTTGGGGCATCCGATGATCTGGCATCAGGGCAGAGCACGTTTATGGTGGAGATGACGGAGGTGGCCAACATTTTGCGGAATGCTACCAGAAGCAGCCTGATTATTCTGGATGAGATCGGAAGGGGAACCAGTACGTTTGACGGGCTTAGCATTGCCTGGGCGGTGGTGGAGTACATCAGCAATACCAAGGTGCTGGGGGCCAAGACGTTGTTTGCCACCCATTATCATGAGCTTACGGAGTTGGAAGGGACTATGAGCGGAGTCACCAACTACTGTATTGCAGTGAAGGAGCAGGGGGATGATATTGTGTTCCTAAGAAAGATTGTGAAGGGGGGAGCGGACAAAAGCTACGGGATTCAGGTTGCCAAACTGGCAGGGGTGCCAGAGCCAGTGATTGCCAGAGCGAAGGAACTGGTGGAGGAGCTTAGCAGTGCGGATATTACGGTTAAGGCAAGGGAGATTGCGGAGGCTTCCGCCAACGTGACGCAGAAACGGACGGTGACCAAGCCAGATGAGGTGGATCTGAACCAGATGACTATCTTTGATACAGTGAGGAACGAGGATATTATACGGGAGATTGAGGGGATTGAGATCAACGAGATTACGCCGATGGAGGCGCTTAATATATTGAGCAGGCTTCAGGGGAAGTTGAAGAATCGGTGGTAGCCCTTAGAAGGAAGGAAAAAAGATGGCGCATATTGCGGTTTTGGATCAGAGTACGATCAATAAGATTGCGGCGGGGGAAGTAATTGAGAGGCCGGCTTCGGTGGTGAAGGAACTTTTGGAGAATGCCATTGATGCCAAGGCCACGGCGGTGACGGTGGAGATCCGGGATGGAGGGATCTCGTTTATTCGGGTGACGGATAATGGAGGCGGAATCGCCAAGGAGGAGGTTCCCACAGCGTTTCTGCGTCATTCTACCAGTAAGATTTCTTCAGCGGAGGATCTGTTTACGGTGGCTTCCCTGGGGTTTCGGGGGGAGGCATTGTCCAGTATCGCGGCAGTTGCCCAGGTGGAGCTGATTACGAAGACGCCGGAGCAGTTGTCAGGGGTTCGGTATCAGATTGAGGGAGGGAAGGAACGGGCTCTGGAAGAGGTGGGAGCGCCGGACGGGACGACCTTTTTGGTGCGGAATCTGTTTTACAATACACCGGTGAGACAGAAGTTTTTAAAGACGGCCCAGACAGAAGGGGCCCATGTGGCGGCGCTGGTGGAGAAGATCGCCATGTCTCATCCGGATATCTCAGTGCGGTTTATTCAGAACAATCAAAATAAGCTGCATACTTCAGGAAATCATAATCTGAAGGATATCATCTATACGGTGTTTGGACGGGAGATTGCGGCGAATCTATTGCCGGTAGAACTGAGGGAAGAGGTTCTGCAGATTCGCGGCTTCGCGGGGAAGCCGGTGATCGCAAGGAGCAACCGGAATTTTGAAAATTATTATATTAATGGACGGTATGTGCGCAGCGGGTTGGTGGCAAAGGCCATCGAGGAGGCGTATAAGCCGTATATGATGCAGCATAAGTATCCCTTTGTCCTTCTGCATCTTGACGTGGAGCCGGAGTATCTGGATGTCAATGTTCATCCCACGAAGATGGAACTGCGATTTCGGGATGAGGAACGGATCTTTCATATGATTTATCAGGCGGTAAGCCAGGCTCTTAGCAGCAGGGAACTGATTCCCCAGGTTAGCCTGGGAGGAAAAGGACAGGGAGAAAAAGGGAAGGAAGAGGAGAAACGGACTCCCCATCCGGAACCGTTCGAGGTGAGGCGGAGACAGGAGTTTGAGAGAAAAAAACCATATGGGAATGGTTCAGGCCATGCCAGTGAATACAAAATCAGTCCGGTTTATGGGATGATTGCAGAAAACGGGGCTTCCTGGAAAGATGGAGGCTCATCGGGCGAGAGATCTGGAAAAGGAGGGCAAGAAAGCCAGGATAAGAGACAAGGGGCATGGCAGAGAAACCAAAAGACCACGGGAACTGAAGGGCAGGAAGGCCTGGGGGCCGGGAAGGCAGCAAGCCATGAAGGCCAGGAGGCCGGGAAGGCCGCAAGCCAGGAGGATCTGGGGGCTGGGAAGGCCGCAAGCCAAGAGAACCTGGGGAGCGGGAAGGTTGGAAGTCAATGGGATTCAGGAATGGCGGGCCAAAATCGCCAGGAGGCGAAAGAAAAGGCGGGTCAGGAACGCCAGCTTTCAGGGTCTGTAGGCCAGGAAGGTAAGGCGGCCGCTGGGGCGGTACAGGTAAGCCAGGAGGCTCAACAAGAGGCAAGACAAGGGGGAAGACAGGAGGAGCCGGCCAGGCAGCTGGATTTATTTGAGGCAAAGTTGCTGGAGCCAAAGAGCCGTCTGCGCCACAAGCTGATCGGGCAATTGTTTGACACTTACTGGCTGGTGGAGTTTGATGAGCAGTTGTACATTATTGATCAGCATGCTGCCCATGAGAAGGTTTTATATGAGAAGACCATGAAATCGTTAAAGACCAGAGAGTATACCTCTCAGCTGGTAAGTCCTCCGATTATTTTGAATCTGGGCAGTGAGGAGCAGATTTTGCTGGAAAAGTATAAGAGATATTTTATGGATATGGGGTTTGAGATCGAGCCTTTTGGAGGCAGAGAGTACGCCATACGCGCTGTGCCGCACAATCTTTTTTCCATAGCAAAGAAAGAGCTTCTCATGGAGATGCTGGATGGCCTGTCTGATGATATCTTAAAAGGAAGCCCGGACATCATCTATGAAAAGGTAGCCAGCATGTCATGCAAGGCGGCGGTAAAAGGGAATCACAGAATGTCTCCTGCAGAGGCGGATCATCTGATCGACCAGCTGCTGGAACTGGACAATCCTTACGCCTGTCCCCATGGCCGCCCTACGATTATAGCCATGAGTAAATATGAGCTGGAGAAGAAGTTTAAGAGGATTGTGTGATGTGTATTTGCCAAAAACAGCATTTGGGAACAGGAAGAGGAGGAAAACAAAAGATGAGTTTTGATGAGATGCAGAACATGCAGAAGGAGCTTCACCAGAAGTATCTTGAGAAATGGGAACCGCTTTCACCGAAGCTTGGCCGCGAGCTGTTATTGTGGATGATCGGGGAGGCCGGCGAAGTGGCGGATATCATCAAGAAACGGGGAGATGCCCTTATTTTGGAAGATGAAACGACCCGTCACGATTTTGTAGAAGAGATGTGTGATGTTTTGATGTATTTTAATGATGTGATGCTTTGCTATGGTGTCACTCCAGAAGAACTGGCCGAAACTTACCAAAAAAAACATGACAAAAATATGAGCCGGTGGTAGGAAAAAGCCAGGGCATATCCTAAAGCAAGAGGGAAGGGGAGCAGCATTTGGATATCATCAAAGTTGAGAATTTGAAAAAAGATTTTGTGTATTACCAGAAAGAAAGAGGAATGATAGGCACGGTTCGAAACATGTTCCATCGGGAGAAATTGATAAAATCGGCTGTCAATGATGTCTCTTTTTCCATTGAAAAGGGAGAGATACGGGGGCTTTTGGGACCCAATGGAGCCGGAAAGACAACAACATTAAAGATCTTGGCCGGTATCCTGTACCCTACCTCCGGAAATGTATCCGTAGACGGTTATATTCCATGGGAACGGAAAAATCAGTTTAAGAGGCGGTTCGCCATTGTCATGGGGCAGAAAAATCAGCTGTGGTGGGATCTTCCCGCCAGCGATTCCTTCTATTTGAATAAATGCATCTATGATGTAGACGATAAGGAGTATGACAGAACCCTGTCCCAACTGACAGAACTTCTGGATGTAAGAGAACAGCTGAAGGTGCAGGTAAGAAGACTATCTCTTGGAGAACGAATGAAGATGGAGATCATTGCGTCTCTCATACATAAGCCGGACATTCTGTTTTTGGATGAGCCTACCATAGGTTTGGACATTCTTTCACAGAGAAAGATCCGGGAGTTTTTGAAGTATTATAATGAACAGACCAAGACCACAGTAATTCTGACTAGCCATTATATGCAGGACATCGAAGAATTGTGCAAAGAGGTGGTCATAATAAACACAGGAAAGGTTGTCTTTGACGGAGCGCTTTCGGATGTTAACCAGGTGATTGGAAATAAAAAGCTGATCTCCATAAAGCTTTCTGCAAAGGTTTTGGAAGAGGAACTTTCCGCATATGGAACGATTCGGGAGCATTCGGATTACGAAGCCGTGTTGGAGACGGAGAGGGAAAGGGTAAATGAATGTGCATCTTATCTTCTGCGGGAACTTCCAGTGGTGGATTTTAATGTGACAGATGTGCCCATTGAAGAGGGCATTGCCTTATTTTATGAAAAAAAGGCGGCGAAAGGAGACCAGTCGTGAAGAACAAATATGGATGCACCTTTTTCATGGGGCTGCAGGAAGCCATGGAATACCGGGTGGATTTTGTTATGACTTTGGCAAGCCTTGTATTTCCGGTAGTCACATCGGTATATATATGGGTTACGGTAAACCAGGATTCTGCAAACCTGGCAAAGACCGGCTATTCCTACCCACAGCTTTTGATGTACACGATTCTGGCTGCATTGTTGTCCAAATTGATGGCAAGTGGATTTGAATCTGATATCAATGAGGACATCAAGATGGGAGGGCTGAATAAATACCTGGTTAAGCCTATCAGTTATATGAAATATCGGTTCTTTGCTTTCTGGGGAAATAAGCTGCCAGGTCTTATTTTATTCCTGGTGCTGACAGCTGCCTGTCTCTGTTATTTTACAGCAGTTTATCATGTGACGGTAAGACTGTCATCGGTATTTCTGTTTCTGGTCGCTTTAAGCCTGGCGGTAGTCCTTCGCTTCTTTCTGTTTTTTTGCGTGGCGATGTGGAGTTTCTGGTTTGCAGAAGCATCTGGTATGTTCGGATCGATCCAGGTGATTATCTGGGTAATCAGCGGAGGGATTTTTCCAGTTACCATCTTTGGGGAGGCTGTCACAAAGATCAGCGTCCTCCTTCCATTTTCGTATTTAACCCAGTTTTGCATTGATATTATCAATGGACGTTTGGATACCAGAGCGATTGGGCAGGGATTGGCCATGCAGGGATGCTGGATCTTAGGGTTCTGGATGCTGGCCTGCATATTGTGGAACAAAGGGTTAAAAAATTATGTGGCCGTGGGAGGATAGGCATGGAGAAAACGGATAGAAAAGGGCTGAGGAGAAAGCTTGGGTATTATGCCCGTGTGTTTATGGCATTGGCAAAATGCTCGTTCATGTCTCAGGTTGAGTACCGTATCAATTATGTGTCCAGTCTTATGATTGAGATCTCCTATGCAGCGGCAAAGCTGATTTATGTTGCGGTTATCTATCAGACAGGTTGTCGGATCGGAAGGCTGACCCCGGATCACATTGCAATGTTTGTAGGGTGTTACGGGTTGATGACGGGAATCTATATGTATTTTTACCGCAGTTATACGGCAATTCCAGGCTATGTAAAAACAGGAGAGTTGGATATGTATTTGACAAAGCCTCTATCCCTCCGGTTTTTCATTACGTTTCGGAAGCTGGATTATGCCATGCCCCTGCCTAATGTAGCGGTTGGCATCACTTTGATCCTCATGGGATGGAGGAGAACCGGGATTCCGGTGACGGCAGGGACCGTGACAGGATTCATTCTGTTTATTCTGCTTAGTACCATGACCACCCTGTTTTTCTTTCTGATCCCCCATATTCTGTCCTTCTGGCTTGTGGGGATCAATGGGATTGTAAATCTCAGTGCGGATCTGTGGGACTTTGGCAATATGCCAGGGCAGCTTTACGGAGGGTGGATACAGAAACTGGGAACCTTTGTCCTTCCCATCTTCCTGATTACCAATTATCCGATTCTGTTTATTATGGGAGAGTTGGAAGGCTACATGTATGTCTGGGCGGTTGCAGCGCCGATTCTGGCTTTCGCAGTTTCAGAGGCGCTGTGGAGATATGCAATGAAATGTTACGGCAGCGCCAGCTCATAAAAGCTAGATTTAAGATGTTATAAGTTTTGGGAGCACAAAGTGCAGAACCATTCGTGTATCATAGAAAGGAATGAATATGAGAAATCCCCTTATCATACTGACAGGCCCGACGGCGGTAGGAAAAACGGGTCTTTCCATCAAGCTTGCCAAGGCATTGGGCGGAGAGATCATCAGCGCCGATTCCATGCAGGTCTACCGCCACATGGATATCGGATCTGCCAAGATCACAAAGGAGGAGATGGATGGTGTACGCCACCATCTGATTGACGTGCTGGAGCCTACAAAAGAGTTTAATGTGGTAGTGTTCCAGCAGATGGCAAAAGAGGCGCTTAACGGAATCTACGGCCGGGGCCACATCCCCATTGTAGCAGGAGGAACCGGGTTTTATATTCAGGCCTTGGCCTATGATATTGATTTTACAGAAAATGATTCCGATGAGTCTCTGCGCAGGCAGCTGGAGGAGATGGCCAGGGAAAAGGGAGCGGACTATCTCCACCAGATGCTAAAGGAAGTGGATCCTGCTGCTGCCGCACAGATTCATGCCAACAATCAAAAGAGAGTGATCCGGGCCATTGAATTTTACAAAAAGACAGGAACCCGGATTTCTGACCATAACGAGACCCAGAGACAGAAAACCTCCCCCTATCATCTGTTTTACTACGTGGTAAATGAAGAGAGGCACCTTCTCTATGAGCGAATTGACCGGCGGGTGGATGAGATGATTCAAAAGGGTCTGGTGGAGGAGGTAAAACACCTTGCCCACATGGGATGCACCCGCGATATGGTGTCCATGCAGGGATTGGGATACAAGGAGATTCTGGATTATCTGGACGGACGCTATAGCCTGGAAGAGGCGATCCGCGTCATGAAACGAGATACCCGGCACTTCGCCAAGCGACAGATCACCTGGTTTAAGAGAGAGCGGGATGTGCGTTGGCTGAACCTGTGGGAATTTGACAATGACAGAGAAAAGGTGCTTGCATTCATGCTTTCGCAGGTAAAGGAAGTACGCCTGTAAAAGGATAACATAATTCTTTACAGCGTCCCCTCTTTTGTGATAGAATAATCGGAAAATGCCTCCCAAACGGAGTACAGAGAAACGTAAAGGATGGAAAAGAAACCATGATAGAATTAGAAGCCATGTATCAGTGCCTGGGAATCAGCTCCCAGGTATTACACATTGGAAAAGAGATAGAAGCCTCACTAAAGGAACGCTTTGAGGCCATTGATACCAGAACGGAGTACAACCAGATGAAGGTGCTAAAAGCCATGCAGGACAACCGTGTCAGCGACATCCATTTTGCTGCCACCACCGGATACGGGTACAATGACCTGGGAAGAGACACACTGGAGCAGGTGTATGCCAGTGTCTTCCACACAGAAGATGCCCTGGTCCGCCCCCAGCTTATCAGCGGCACCCACGCCCTTCATGTGGCCTTGTCCGGCAATCTGCGCCCCGGGGATGAACTTTTGTCTCCTGCCGGAAAGCCCTACGATACCCTGGAGGAGGTCATAGGCATCCGTGATTCCGTCGGCTCCCTTAAAGAATACGGAGTCATTTACCGCCAGGTGGACCTGCTTCCAGACGGAACCTTTGACTACGAAGCCATCAGACATGGGATCAATGAGAAAACAAAATTGGTTACCATCCAGCGCTCCAAAGGCTACGACACCAGGCCTACCTTTTCCGTAAAGCAGATCGGAGAGCTGATCGCCTTTGTCAAGAAGATAAAGCCAGACACAATCTGTATGGTAGACAACTGCTACGGTGAATTTGTAGAAACCATAGAGCCATCTGACGTAGGTGCTGACATGGTAGTAGGATCCCTGATCAAGAACCCCGGAGGCGGCCTTGCGCCGATCGGCGGCTACATTGCAGGCCGGAAGGACTGTATTGACCGGGCTTCTTATCGTCTAAGCGCCCCAGGATTAGGAAAAGAGGTAGGCGCAAGCCTAGGCTTAAACCAATCCCTTTTCCAGGGCCTGTTTCTGGCCCCCACAGTAGTTGCCGGAGCGTTAAAAGGTGCCATCTTTGCCGCCAACGTATATGATCGCTTCGGCTTTCACGTGGTGCCAAACAGTACCGAAGAACGGCACGACATCATTCAAGCCATCTCCTTCGGAAAACCGGAAGCCCTGATCGCGTTCTGCCAGGGAATTCAGGCAGCAGCCCCGGTAGACAGCTATGTAAGCCCCGAACCCTGGGACATGCCCGGCTACGATGCCCCGGTCATCATGGCTGCCGGAGCATTCGTTCAGGGCTCCTCCATAGAACTAAGCGCCGACGGCCCATTAAAACCCCCTTACGCCGCATACTTCCAGGGAGGATTAACCTGGTATCATGCTAAGCTGGGAATCTTGATGTCGCTGCAGAAGATGGCTGACAGGGGACTGGTTTCGTTGGAGTAACGTAACGTATAGTTTTTGTTGGTAAAACAAGGATTGACTGTTAGAGAATCACAAAGGGGCCGCCAGGAAAGGGAATTCAATGATCAATAACTGGGAAAAGTAGCTGCGAATGTTAATGACCAACAGCTGGGAAAAAGTAACTATGAATGGATTTAAAGACCAATAGCTAGAGATAACGTAGCCCAGAGAGGGGATTGTATTCTTTTCTCCAGGGTACTTGAAGACCGTCGGTACTTAGGCGCTGTCTTTTAGCGCCTTATGTACTGTTACGCTCTTCACGTAGCGCGAGCGTGCCCAGGAGAAAAGAATACAATCCCCTCTCTGGGCGGCCCCCAAGAGAAAGCAATACGCTCCCTCTCTGTGCGGCCCCCAAGAGAAAGCAATACGCTCCCTCTCTGTGCGGCCCCCAAGAGAAAG
>CANDZL010000062.1:0-23302 GCA_947425205.1 uncultured Hungatella sp. | reverse complement strand
GTAGCAAACCTCCTTTTGCTTTCCTATGACAATCACCTCAAATTCTTGCTTCATAGCTATTGTATGAAAAGTCAGGCTTATCCTATCAACAAAACAGATTTCTCCACGCTTCGGGCCAGATTGGCCCGGAGCAATAAAAAAACCGCCAGTGTCAGCCAGCGGTTCCATCGTTACTATATTCTGTTTTATCCATCGTTGTCATTCTGCGGCAGATCAGGAAACAGAATCCGAAGATAATCCCGTCTGCCGTAGAGAACACGGTCAATGTACACATCTTGCCCATTCACACGGTAAAAAACCATGTAATTTCCACTGGTGAGAAATCGGTAGTCGCTTTCTATATCTGTTACAGAGGACAGCGGAGCGCCGATTTCTGAAAAATTTTCCAGTTCATCAACAGTGTCCATGATTTTGTTTACGGAGTTTTCAGCGGCTTGCGGATTACATAATTCAAAGGTAATATACTCCCAGATTTCGTCCAGGTCGTTCTGGGCTTCCGGGGAGTAGCGGATGTTATTCTTCATTTGCCTTTGCCCGGAAATGTGCTCTCACATCCGAGGACGAAAGCCATCCCTTTTCCTCTCCAGATTTTTTCCCTTTTGCAAGCTCGCCCATGAGCTTCAGGGTCGCCTGTGTTTTTTCATAGTCCTGCATGTCAATGATTGCATAGCGCCCGCGTCCGTTTTTGGTGAGAAAGACCGGTGCGCCCACAGATACGTCACGGAGCACATCGCTGTAATTCCTCAAATCAGAGATTGGTTTGATATTCGGCATAATCACATTCTCCTTTCCTGCCCTTAGTATACCCTGATTTGTTATAAAATTCAACAGCATATTTTACAACAGTATTTTAGTGAGTGATATAATATAGTTGTGCTATGAGACGGAAACAACCTTTTCCTCATATTTAAAAACCTTTAAATCCGGGGCTTTCCGGCTTGTCCACTCATAAATCCCGCTGATGTGTTCCCATGTACCATCGTGGTTAGGCATACCGCCAGCCCTGCCGCCCAGGACATTTTTCCCTTTCAGCTTCTCCCATGTAAATGCAGGATCCTCCTCCCTACCTACCAGGAAATTACCTGCCCGTTGGGTTAACTGGGCGAAGTTGACGGCATAGTCCTGGGAACCGTTGGCGTAAGTATAGATACTGGCCTCGGAACCCATAAAACCAATATCGGCATCTCCGGATACCAGTGCGGTCATGACTTTGTCAGCGCCAGCTCCATTGACCAGGGTTAAGTCCAGGCCCTCTTCTTTAAAGTAACCTAGCTCGATGGCTGCATACTGGGGGGCATAGAAGATGGAGTGGGCGACTTCATTTAATGTAACAGGCGTCAGCTTTGCCGTGCCGGAGTCTGCCTGACATCCGGTTAAGGAAGTAGCCAGACAGGCGGCGGTGAGAAAAAATGAGATGATTTTTTTCATATAATGCTCCTGTGATGATTTACGATATGGTTTATAGTATTGGGAAGAGAAAATAAAGGTGCTTGTCAGGAACAGATAATTTACCCCAACCTCACATGTTGCGTATGTCTGGAGGACATGGTATAATCTCGACAGAGATGATACCAGCGCTGATTTGCCGCCAACCTATCCCAAAGGAGCAAAGAAAATGAACTATAAGATGATCGTGCTAGATTTAGATGGAACATTAACCAACCGGAACAAGGAGATCACTCCCAGAACCAGAGAGGCATTGTTAGAGGCCCAAAGACAGGAAAAAACAGTGGTTCTGGCTTCCGGCAGGCCGACATACGGGGTAATGCCTTTGGCAAGGGAACTTTGTCTGGAACAGTATGGCGGATATATTCTGTCTTTCAATGGCGGTATCATCATGAACTGCAGTACTGGCGAGACTGTGTTCAGCCGCCAGCTTCCCATAGGAGCCAATGGAACCATTGCAGACCTGGCAGTGGAACATGGGGTCAGTATCTTAACCTACGAGGGCAACAAGATTATTGCCAGCAATCAGGAATGCCCCTATACCCAGTTGGAATCCAGAGTCAACCATCTAAAGATTCAGCAGGTGGAGAATTTTAAAGAATATGTGACATTTGCCGTTCCAAAGTTTTTAATGACTGATGACGGGGATTATCTGGCATTGGTGGAGCCGAAGGTGAAGGCGGCCCTGGGGAAGAATTTCAGCGTCTACCGTTCTGACCCATTTTTTCTGGAGATCCTGCCTAAAGGGATTGATAAGGCCCGGTCTCTGGAGCGGCTTTTATCTACAATCGGGCTCTCGAAACATGAGATGATTGCCTGCGGCGACGGATACAATGACTTATCTATGATACAATATGCCGGCTTGGGAGTGGCCATGGAAAACGGAGTGCTTCCGGTCAGGAAGGCAGCAGATTACATCACGCGTTCCAATGATGAGGACGGAGTTGCACATGTGGTAGAAAAATTCATGCTTTCTTAAGGTTCACAGGTATGGACTTTACAAAGTTAATGTGTTAGTATAGTACATATTAAAATAATGAGATTTACGAGTAAAAGGGGATTAAACATGAATAAAAAGATAAAGACAGAGGCTGTGGATCATCTGTTTGACGCTATTCTTACATTAAAAAGCCCGGAGGAGTGCTATTCTTTTTTTGAAGATGTATGCACAGTGAATGAGTTGCTGTCATTGTCCCAGCGATATGAAGTGGCTAAGATGCTGAGGGAAGGCAAGACATATCTGGAGATTGCAGAGAAGACCGGCGCTTCCACAGCTACCATCAGCCGGGTAAATCGTTCCCTAAATTATGGAAGCGATGGATACGATATGGTATTTAAGAGGCTTCGCGGGGAGGAAGAGTAAGCGAAGACAGGGGTGTCCAGGCTTGGCAGCAGGATAAATGGATAGCCTGGCAGCGGCAGTTTGGACAGCCAGATGGCATATCCCGCTAGAGGACTATACACAGTTAAGGCTGCTGCAAGGCAGAGGTTACACCGTACCTTGCGACAGCCTTCTATTTATGCTATTTTTTCTTTTTTCCGTCTCCAGGGAATTCTTCCCGGATCTGGTCGATGAGAAGTTCCATGGTCTGTTTCTTCATATACACATCAAACCCCAAGGCGCAGATAAACGCAAACAACTGTAGGTATTCCCTGTCATCTTCTTCCTGCCCGGTGAAGACCTGCTGGGAAGTACGGAACCTGCGGATTAAGTCTTCCTTTAACTGCTTCATTTGCTCTTTCTCCAGAGAGAAGATCTGTTGGTAGATATCCTGCAAAGAAAGCTGGGAAGGATCCATAAAGTGATCTTCCGTAATGGGATGAAACAGAGTTTCAATGTCATTAAAAGAAAGAATATTCTTGAAGTAGTAAATGAAGATCAAAAGAAGCATGTGCTCTCTGGAATATTTTTTCTTAATGGGTGGCGGAAGAAGGTTATTCTTGGCATAATTGTTGATCATGGTCTTCGTTAAGACTTTATCATCCGGATAACGTTTGGATTTCTCTAAATGCTCGTCCATAAATGTAGTTACCTGATCCATATACAGGTCAATATTTGGAATCTGCTCCGGTTTAATGTAATCAAGACTGTCCAGGCGTGCGAAAATTCCCCGTAATCTTTCGTTATTTTTTTTCATGAACTCACCTCTTAGGTGTATTATATGATGTTGGGGTCAAAAGGTCTTTTGACCCCTTTGATACCGGATTGCTCCGCACTTTGTGCTCCCGCAATCCTCAAAAACATTCAAAATCCGCCCTAATCGGGCTACTTTTTCATGTTTTTGACCTTTTGACCCTGGTATCATTATATAGTATTAAAAACTATGTTTCAAGAGGTAAGTGATAAAAATTTGCGGAGTATCAAAAACTCTTATAAAAGGAAAAATGATACCTGAGCGGATAGAAATCCATACGAAATGGATGGTTTTCCTTGGCCTTTTGAGGTTCCGGGGGAGAAGAAAAAATCTTATAATAAAATCAGGAAATAGAAAGAAGCATAAAGGCACACGATTTAACATGTACGATCAAAATCCCGCAAATCAGGCACAGAGAGGCTACGGGAGTACATTGACAAGCAAAGGAGGAAAAGATGAAAAGAAAACGTTTATTTGCATCGGTTTTAGCAACATCCATGATGATCGGCCTTTGGGGGTGCGGCGGTTCTGGGAAGCAGGAGGCGACACCGGCAGAAACGGCTGCGGGAACGAAAGCGGCAGAGACACAAGATCAGACAACAGCGAAAAAAGAAGACGGGGAGCAGGTGACTTTAAGAATGAGCTGGTGGGGCGGCGATTCCAGGCATGCGGCTACCATTGCAGCGGTGGAACTTTACGAGAGTACCCATCCGGGAGTAAAAATAGAATTGGAATATTCCTCCTGGGACGGCTACATGGATAAGGTGATGACCCAGTTAGCAGGAGGCACCCAGCCTGATATCATGCAAATTCAGGCCACGGCAGCCATGGAGCTTACGGACTCCTTCCCCAATACTTTTGTGGCATTGGACAGCCAGGACATTTTGGATATGAGCGCATTCAACCAGGTGATGGAGGATTCCTTCTGCCGTTCTTCCGGAGGCCAGATTGTGGCGGTTCCTACGGGAATAAACAGTTACAATATTCTGGTGAACAAGACGGTTACCAATGCGGCGGGAGTTGAGCTGCCCAAGAATATGACCTGGGATGAGTTTTTTGAGTACGGAAAGAAAATCCATGAAGCAAACCCTGATTTCTATATGATTACAACAGGTGATGACGGTTGGAATCATCTTATGAGAAGCTATGCAAGGCAGCTGAGCGGCCAATGGACGATCTCGGAAGACGGGGAAGTGATCAGCGACAGGGATGCATTGGTGGAAACCTTTACCACGCTTCAGAGAATCTATGCAGAGGGGATAGCGGAGCCTATGGAAACTGCTTTCGCTTATAATGCCGACTCATCCAATGACCCGAAGCTGTTAAACAATGAGATTGCATGTTCTTACTGTGCTTTTTCCGGAATTACCGTCGACACCAGCGCCTGGACCGACGGTATGGATGTGGTGAACATTCCGATCATGGAAGGGGCCAAGAATACTGGCGTCATCACACAGCCAACCTCCCTTTGGATGGTCTCGAGAAGCGATCATCAGGAGGAAGCCCTGGAATTTTTACAGTGGATATTTGACAATGAGGAGGCCATCAAGACTCTTGCAGATTGCCGAGGCGTTCCCGCCACGGATAAGGCTAGGGATGTGCTGGAAGCAGAGAATCTGGCTAACCCCCTTGTCAGTGAGGCAGCCGCCATTGCGCTGGAAGTGACAGATACAGCAGTTCCGGTTATCAACGAGAATACGCTGGTATACGATTATATGTTCCCGCTGATCCAGGAGATCTGCTATCAGATGATTACTCCTGAGGATGCGGCGGATCAGATGATGCAGAGTTTGAATGAGATTGTAGAAGAAATTAAGTAGCACAGCCTTAATGCAGTAGTTTGGATTGCCTGCTTATTTATAGAAGGTTCCGGGAAAATGGGAAAAGCATATGAAAAATAAGATGAGAAAACAAAAGAAGGCATCAATGCTGGAAAAAAGACAGCGAGAAGGATATTTGTACATTTTACCATGGATCATTGGATTTCTGGTTCTCCAGATATTCCCCATTGGAATGTCTCTGTATTATTCCTTTACCAATTTCAATTTCGGAACGGAAATCGGATTTGTGGGACTGAACAATTACATTAAAATATTTACAAAAGATAAAGAGGTACTGAATTCTCTGAAGATAACCATCAAATATGTCCTGATGTCCGTGCCTATGAAGTTAATCAGCGCGCTGCTTATTGCAATGCTTTTGAACCAGGCGTTAAAGGGCATCAATTTTTACAGAACCCTGTATTACCTGCCGTCTATCATGGGAGGAAGCGTTGCCATCGCCATTTTGTGGAGGCAGCTGTTCTCCATAGATGGCGCAGTCAACAAAGTCCTGAACCTGTTTGGCATAAAAAGCATCGGTTTCCTGACGGATCCGGATGTTGCCCTGCTTACCATCAGCATGTTGTCTGTCTGGCAGTTTGGCTCTTCCATGATTTTCTTCTTAAGCGCCTTAAAACAGGTTCCCCAGGAACTATATGAGGCTGCAAGAATCGATGGAGCCGGAAAGGTTAACTCCTTCTTTCGGATAACGCTGCCGATGATCAGCCCAATGACCCTGTTTAACCTGATTATGCAGATGATCAACGCATTCCAGGAATATACGGCTCCGGCAGTCATCACCGGCGGCGGCCCTCTGAAGAGGACCAAGGTTTTGGCTATGACGCTTTACGAGACTTCTTTTTCCCAGCGTCGGATGGGATATGCCTCTGCAATCTCGTGGGTGATGTTTGTGATTATCATCGCTTTGACGGTTTTTATTTTTGCAACCAGTGACCGATGGACGTATTACAATGATGAGAGGTGATGAACATGACGGCGGCAAAATGGCGTAAGATACGAAAGAAAATCAGGCATGGAAGTTCCTATTTTCTTTTAAGCATCATCGGAATCATTTTTATCTATCCCCTTTTGTTTATGTTTTCCGCTTCCTTTAAATCCAATGCGGAGATCATGGGATCCATGAATCTGATTCCCAGCCGCATTTCGTTTGAAAATTATATTGCAGGATGGAAAAGCGCAGGACAGTACACCTTTGGACATTATATAAAGAATACGCTTCTGATAACCATACCGGTGGTGGCCCTGACGATTCTGTCATCCTCGGTTGTGGGATACGGATTTGCCAGATTTCGGTTTAAAGGCCATAAGTTGCTGTTCGGTGCCATGCTGTCTACCATGATGCTTCCCAATGCGGTTGTGATTGTTCCAAGATATATCTTATTTAACAAATTCGGATGGCTGAATACCTATATCCCATTTTATGCACCTGCCATGCTGGCATGCAGTTCATTCTTTATCTTTTCTATGGTGCAGTTTATCAGAGGGATCCCCAGAAGCCTGGATGATGCGGCGTTTGTGGACGGATGCTCGACCTTAGGGATTTTCATACGGATTATCCTTCCTCTGTCCAAGCCTTGCTTAACTTCCATGGCGGTGTTCCAGTTTATCTGGTCCTGGAATGATTATTTTAATCCGCTTATTTTTATCAATAGCGTCAGCAAATACAATGTGATGCAGGGGTTGAAACTGGGGATGGATGCAACTTCCGGGATTGTGTGGGGACCCATTATGGCCATGTCCACAATCTCCATCATTCCCTGTGTCATTATCTTCTTCTGCTCCCAGAAATATTTTGCGGAAGGGATTGCTACCAGCGGTATAAAAGGTTAAAACATGTAGAATACAAGGAGAAAACGGAATGAATAACGAGACCATTTTATGGAATATTGCTCCTGAATGGGAAAACAGAAATCAAGATAAGAAACTGGAGAAAATGCTTCTGTTTTTTGCGGACATGCATAAGACCCATGCCGCGGCAAGCAAGCTGAATGTCCTGGAAGATTATTTTAGGAAGGAATCGGAGTGGAACAGCTCCTTTGACTGGGTACAGTTTCACAGTGGAAATCTGTTTGACCACTATGTTCCGGAGAAGTACGGAAAGGCAGGAAATGTGATTGATGAAAAGGGCAATGCCCTTCTGGACGAAGGGATTGCCCTGTGCAAAAGGTATGGGAAAAAGGTTTGCCATATGATCGGGGATTTTGCGCCGCTTACGTGTATTTTGGATGCTTATCCTGAGATGAAAAATCTTCATAACGGTATGTTCTGGCAGCTTCTGTATGACATGGTGGATGGCATGTTCAAACGTTTTCCGGATTTAGATGAGATGGGGGTTTATTTCTTTGAGTCCAAGAATGTACTTCACTGTGATAATTTTTTTAAGCCGTTTCATTATGGCTCAGACTTAAGTGAGAAGGCTCTGGCAGATGAGGGGAATGGGAAAAAGGGACCGGAGGATCTGTCTTATCCTTATTTAAGCTTCGGGGATCACATAAGGATGATGCTGATGGCCATGACAAAAGCATGTAAAGACAACGGAAAATCATTTCTGCTACTTACCCATGCGTGGTTTCCTTACCAGGAAGAGATCCTGTATGAGGCGTTAAAAAATTTTCCATCCGATCTGCCCCTTACGCTGGAGCATAATTATACCACCGGTGATTTTAATCCGGCACTGCCGCAGCCTAAGCTTATCGGTCTTCTTCCCCACCTGAATCACGGGCTGGTATTTTGCTGCGGTATGGAATATCACGGCTTAGGGCTGGTTCCCTGCTGCTTTCCGGAGATTATGGAGGAGAGGATCCGAGATGCACTGGCGGCAACACCCAACTTAAAGCGGGTCACCATGCGGCCTATATGGGATGGATGCAGTGCGCTGGACACACCTAACGAGGTAAATCTGTATGCCCTGATGAAGATGGCGGATGATCCAGGCAGGGGGACGGAAGAACTGTGGCATGAATGGCTCCTTCAGAAATATGGTCTGGAGAGTGAGGATAGGCAGGAACTACTGGCAGCGGCATTGAGAAATGGATACAAGGCAGTACAGATGACCTTCTTTGAATTTGGAATCCGTACCAATGACCACTCTCATATACAGACATTCCAGAACCTGGAATCCCGGCTGTACAACTACGGCAAGGCTCTGATGAAATGGTGTCCCACGCCGGAGAATAAGCAGACTATATATGATCTGTTTGTCTGCCCAGGGGGAAAGATTCTGAGGAGGAACAGGGAAGTCCATGAGGAGGCAATCCAGCTGGTTCATCAGGCTTTGCAGAAAGTAGAAGGTCTCAGAGAGGTTTTGGAACAGAAGGACTATGAGGACTTAAGACAGCGCTTTGACGTGCTTAAGACATGGATAACTATCCATGGATTCCAGTATGAGGCATATATGCGCCTGCTTATTCAGCGCAGGAAGCCAGAACTGGAGAATCATAAGAAGGCAGAGGAGGCCATGACTGCTTTGCTGGAGTACAAACAGAGAATTGAACGAGGGGAGATCGCAGACTCCTACCTGTTCTCTCTCTGGCGTATAGACGAGTTTGTGGAAGATTGCCGCAGGGAGTTAAAAGAACTTGAGAATTGGTGAAAGAGGAATTATAATTTTTGTAGATTCTTTTTCAGTAATGAGGTAAGAGGGGATGGCAGAATTATACAAGATCATAGTTGCAGATGATGAGACTATTATCCGGGATGGACTACTTCATCTTTTTCCGTGGGAGAATCTGGGGTTTACTGTGGCGGCGGATTTCTCGAATGGTATGGAGATTATGGAGTATCTGAAAAACCATGAGGATGTCCATGTAGTTCTCACAGATATCAGGATGCCTGTGATGGATGGGATTGAAGTGGCAAAGGCAGCCAAGTCCAGAAACATCAAGGTGATTTTCTTCAGCAGTTATGAAGATTTTGCATATGCACGTTCTGCCATCAAATATGATGTATTCGATTATCTTTTGAAACCAGTAAAATATCAGGAATTGGTAGACTGTTTTGAGCGGTTAAAAAAGGTGCTGGATATAGAATATGCGCCCAAGGAGATACCCAGGGAGGCTGTTTTAGAGATCAAACAAAATCCGATCCCGAAAGTCCTTTCGTATATCGATGAACATATTTCGGATTGCTCTTTGGAGGAAGCTTCCCGGACGGTCTATCTGTCTCCCAAATATTTGTCTGTTCTGTTTAAGGAGAACCAGGGAATCAGCTTCAGCGATTATGTACAAAACAAGAAAATGAAGAGGGCCTGCGAACTGCTTAAAGATCCCGCTATCCGGCAGTATCAGATCGCCTCCCTGATCGGATATGAAAATCCGAAGAATTTTTCCAGGGCGTTTAAGTCCTATTACGGAATTACGCCTCAGGAATATCGGAAGAAGCATCTTGGCGGCGGAGAAGAGGGACAGATCATATGATGAAAAAATTTTTCTTTCGGAGGCTGCGCAGATACATTCAGTTGTTTATGATTCCCACTGCGTTTCTGATGATTTGCTGCCTGGTGTATGTGGTTTACTCCCATTCCGACAGTATCGGGAAAAAGACAAAGCGTTCCGTGGAGGGCATGTATGAAGGTGTGGAGACTCTGTTTCGGGATGCGGTCTATCCTTACAATCTTGTGCTGGTGAATCCTACCTTCAGCCTTGGCATGCGCAAGCTTTTGTCCCGCAGTGAGATTAGCTATACAGAGCATACCTATGTATACAATACGCTGAAGCTGATTCAGACCACTATCAATACCCATCCGTACATCAGCAGTACGTATTTTCAGATTGACGGGTATGAGGAATTTTATAGTTCCAAGGACGGAATGATGAGCCTAAGTACCTATGCGGATACGGATTGGTACAGGACGCTGCAGACTATGGATGTAAGTGCCGGAAAATTTACGGAATACCGCCAGGTACGGTTCAATCCGTTTGATACAAGAGAATATATCAGCGTATACGATAAGATGCCTACCACCAACGGCAGTTTTGTGGTTAATATCAACTATCAGGATTTCTTTGATAAGCTGAAGAACCTGCCGGACAAAAATGAAATTCTTTTTATTATCAACGCCAGGGGGGATACGGTAATCACTGTTCCGAAAGACGGGAGCCTGACCGGGGAGGAGCTTGGAACACTTAACAGGGAACTGAAAAAATATGGGGATCAGCCGCTGGAGGCAAGATGGATTTGGATGGGGCAGACGTTGCATTGCGTCAGTACAATTCAGGATGGAGAGTATGGATTAACCTACGTTTCCATGATTTCTTCCGGAAGCTTCCTGGACAGGTTTATGATGATTGGTATCTGGATCGGAATGCTTTTGCTTGTAGAAATTCTGGTTATCATACTGATCTGTTATTTACTCACCAAGGAATCCTTTTCCCATATTAACCAGGTTTTAAAGTTGTTTGCGGATGCGGAAAACGGAATTTATCCGGGAGAGAATAAAGAAGCGGCAGAGGATGAATACGATCTGGTACTGATGAACGTGGTAAAATTCTTTTTGAATACCACGTTTTTAAAAAGTCAGCTGGAACAACAGAAGCTTAAAAAAGAAAGCGCAGAGATGGCGGCCCTCCAGCTGCAGATCAGCCCTCACTTTTTGTTCAACACCCTTCAGGCTCTTAATTTTGAGATACAGAAGCAACTGGGAGGGTATCGGCAGGTCAACAGCGTAATGGACGAACTTTCTGCCATCCTGCAGTTTGCGCTGAATCCTGGCAATCATCTGGTTACGTTGGAGGAGGAACTGGAGAAGTTGAAAAAATATGCCGGAATCCAGAAATTTCGGTTCAGGGATTCCCTGGTCTTTTATTGCGAGGTGGAAGAGGAGGCCATGGCAGTCTATGTGCCCAAGATGATTCTGCAGCCTCTGGTGGAGAACAGTATCTCTCATGGAATCCTGCCCAGGAAAGAGATCGGATATATCAAGGTAAGAGCATTTATCCGGCAGGAAGAACTTTGGGTGACAGTGACCGATACTGGCATTGGGATGTCAAAGGAGCAAATCAGGCAGAACTACAGGAATATGGCGGATCCAGAAAGCCGGAATATCGGTCTTGCCAATGTGAACCGAAGGCTGGTTTTAAATTATGGGGAGACGGCCGCCTTAAGAATCATCAGCAGACAGGGCAGGGGGACATGTATCACCTTTCGGATTCCTCTTGAATTGTGTGTATAGACAGATGGAATTGACTAATGAAAATCTGCATAAGTGTAAGAAAGGAGAACAATAGGGTGAGCTTTGATTATAAACAGGCTTTGCTGGATACACTTAGGAAACGGTATCCGGATCCAGACGGATATCCTTACCGATCCTGGACATATCCCCAGGCATTTATGCTGTGGGGATTTATCAAAGAGTATGAAAAAACAAAAAATCCGGATTACCGCCGATATGCCCTTGGGTATTGTAGCGGTCATGTGGATGAGGAGGGCGTGATTGATCGGTTTACAGGAAACAGCCTGGACGATATCATGGCAGGCTCTGTGCTGGTATGGGCCTATGCCGAGACCAGAGAGGAGCGATATCGGGTTGCCTGCAGTTCCATAAAAAAGGTGTACGATACCTATCCACGCACCTGGATGGGCGGTTTCTGGCATGCAAAAGATCTGGAAGGTGAAATGTGGGTGGACGGCGTGTTCATGAACTTGATGTTTCTGGTACGGTACGGAGCGTATATAGGGGACAGGGAGTCTTGTTTTGAGGAGGCGGTACGTCAGCTGGATATCATTTACCGTTGCTGCAATAAGGATCAAAGCGGCCTTCTGTATCATGGGTACAGTGAGAATCCAAGGGTATCCTGGGCCAATCCGGTGACAGGAAAGGCACCGGAGGTGTGGAGTGAAGGGCTGGGATGGTATGGGCTGATCCTGGTGGAGGTTTTGGATCTTTTGCCCCAGGAGCATCCGGGATATCGGCATGTCATGGAACTTTTCCAAAAGCTGGCTGTCGATTTGGCGAAGGTGCAGGATAAAAAGGCTGGATTGTGGTATCAGGTTGTGGATAAGCCCAGATGGCACAGGAATTGGCACGACACCTCCGGAAGCGCTATGTTTCTCTATTGCCTTGGAAAAGGGATCCGCAGAAAGTGGCTGCCTGAGGCAGAGTTTAAAGAATGCATAGAAAAGGGGTATCGGGGATTGCGGACAAAACTGTGGCTTGGCCCGGACGGCTGCCTGAATGTGAATGATGCATGCAATGGGTTGTGTGTACAGAAGGATTACGATGCTTATGTGGATTATGCAAGGGCTGTCAATGCCCAGGAGGCCGTAGCCGCCTGTCTGTGGGCTTTGGTAGAAGAACAAAGGTAAGTAAAACATATTATTAGGAGGGACATGTATGTATACTGCTTCGGAGAAACGATATGAGGCCATTGCCTATCATCGCTGTGGAGACAGCGGGCTGATGCTTCCGCCGTTTTCGCTGGGATTGTGGCATAATTTTGGCGATATTACACCTTTCCAGACCATGAAGGAATTGTGCTGTACGGCGTTTGATCACGGAATCACCCATTTTGATTTGGCTAATAACTATGGTCCGCCTGCCGGCGCTGCGGAGATCAATTTTGGGAAGATTTTAAAACAGGAATTGGGTGCATACCGGGATGAGATGATCATTGCCACAAAGGCCGGATATGATATGTGGCCGGGGCCTTACGGAAACTGGGGAAGCCGCAAATATCTGCTTGCCAGCCTGGATCAGAGTTTGAAGCGCATGGGGCTTGACTATGTGGACATTTTCTACCATCATCGGATGGATCCGGACACACCCCTGGAAGAGACCATGGGGGCTTTGGCCCAGGCGGTAAACAGTGGAAAAACCCTGTATGTGGGGTTGTCCAACTATGACGGGCCTACCTTGGAAAAGGCGGAACGAATCCTTAGGGAACGAAAGGTTCCGTTTATCATATGCCAAAATAAGTATTCCATATTTTTTAGAACAATTGAAGACAACGGCCTTCTGGAAGGGGCAGAAAAGCTGCAGAAAGGGTTGATCTGCTACAGCCCGCTGGCCCAGGGCCTTCTCACCGGGCGGTATCTGAACGGGATCCCGAAAGACAGCCGTATAGGCAGCGACAATCGTTTCCTGAAGGAATCCGCCTTGTCCAGAGAGCGGATGGAGCAGATTCAGAGATTGAATGCCATGGCCCGGGAGAGAGGCCAGAGCCTGGCCCAGATGGCTCTGGCATGGCTTTTACAGAACAAGACAGTGACCAGTGTCCTGATCGGAGCCTCCAAAAAGGAGCAGATTATGGAGAATCTGGAGGCGGTAAAGAACCTGGAGTTTACCGAGAAAGAGCTTGAGACCATTGAACATATTGTAAATGCTGGAGTATAGGGGTCAAAACATCTTTTGACCCCAACATCATGGCATGACACCAGCAACCGATAGTTACAACTGAAACAAAAACCCTGTAACAGAAAATCTCATAAATCCATTGAAATATAGAATAAGATTCTGTATAATGGGCAGAATAGGCGGATTTGATAAGTTATGGCGCGTCACGCTGCGTGCTGATACATGAAGAAGGAGGAAAATTTCGATGAGATGTGAGATGACACCTCAGGGTGTATGTTCCAGTAAGATTTGTTTTGATTTAAACGGCAATGTGGTGACCAATGTTCAGTTTACCAAGGGCTGCAACGGCAACTTAAAGGCGATCAGCAAGGTGATAGACGGCATGACGGTGGAGCAGATCGAAGGATATTTTAAGGGGAATACCTGTGGGATGAAAGGGACTTCCTGTGCGGACCAGCTGGCCAGATGTGTGCGGAAGGCATATGAGGAGTCAAAATAAAGGGTGAGACAGGAACGGATAAGTAGAAGAATGGGAAATTATGATTTGTTGAATCCAATGCAGAAAGAAGCGGTTTTTTGTACAGAAGGACCGCTTTTAGTTTTGGCAGGAGCTGGTTCTGGAAAGACCAGGGTTTTGACCTACCGGATTGCACATTTAATTGAGGAAAAAGAAGTAAACCCGTGGAACATCATGGCCATTACTTTTACCAACAAAGCGGCAGGGGAGATGCGGGAGAGGGTGGATGCGCAGGTGGAGTATGGTTCAGACAGCATCTGGGTATCCACTTTCCATTCCACCTGTGTGCGCATTTTACGCAGGCATATAGAATTTCTGGGATATGAGACGAACTTTACAATCTATGACAGGGATGACCAGAAGACCTTGCTGAAGCAGATCTACAAGTCCCTAAACATCGACAGCAGAATGTATAAAGAGCGGGCAGTGATAGGGCAGATCTCCAGTGCAAAGGATGAGTTGGTTTCTCCGGAGGATTTTCTGCTTCAGGCGGCAGGAGATTATTACCGGAAAAAGGTGGGGGAGATTTATCAGGAATATCAGAACCGCCTAAAAAAGAACAATGCCCTGGATTTTGATGATCTGATTGGAAAGACTGTGGAACTGTTCCGAAGCCAGCCGGAAGTCCTTGACTACTACCAGGAGCGATTCCGGTATATTATGGTGGACGAATATCAGGATACCAATACTGCCCAGTTTGAACTCATCCGCCTTCTGGCCTCCAAATACAAAAATCTTTGTGTGGTGGGAGACGACGACCAGTCTATCTACAGATTCCGTGGCGCTAACATTGGGAATATTCTGAATTTTGAGGATGCATTTCCAGGCGCTAAGGTGGTGAAGCTGGAACAGAACTACCGCTCTACCCAGAATATTTTGGATGCGGCCAATGCAGTGATCAGAAATAACCGGGGACGGAAGGACAAGACGCTGTGGACAGGGAATGGCTCAGGGGATAAGATTGTCTTTAGGCAGTTTGACCAGGCCTATGAGGAAGCAGATTTTATCGTAAGAGACATTCTGGCCAACCAGTATGAGTATGAAGACTGTGTTGTCTTATACCGAACCAATGCCCAGTCCCGCCTTCTGGAGGAACGGTGCATCTCCCACAATGTGCCTTACCGGCTGGTAGGCGGCGTGAATTTCTATCAGAGAAAAGAGATTAAAGACGTTCTGGCGTATCTGAAGACCATCTCCAATGGCAGAGATGATCTGGCGGCAGAGCGGATTGTCAATGTTCCCAAACGGGGAATCGGAGCGGCTTCCATGGCCAAGGTGATTGTGTTCGCGTCGGCCAACGGCTACAGCCTGTACGATGCTATGGCCAGAGCCAGAGTGATTCCGGGGCTGGGGAAGGCTGCGGAGAAGATCGGAAGATTTACAGATATGATCGAGGACTTCCGCTCCAGGGTGAAAGGGGAAGAGTATACCATCCGGCAGCTGATTGAGGATGTGCTGGACGAGACCGGTTATCGGAAGGAGCTGGAAGAGGCGGACGACCAGGTGGAAGGCCAGAGCCGTCTGGACAATATTGAGGAATTGATCAATAAGGCAGTCAGTTACTGTGAGAATACAGAACACCCTGACCTGGACGGTTTTTTGGAGGAAGTGGCTCTGGTGGCCGATGTAGACCAGCTAGACCAGTCAGAGCACAGAGTGACGTTGATGACGCTGCACAGCGCCAAAGGCCTGGAATTCGAGCATGTATACTTAAGCGGTATGGAGGATGGGCTGTTTCCAAGCTACATGATCATCACGTCGGAGGATTCCGGTGACCTGGAGGAGGAAAGGCGCCTGTGCTATGTGGGCATCACCAGGGCGAAGAAGCACCTGACGCTGACGGCTGCCCGCATGCGAATGGTAAACGGGGAGACCAGATACTGCAAAAACAGCCGGTTTATTGAGGAGATACCGGAGGAATACCTTCAGTCCAGCCGCCTGGAACCCAGGCTCTCTGGCGGAAACGGAAGACAAAAGATGGAGGCATTGGCAGAGGATATGGGACTACCCTGGAATCAGCAGGCCAAGATTTCAGGTGTCAGCCGGTTTGGAAGCAAAAGTGATTCTTATGGAAGGGGTATCCCAAGGGACAATGCCTATGCTTCTAAGACCTCTCAGCCTGCCGGCACCGGCGCTGGTTTCGGAAAGACATTTTCTGTGGAGAAGAGCAAGAAGCTGGACTATCAGGTTGGAGACCGGGTAAAGCATGGAAAATTTGGGTGTGGAGTGGTTCAGGAGATCAAAGACGGAGCCAAGGACTATGAAGTGACAGTCTGCTTTGACACGGCTGGGGTGAAACGAATGTTTGCCTCTTTTGCGAGGTTGGAGAAACTGTGAGACGACAGAAGAGTATTTGGGTTGTTTCCGGCAATTTTTCAGAAATAAATATTTTCTAAAATGAAAAATTAGGATAGTAAAATCGCAAAAAGGATGGTATACTAACAGTATATCACAAGGCAGTGTGAAAGGATGGTGCGAAATATGAATAAAATTGATATGATGGGCAAGGATGCATTGGGCCGTATGGAGGAGATTATGAATTCTACCAGATTAAATGACTTTCTGCACAGAAAGGAAGAAGAAGACAAAAAGAAAAGCATGATTTTATGGGGGCTGGCTATTGTAGGCGCAGTGGCAGCCGTGGCAGCCATCGCTTACGCAGTTTACCGTTTCTTTACTCCGGATTATCTGGATGACTTCGAGGACGATTTTGAAGATGATTTTGACGACGACTTCTTCGAGGATGAGGACACAGAGGAAGAGAAGGAAAAGGAAGAGGAATAACGAACCGAATCAAAAGTGTGAGGCGTGTCTCATGGACGAGACACGCTTTTTGTGTCGTTGAAGCGTGAAAAGGACAGGAGAGAGCTTGATGGTGAAAAAGGGCGAGAGATATACTGGAATTGTGGAGAAAATAGAGTTTCCCAACAAGGGGATTGTATATGTTGAGGGCGAGAAGGTAATTGTGAAAAATGGGCTTCCAGGGCAGCAGGTGTGTTTTGCAGTCAATAAAAAAAGAGGCGGTAAATGTGAAGGCCGGCTTTTGGAGGTGGTAAAAGAATCAGAGCTGGAGCGGGAGGAGAACCGCTGTCCTCATTTTGGAATCTGCGGAGGCTGTGTGTTCCAAAGCATTCCTTATGAGGAGCAGTTGAAGATCAAGGAGGAACAGGTCAGGGAACTTCTGAACCGTGTGTGCAAGGAGTATGTCTTTGACGGAATTAAGGGAAGCCCTGCCTTTGAAGGATATCGGGGCAAGATGGAATTTTCATTTGGAGATGAGTATAAGGGAGGGCCTCTGGCCCTGGGAATGCATAGAAGAGGTAGCTTTCATGATGTGGTGAATGTGGATCACTGCCGGATTGTCCATGAAGATTTTACGAAGATTCTGACAGCTACCAGAGAGTATTTTAAGGAGAAGGGAGTAGGGTTCCATAAGAAGCTGACCCATGAGGGATACTTGCGCCATCTGCTGGTGCGCCGGGCTGCGAAGACAGGAGAGATTCTTGTGGCGCTGGTGACCTCGGGACAGGTAGAGGCACTGACAGAGATGTCGGGACAGGCGGAGATGCTTTCCGATATGGGGGCGCAGGCGAGAGCGTTTTCAGAGCTGACGGGACAAGGGGAGATGCTGACAGATATAGCGGTGCAGAGGGATTCGGGACAGCCTTTAGAGGCAGGGGAAAGGATGGTTTTAGCCGAAAAAATCCTTCTGGAGGGGTGGAAGCAATGTCTTTTAAAGCTTTCCCTGGAGGGAACTTACGCCGGGATTCTGCATATCCGCAATGACAGTCTGGCGGATATTGTACAGAGTGATGAGACGGAAGTGCTCTATGGACAGGATTTCTTCTATGAGGAGGTGCTGGGGCTGCGGTTTAAGATCTCTCCTTTTTCATTCTTTCAGACGAATTCTTTAGGGGCGGAGGTGTTGTACAGCACAGCGCGAGAGTATATAGGAGAGACCAAAGACAAGGTGGTGTTTGACTTATACAGCGGCACCGGAACCATCGCCCAGGTCCTGGCCCCTGTGGCGAAAAAGGTAGTGGGAGTGGAGATCGTGGAAGAAGCCGTGAAAGCGGCGCAGGAAAATGCGGCTGGAAACGGGCTTACGAACTGTGAATTCATTGCCGGGGATGTGCTGAAGGTTGTGGGAGAGCTGGAGGATAAACCGGATCTCATCGTGGTAGATCCGCCGAGAGACGGGATCCATCCGAAGGCCCTGGAGCAGATTATCGGGTTTGGCGTGGAGAAGATGGTGTATATTTCCTGTAAGATTACCAGTCTGGTGAGGGATTTGGAGGTGCTTCAGGAGAGAGGATACCAGGTGGAGAGGGCCTGCGCGGTGGATATGTTTCCTTCTACTGGGAATGTGGAAGTAGTATGCTTGCTTTCCAAACTTTATGCAAAACAGAATATAGAAGTGGAATTGAAAATGAGTGAGATGGATTTAACTGCGGCGGAGAGTAAAGCTACCTATGAAGTTATGTACGGGAACATACAGGATTAAAAGTCAGTAGCTTGTATATTGCACAGGTAAAGCAGAAATACGGTATTATTGAAAGAGAAAACGATAACCTGCCGAAATCGGAAAATTCCAGACAGTCGAAATGCCCGCTAGAGAAAGAAGCGGCTATAAGGGAGGCGTTGGAACATATTTATTTTTTAAGAAATATCCTTCATTAGAGGTAAAAATAGATGAAACAGGAATTAGGAATCATTTGACTTAACAGATATATATTGTTAGTTGCATATTAGGGTGTGAATGATACAAAAGGCAATTGGATGATAAAAGTGCAACGGGTGTTGCACAATTAAGAAATGGGGTGTATGAGTGAATAGCTGGGGAAATATGGAGCAGAAATCAAATATCATTATTTATAAAACAGAAGATGGTCTGACAAAAATTGAAACGACTTTTGACGAAGATACTGTATGGTTATCCATTGACCAGATGGCTGAATTATTTCAAAGAGATAAATCGACGATTTCAAGGCATATAAAAAATATTTTCTCTGAGGGAGAACTGGTGAGAGAATCAGTTGTTGCAAATTTTGCAACAACTGCGGCAGATGGGAAAACCTATCAGGTTGACTATTATAATCTGGATGTTATTATTTCTGTAGGTTATCGTGTGAAATCCAAACGCGGTACACAGTTTAGAATTTGGGCAATCAATATACTGAAAGAGTATATGCAAAAAGGTTTTGCGTTAGATGATGAACGATTGAAAAATCTGGGTGGCGGTGGTTATTTTAAAGAATTACTTGAACGAATTAGAGACATACGTGCTTCTGAGAAAGTATTTTACAGACAAGTTTTGGAAATTTACGCTACCAGTATTGATTATGACCCAAAAGCACAAATATCTATTCTTTTCTTTAAAAAAGTGCAGAACAAAATTCATTATGCTATTCATGGTCAGACGGCAGCTGAGGTTATTTACACAAGGGCAGATGCTGAAAAAGAGTTCATGGGGCTTACAACATTTGCGGGAAATCAACCAACTTTGAAAGAAGCTGTTGATAAGGCAGCAGATGAATATAAAAAATATAAAGCAAGAACCATCAGTGAGGTGGAAGAAGATTATTTAAACTCTATAAAAATATTGGAACAAAAGACAGATAAGAAATAAAAAGATATGTGATTTGGTTTGGACAATAATGAATATGTTGAGATGGTTTAAGCTACTCTTGCGTTGAGGAAGGCCATTGAAAGCTGAGTTGGGATATGCTATACTGTCTTTACGTTTAGTGAACAAAAAAGGAGGCAGGTGCAGTGGCAGAAGAAACAGTTAGAAAATCAGTACCTGTTCAAGCCAAGCCCATTTTGAAATGGGCGGGGGGAAAGACACAGATGTTGGGTGATCTTTTACCAAAAGTACCGACCTCCTATGGTCGATATATTGAGCCCTTCTTTGGCGGTGGAGCAATGTTTTTTGCCTTGCAGCCGGAAAATGCAGTTATTGCAGACAGCAATCCCGAGTTGATCAATATGTATCAGGAAATTGCTGATCATGTGGAAGACGTAATTCAATGCCTTAAACGGTACGAAAATACTTCCGAGATGTTTTATGCTGTCCGTAGCCAGGAATGGACAATACTTCCCAAATCGGAAGCTGCTGCAAGAATGATCTTCCTAAACAGAACTTGTTTTAACGGACTATATCGTGTCAACAAGCAGGGGCGATTCAATGTCCCTTATGGGAAATACAAAAATCCCAAGATTTGCGATGAGGATGGATTGAGGGCAGCATCCACAGCACTGAAAAAGGCAGATATTCTGTGCCGTGATTATGTGTCAGTTTTGGAGCATTACGCTCAGCCGGGAGACTTTGTCTTCCTTGATCCCCCGTATTTGCCTATTTCCGAATATGCTGATTTTAAGAGATATACCAAAGAGCAGTTTTACGAAGAAGATCATGTTGAACTTGCAAAAATGATTATGACCTTGTATGAACGGGGATGCCATGTCATTTTAACGAATTCCAATCACCCGTTGGTGCATGAGTTATACTCTCCATTTAATATTGAGGTTATCCAGACCAAGCGTCATATTTCTTGTAATGGAAACACTCGCAGGGGGGAGGATGTCATTGTCAATATTCCTCCAAAACAGCGCACTTTAATTAAGAGACCCTCTCAGCCCTTGCCGGAACAGGTATCGGCTTATCCGCCTACTCGTTTTATGGGTTCAAAAAGTAAGTTATTGTCCGAAATTTGGTCGGTTGCTTCACAATTTAAAGCGAATACCATTGTTGACCTTTTCTCTGGCTCCGGTATTGTCGGATATATGTTCAAAGCACAAGGTAAAGCGGTGGTTAGTAATGATTATATGGCAATGTCTGCAACATTCACCAAGGCAATGGTAGAGAATAATTCTGTTACCCTACCATTAGAGGAAGCAAAAGACCTGCTGGCTGCATATAAAGAGTCAGATCATTTTGTAGCATCCACTTTCAAAGGCCTTTACTACACAGATGAAGAAAATGATTTGATTGATACGTTGCGTACCAATATTGCCGCAATCCAAGATCAATACAAGCATGCTATCGCAATGTCCGCATTGATTCGTGCCTGCACGAAGAAGCGTCCCCGTGGTATTTTTACTTATACAGGACAGCGATACAATGATGGGCGCAAGGATTTACAAAAGACCCTTGCTCAGCAGTTTTTGGAGTCTGTTGAAGCGATCAATAAGGCAGTATTTGATAATGGTCAGACCAATCGCTCAAAACAGGGCGATGCGATGGATTTGAGGGTGGAACAAGCGGATTTGGTTTATATTGACCCTCCCTACTACTCCCCTTTGTCTGATAATGAATATGTCCGCAGATACCATTTTGTAGAAGGGCTTGCCCGTGACTGGGAGGGGGTCGAGATTCAGCAACATACGCAGACTAAGAAATTCAAATCCTATCCCACTCCATTTGCCACCCGAAAAGGTGCAACAGATGCCTTCGATCGTCTATTTAAGAAATTTGCCAATAGTATTTTGATTGTTTCCTATTCTTCCAACAGTTTGCCTACACAAGATGAAATGATTGCAATTATGGCAAAGTATAAGCAACATGTGGAAGTTATTCCTATTGATTACAAGTATTCATTTGGAAATCAAAGCGATGCAAAGACGCATAGAAATTCCGTAAAAGAATATCTTTTTGTTGGATATTGAATGGGGGATGGTATGAGCGAACAAATTAAAATATGGCTGGTAGGCAATACTGGCCTGCGTAATCCCAATCGAATCAAGGAAGGTTTCTCTGTCTTTGCCAACTCTGCGTTTGTTGGGCATCTTCATAGTCGTGAAAATGAACTTGGGTTTATGAATTTGCTTGACGAGAAAGGTATTATTCAGAACGAAGAGGGGAAGGACAGTTCTGGTAGTCATGCTCGCAAATGGCGTTTGATGTTTGCTAAAAATGGGTTGATTTATCCACAGATTCAGAAGAAAGATGGTCTGCAAGAGGAACTTGGCACATTGGATGATATTACGCCTTTTGGCAGAGCTTTTTTGAAAGCAGATACATATCCTGCGGTACAGGAATGCTATCTACGGGCGATGAGCGTAGAACAATTTGCTATGCCGGATGGGAGGCACTATTTCTCTCCGTTAAGATGGTTGCTGGCGATTATGCTGGAGCTTGAAAGGCGTACAGGTTCCTCCGAATTGAGTAGAATCGAATTTGCTTTGTGGGGACATACCACTAACCCCAGCTATAGCTTAGAAGAAGTGGTTGACAAGATTCTTGATCTGAGGCAGCGGAGAGCTGTTGCTCCAGCTAAACGCTCCTTTGACAAGAGAGAGATCGTTAAAAGAGGCGAAAACTACGACAAAAAAGCTGATAATTTCTTGGATTATAGCGATATGAATATGCGATATCTCCGCATCTCTGGTCTATTTCAACGTAAAGGCAGAGGTCTGATTATCATACCTACAAAGCATATCTTGGCAGAAAAACTTGCCAAAACCACGGGGAGTAAAATCCCCATTATGGAACAATATAGGCAACTCTGTGTTGGTGCGCCTCTGCCTACTGACAATGTTGATGTCGCAAAAACTTTGTTGGATGACTTGATTAAACAGATGAAAGAGCGTCATATTCTGTTTGATATTTCTGATTTACCGCTGAATACTTCAACAGAGGTCAACATTGCAAGGCAGAGACTTGAAAATATTCTCACTCAGACAGATGAAATTACGTATGCCAATGATCAGTGCAATCAGTGGATATAGATCAGGGATTATATTTCTTTGCTGATCAAAGGTGTTGGTAAACTGGTATTTGATGAAGATTACGCCATTTAAGTACCCAGGGATGAAACACCTGCATATCTTGAATGGACACTTTGGCGTGCGGCATTGGCGATTGATCATATGGTCAACAAGCCTTATGAGGTTCGTGGCTTTAAATTGGATTTTGATTTCATGCCTGTATCGGCTGCTGGTGGTGGGAAAGGTGATCTTTATTTTGAATTTAATGATTTCACAATTTTGACAGAAGTAACGATGTCTACGTCCTCTCGTCAAGAGGCAATGGAGGGTGAGCCTGTCAGGCGGCATGTTTCTGATGCTGTTC
>CANDZL010000061.1:0-23407 GCA_947425205.1 uncultured Hungatella sp. | reverse complement strand
AAGCGATATCTCAATCTTTTTTCTTCTAATATATGCAAAATATGAATGATATCCCACTGGACGGAAAAAGATAATCATAGTAAAATGAAAAAACAGGGTAGTAAAAGAAGGAGGAAAGAAATATGGCGTTTCTATTTCTGATTGCAGCGGTAGTATTGATCGACCTGGGGATAAAGGAAACCATAGAAAAGGCGGATCCGTCTGTATTTCCCAGAGAGGTGCAAGAGACAAAGGGACTTTTTATGCTTCACAGAAACCATAACGAAGGATTACCGTTCGGTATGTTGAAAGAGAAAAAAGAGTTGGTAAAGCAGATCCCATTGACAGTAGTCTCCGCCGTTGCAGGGATCTTTGTATGGCTCTATCCCAGAAAAGGGTATGTGGCCAGGAAGACAGGCCTTGCCCTGGTTCTCGGGGGAGGCCTAAGCAATCTCTATGACAGGCTGGCCAGAGGATATGTGGTTGATTATTTCAGCATTCGCTGGAAGCAGTTGAAAAAGGTGGTTTTTAACTTGGGGGATATCTGTGTCTTTCTTGGGGCAGTCATTTTGCTGGCGGCAGAGGTTGTGGAAACCATAAAAGAGAAGTGAAAAAGTCTTGTACTAAAAAGGGAATTCTGCGAATATATTGAAACCAAACCAATTGTTAAAGGAGCTAGACATGGAGCGGTTCAGTCCCAAAGTATTCTTGCGTTCCCTTTTATTTTCCTACCTTTTATCCGGTATTTTGCTGGTTGTAATATCCTTTGCCCTATACCGGTTCCGCTTAAAAGAATCCCAGATCCAGATGGCAGTCATACTGGTCTATGTGCTGTCCTGCGCCCTGGCTGGTTTTCTGGCTGGGAAAGGAATCCATCGCCAGCGGTTTTTGTGCGGGCTTTTAGCGGGAGGGTTTTATTTTGCGGTTTTGCTGGCTGTGTCATTTTTGCTGGAAAAAGGATTGGCAACTTCCATGCAGCAGATGGTGACCGTGCTGGCTATCTGTGCGGGGAGCGGTATATTGGGAGGGATATTAAGCTAAAACGGCAGAAAAATATCCTGTCGTTTTCCAAAAGGGGACGTGCCCGGAAGGAAACGACAGGATATGCATGCATCAGGCAGGCTGGTCTTCCGGCAATTCTTCATCGTGAACCGGAAGCACGATCTTGATTCGGTCAATTCGATTCTTGTCTACACTCTCAACAATAAACTGGATTCCGTTGTCTACTACTTCTTCGCCTTCATCAGGCAGGTGATCCAACAGTCCGATGACCAATCCGCCAACAGAATCATAATCCTCAGATTCCAACTCCAGCCCAAGGCGATCGTTCAAGTCATCCAGCTTCATCGCGCCTTCCACAGAATACTGGCCGGGACCTGTCTCAATCAGGCTGTCTTCCTCATCTTCGTCATACTCATCCCGGATCTCTCCGACGATCTCCTCCAGCATATCCTCCAGGGTGATGAGCCCTGCTGTAGCGCCATACTCATCCAGCACAATCACAATGTTGTTGAATGTCTGCCGCATCTCCACCATCAGTTCAGCGGTCTTCTTGTATTCATACGTATAGAGAGGTTCCCTTAAGTAGTCCCGGATATGGAATTGCTCCCGGTCATCGATCAACAGCAAGTCCTTCATATTGACGATTCCGATCACATTGTCTGTATTTTCCTCATAAACCGGAATCCGCGTATATTTCTCTTCGCGGAAGATATCAATCAACTCATCATAGGAGGCATTCACATCCGCCATAGTCATGTCAATGCGGGGAACCATAACGTCTTTGGCCACAGAGTCACCGAAATCGAACACATTGTTGATCATCTTTTTCTCTTCAGACTCGATGACACCTTCCTCATGGCTCACTTCCACAATCGTACGCAGTTCATCCTCTGTGATGGTATCCCTCTTGGCATTGGGATCTACGCGCATGAGGAGAAGAACGCCCAAGGACAACTGATTCACCACATAGATCACAGGGGTTAAAACCATCATGAGGCCATATATAATTTTGGCATCCTTCAATGCTATGGTTTCAGCGGATATAGTAGACAAAGTCTTCGGCGTAATTTCTCCGAACACCAGAATTAACAAGGTTAAGATACCGGTAGCAACTCCTACGGCCTTATTCCCAAGTAAGCTTATGGTCAGTGTAGTCATAAGTGAGGAAGCCGTCAGGTTCACAATATTGTTACCGATCAGAATCGCGCTCAGCATCTTACCCTGCTGCTCAATCACCTTTGATAAGATGATGGCCCTGGAATCCCCGGCCTCCGCCAGCGTGCGAATCCGGATCTTATTCACCGTGGTAAGCGCTGTCTCCGATGATGAGAAAAAAGCAGATAAAGCTAACAAAACAATTAACACAAGCAACTGTATGACGTCACTCGAATCCAAAAAAAATCACTCCTTATTTAACATATTTTAGAAGTGATTGTACATGAAAATCCTATATTTGTCAAATGTTCTTCGCAACAAAAGCCTTGCAACAACAAAGTACTTATGCTATAATGCCAAAAGATTATAGATAAAATATGTAGGTGGTACATAAGGTAGGAGGAAAAAATCATGAAAAAAGTAAAAACATTAAGTAATAATACGTTAAAAAGCAGCATGAAGAAAGGTGGATGCGGCGAGTGCCAGACTTCCTGCCAGTCTGCATGCAAGACTTCCTGCACAGTAGGAAATCAGAGCTGCGAGAACGCAAATCGCTGATGAAGCAAAAGGAAGAACAGCAGGTAAGCAACCCCTACGGTCTTTTGGATTGTAGGGGTTCTTTCCCTGTCCGAAGGCTGTAACCGTTACAAAAAGGAGAATAACTGTGATTCATCAGTATAAAAACAATGGATATGACATCATTATGGATGTCAACAGCGGCGCAGTCCATGTTGTGGAGGATGTGGTATATGATGCCGTGGCATTAATGGCACAGGAGATGCCAGAATTAGAAAAACCTAAGGCGATTCCTTCCCAGCTGACAGAGAAGGTGAAGAACACTCTTAAAAAGACCTATGCACTTCCTGATATCGAAGATGCCTTGTCTGATATTCAGGAATTAATTGATAAGGAAGAGTTGTTTACCAGGGATATCTATGAAGCATATGTGGCAGACTTTAAAAAGAGGAAGACAGTAGTTAAGGCTTTGTGCCTCCATATTGCTCATGATTGTAACCTTGCATGCCGGTACTGTTTTGCCGAGGAGGGCGAGTACCATGGCCGTCGGGCGCTTATGAGTTTTGAAGTAGGGAAAAAAGCTCTGGATTTCCTCATTGCCAATTCCGGAAACAGAAGGAACCTGGAGGTGGATTTCTTTGGCGGGGAACCGCTTATGAACTGGGAAGTGGTAAAGCAGCTGGTGGAATATGGCCGTTCCCAGGAAGCCGTCCACGACAAGAGGTTTCGTTTTACCCTTACAACCAACGGCGTGCTGTTAAACGATGAGGTTATGGAGTTCTGCAACCGAGAGATGTCCAACGTGGTGTTAAGCCTGGACGGACGGAAGGAAGTCAATGACCGAATGAGGCCGTTTCGGAAGGGGGATGGCAGCTATGACCTGATTGTTCCTAAATTTCAGAAGTTTGCAGACAGCAGAAATCAGACCAACTACTATGTCCGAGGCACCTTTACCAGGAATAATCTGGATTTTTCCAAAGATGTGCTTCACTTTGCAGATTTGGGCTTTGAACAGATGTCCATAGAGCCTGTTGTGGCGGATCCGAAAGAGCCTTACGCTATCCAGGAGGAGGATATTCCAAAGATACTGGAAGAGTATGATAAGCTGGCAGTGGAGTATATTAATAGAAAAAAAGAGGGAAGAGGATTTAACTTTTTTCACTTTATGATAGATTTGAATCAGGGCCCCTGTGTGGCAAAACGCCTGTCCGGATGCGGCTCTGGCACAGAGTATCTGGCAGTGACACCGTGGGGGGATCTGTATCCCTGCCATCAGTTTGTAGGACAGGAACAATTCTTCTTGGGAAATGTAGAGGAAGGCATTACCAACACAAACGTGCGGGATACATTTAAACTGTGCAATGTCTATGCAAAGGAAACGTGTAAGGATTGCTTTGCCAGGTTTTACTGCAGCGGCGGATGCGCCGCCAATTCCTACAATTTCCACGGATCCATTACCGATGCCTATGAGATTGGCTGCCAGATGCAGAAAAAACGCATCGAATGCTCGATCATGATCAAGGCAGCGCTGGCAGATATGGAAGAGTAATTCCCAGAAAGGCAAGCAAGCCTCAAGGAGAAAAGACAGTTGTAAAAGGAGAAAAAAGATGAAGAGCAACAAAGGAAGAGGCCTTTTAGGCCTGTTGGCCATTCTCATCTGCATTGGTGTGTTTGGCTATTTTGGTTATGATACCATGGATGACATCAAACTGGGGTTAGATCTATCTGGCGGTGTCAGTATCACGTATCAGACGGTAAAAGAGAATCCTACTTCGGAGGAGATGTCCGATACCATCTACAAGATGCAGCAGAGAGTACAGAACTACAGTACGGAAGCAGAAGTTTACCAGGAAGGAAACAATCGTATCAATATCGATATTCCCGGTGAGTCTGATGCCAATGCAGTGCTGCGTGATCTGGGCAAGCCAGGTTCCCTGATCTTCATGGATCAGGAGGGCCAGGTGATCCTGACAGGAGATCAGGTGGCAAGCGCTCAGGCGGGGATTGATGAGAAAAACGGACAGAGCGAGTATGTGGTAAGCTTAACTTTTACCGACGAAGGCGCGGCAACCTTTGCGGAAGCCACAGCCAACAACATTGGTAAGATCATCTACATCATCTATGATGAGGAGATCAAATCAGCTCCGGTAGTACAGGTAGCTATCACCGATGGCGCATGTGTCATTACCGGTATGGATACTTATGAAGAGGCAGAGAATCTGGCGGCGACCATTCGTATCGGGTCTCTTTCCCTGGAACTGGAAGTATTGCGCTCCAACGTGGTGGGGGCTAAATTAGGCCAGGAAGCCATTTCCACCAGCCTGAAGGCAGCCGCTATCGGATTTGGTATCGTAGTCATTTTCATGATTGCAGTGTATCTGATCCCTGGTCTTGCGTCCGCTCTGGCTTTGGCATTGTATGTAGGTCTGGTGTTGATTCTTCTGGCCGCCTTTGAAGTCACTTTAACTCTGCCAGGTATTGCCGGTATCATTCTGTCTATCGGTATGGCGGTAGATGCCAATGTAATTATCTTCACCCGTATCAAAGAAGAGATCGGCGTTGGAAAAACCGTTCATTCTGCCATCAAAACGGGATTTTCCAAGGCAATGTCTGCAATTATTGACGGCAATGTAACCACGCTTATCGCTGCAGCCGTTCTGTTCTGGAGAGGTTCCGGCTCCGTAAAAGGCTTCGCCTCTACCTTGGCTATCGGTATCCTTCTGTCCATGTTTACGGCATTGTTTGTTACCAAAGGCGCTTTGTACGCACTGTACTGGATGGGATTCCAGGATGCCAAGTTCTACGGAATCCGCAAAGGCAGAAAGCCTGTGGAGTTCTTAAGCAGGCGGAAGCTGTATTTTATCATATCCGGTGTGATGATGGTGGCAGGCTGGGGATTCATGGCGATGAACGCAGCAGGTGGTAAAGGTTCTTTAAACTATGGCATTGAATTCAAAGGCGGAACATCCACCAATGTTACCTTCAATGAAAATATGAGTATTGAGGATATTTCTTCTAAGGTGGTTCCTATTGTAGAGCAGGTGACAGGAGACCCGGAGGTACAGACCCAGAAGGTTGAGGGAACCAACGAAGTGATCTTTAAGACCAAGACCTTGTCAGTAGATCAGAGAGAGGCTCTGGACAAAGCCCTGGAGGAGAACTTTGGTGTGGATTCCAACATGACGACAGCGGAAAGCATCTCCGGCGCGGTCAGCAAGGAGATGAAAGAGGACGCGATTGTGGCAGTAGTGATTGCTACCATCTGCATGCTGATATACATCTGGTTCCGGTTTAAAGACATCCGATTTGCGGCCAGCGCAGTGGCTGCCCTTGTCCATGATGTATTTGTGGTATTGACGTTCTATGCAGTTGCAAGGTGGTCTGTAGGTTCTACGTTCATTGCATGTATGCTGACCATTGTAGGATACTCCATCAATGCTACCATTGTAATCTTTGACCGTATCCGTGAGAACTTAAAGATTAAGAACAATAAGGAAACTCTGGAAGAGGTGGTCAATGCAAGTATCACCCAGACCTTTACCAGAAGTATCAATACGTCCCTGACCACATTTATCATGGTTCTTGTACTGTTCCTTCTGGGTGTCAGTTCCATCCGCGAGTTTGCGCTGCCGCTGATGACAGGAATCGTATGCGGCACTTATTCATCCGTATGCATTACGGGAGCGCTGTGGTATGTGATGACCACATGGAAGAAGAAAGAGAAAAAATAGGCCATGGAATATAAGATCATAGCCAGTGACGGAGGCGCCAAGCGGGCAGAGGTTACCACTGTCCACGGCGTCATCCATACACCGGTGTTTATGAATGTAGGAACCGTGGGAGCCATCAAGGGAGCGGTATCCACAGATGACCTAAGACAGATCGGTACTCAGGTGGAGTTGTCCAACACCTATCACCTTCATGTGAGAACTGGAGACAATCTGATCCGGCAGTTGGGCGGCCTTCACAAGTTTATGAGTTGGGACAGGCCGATTCTCACAGACTCCGGTGGTTTTCAGGTCTTCTCCCTGGCAGGTATGCGAAAGATCAAGGAAGAAGGCGTGTATTTTCAGTCTCACATTGATGGGCGCAAGATATTCATGGGGCCGGAGGAAAGTATGCAGATTCAATCTAACCTGGGATCCACTATCGCAATGGCCTTTGATGAATGCCCTTCCAGTGTGGCGGACAGAAGTTACATGGAACGTTCTGTGGATCGGACTACCCGGTGGTTGGAGCGGTGTCAGAAAGAGATGGAGCGACTGAAGGCTCTTCCGGATACCATCAACCAACAGCAACTTCTGTTCGGCATCAACCAGGGTGGTATCTACGAAGATATCCGTATCCGTCATGCCAGAACCATCACCGACATGAACCTGGACGGGTATGCCATAGGAGGTCTGGCAGTGGGGGAGAGCCATGAGGAGATGTACCGGATCCTGGATGAGACGGTACCGCATCTTCCCAAAGACAAGCCTACGTACCTGATGGGAGTGGGAACACCAGCCAATATCCTGGAGGCTGTGGATCGAGGGGTGGACTTTTTTGACTGTGTTTATCCCACCAGAAACGGGCGGCACGGTCATGTCTACACCAACAGAGGGAAGTTAAACTTATTTAATCAGCAGTACCAGCTGGATGTCCGGCCCATCGAGGAAGGGTGCATGTGCCCGGCTTGCCGCTCCTACAGCAGGGCATATATCCGCCATCTTCTGAAGGCGAAAGAAATGCTTGGGATGCGATTATGTGTATTGCATAATTTGTATTTTTATAATAAAATGATGGAAGAGATTCGCGAGGCAATCGAAGAACACCGTTATGGAGAGTACAAAGCACAGAAGCTTGACGGCATGACGGGGAAATAAAGAGAGAATAAGAGCGTTCCTGTGCCGAGGCGGCAGAGAACCGGGCAAGGAGGAAAGGAAATTATGATTACAGCAAGCGGCGGTATGGGTGTTGGATTTTGGGTGGTATATGCGGCGTTTCTCATCGGTTTAATGTATTTTATCGCAATCCGTCCCCAGAACAAAGAGAAAAAGAGGATGGCGGAATTGATGGCAAGTATTGCCGTAGGTGACAGTGTGCTGACCTCCAGCGGATTCTATGGAGTGGTGATCGATATGACTGACGATACGGTGATCATCGAGTTTGGCAGCAATAAAAACTGCCGGATCCCGATGCAGAAATCGGCCATTGTTCAGGTGGAGAAGCCAGAGACATAAAGAGCAGAAGTATTGAGAAAAAGACTTCCGTCTGATGAAAAACAGACTGGAGTTCTTTTTTGCGTTTGAGAAACAAGTGGATTCTTGCATGAATGAGGAAAATCAGATGATAAAAAATATAGTATTCGATATGGGGAATGTTCTGGTGCGGTATGATCCCATGAGGGCGTGCCGACAGTTTTCAGAGGATGAAAAAGAACAGCAGATGGTAAATACCTCTGTATTCGTCTCGCCGGAATGGCTGTTTCTGGATATGGGGCTGATCTCTGAGGAGGAGGCCTTGAAGAAGATGCAGGCCCGTCTTCCAGAGGGACATGCAAGGGAAGCTGCCCGGATGTGTTTGGAGCATTGGCATGAGTATTGTATGTGGGAGATTCCGGGGATACGGGAGTTGATAAAGGAGCTGAAAGAAAAGGGATATGGCATCTATCTGTGTTCCAATGCATCTTTGCGCATGTTGTCTTGCTATAGGCAGGTGCTTCCCGGGATTGAATGGTTTGACGGGGTTTTGTTTTCTGCTGAGGTAAAGTGTATAAAGCCTCAGAAGGAGATGTATCAGCATTTATACAGACGATTTCATTTGATTCCGCAGGAATGCTTCTTTGTAGATGATCTGCCGGCTAATATTAAGGGGGCGGCGGAGACGGGGATGGACGGGTATTGTTTTGCGGATGGGGATGTGGAGAAATTGAGGCAGAACCTTCGAGACAACCTTTTTACAACCAAAGTTAGGATAAACAAGGAAGAACAAAATGAACAAAGCAAACGATTTTTTTAAAAACAACCGATCTTTCATCCAGGAAACCTTCCAGATGGCCTGGCCTTCTGTCTTGGAATCTTTCTTCGTAGCCCTAGCCGGCATGGTGGACTCCTTGATGGTAAGTACCATCGGAGCCTACGCCGTGGCTGCGGTAGGCCTGACTACCCAGCCTAAGTTTATCGGTCTGGCGATTTTTATTGCGGTAAATGTGGCAGTTTCCGCTATTGTAGCCAGGAGAAAGGGGCAGCAGGATCAAAAGGGGGCTAATGAGACTCTGGTAGCGGCTCTGGCCTTTGTCGTGGTGATGGGAGTTATTGTCAGTGCGGCCTGTGTGGCCTTTGCAGATCCGATCATACGCCTGTGCGGTTCTGGGGAGGATACCCATAAAAGTGCGGTGGCTTATTTTCGGATCATTATGGGAGGGATGATGTTCAACATTATTTCTCTGGTGATCAATGCGGCCCAGAGAGGGGCAGGCAATACCAGGATTGCTATGAAGACCAATGTGACGGCCAATGTATTGAATATGATTGGTAATTATCTGCTGATCGGAGGAAATTTTGGATTCCCGGCTCTTGGGATTTACGGGGCAGCTCTGGCTACAGTCTTTGGGACGGTGGTAGCCTGTGGTATGAGTGTCCGATCCCTGTTTAAGAAAGACGGGTTTGTGAATGTTTTTTATATGTTGCAGAAAAGGATTCGCCCCCGTATAGAAGCTATGACCAACATCTTCCACATTGGATCCAATATTTTCCTGGAACAGATCCTTCTGCGTATCGGATTTATGTCCACTGCCGTTATGACGGCTAAACTGGGAACCGATGTTTTTGCTGCCCATCAGGTGGGGATGAATGTTATGAGCCTTTCTTTCTCTTTCGGAGACGGTATGCAGGTTGCGGCTGTGGCTTTGATTGGAAGAAGCCTGGGAGAAGAGCGGCCGGATATGGCCAAATTATATGGGTTCATCTGTCAGAGGATCGGCAATGCAATCTCCCTGGTGCTGGCAGTTCTTTATCTTCTGGGAGGGGAGGCATTCTTCGGCCTTTACTTCAGGGAGCCTCATATTGTGGCAATCGGAGTGCGGATAATGCAGGTTATCGTCGTTGTGGTGATGCTGCAGATCTCCCAGGTTATCTATATGGGATGCCTGCGGGGGGCTGGGGATGTCAGATATACTACCATGGTCTCCACATTCAGTGTTACGTTTGTGAGAACTATCAGTTCCTACCTTCTGTGTTATACCTTTGGGTTGGGAGTAATGGGGATCTGGCTTGGAGTTGTCTGCGATCAGCTGACCCGATTTGTCCTGACCAGATGGAGATTCCGTTCAGGGGCATGGACCAAGGTAAAGATATAAAAGCAGGAAAAGATATGCTATAACCCCAGATTATACATAGAATTCCAAATAAGTTTATGAGAAATTCAAAACCATTATTGAAATCTCCCTGGAAATGAGATATTATGAAGAGAAACTTATATTGTTTATAGAGCAGAAATCCATCCAAGAGCAGACTGCTGGAAACGGGCTGGGAAGATGGAAACGGGAAGGAACAGACTATATGAACTGCAGGATTGTAACCATACCGGGAGACGGAATCGGTCCGGAGATTGTAAAAGAGGCATGTAAGGTGCTTGACAAGGTTGGCCAGGTGTATGGCCATGAATTTCAATATACGGAAGTGCTGATGGGCGGATGTTCCATCGATGCATATGGAGTTCCCTTAACCGATGAGGCGCTTATGACAGCGAAGCAGAGCGATGCCGTACTGTTGGGAGCCGTAGGCGGTGATGTGGGGAATTCCCGTTGGTACGATGTTGCGCCTAATTTAAGGCCGGAAGCAGGGCTTTTGGCCATTCGGAAAGGGTTGAATCTGTTTGCCAATATTCGTCCGGCTTACCTCTATAAGGAGTTGGAACAGGCATGTCCTCTGAAGAAGGAGGTGATTGGCGACGGGTTTGACATGGTGATCATGAGAGAGCTGACCGGAGGCCTGTATTTCGGCAAGCGTCATACGGAACCGGTGGACGGAGTCATGACAGCCGTGGATACTCTGACATACAATGAAAAGGAGATTCGAAGAATTGCCGTAAAGGCTTTTGATATTGCCATGAAGCGGAGGAAGAATGTCATCAGTGTGGACAAGGCCAATGTGCTGGATTCCTCCAGACTGTGGAGAAACGTTGTGGAGGATGTGGCAAAGGACTATCCGGAGGTCAAACTGTCCCATATGCTGGTTGACAATTGCGCTATGCAGCTGGTGATGAATCCGGGACAATTTGATGTGATCCTTACAGAGAACATGTTCGGAGACATTTTATCTGATGAGGCCAGCATGATCACCGGTTCTATCGGGATGCTGTCCTCAGCCAGCTTAAATGAGACGAAATTTGGCCTGTATGAGCCAAGCCATGGTTCTGCTCCCGATATTGCCGGCAAAGACCTGGCCAACCCCATCGCCACCATTCTTTCGGCAGCAATGATGCTTCGCTATTCCTTTGATTTGGACAGGGAGGCGGATGACGTGGAACAGGCGGTTAAGAAGGTGCTGACAGACGGTTACCGGACAGGAGATATCTACAGGGAGGGCTGTACGAAAGTAGGAACAGCCCAGATGGGGGATCTGATTGCAGGGAATCTATAACATATTATGGAAGGATTCCCTTCAAGATGAAGAATGTACCAATCGTTTAAAATGGAGGAGACTATGAGAAGTGACAATGCAAAATCCGGTATGCAGCAGGCTCCGGCCCGTTCGCTTTTCCGGGCTCTGGGCATAACCGAAGAAGAACTGGCAAGGCCATTGGTAGGCGTGGTCAGTTCTTACAATGAGATTGTTCCAGGGCATATGAATCTGGATAAAATTGTGGATGCAGTAAAACAGGGTGTGGCGATGGCAGGAGGAACTCCCATTGTATTCCCGGCCATTGCTGTCTGTGATGGTATTGCCATGGGGCATGAAGGAATGAAATATTCTCTGGTAACCAGGGATCTGATCGCTGATTCTACAGAATGTATGGCTCTGGCCCATCAGTTTGATGCGCTGGTTATGGTTCCTAACTGTGACAAAAATGTACCGGGGCTTTTGATGGCGGCAGCCCGCTTAAACATTCCAACCGTGTTTGTCAGCGGCGGCCCTATGCTGGCTGGACGCGTAAAAGGCCAGAAGAGAAGCTTGTCCAGCATGTTTGAGGCAGTAGGTTCCTATGCGGCAGGCACCATGACTGAAGAAGATGTAGAAGAATTCGTATGTAAGGTATGTCCTACCTGTGGTTCTTGTTCTGGTATGTACACTGCCAACAGCATGAACTGCTTAACTGAGGTTCTGGGCATGGGGCTTCAGGGAAATGGCACCATCCCAGCGGTTTATTCTGAGAGAATCCGTCTTGCCAAACATGCAGGAATGGCGGTTATGGAACTTTTGAAGAAAAACATCTGTCCGAGAGACATCATGACAGAGGCAGCATTCCAAAATGCCCTGACTATGGATATGGCTCTTGGATGCAGCACCAACAGCATGCTGCACCTGCCAGCGATTGCTCATGAGGCAGGCGTGGAATTAAATGTGGATATTGCCAATGAGATCAGTGCAAAGACACCCAATCTTTGCCACCTGGCTCCGGCAGGCCCTACTTATATGGAAGACTTAAATGAGGCTGGCGGTATCTACGCAGTTATGAAAGAGATCAGCAAGCTGGGACTTTTGAACCTGGATTGCATGACTGCTACCGGCAAGACCGTAGGAGAGAATATAAAGAATGCAGTAAACAGGAATACGGAAGTGATCCGCACGGTTGAGAACCCTTATTCCCCGACGGGAGGGATTGCCGTATTGAGAGGAAACCTGGCACCGGATTCCTGTGTGGTGAAGCGTTCCGCTGTAGTGCCGGAGATGCTGAAGCATGAGGGACCGGCCAGAGTGTTTGACTGTGAGGAGGATGCCATTGCAGCCATCAAAGGCGGCAAGATTGTGGCTGGTGACGTGGTGGTGATTCGGTATGAAGGACCGAAGGGCGGTCCTGGTATGAGAGAGATGCTGAACCCGACTTCTGCCATTGCAGGAATGGGGCTGGGGGAGTCTGTAGCATTGATTACAGACGGACGGTTCAGCGGCGCTTCCAGAGGGGCATCCATCGGACATGTGTGCCCGGAGGCAGCAGCAGGCGGCCCCATTGGCTTAGTAGAAGAAGGCGATATGATTTCCATTGATATTAATGCCAACACCATTCAGATGAAGGTTTCGGATGAGGAACTGGCCAGACGGCGGGCAACCTGGAAGCCTAAGACCAAGGAAGTATCCGGATACTTAAGACGCTACCGTGATGCAGTTACCTCTGCTGATAAGGGAGCTATATTAGTATAACATATCACATCGATAAAACGTAACAGTGAGGAGAATGATGCATATATGCAGAAATTGACAGGAGCAGAGATTGTAGTAGAGTGTTTGAAAGAACAAGGCGTGGACACTGTGTTCGGTTATCCGGGCGGAGCAATTTTGAATATCTACGATGCGCTTTATAAACATCAGGATGAGATTACCCATATTTTGACTTCCCATGAGCAGGGAGCAGCCCATGCTGCAGACGGTTATGCCAGGGCTACCGGAAAGGTAGGTGTATGCCTGGCCACCTCCGGCCCTGGAGCAACCAATCTGGTGACTGGTATTGCCACTGCCTATATGGACTCGATCCCTGTGGTGGCAATCACCTGCAATGTTGGGGTGAATCTTCTGGGAAAGGATAGCTTTCAGGAGATTGATATTGCCGGAGTCACCATGCCGATTACCAAATATAACTTCATTGTAAAAGATATAACCAAGCTGGCGGAGGTGATGCGCCGCGCCTTTCGAATTGCCAGATCAGGCCGTCCAGGCCCGGTTTTGGTGGATATCACCAAGGACGTGACAGCCAATTCTTACGACTATGAGTACAAGACACCTGAAGAGGTAGTCCGCCAGGCAGATACCATTACGGAGGAGGATCTGGAGAAAGCTCTTCTGATGATCAAGGCATCCCAGAAACCCTTTATTTTTGTAGGCGGTGGAGCGGTTCTGTCCGATGCAGCCGATGAAGTTAAGGCATTTGCCCATAAGATTCATGCTCCGGTGGCAGACAGCCTGATGGGCAAAGGCGGTTTTGACGGGACAGATGAATTGTATACCGGCATGGCCGGAATGCATGGAACCAAGACTTCCAACTTTGGAATCACCGAGTGCGACCTTTTAGTGGTGATCGGTGCCAGATTCAGTGACCGGGTGGTTGGTAATGCGTCTAAGTTTGCCAGGAATGCCAAGATTTTGCAGCTGGACATCGACCCGGCGGAGATCAACAAAAATGTTCGTACCCATGCCAGCATCATAGGCGATATCAAGGTAATCTTGAGGAAGCTGAATGCCCGTTTAGATCCCCAGAATCATGATGAATGGGTTGCCCATATTGAACGGCTGAAGGATATGTATCCTCTTCATTACAACAAAGAGGTGCTGACAGGGCCGTCGGTGGTGGAAGCCATCTACGATGTGACAGGAGGAGATGCCATCATCGTCACGGAAGTGGGACAGCATCAGATGTGGGCTGCACAGTTCTATAAGTTTAAGAGTCCCCGCACCCTCTTAACCTCCGGCGGTCTGGGAACCATGGGCTATGGCCTGGGAGCTGCCATCGGGGCAAAGATGGGTAAGAAGGACAAAAAAGTGTTTAACATTGCAGGAGATGGATGTTTCCGCATGAATATGAACGAGATCGCTACGGCAACCCGATACAACATTCCGGTGATTCAGGTAGTGATCAACAACCATGTGCTTGGAATGGTACGCCAGTGGCAGACACTGTACTATGGAAAACGGTATTCGCATACCATATTAAATGATCACGTGGACTTTGTGAAGGTAGCAGAGGCTATGGGAGCCAAGGCATACCGGGTGACGAAGAAAGAGGAGTTAAAGCCAGCACTTGAGGAGGCGATGGCTCTGGATATTCCGGTTGTGATTGACTGCCAGATCCACTGTGATGACAAGGTATTCCCTATGGTATCACCAGGCGGTGCCATATCCGAGGCGTTTGATGATACAGATCTGAAGATCTGAAGCCATATGGTAAAACAAATATAAAAAATTAAGAAAGAGGGGACACGGTAATGAGTAGAGTGTACAATTTCTCGGCAGGCCCGGCAGTGTTGCCGGAGGAAGTATTGAAGGAAGCCGCGGCAGAGATGCTGGACTATAATGGCACTGGAATGTCAGTGATGGAGATGTCACACAGGTCAAAGGCCTTTGAGACCATTATCACGGATGCGGAAGCCGATTTGAGAGAACTGATGGGAATTCCAGACAATTATAAAGTACTGTTTTTACAGGGAGGCGCTCATCTGCAGTTCTCCATGGTGCCCATGAACCTGATGAAGAATAAGGTAGCGGATTATATTATCACCGGACAGTGGGCTAAAAAGGCATTCAAAGAGGCCCAGAAATATGGAAAAGCCAATACCATTGCATCCAGTGAGGATAAAACCTTCAGCTATATTCCGGATTGTTCCGACCTGCCGATTTCCGAAGATGCGGATTATGTCTATATCTGTGAGAACAACACCATCTATGGCACTAAGTTTAAAACCCTTCCCAACACAAAGGGTAAGACTCTGGTAGCTGATGTGTCCTCCTGCTTCTTATCCGAGCCGGTAGATGTAACCCAATATGGTATCATCTATGGCGGAGTTCAAAAGAACATTGGCCCGGCTGGCGTGGTTATCGTGATTATCCGGGAAGACCTGATCACAGAGGATGTACTGCCTGGAACGCCTACCATGTGCCAGTACAAGACCCATGCAGATGCCAAGTCCCTGTACAATACGCCTCCTGCTTACGGAATCTATATCTGTGGCAAGGTATTCAAGTGGTTGAAAGCCAAAGGCGGCCTTCAGGCGATGAAGGAATATAATGAGAAGAAAGCCAAGATCCTGTACGATTTCCTGGATGAGAGCCAGCTGTTTACGGGCACTGTGGTGAAAGAAGACCGTTCTCTCATGAATGTGCCGTTTGTTACCGGAGATGCTGATCTGGATGCGAAATTTATCAAAGAAGCCACTGCAGCAGGATTTGTGAACTTAAAAGGCCACCGCAGCGTAGGTGGCATGAGAGCCAGCATCTACAATGCGATGCCCATCGAAGGCGTGGAGAAGCTGGTGGAATTTATGAAAAGGTTTGAGGAGGCGAACAAAGCATGAGAAAAATTCATTGTTTAAATGCAATTTCTAAATATGGGACGGATCTTCTGACGGATGACTACGAATTGACTGACGATATGGCACAGGCTGAAGGGGTATTGGTGAGAAGTGCTGCCATGCATGACATGGAGTTTGGTGATTCTCTTCTGGCCATTGCCCGTGCAGGCGCAGGTGTCAACAACATTCCTCTGGAACGATGTGCAGAAAATGGAATTGTTGTGTTCAATACACCAGGAGCTAATGCCAACGGTGTAAAGGAATTGGTGCTGGCCGGCATGCTCCTGGCGGCGAGAGATATCACAGGTGGTATCGCGTGGTGCCAGGACAATAAAGGCGACGAGAATATCGCCAAGACTGTGGAGAAGGCGAAGAAGGCGTTTGCCGGATATGAGATCAAAGGCAAGAAGCTGGGAGTTATCGGTCTTGGCGCCATCGGTGCTGAGGTAGCCAATGCAGCTGCAGCCCTTGGCATGGAAGTATACGGGTATGACCCTTACATTTCCGTCAAGGCAGCCTGGGGGCTTTCCAGAGATGTAAAGCATATCACTTCTGTAGACAGCATCTATCAGGAGTGTGATTATATCACGGTTCATGTGCCGCTTATGGACGATACCAAAGGCATGATCGGCGAGAAGGCTCTGAGTGAGATGAAGGACGGCGTTGTGGTGCTCAATTTCTCCAGAGACCGTCTGGTAGATGATGATGCAATGGAAGCAGCAATAAAGTCTGGAAAAGTTCGGAAGTATGTGACGGACTTCCCCAATCCAAAGTCTGTTAACATGGAACATGTTATCGCTATCCCCCATCTGGGCGCTTCCACAGAAGAGTCTGAGGACAACTGTGCCAAGATGGCAGTGGAAGAGATGATGGATTATCTGGAGAACGGCAATATCCGCAATTCCGTCAATTATCCCAACTGCGATATGGGCATCTGCCGCGGTGCCAGCCGCGTGGCTGTGTTCCATTTAAATATTCCCAACATGATCGGACAGGTGACCGGAACACTGGCATCTGGCAATGTGAACATTTCCGATATGACCAACAAGAGCCGGGATAAATTTGCCTATACCCTGCTTGATCTGGAGAGCAAGGCCGATGAGGCGACGGTGGAGAAGCTTAAGGCCATCGAAGGCGTATTGAGAGTTCGCGTGATTAAATAGAAGAATCATGGATAGAGACAAGGGGCTGTTGCAAAACGCGACGATTTTTGCGACGGTCCCTTGCCTGTTGTCTGTCAATTGCATATACGAAAGTGCATCTAACTTGAAGGGAGAAATCATATGGCAATCGTAAGACCATTTACATGTATCAGGCCGGCAGAGCCGGTAGTCTCCAGGGTGGCAGCCCTTCCATACGATGTGTACAACCGGAAAGAGGCCTGCCAGGTGACAGCAAACAATCCGCTGTCTTTTTTGAACATAGACCGGGCGGAGACCCAGTTTTCAGAGGATGTGGATACTTATGCCCCGCAGGTATATGATAAGGCCAGGGAACTTTTGGATGCCTGGATCAAAAATGGCACGTTTGTGACAGATGAGGGGGAGAATTATTATCTGTACCAGCTTACTATGGACGGGAGGAGCCAGACCGGGATCGTGGCATGTTCTTCCATTGATGACTATGAGGTTGGAGTGATCAGGAAGCATGAGAATACCAGGGAAGATAAAGAACTGGATCGGATCCGTCATGTAGATGTGACAAATGCCCATACCGGGCCTATCTTTCTGGCATACCGGAGAGATGAAACGCTGGCATGTATAACAGGGCAGGTTATGGGGGAAACTCCTTTATATGATTTTGTGTCGGAGGACGGCATCGGACACCGGGTATGGAGAATCCAGGATGCCGGGAAGGTACAGGCTATCGAAAAGGCGTTTCAGGCGATCCCGGCTACCTATATTGCAGACGGGCACCATCGTGCCGCTTCTGCTGTGAAGGTGGGGCAGAAGCGCCGTCGGGAGAACCCGGGGTATACGGGGAAGGAACCGTTTAACTACTTCCTGTCGGTATTGTTCCCGGAAGACCAGCTGATGATCATGCCTTATAACCGGGTGGTAAAAGACTTGAACGGACATTCTATGGAAGCTTTTTTTACGGCGGTTCATGAGCGTTTTGATGTGGCGCAGATTGGAGAGGAGGCATACAGCCCCAAAGAGAAGGGAACATTTGGTATGTATCTGTCTGGTGTCTGGTATATGTTGAAGGTGAAGCCGGAGTTTGCAAGCGAAGATCCGGTGAAAGGGTTGGATGTGTCAGTCCTACAGGACCACCTTCTGGGGCCAGTTCTCGGTATCGGCGATCCCAGGACAGACAAGCGGATTGATTTTATCGGAGGAATCCGTGGACTGGGAGAATTAGAGCGACGGGTATCAGAGGATATGACCGTGGCATTCTCCATGTACCCAACCTCCATCCAGGAGTTATTTGCAGTGGCGGATGCAGGTCTTCTTATGCCGCCGAAATCTACCTGGTTTGAGCCCAAGTTGCGGAGTGGGATTTTCATCCACAGGCTTACGTAATTATGAAGATTTTGTGACATTTTCAAAAAGGGTCTACAAAAAATTCCTGTTTTCCTATATAATACATAAATCTGTGGATTTTCTGGAAAGTTTTGGCTTTCTGTGGAAGTTCAGGGAGTATAAATGGTAGAATAAAGGAGGATAGGAAACATGAAACGGATAAAAACGACGATCCTGATGTTGACGACCATCTGCCTGCTGTGCGGATGTACGAAAAGTAATATTATTCACAAGGATGGAGACGACAGCTTGCCGCAGCTGTCTTCAGAGGGAATCGTGTGGGAGCAGGTCTGGGATGAGTTCCAGAGCCAGTATGCAGATGAAGCCTGGTATCCATTTGTTTCTTCTGTAGGCGGAGGCATTGAGCCAACCAAAAAAGAACTGGAGCTTTACCTGTTTCTCAATGAAGAGATCACAGCCCAGGAGATGGCGGATTATGCCACAGAGGCCATCAAAGGATTTAATGATTTTATCTCCGCACAGAATCATGATTACGCACCCTCTTCCGACAGTTCCTATGGCGGATATGTGAGCAAGTGTAAGGTTCATGTCATGATAGGCCTGGATGCGCCGGTGGAGGACAATACCGGCTGGCTTCTGGAAGATACCATTCCGGCAGGGGAATACCGCCCGGTAAATCCTGAGGCGGTTCCGGCAGCAGGAGAATCTGTAGCAGAAGAAAGCGAATCATAATAAATAAGCCGCAGGGCCATCGGATCGGATGGGCTGCGGCTTTTTACGATGAAAGGATTTGTGGCTGTTTGGCCCTGGTAACCAGTATGGGTTAAGAGACCGGCAGCCCGCTGTGATACGAGTAATTGCCTAATTCATCAATCACCGGCTGAAAATCCATCTCTTCGACGGGAATGCCGGAAGAGATAATCTGGTTGATCAGATAATACACCAACTTGCACTTGGCCAAACTTTGGTAGAACAGCTCCAGGAAGGAACGGTCAGAGGCCATCTGTTTCTTCCAGGGATTGCACCAGGTCTCATGATCCAGGTTCAAGCTTTTTCTGGGGTTGATTACCTGGTCGGTCACCAGCTTCCGGGAGGCCGCCGGCTTTTTATTCAGGATAGATTCCATAAGTTCCAGCCCTACACGTTTGCGCCCATGGGGATCCGACAGGGTTCGGCAGCCAAACCGGAGTGCCACGATGGAGCGGTGGACCATCCGGGGTGATACCTGAAAATTGTTCTGATACGTTATCGGGTAGTAGGTTTCATTGATACATGTGGACAAAAGCCGGGAGATAAACTGTATTTCCAGGCCGTTGAGGCAGATCGTTGCCGCCTGATTAAACTCAGACGGTTTTTTCTTTTTGTATCTGCGAAGAAGAAGGGCGTCAATATCATTTTCTAACTCTGCGTGGAGGCCGTGGTGCTCCATACTGGGATTGGCGGTATCATAGTGGATCCTGCCGTACACAAAGGGATGGCAGATAGAATCTCCGATGTAATGGCAGATATATCCGCAGAAATACGCCAGAGCCTGCTCCCTCTGCTGCCTAGAGCAGATCCCAGCAGTCTCCTTCAGGTAATTGATGAAGAAATCTTCCACATGATGTTCGTGCATGTAGGAGCCAACGTTTCTGTAATCACGGTGACGCAGAATCGGAATATAATAAAAGAAGATGTCCGGTCCCTGAAGGCCCAGCTGATAGAGCCAACGGTACTTGGCAATGATATGTTTAAGCTGATTGGATGGTAAGTCATTATAGGCTTTCATGCCCATAATGTAATGGGTAGTAAAACCTGGCATGGCAATTCCTGCTTTCTTAATGTATTTTTAATTTCCTCTATGAATTATAACATGAAACAATCTATATTGCCAGTGATAGTTTATGGGTGTTTGCTTAATTTCAGTGGGCTTTTACATTATAATATTTCAGAACAGCAGATCCACAGGATATGAGCCAGGGCGATTTGTCTAACCGTGTACATTTTTTGAAATGCGAAGAAGGAGGCTTTGAGGCTATGTGTGAGATGAGTGAGAAGTAGGTGGAAGAAGAAAGAGCAGAAGGCGAAAGAAATCGTATATCGTCTTGCGGATCGTGGAATGATGCCGGAGAGTATTGCAGATATTGTAAAAATGAACATAGCGATTGTGAAGCAGTGCTTGATGGTGCTGCGGTAGCGAGATAAAGGAATAAAAGAAGGGGGCGGCGCTTAACCCCATTCTTTTGGCATTTATAGAGGTGTTTGGAGGATTCTGCATTTGCTGCATAGGACAGCTTCTTGCCTACATAGTATGAATCAAAGTCCCATAACACAAAGGGGAGGTTCATCATATGATACAGAAGCTGCATGAGGTGGTTTGGGGACCGGTGCTTTTGACGCTGCTTCTGGCAGTTGGCATAATCTACACCCTTCGTTCCAGAGGTTTTCCTGTGTTGGGGATCAACGTGTGGTGGAAGGAAACGATAGGAAGTCTCTTTCGGGAAGATGGGGGGACAAAGAAGCAGAAAAGCAGGTATGTCACAAAAGGGCAGGCAGCCTGTACCGCACTGGCGGCTACCATAGGGACAGGGAATATTGTGGGAGTTGCCACAGCACTGACAGCCGGAGGGCCAGGGGCCATTTTCTGGATGTGGGTTTCAGCGGGGATCGGAATGGCTACAGCCTACGGGGAGACATGGCTTGGAATCAAATACCGATATAAGAACAGACAGGGAAGGTGGGTATGTGGACCGGCAGTGTACCTGGATCGGGGGCTTCATATGCCATTATTGGGAATCTTCTACGGAGGACTGTGCCTTATGGCCTCGCTGGGAATGGGAAGTATGGTTCAGTCCAACGCCATTGCTCAGACAATGCAATTTTCAGCAGGCCTGCCGCCAATTCTCTGTGCAGTAGTTGTGACAACCGTAACTTGCGGCGTAGCTGTAGGAGGGATCCTGCGGATCGGAAAAGTGACAGAGAAACTGATTCCCTGGGCAGCCGGGATTTACATCTTTTTTTCATGTATCACTCTGGGGGCATGCTATGAACAGATACCAGGAGCTTTTGGTGATATTTTTCGTTATGCTTTTCTTCCCCAATCTGCGTTGGGAGGCATAGGAGGGTACGGGATCGGCCAGGCATTCCGGTATGGCATTGCAAGAGGGGTATTCTCCAATGAAGCCGGACTTGGAAGCCTGGCGGGGCTCCATGGGGCCACGGAGGATACGACCCCGGAAGAACAAGGAATGTGGGCAATGTTTGAGGTGTTTTTTGATACGATTGTGATTTGCACACTGACTGCACTGGTAATTCTGTGCGTGACAGGGAAAAATGGGAGCGCCCTGGGGGAGTACGGTGACGGGGCAGTGCTGACAGCAAGCTGTTTCCGTGGGGTATTGGGGAATATGGGAGAGTATCTGGTATCAGGGGCAATGACCATATTTGCATTTGCCACCATGATTGCATGGTTTTTTCTGGGGAAGCAGACTTTGGAAACGGTTTTGGAACAGATCTCGAAGTGGCTTCCGTTAAGAGCAGGAATACGGAAGAACATAGAATGGGGGTATCTGGTTTTATATGGATATGCGGTGTTTTTGGGATGTGTCAGTAACCTGGAAGCTGTGTGGGCGCTGTCAGATATCTGGAACGGAATGATGGCATTTCCGAATATCTTTGCCCTTCTTTTATTGCAGAGGCAAATAAGATATCCGTGGGATAAAAGAAAAACCTGAACATTTCAAAAAATAGGGGGGAAAAGGGAGGAGAGCTGATAACCATAGGCTATCAGCTCGAGTATTATGAAAAAAATCTTATAAGCATTAGACTGGCAACTGCTTTTGTTTCTATGCTCCTAGTATATGCCGGATTCATGAAGAAATCATGTGTAGAGTGTAAAAGGTTTTTGAATGATTTTTGAATAAACTATGAACGGCCTTATAATTTAGGAAAAAGAAACCGATATATTAAAATATGAGAAACTGGAAATGTTTCTCATAATCGGATTGGCAGCCTGTAAATGGCTGCGGAATAATATGACAGAAAGGAGATGAAATGAAATGGCAGTTGGTGGAGTTTCATTAGGATTCAGTCCTTACAACAGCTTCAACAGTTATGGAAGAAGCAATTCTCTGGGTGGCTATGGCAGGAATGATATGCTCAACAGCGAAAGCTGGGTAGACAGTGCCAACGAAGAGGCGGCGAAGCTGAAGGAAAGCATGGGAATTTCCGACACGAGCAATACCAATAAGACGACCAGCTCCAATAAGACCAGCAGCACAGGGACGACAGGCACCAACAAAACCTATGCCAGTGCCAGCAGTATGTCTGGGTTCTTGATGGGATATCAGACTGTGCTTGAAGAGTTGGAGTCTGCTTCCGCGAAGCTGACCAGCAGCAAGGCAGGCAATGTATTCCAGAATTATGATGCAGCTCTGGCTAAGAATGACGGCAGCGAGGCAGCACTGAAGGCAGTGGGCAAGGCGGAAGATGACATTGTGGCTTCCATGAAAGACTTTGTAGGAAAGCTGAACAATGCCATGTCTTACCTGAAAGCCAACGCCGGAAGTATTGACGGTGCATCCTATCAGCTGGATTCCCTGAAGAGATCCATTCCGTCCGAAAAGACGCTTTCCGCACTGGGCATCAATTATAATGCGGAAGGACAGTTGGTATTCGATGAGGAGAAGTTCAGAGAGAAGCTTCAGAATGATCCGGAAGAAGTAAAAGGCCTGGTAGGCGGTCAGTATGGTATGGCAGAGCGAATCGGCAGCAAGGCTACCTATGTGCTGGATTCTTCCATAGACAGGATTGTAGGCAAGGAGAATGCAGAGAAGGCTTCTTCCAGCAGCAATTCCGGCAATTCCAGCAGTTCGGCAGCTTCCAGCTCAAAGGGCATGATGTCGGATTCCTTCTTACAGTTTGCCAGCTTTGCAAAAAGCGGTGCCTACAATTTAAGTAACTACTATGCAGTATCGATGCTGAATATCCTGGTATAAAGCCGATAGAAAGCATTGGCCCTTCGCATTATGGCGGAGGGCTCAGACTGTAGACAAAGCCTACCCATATTTCAAATTGTATTAAAAGAGCCGAA
>CANDZL010000060.1:0-23430 GCA_947425205.1 uncultured Hungatella sp. | reverse complement strand
ATGGAGCTTTATATCAGGCAGTGAAGGATAACCCAACAGGCATTCCCGGCACGTCGCCGGATTTTGATATGGTGACAATAGCAGGTCCCACCGGCCCGGCAGGTCCGACGGGAAGGGGATTAGATAAAGTGGAAGCCTTTGTATTAGGGAAACCCTATGCAGCTAGAGATATGGTATTTAATAATGGAGCTTTATATCAGGCAGTGAAGGATAACCCAACAGGCATTCCCGGCACGTCACCGGACTTTGAGATGGTGACGATAGCAGGCCCCACCGGCCCGGCAGGCCCCCAAGGCCCAGCAGGAGAGCCTGGAGCAGAAGGCCCCACTGGCCCGGCAGGCCCCCAAGGTCTGGCAGGAGAACCTGGGGCAGAAGGTCCCACCGGCCCGGCAGGCCCCCAAGGTCCGGCAGGAGCAACAGGTGCAGAAGGTCCCACTGGCCCAGCAGGCCCCCAGGGTCCGGCAGGAGCGCCTGGAGCAGAAGGCCCCACCGGCCCGACGGGTCCCACCGGCCCGGCAGGTCCGACGGGAAGGGGATTAGATAAAGTGGAAGCCTTTGTATTAGGGAAACCCTATGCAGCTAGAGATATGGTATTTAATAATGGAGCTTTATATCAGGCAGTAAAGGATAACCCAACAGGCATTCCCGGCACGTCGCCGGACTTTGAGATGGTGACGATAGCAGGTCCCACGGGCCCAGTAGGTTCTCAGGGCCCAGCAGGAGAGCCTGGAGCAGAAGGCCCCACCGGCCCGACGGGTCCCACCGGCCCGGCAGGCCCCCAGGGTCCGGCAGGAGCGCCTGGAGCAGAAGGCCCCACCGGCCCGGCAGGTCCGTCTGGAGTTGCACGTGAGGTGAATCTGGTATCAACTGGTCAAGGAGGCGTTCAGTTACTGGAATCTGAAAAGGATGTGGAGATAAACGGTATTATGCTGAAAGTAGGGACGGCGATTTCTTATTCGAACGCTGCAAAAAGCTTTGTACTGTCAAAAGAGGGATACTATGAGATATTTTATAAAGTGATGTGTTCATGTGATCCGAATGGCGAATTACCTGGATACGCGGCAGTGAGTTTAATGCTTAATGGTGAGAGGGCTGTAGGGGCGTATGCGGTGACCAATTTTGTAAATAAGGAAGAAAGAAAGCTTTTGGTAGGTCATGCATTTATACCGGTAACATCTGAACCTGCCTACATCTCATTGAAGACAGGTTCTTTGGGTAAAGCAAAATACTTCGATGTAAATATGAGGATTCGGAAAATAGATTAAGAAAAGAGGCAGAAGAAATAGGCAGGATAACCAGGAAAGAGGCTGATGGGGCCAGCCTCTTTCTGTTAGAAGGTTATGGAGAGATTAAATAAGGGAAGGCATGAAATTTGCAGTGGCGGTTAACCAGATTCTGAGGTTGTCAGGAACCAAATTCATTAAGTGGCATAGAATATAGTAAGCCAAGCATTTAAGGAATCATTGTAAGTTCTTTGGCCTTTCAAGGCAAGATCGAAAGGAAGCTGGAAGAGGCATGGACTAGGAGGATATTACGTTTTCTGATGAGCTAAGTGGATATGATTGGCGAGCTTTTCTTACTTCTTATGCAGCATATTAGCGCCGGGGAGGCCGGGAGCCTTTCCAGCGTTGGAATAAGCCTGGCGGACGGAATATGCCGCGATATAGGATACAAAGCTCCAACCCTTGCAGCTTTAGCGGGCTCGTGGGGCCGCCAGCGTGGCCATGCGGGTCCTTTTATCATTCCCTGGGGAGGAGGTGAAACTGGATGTACGTAAATGCCCAAACAATTATAACGGCCGCTGCTTTTGTTGGGGCCGTATCGGCGTTATTGGGCGCACTTTTCGCTGCCTATCGCTGGTACCAGAGGCAGAACAAGCAGGACGAGGACATAAAGGCTATGAAAGAAGAAATGTGCCTTTTAACTTACGGCGTTTTAGCTTGCTTACAGGGGCTTAAAGATCAGGGCTGCAAAGGCTCAGTAACGGTGGCCATTGACAAGATCGAAAGGCATATAAACCAGGAGGCGCACAAGTAAACCGTGCTGGATCGCAGAGCAGCGCCGGCGCAGAAAACATGAAAAGAGGGGGTAACACTATGAAACACATTAACTGGACGCGGAAACTCACAAGCCGGAAATTTTGGACGGCAGTGGCTTCTTTCACTTCGATGATGATTTTAGCTACGGGCGGAACTAAGAACACCGCGACGCAGGTAACGGCGCTTATTATGGCCGGGGCTTCCGTTGTAGCTTACATTATCGGCGAGGGATTGACCGATGTGGCCAACACCGAGGTGAAGATCGGCATGGATGCGGAAAAATCCGAGGAGTAAGACCGGATGATCAGCAGCACACGAAATGAGGGGCTATCGATTTCCCAATGGCCCCTTCTAGGTAACCTTTCTTCCACGTACCAGGCGCAAAACCCTAACCCCATTCACTTTTTATCAACATTTCTTTCGCCTAAAGCCCCTAACTAATTGCGATATAGTATGGAAAATTTTTCTGTCCGTTGACACTGCATCATCCTGTGAATAATTTAATGCTAATTCATTTAACACACCAGAAACAGAACAAGTCATTAGACTTGTATCAACATCATCGCAGAGATACCCTCACGCCTTTAAGTCGTTAATTTGTTCTTGTAATGTACGCATTGAATTTTCTCGATCAATTTTCCGCCAAGTATCTCAACCGAGTACTGATGGAGCATCTACTAACAGGATATGTCTGTTCGGTTTTGCATTAGCACAATTTACAAAGCCAACACATCCGAATATAAGCTGTTGCCATGGATCATTACTTTTTAATGCTGCTTTCTCAATTTGAGCGGCAACATCTTTTTGCATACTATCTAATACAGCTATGAAAAGTCCCTGCTTATTTTTGAAATGATGATATATTGCTCCTCGTGTTACATTTGCTTCCTCAGCAATTTTGTCTAAAAGAACATCGAAATAGCCATATTCCGCAAAATATTTTCTGGCAATTTCTATTAAAGAAGAAGTGGTTTTATAAGTAGCTTCTGAATTTTTCATTTCATATTGTTCTGTTATCAACACAGAATAATCACCGTACTTGAAACAGAAAACGCCTCTCTATTTTTGATTTCTTCTTCCGTGTTTAATAATCCACTCCTGTGCCTTGCTTCTTCCAGTTTTCATCCATTGTGAAATAATATAATCTGCTTTTTCAGGAGCATCTTTATATAAGTCATTAAGATTATTCCCTACACTTTTTTGAACAAATTTTTCTGGATCGTCTTTTAAGTGTGTAAGAATAGTTGTATATCTTTCAAATTCATCTAATGCAACATATAATTTTTGTGACCAAGGGGGCCGTATTCTAACGCCTTCACTTGCAAGTCGCCTAACATGAACATTTTTATCAGTTGTCCATTCTATTAACTCGTCCATCACCTCTTTTGGATGCTCTTGCAGTAACGGGCGAATAGCATATTCTCCGGTAAACCGTTTTGTTAATTCTTTCAAAAATGAAAGTGATAAAATCCAATCTTTATTTCCATATCGTTCAACATACCTGCCAATAGGCCATAGCCACCATCCAAAATTAAACATTCCTTCAGGCTGTTCTAATTCAGGCCCCAGCATATTGAAAAATGCTTGAATAGTTTTTGAGTAATCATCTGCCATGCTTTCTTGCATAGCATCCACAATATAGTCAAACCTTGCAAATAGCTCTTTGTCGTCAAGTTTGCCAATTAAAGAATGACAAAAGGCTTTTTCGTCAAAGTCTGGCATCACAAAAAGTATCTTTTGAGAAAGACTACAAATATAGTCATCATTATAGTGCTCTTTATGTTTCATGCTCGTTGTCTCCTTATAAATTGTTACCGATATGATAACATAAAAACAGTCTGTATGTTAATAAACTTTCGGCATATCTATCGGCTAAGTATTCCCTTCTCTCCCCAAATCGCTTATAATAGCTTTACATCAGAGAAAACGGGCAGCGTTCCCTATTTGGAGGATACGCACCTTCGGGACTGGTTTAGCTATGTTGTGGGTATCTTTACGGGCATTGTGGGCGGCCTTAACGGGCTACTTGCATTAGTCCAGAAGTGTAAATCTTACATAGATGGGCGCAAGGCAGAAACAAAAAAGACCCATCAGCAAGCTTGCCGGCATCTGATGGGCCGAGGGATGATTGCACAAGCAATCGTTAATCACCAACGGGCGGCAGCTACATCGCCGCCTTTACGGAAATATAAGAAGATACCAATGTCAGTTAGTTTAGTATTAGGTCAGATTCTGCTATAAGGGGTCAAACAGGCAAATGTGGCTGTCATTTCACAAATTGCTTGTCAAATTCTGGATTAAAGTAGTAAAAATTCTTGGCATCTAGTTTGTCTTTTATTTTCTCCAGGGCTTCGCCGAATCTTTGAAAATGAACGAGTTCCCGTTGGCGGAGGAACTTAAGCGGCGCGAGAACCTCAGGGTCGTCAATCATGCGGATCAGGTTATCATACGTGGTTCTGGCTTTCTGTTCGGCAGCCAGATCCTCAGTCAGATCTGTGATGGCATCGCCCTTTGACTGGAATTCGCAGGCATTGAAAGGGATTCCTGCAGCTGCGGTAGGCCAGAGGCCGGACGTATGGTCAATATAGTAGGCATCAAAGCCACCGGCCTTGGCCTGTTCAGCAGTTATATTTTTGGTCAGCTGATAGATGATGGCGCAAATCATTTCCAGGTGTGCCAACTCTTCCGTTCCGATGTCCGTTAACAGTCCGCCCACCTCCTTGCATGACATAGAGTATCTTTGGGAAAGATACCGCATAGAGGCAGCCATTTCGCCGTCCGGTCCTCCGAACTGACTGATGATGAGGGATGCGGTTTTGGGACAGGGCTTGGTGATATGCACCGGAAACTGCAACCGTTTTTCATAGTTCCACATTGGTTAAACACCTCCTTTTATTACAGCAGATTCGTTGGCCGCCAGATCCCATGGAACAGGGCCATCGTTCCAGGTCCAGTGTTTCTGGCCTGGGTATTTGGTGCAAGTGTTTGAGCTTCCGTTGGATTCCAAACAGATACAATCCGTGGTTAAGGGTTCGAACTCATCGGCATACTGCTTTAATAGCTGTTTTCTCTGTGTGATATTTTCCTGGTAAAGCTGTATGGCATTGTCATCCAATGGATGAGTATCCAGGAACAGACGCAGATCATCCAGAGTGAAGCTGATCTCGCCGATCTTTTTTAAAAGTGCATTTCTGTCAGCCACAGCAATCACCTCCTTTTGCATAGAAAGGAAGATTTAAACTTGGGAACATGGTTCCACATGCTAAGGCTTTACAAGGTTCATATGGTTGCTCCCAGGCTTGTATGGGAAACGTAGGGATGGCAAGAGGCAGTGAACCGGCAGCCAGGGAAGAAACCGTTGAGGAAGCAGCAGCCGAGGAAGAGCAAGCTGAGGAAGCAGCAGCCGGGGCAGAGCAAGCTGAGGTAGAAATAGCCGAAGCTGAAGCCGGTCGGCTATGGCAAGAACATCTGGTATTGGATTTTGATGCATTCAAATGACACATAGATAACACACTCCTTTCTGAATATTATAGGTTTCAGAATTATTATGGACAGTGAGAGGGGAAAATAGATTGGGGGATTGTTGCTAAAGATAGGGCAGAGGTGGAAAATAGCGAAAAAAACGAAATTAAAGAAAAACATAAAAAATAACGAAACAAAAAATGAAACAAAGACAAAACGAATCAAAGAAATCTGCACGTCTGCAAAGCCACATGGCTCCTACAGCATTGCCCAGACAATAGTAACACTTGTCTGATAAGAATCGAAAGGCTCTGTAGAATGTCTCTCTGCAGACGCACAGATGATAGGAATTCAAGCACCAATGTACGATCGGATGACAGTACCGGCCTTTCCGGCAAGGCTGTCTTTTGCTTTTTCCAGTGATGTGATGACAGCACAGCGCCCGTTTCCATGGGTGATAAAATCTACGGCTGCCTCTACCTTGGGAAGCATGGAGGCAAATTCAAAATGGCCTTGTTGGATATAATCCTCTGCCTGGGCGGTACTCATAGAGTAAATAGGCTTTTCATCGGAACGGCCGAAGTTAAGGGTTACATTATCTACGCTGGTTAAGATCATCAACACATCTGCATCCACTTCTTTGGCCAGAAGCCCTGCGGCGAAGTCTTTTTCGATGACAGCGCTGGCTCCTTTTAACCGGCATCCCTGTTCCATCACCGGAATTCCGCCACCTCCACAGGCGATGGCGATCTGGTCTGCCTCCAAGACAGCTTTGATCACGTCAATTTCTACGATGGCCACCGGTTTGGGGGAGGCCACCACACGGCGGAAGCCTTTTCCGGGAACTTCTTCTACATAATTGCCTTTTTCTTCCTCAGCTCTGGCATCTTCGCTGTTCATAAAGCGGCCGACAGCCTTGACAGGAATGTAACATGCTTCGTCATAAGGGTCTACCATCATCTGGGTTAAGATGGTTGCCACCGGCTTATAGATGCCGCGGCGCATAAGCTCGGTGCGGATTCCGTTCTGTAGGTCATAGCCGATGTATCCTTGGCTCATGGCGGAGCAGACGGACATGGGTGCCGCGGTATAGCCTTCATGCTGGCGGCCGAATTCATTCATGGCTGTATGGATCATGCCTACCTGGGGAGCGTTTGAGTGGGTGATGGCTACCTGCCAGCCCTCCTGAATAAAATCTGCGATAATCTTTGCGGTCTTGGCGACTGCCTCTTTCTGCTCTGGAAGATTGGTTCCAAGTGCGCGGTGGCCGAGAGCCAGCACCATTCGTTTTTTAGCCATAATCGGTACCTCGTTTTTAATGTTTGATGTCAGTATACTACCGAAACTTAAGGGAAGCAAGATACAACTTAGTAAAAATGGCCTGAGAAAAATGGCCCGACGGAATGAGGGGATCATTCGGGAATGGTTGGATATCCTCGATTTGCTGTGTGACAATCCATGTAAAATAACAACAAAAGGATGGCTGTCTTAAAACTATGCTTTACCCATAAGGGTTTTTATGGTAAGATGTGGATGAGTCGTGGCACGGATAGGAGTGATGGAAACTGGCGATACAATTGATGTGGGAGATTATGTGGCCAATTGCGTTGTATGAGGTTTTCACGGAACTATGCCGTATGATTTTGACGGGAATGGACAGCCTGGTAATACGGATGGTTTCTGGTGGCATAACGGTGGTACTTTTGGGGATTGTATCTAGAAGAGGGAGAGTCGCCCCGATAGAGAATAGAGTAAAAAAACCTGTCAAAACTATAAGAATAGGAATCTTCGTAACAATCCCTATTCTTTGTATGGCAGGGATAAGCTGCAGCCTTTTTGGCAATAACCTGGTAACCTTGAGTGGATTGAAAGACAAGTTTACAGGTTATAGGCAGACTGCAGAGGCCCTGTATTCATTGCCCCTATGGCTTCAGATTCTTGCAACGGGAGTGGTGGTTTCTGGAGTGGAAGAGATGATTTTTCGCGAATTTATCTATGGAAGCCTGAGGCAACGCTTCTCCTTCTGGGTGACTGTAACGGTCTCCTCCGTAATATTCGGAGTCTATCATGGTAACTTGGTACAGGGGGTGTACGCATGTATGCTTGCCCTTGTCTTAGCATATAGCCGTGAATGTTATCAATCGGTTCTGGCTCCATGGGTGATTCATGGAAGTGCGAATTTGACTTCTGTGTTGGTGGGAAAATGGGTGAAACTTGAAGGAGAAATGGCGGAACTCTCGTTTTTATTTATAACCTTCTTCAGTGGCTTGTGCTTGTTTTTCGCAATCGGTGGGATGAGGAAACATAAGATGGAAGATATCTGAGCGTTTACAAATTATATCAATTTCAAGGAGGTAACACAGTGAAACTGTTGTCAGTAGCCATCCCGTGCTACAATTCTGAGGCGTATATGAGGAATTGTATTGATTCCCTATTGCCAGGCGGGGATGAGGTGGAGATTTTGATTGTGGATGATGGCTCTGCCAAGGACAGGACGGCTGAAATCGCGGATGAATATGAGAGGAAATATCCTGGCATCTGCCGGGCTATCCACCAGGAAAATGGAGGACATGGCGAGGCGGTAAACGCAGGACTTAGAAATGCTCAGGGTATCTATTTTAAGGTAGTTGACAGTGATGACTGGGTGGATGAGGAGGCCTACAAGGAAGTACTTCGGACTCTGCGGCGATTTGTCTACGGTAACCAGACGCTGGATATGCTGGTGTGCAATTTCGTATATGAGAAACAGGGGGCCAAACGGAAACGGGTGATGAATTACCGGACAGCCTTTCCGAAAGACCAGGTGGTTACCTGGGATGATGTGAAAATGTTTATGCTGGGGCAGTATATTTTGATGCATTCTGTGATCTACCGGACGGAACTGCTGCATCAGTGCGGACTGAACCTGCCGAAGCATACATTTTATGTGGACAATATTTTTGTGTTCCAACCCCTTCCATATGTGAAGACCATGTATTATCTGGATGTGAATTTTTACCGGTATTTTATCGGAAGGGAAGACCAGTCGGTCAATGAGCAGGTGATGATCGGGCGGATTGACCAGCAGATCCAGGTGACCAAACTGATGATTGATTACTACAATCAGGGGAAGATTCAAAGCTGGAAGCTGCGTTACTATATGATCCGTTATCTGGAGATCATGATGGTTATCTCCTCCATTTTGGCGATTCGTTCTGGCACGGATGAAAATATGAAGAAAAAGAAAGAACTGTGGCAGTACGTGAAGAAGAAAAATATGTTGCTGTTTCTTCGGCTGCGGTTCGGATTCCTGGGGCAGGGGATGAACCTGCCGGGAAAGGGCGGGCGGCAGGTTTCCATTGCCGGGTATAAGATCAGCCAGAAGTTTTTTGGGTTTAACTGATGGAGAGTCAGGACATCTTAAACAGCGCATGCAGATAACGGTTAAGGTGTGTAGGATCCTCAAAGAGCCAGGGGGAATATTCAGTGTAAGTCGTTTTATCGCGGTACTTCTTTTTCAGGGCTGGTTCCCATAAGGGAATGGGCTGGGGGAGGAACAGGCCGCTTTTTTTGGTGTAACAGGTCTGGGCGGTGGCTCTCTTGCGGGCAGATTTTTCTACGTACTCTCCGATACTTTTATGGATGGCAGTGTCTTCATAGACCAAGTAGTAGTAATCCTGATAGTTTGGATAGAAATATTTCAGGGTACCTTCAAAAAGGTGGATATGGAGGTGTAGCAGCCGCCCTTGGGCTTCCATGATACATAGGTCTGTGACGTGGCAGAAGGGAACGGGGATCTCATATTGGCTTTTCAGACGCAGAGATAGTATGGGACAGCTTGCCGGATCTATCGGAGTCGGGTGAGAGGCTGATGCTGCCGGAGTCTCAGGAGCGGCCAGCACTGCTTGAATATGTAAGGCTTCCAGCCAAAAGTCATGTTCCAGAAAGTCCGGGTAGTTCAGGATAGGGAGGATCAGGGGCATACCCTCCAGGTCTTCCCGGTTGTGGAGCATCAGCATATCATACAGAGAATCTTTATGAGTCACAAGATATTCTTTATAGACCGGGATCAATTCTCCGCCGGAATAGGTATCCTGCCGGTTAATGCCAAGAAAGCGCTCAATAGATTTTTGCTTTAAATTTTCCAGATGCAATAATTTGCGGTAAGGCTTAATGCGCTTATAGAGATCAATGCTGGTAACATGAGAAAAATCATAGGGCAAACCCAAGATGCGACAGCGTTTTAACAGATACGGAATGTCGAAGCCATCGCCATTGTAGTGGATGACAAAGTCAAAATCTTTCAGGAAATGGAAGAAGGCGGTTAACAGGGCTTCTTCTGAGTTGGGATCGTCGGCAAACCACTGAATCAGGTGCCAGGAGCCATTGCGGTGATAAGTACAGCCGATCAGGTATAGACGAGAGTAATCTCCGGACAGGCCGGTGGTCTCAATATCGAAAAAGAGAAGCTTTTCTAAGGGACCCAGGCGGTGCAGGGGATAAGTGTCTGGAAGGCAGACAGGCTTCTGGATGGTTATCATGGCAGGAACTCCTTTTCTTGTGTAGATTTTGCTGAGCGCTTTGCAAAGAGATTTTCAGTGCACCGCGTACTCTTGGGATAACATAGGAAATAACATATATTGTAATCCAGTCCAAATGGAAAGTCAAACGCTACCGGGAAGAATACTTGTCCTTGCAAAGGCTTGGACGGTATGGTATGATAAAGTGGAGAAAAAACTGCGGTAAAGGCATCAGAAAGGACAAGCGGTGATATCTTTTATCAGAGGACCTTTGGTTGAGAAGGAAGACGATGTGATTGTGGTGGAGGCAGGGGCTGTGGGGTACAATATCCATGTGCCGCTGTCGCTTTTAGAGGAGATGCCGCCTCTGGGAGACGAGGTGCGTATCTATACATATCTGCAGGTAAAGGAAGATTCCATGAGCCTTTATGGGTTCGGAAGCCGGCAGGAGTTGAAATTGTTTAAGCAGCTATTGGGGGTTAATGGCATCGGGCCTAAAGGGGCGCTGGGGATTCTCTCTGCTATGAGGCCAGATGATCTTCGGCTGGCAGTCCTTTCCGGGGATGCCAAAGCCATCGCCAAAGCGCCAGGGATCGGAGTGAAGACAGCTCAAAGACTGATTTTAGATCTGAGAGATCGGATCTCGGTGGAGGATATGCTGGGAAGAGCAGATGGGATATCCGATGCCGGGGGGAAGAGGGATGACGGGAGGACCGGGTTCATAGATTCTACCAGGAAGGAAGCCGTGGATGCGTTGGTGGCTCTTGGGTATTCGGCTATGGAGGCTGCCAAGGCGGTGCGGAAGGTGGAAGTGACCGAAGACATGACTTCAGAGGATGTACTGAAAGCATCGCTTAAATATCTGGCGTTTTGAGAGAAGAGGAGAGGGCAGATGCAGAACGGATCGTTCCGATTCCAGGTGACTGGATGTTTGAATAGATCGTTCGGAGGATAAGAGAAACGGCTACAAAAATTTTGAGATTGAGGCTGCGGCCGTGAAGGCCGCGTGTATAGACGACAAAATATATGGAACGACGAATTATCAACACAGATCTGACAGAAGAAGAGAAAAAGGTGGAATCCCACTTAAGGCCTCAGGCTTTGAAGGAGTATATTGGCCAGGAAAAGTTGAAATCCACTTTAAACATCTATATTGAAGCGGCCAAAAGCAGAGGAGACAGCTTGGATCATGTACTGTTCTATGGTCCTCCTGGCTTGGGTAAGACCACACTGTCCGGGATTATCGCCCATGAGATGGGGGTAAACTTAAAAGTTACTTCAGGACCAGCGATCGAGAAGCCAGGGGAGATGGCGGCTATCTTGAATAACCTTCAGGAAGGGGATGTCCTGTTTGTGGATGAAATCCACAGGCTGAACCGCCAGGTAGAGGAAGTATTGTACCCGGCTATGGAAGACTTTGCCATTGATATCATGCTGGGGAAAGATTCTTCAGCACGGTCAATTCGTCTGGAACTTCCCAGGTTTACTCTGGTGGGGGCAACCACCAGGGCTGGGCTTTTGACCGCGCCCTTGAGGGATCGGTTCGGTGTAGTGCAAAAGCTGGATTTCTATACGCCGGAGGAACTGAAGGTGATCATCCTGCGATCTGCTTCCGTGCTGGGCGTGGAGATTGAGGAGACAGGGGCTATAGAGTTAGCCAGACGTTCCAGAGGAACTCCGCGGCTTGCCAATCGGCTTCTTCGTCGGGTACGGGACTTTGCCCAGGTAAAGTATAATGGAGTTATCACGAAAGAAGTGGCAGATTTTGCCCTGGATATTCTGGATGTGGACCGTCTGGGGCTGGATAATAATGACAGGGCGATTCTTTTAACCATCATACAGAAGTTTTCCGGAGGGCCGGTAGGGTTGGATACCCTTGCGGCGGCTCTGGGGGAGGATGCCGGGACGTTGGAGGATGTGTACGAGCCCTATCTTCTGATGAACGGCCTGTTAAACCGTACCCCTCGGGGGCGTATGGCCACAGAACTGGCGTATCATCATCTGGGATTGTGACAGGTATTCTTAAATTTGTGTTGCAGGGAGAGTAAGACTCATGAATGAGAAGCATTATGCAGAAGTATTGATTGACGGGAAAATTTATACGTTAGGCGGAATTGAGGAAGCCCAGTATCTTCAGCGGGTTGCAGGATATATTAATGAAAAAACATCTCAGATGAAGCGCCAGGAGGGGTTCACGAAGCAGAGCCAGGAGTATCAGGCAGTGTTAATTGAACTGAACATAGCAGATGATTATTTTAAGGCGGTGGACAGGGCTGCAGCCAGCGAGAGACGCCGTGACGACATGGAGAAAGAGACTTACAGCCTGAAACACGAGTTGGTGACAACCCAGATGAAGCTGGAGGACGTGGAGGGCCAGCTGAAAGAGATGCAGGGAAAGCTTAAGAAGGCGGAGGATGAGCTTCTGAAGATGAAGGCTCTTCATACGGCTGCGTCTTATGCAGGGAATATGCAGAATAACAGGAGACCTTAGAGATTCGTGGCTGGGATGTTCAGGCAGACATTGCCGGGCATCCTGTTTTATTCTACCGGTAAGCTTATCTCAGGCAAAGAGATTCTCAAGGTATATTCCAGGGGATATTTAAAAACAGGAGGAACGCAAGATGGGAGTGAGAGGAGTAGAACTGCTGGCTCCGGCTGGTTCGATTGAGAGCATGAAAGCAGCTGTGGCTGCAGGGGCGGATGCCGTGTATATCGGAGGCAGCCGTTTTGGCGCGCGGGCATATGCGGACAATCCGGATCAGGATCGAATGCTGGATGCAATTGATTACGCCCATCTCCACGGTGTTTCTCTCTATATGACGGTAAATACCCTGGTGAAGGAAAAGGAATTGGATGGGTTGTTTGAATATTTGAATCCCTACTATATGCAGGGATTGGACGGGGTGATTGTACAGGATATGGGGGTGCTGGCCTATATACGGGAACAGTTTCCTGGCCTTCCTATCCATGCCAGCACCCAGATGACCATAACCGGAGCGTACGGAGCCAGGTTGCTTGAGGGGATGGGAGTGAGGAGAGTGGTGCCGGCAAGGGAACTTTCCCTAGAGGAAATTCGTGGGATTCATGAACAGACGGATCTGGAGATCGAATGCTTCGTCCATGGGGCGCTGTGCTACTGCTATTCCGGGCAGTGTTTGCTCAGCAGCCTTATTGGGGGAAGAAGCGGAAACAGGGGAAGATGTGCTCAGCCTTGTCGTCTGCCCTACGATGTGAAGGTGGATGGGAATTCTTGTCTGGGAAGGGACAAACGATATGTGATGAGCTTAAAGGATCTGTGTGTCCTGGATATTTTGCCGGAGCTTCTGGAGGCAGGGATTTATTCTCTGAAGATTGAGGGCAGGATGAAAAGTCCCAGGTACACGGCCGGAGTGGTAAGCATTTACCGGAAGTATGTAGACTTATATAAAAAGCGGGGGCGCAGCGGTTATCAGGTGGACAAGGAAGATAAAAGAATACTTCTGGACCTGTTTGACCGGGGAGGATTTACGGAAGGGTATTACAGACAGCACAATGGCAGGGATATGGTGGCGCTGAAGGAAAAACCGGCATTCCGCCAGGCAAACCAGCAATTGTTTGATTATCTGGATGCAACCTATGTAAACACAGAGGTGAAAGAGAAGGTTACAGGGAAACTGACGGTAAGGGAAGGGGAAACAATCTGCCTTGCCCTTCAGATGGTACAAGGGGAGAAAACATACAGAATTGATGTAGAAGGGCCGGTGGTTCAGACGGCGAAGAACCAGCCCATGGGGGAAGAAAATTTAAGGAAACAGATTGAGAAGACCGGAAATACTCCATTTCAGTTTACAGATTTGGAAGTGGAAATCAAGGGAAATGGATTCCTTCCCGTGCAGGCGTTGAATGAGCTGAGGAGGGACGGGCTTAAAAAGCTTCAGGAAATAGTGCAAAAAGAATATAGAAGAGGCAGCCATCCGGTTCCGGACAGCTGCATAGAGAATAGTTCCAGAGAAGAATGTCAAGTTTGTCATCCGGCGATTCATGTGCTTCTCTCCAATGCGGACCTCCTTCCTGCCGCCCTGGGTCAGGCAGAGGTATCCGAAATACAAATAGAGTCAGACAGCTTTCTTCCGGGAATCTGGAAATCCACAGTGGAGCATTGCCACAAGGCAGGGAAGCGATGTGTGTTGGCTATGCCTGTGATTTTCCGCACGGAGGCCGTAGAATATTTTCAGAGATGGTCTGATACATGGAAGCATGCCGGATTTGACGGAATACTCATTCGCTCCTGGGAAGAGATCCAGTATCTGAAGGAATCAGGGACAGAGATACCTATATACGGGGATCATAACCTGTATTGTTTCAATAAGAAAGCGGCAAAAGAGATAAAGAGTATGGGGCTTCAGCGTTTGACGCTGCCTCTGGAGCTTAACAGCCAGGAATTGGAAGAACTGGGGTGTGATGGCTTCGAACTGATATCTTATGGGTATCTTCCAGTTATGACTTCCGCACAGTGCATCCAGAAGACAATAGGAAATTGTACCCATAAGCCAGGAATCTTGTATATGAAAGACCGAACCGGGAAAGAACTGATGGTAAAGAATCACTGCGTGTTTTGCTACAACACCATCTATAACCCGGATCCTCTGTCTCTGTCGGGACAAAAGCGCCCCATAAGGCAACTAAATCCGGCAGCACTGCGGCTTCAGTTTGTGAAGGAGACAAAAGAGGAGATGGAGGCGGTTATCAAGGCATATGTCAGGGAATATGCCGTGTCTGAAGAAGACCTGGATTCTTGTGCTTTAAAGTGGCCGGGGAGAGAGGCTGGCGCTGCATCCGGCAAGAACAATCCAAGACAGTTTCATTTGCAAGGAGATTTTACCAGAGGTCATTTTAAAAGAGGAGTAAAGTAGACATTGATCAATTTGCTGATAGACGGAGCCAGATATCTGATGATCCTTATGATGGCGGTTTACACATATCTGAATTTTCGGTATTTCCGTGTGGGGGAGGAGGAGAAAAAGCATACGCTGTGCAGCCGGCAGAACCGTCTGATGTTTCTGATGCATCTTCTGGCTTATCTTGTGATCTGCCTGAAGACAGAAGATCCGCGGATGGCAGTATTTTATATAGCTCAGGTGGTGTTTTTCTTGGCATATATCCTGTTGTACCGGCTTTTCTATCCGGACAGTTCCAGGATTCTTGTGAATAATGTGTGTATGCTGCTGTGTGTGGGGCTGATCATTCTCTCCCGGCTTTCGTTCGCCAGGGCAGCCAGGCAATTCATCATCGCTGCCATAGGAGCGGCGGTAACCTGGCTGGTGCCTCTTCTTATAAGCAGGCTGTGGCAATTAAGCAAGATTCCATGGGCCTATAGCCTAACAGGTCTGGGTCTTTTGGTCATCGTTCATTTCGTGGGGAATACCAGTTTTGGAGCCCAACTGTCCATAACGGTTGCAGGCGTTTCTGTCCAGCCGTCGGAATTCGTAAAGATTATCTTTGTATTTTTTGTGGCCTCCATGTTTTATCAGGCTACGGGCTTTAAACAGGTGATGGTCACTACAGTGGTGGCAGGGCTCCATGTGCTGATTCTGGTTGCCTCCAAAGATCTGGGAAGCGGGCTGATTTTCTTTGTCACGTATCTTTCTATGCTGTTTGCCGCCACCTCCAACTGGTTTTACCTGGGGGCTGGGATGATGGGCGGATGGGGTGCAGCGGTTTTGGCTTATAGGCTGTTTTCCCATGTACGGGTAAGGGTGTCTGCCTGGAAAAATCCGTGGGCGGATATCGACAATACCGGGTATCAGATCACCCAATCGCTGTTTGCCATTGGGACAGGCAGCTGGTTGGGGATGGGGCTTTATCAGGGGATGCCCAAGAAGATCCCTGTAGTTGACAAGGATTTTGTATTTGCCGCCATATCAGAAGAGATGGGGGCATTGTTTGCTATCTGTGTCCTTTTGATCTGCCTGGGATGCTTTCTCCAGTTTATTATGATCGCATGTGAGATGGAGGCGGCATTCTATCGGCTTCTGGCTTTCGGGCTGGGGATGATGTACGCCACCCAGGTGTTTCTGGCAGTGGGAGGGACATTAAAATTTATTCCATCTACAGGGGTGACACTGCCTTTTGTCAGTTATGGAGGTAGTTCGGTGGTCAGTACATGGATGATGTTTGGCGTGATTCAAGGGCTATATGTGTTGAAACGGCAGGATGCAGAGTGACAATCAGGGAAGTATAGTAGCAGCCGTATGACCGCGAAGAGGAAGCATGTTATGAAGCTGTTTGGAGAAAAGGGATTTTACAAAAAAATATGGAAGCCAAAGGCATCTGACAGGAAAGAAACCGGACATAAGAGCCCTGGAACATACAGGGACAAAGGAGCTGGACAGAAAGGTTCAAAAAGGCGTGAAAGTGGTCAAGATACCATAGAAAAGTCAAATAGAAGTATCCTGGGGATAACGTATGTGGTAGTGGCATTGTTTATCGGGATGATTGGATATCAGGGATATTTTTTGATTTTTCAGAGGGAGGACGTGATCAACAACACGTATAATGCCAGACTTGACAGCTTTTCAGACCGAATTGTCCGGGGAAAGATACGAAGCAGCAATGGGACAATTCTGGCAGAAACTTTGGTGGGCGAGGGAGGCATCGAGACAAGAAGCTATCCCTATGGCCCTTTGTTTGCCCATGTGGTGGGATATTCTTCCAGGGGGAAGACCGGACTTGAGGCGGTGGGGAATTTCTATATGCTGACTTCCCACATCAATCTGGTGGAACAGATGGTTCGGGAGTTTTCCGGGGGGAAGAATCCGGGAGATGACATCTATACCACGCTGGATGTGGAACTGCAGCAGGCGGCATGGGATGCGTTGGGGGACAGAAAGGGAGCCGTAGTGGTGGTGGAACCGGACACAGGGAAGATTCTGGCGATGGTGTCTAAGCCAGGGTATGACCCCAATACGCTGAACCAGGACTGGGATGTGATGGTGGCGGACGAGGATCATCAGGCCAGGCTGTTGAACCGTGCAACGCAAGGAGTGTACCCTCCCGGATCGGTCTTTAAGTTGGTGACATTGTTGGAATATGTCCGGGAGCATCCAAAAGACTACGGGGATTTCCGATTTGAATGTGATGGAATCTATGAAGAGGGGGAATACACGATACAGTGCTACGACCAGACTGCCCATGGGAGTGTGGATCTAAAAGGGGCATTTGCCAACTCCTGCAACGGGGCATTTGCCAGCCTGGGCTTAGAACTTGACAAGGCGCAGACAAGAAAAACGGCGGAGGAACTTCTGTACAACAGCCAGATGCCGTTGGCCCTGGCTTACAGCAAAAGTTCCTTTCAGATGGAGGTGGATGGGGATACTTGGGAGACCCTTCAGACCTATATCGGACAGGGGAGGACTCAGATGACCCCCATGCATGGGGTTATGATCGTGTCGGCCATTGCCAACGGAGGGATCCTGATGAAGCCGTATCTCATTGACCATGTGGAACATGTGGGCGGGGAGACTGTAAAGCAGTTTACGCCGGAAGCTTACGGCAGCCTGATGACTGCACAGGAGGCTGTTCTTCTGACAGAGATGATGGAAGCCGTGGTGACTGTGGGAACCGGGTCGGCCGTGCGTACCGAAGGGTACAGTGTGGCAGGAAAGACAGGATCCGCGGAATTTGAGAAAGGGAAACAGACCCACGGGTGGTTTACAGGCTTTGCACCGGTGGAGAAGCCAGAACTGGCTATCAGCGTGATCGTGGAGGAGAGCGGATCCGGCGGAAGGACTGCTGCTCCGGTGGCCAGGGCAGTGTTGGATGTGTGGTTTGGGAGGGAAGGGAGATAGATCAAAAGAGGGCTTAGGCCTTCTTTTTTTGTTTCATAGGAAAGTTTGTCCTATGGAACAAAAAGCCCTCCGGCGCGAGAGTCCGGCAGGCCGGACTCTTTATTCTCCAGTAAAACCTGGTCTAGGCTATTCATGTTATAAATCATGCTTAGTCGTTGAGAAATAATCGATTAGTTTCTGGATTAGCAGTACTTCCGTATCATTTAAACTGGAGACATCCAAAGTCGTGGTTCCTTTTATCCCCAACAGAAAGTCTGTAGATACATGGAACAGATGGGCAATATCAACAAGAAGACTGGTAGAAGGAACGGAAGTCCCCATTTCCCAGGCATTGACAGAGCTTCTGGTAACATTAAGCTTTCTGGCCAATTCCGCCTGGGTCATTTTATTTTGTTCGCGGAGAGATTTGATACGTTCAGCAATCATGAATAACTCCTTTCTGATGTTATATTAGTATAATCAAAATGATATTGCATTATCAAAATGATTAACTAAATTGACAATGTAATGTTTATAGGGCAATTTGAAATAAAGCGTATGTTTAAAATATCAATTTGATGTTATAACTTGACATTAAATTTAATATTGGATATAATGATGTAGAAAATTGTAATGAGAGGAATGTCATAAAAATCTGGAATATACATGAGAGGGTATGGAGGCAGGAAGCATGCAGATACGGTTAGTAATCGGTGAACGGGACAGCAGATATCTTAATAATCTGGTTTCGTTTTTAGAGAAAAATCATATGGATCAGCTGGAAATATTCTCTTTTTCCAAACCAGAGATGCTAAAGACCTATCTTACGGGCGGAGATGCGGATATCGTTTTGGTAGGCGAGGATTTTGGAATCGATGGGGAGACATTGCGTTCCTGTGGAATATGGGCTTACTTGACAGAGGGGGAAAGCGGCAAGGCTTCCGATGGGATTCGCAGGATCGCCAAGTTTAAAAAACCGGATTTGATCTATAAAGATATTCTTGACTTATATGCCGAAGGAGGAAGCCGGCAGATATTCCGAAGCAATAGCCGAAAGACAGGGCACATTACCCTTGTGACAGGAGTTTCCGGCGGAACCGGTGCCTCCACCTTCGCCGCGGCACTTGCGAAAAAATATGCGTTGACAGGGAAAAAGGTTTTATATTTGAACATGGAGCCTACAGGAACGGCTGCCGATTTTTTTAGTGGTGTGGGAGACTACCATTTTGAAGAGGTCATTTTCGCATTAAAGAGCCGGCGTACGGATGTAGGTCTTAAAATGGAGAGCGCAGTAAGGACCGATCCCAGCGGTGTCTATTTTTTTGCGCCATGTACCAATACCATGTATATGCTTGAGTTAACTCACGAAGATATCATGAAGCTTTTGGAGACACTGGAGGGCGGACTGGGATATGACAGTATTATTGTGGATATGAATTTCCAAATGACAAAGGATTTTATGGAGATTATGAGCCATATGCACCGCATTATACTGGTACAGGACGGAGGAGAGACATCCAACAGCAAGTTTGAGAGAACCATGCAAGCACTTCAGATTATGGAGGAAAAGGAGAAAACCAACGTAACAGGGGCTATGTGCCTGTTGTATAATCGGTTTTCCAGCAGCAAATCCAGCAGTGAGATTGAACGATTACGGATTCCGGTAATTGGTAAGGTTCCGCCGGTTAAACATGCGCTTGTAAAAGAGATTATTGAATTTATGCTAGAACGCCAGGAGATATTTGACAATTTATAGGGGACGAAGAAATGAGTGGGGAAGAACTGGAAAAATTGGTGGAGAATATTCACTATTATGTGACGGATAATTTTCCGTTGAGCAAGATGTCAGATGAGGAATTGGAGGAGCAGATTCGTCAGCTGGTAAATCAGCGCTGCCCCAGCTATGGATTTGTGTCCATGGAAGAGCGGGTTGATATCTGCGAACAGGTGTTCAGTGCTATCAGAGGCTTTGGAATTTTGGATTCCATTATGAAGGATGATCAGATTACAGAGGTTATGATTAATGGGCCAAAGGACATTTTTATCGAGAAGAAAGGGAAGCTGCAGAAACTTAAGAAAGAATTTGAAAGTGAACGGCGTCTGGAAGATATTATTCAGAAGATTGTAGGAATGGCAGGGCGGGAGGTCAACCAGGCCAACCCCATTGTGGATACCCGCCTGCCTGACGGTTCCCGTGTCAATGTGGTACTTCCTCCCATCTCTATGCATGGAGCCATTGTAACCATCCGAAAATTCTCAAAAACGCCTATGACTGTGGAGCAGCTTCTGAAGTATAAATCCATCACACCGGAGATCGCCCGTGTTTTAGAACTTTTGGTAAAGGCAAAATACAATATCTTTATCTGCGGCGGTACAGGCTCAGGAAAGACAACGTTTCTCAATGCGGTATCAAACTTCATTCCCCACGATGAACGTGTCATCACAATTGAAGATTCGGCGGAATTGCAGATTGCAGGGATTGATAACCTGGTCAGCCTGGAGACACGGAATGCCAATGCATCGGGAAGCGGTGCCATCACAATCCGGGATCTTATCAAGTCTTCCCTTCGTATGAGGCCGGAACGAATCGTGGTAGGCGAGGTTCGCGGAGGGGAGGCACTGGATATGCTTCAGGCTATGAATACAGGCCATGATGGCTCTTTGAGCACCGGCCATGCAAATTCTACCAAGGATATGCTAAGCCGTCTGGAGACCATGGTGCTGCAAGGAGCTGATGGCCTCCCCCTGGAGGCAATCCGGCAGCAGATTGCATCAGCCCTGGATATCATTGTACATTTGTCAAGGCTGCGGGACAAAAGCAGAAAGACAATGGAGATCACGGAGGTATGCGGCTATGAAAACGGGGAAATCCTGTTGAACCCATTGTACGTATTTAAAGAGGATAAAGACAGCACCCTTACCAAGGTTTCAGGAGGCCTGGTAAGGACAGAGAATAAGATGAAAAATACAATGAAGCTTCGGATGATGGGCTACTATGATGAGATTTAACCATATTTAGCAGATAAGAGGGTTAGGGATGCTGGGTAGGAAAAGGGATGAAAAGGCTTTGAAGAAAGCAGAAAAGAAAAAGAAACCAAAGAAAAATCAAAAGGAAGTGTATATTCCTATTCCTGGGGTTATGGGAATTGGAGAAGACTATCACGTATATAACATGACTGTATTAGATCGCCTTCAGGCAGCAGGGCTGGGGCTTGTCATCGGGCTGGCTGTAGGGTATGTGTTTTTTAACAGCTGGATGGTAGCTGTCGTGCTTACAGCGGTCTTTGGAGTCTTCGCCCAGAAGCCTTTTCAGGAGTATCGAAAGAAAAAACGGCTGAAAAAGCTTTTGTTGGAATTCAAGGATTTGCTGGAGACATTGACGGCCTCCTACTCAGCCGGACAGACAACGACAAAAGCCTTTGAGGATGCACTAAATGAGATGATGGATCTGTTTGGCGAGGATGCGGATATTGTGACAGAGCTTCGGATGATCAATAACGGGCTGAAACATAATTATAATATCGAAGATTTGTTGCTGAATTTTGCCCAGCGTAGTGGTCTGGATGATGTGGACAGCTTTGCCAATGTGTTTGAAGTGTGCAACCGAAAAGGCGGCAACCTAAAACAGATTGTAGGGGAAACCAGAAGCGTCATCAACGATAAAATCGAGATTGAAATGGAGATTCAGACCATGATAGCAGCCAGCAAAAATGAACTGAACATTATGATGGTCATGCCCTTTGTCATCATGTTGTCTATGCGTGGATTGGGGGACAGCATGTCAGGCAACAGCCTGGTCAATCTTATTGTAAAATTCGTGGCGTTGGGCATTTTTATTGGGGCATATGTTATCGGATCCAAACTGGTGGACATTAAACTGTAGGAGGAATGGGCATGATTAACTGGTTTCAGATGGGGATGATGGTCTGTGCCACGCCTCTGGTACTGTTCTGGACTTTTTTGTACATAAAGTATCGGAATACCTTCCGCGCATATACGGATAATCTTTCACCGGAAGAGTACAAGATGCCGGAACTGTTCTTTATCGGTATGGGCTTCATGAATCAGGTTCACTATAATCTGCGCAGCCGGAAAGGGAGGCGGAGAATCAAGGAAATTTCTGAGGTAAAAGGCCAGAAGTATGCAGAATATTACTACTATATTATAAAGAGTGCGACGTTTACCTATATTTTGACACTGATCCCATTGGTCTTGATGCTGGGTGCTCTGGCGGATAATCCACAGATGCTGGTGATTGGAGTGTGTCTGGCGCTGCTTTTGATCCGTTATCTGGAAAAGGATATTAACGATAAGCTGGAAGAGCGGCGGGAAGAGTTGATGCTGGATTTGCCCCAGGTGCTTTCCAAGATGGCTCTTCTCATTAATTCCGGCATGGTGATGCGGGAAGCCTGGGTGAAGGTATCCCAGACAGGCGAGAGAGCTCTCTACCAGGAGATGCGGATCACGTCAAGTGAGATGGCCAATGGTGCTTCGGATCTGGAGGCATTCCGCAATTTTGCAGACCGATGTTCTGTGAAACAGATCCGAAAGGTTACTTCCACGTTGGTACAGAACATGGAAAAGGGAAATAAAGAACTGTCTTATTTTCTGGATGACATGTCCAGGGAGATGTGGGAGGAGAAGAAAAATATAGTCCGTCAAAAGGGGGAGACAGCCGGAGGAAAACTTCTGATTCCCATCGGGATGATCTTTATCGGCGTTTTGATCCTGATCATTGTCCCGGTATTCGCCAATGGGTTTTGACACGGCAGCCGGCAGTCAAATGAAAAAAGGCAACACAAACCAGGTATTGCTTTTTTATATGCATTAAGATTAAGGAGGGACAGGTGGCGCGAAGAGCCCCATGCCAGCTCATTAGAAAAGGAGGAAAAGAGATGTTTAGGAAGCTTGATATGCTGCTTATCAGCGCAAAGGGGAAAATGGAACGGTTGGCGGATCGCATGATTCATGAGGAGAAGGGCGCAGCAGACATTGTGGCGATTCTGGTGGTGATCGTCATCTTGATTGCAGTGGCAGGAATCTTCAGAACCCAGCTGATGGAGTTGGTTACTACTGTTTTCGAGAAGGTTACTGATTTTGTAGAACAGTAATGGGCTCAAAGGCCGGAATGGTTCCGGCCTTTGGTTTTTCTGATTGGCAGGGGGCAGGATATTGAAAAACTGGAATGAAGAGACAGGTGCAATCATGGTGGAAGCGTCCATCTATTTTCCCATTGTGATTTTTACGGTGTTTGCCATGATCTATCTGGGAATGGTGAAGTATCAGGAAAGCGTTTTGACCTTTCAGGTGGAGAAACTGGCGGTCATAGGGGCCCGGGAGATTGCGTATCCCGGATATGAAGTATTTACAGAGGATGGATCCTTAATGTCCAGTTCTGTTGATTTTAAAAGCGAGAGCCAGTTTAGCTCAGCTGAAATAAGAAACTATTATGAAAAACATTCAGAGCATTTATATAATGAGTGGCGTTTTGATTATGGGGAGGACAGCGCCAGGCTGGAACAGGAATTGTCGGATATGCTAAGACAACGCTCCTTTCTGACAGGCATTGGTACCGATGCCCAGGTGAAAATAAATAACTATGTGATTGGGAAGAGCCTGACTGTG
>CANDZL010000059.1:0-23586 GCA_947425205.1 uncultured Hungatella sp. | reverse complement strand
CAGTATCTGGTTTTCTTCCGTTTGGGTGCAGCTGACAGCTTTTTTGACCTGTCTGGCCCTTTGGCTTTTCACAGTCAGGCAGGAGGTAAGTGGCCTGTGGCAGGTACATCCTTGGTACATGCTGGCCGGAGGTGTTCTGGGAGCATTCATCACCTACACAGTCATCAAAAGCGTAGGAAGCTTAGGACCGGCCCGATCCGCCCTGTTGATCGTAGTTGCCCAGATTATCGTGGCTTATGGGATTGAACTTTTTGGTCTCTTTGGAGTTGAAAAGGCAGACTTTGAGTGGAGGAAGGCCATCGGTGCCCTCATTGCCATCGTCGGTATTGTAATGTTTAAAAAATAATACTTGTATTTGGGGATTTATTTAGGTAGAATAGATATTGTACGATACGTAATACATCGTAGCAGACGGAAAATGGTACTCTCCTGATAAAAGGAGGAATACCATGAAAAAACAAACCTTAAAATTGTCCGTAACAATCATATGTGTGTTGGCTGCAGGCATATGTTATAGTTGCGGCAGATGGACAGACCGGGGCACTGACAGCAGACATTTAACAGAATTTTCGGAGGAATCGTTCTTCTTTGAAACACAATCAGATGAATGCTTGGAATACAGCGATGCGGCAGATTCGGAACTGGAGACGGATACGGAACCTGCCGTCTCTTTTACAGAGGATGGAATCTGTTATGTGCATGTCTGTGGAGAAGTTAAAAAGCCGGGAGTCTATGAGATAGCGCCTGGCAGCCGTGTCTTTCAGGCTGTGGAACAGGCAGGCGGATTTACCGAGGCAGCTGCAAAAGGATATCTGAATCTTGCCCAGGAGATTGTGGATGGCATGAAGATTATTGTCCCGTCCAGGGAATGGGAGGACACCTGGAATTGTTGGGAGACAGATAGCAGCGGACAACCAGCTGGGAGGCAGGAACCGCTGGAAGCGACAGTTCCAGGCATCTATGTCCCGTCCGAAGGCACCGGTTTTTCCACGTTTGCACAGGGGGCGCAAGAGGGCAAGGTAAACTTAAATACTGCCTCCAAAGACCAGCTGATGACCTTAAAGGGAATCGGTCAGGCCCGAGCCCAGGATATCATCCGATATCGGGACGATCACGGGCCCTTCCAGTCCATTGAGGAAATCATGAATGTATCCGGCATTAAAGAGAATGCCTTTAACAAAATAAAAGACGACATCACAGTATAATCCCCTCGTCTGCACTTGCAGACATCACTTTGAAGAAACGGGGCTTCTGTATCAATTCGGGCTTTCATATAGGACTAGGTAAAGAAGAGGTGTGGAATGGCGAAGGTTTTGGTAGTGGATGATGAGAAACTGATCGTAAAAGGAATACGTTTCAGCCTGGAACAGGATGGAATGAGTGTAGATTGCGCTTACGACGGGGAAGAGGCGATCGCCTGCGCAAAAGAGCATGAATATGACATAATCTTACTGGATGTGATGCTGCCCAAGGCAGACGGGCTTACGGTGTGCCAGACTATTCGGGAATTTTCAGAGGTTCCTATCATTATGTTGACTGCCAAAGGCGATGACATGGATAAAATCCTTGGGTTGGAGTACGGAGCGGATGATTATATTACCAAACCATTTAATATTTTGGAGGTAAAGGCCAGGATTAAGGCAATCCTCCGGAGAAACTCCAAGCAGAGCAAGGCTCCCCGTGAGCCGGAAAAACGTATGATCACAGCTGGCAGCCTGCGGCTGGACCGTGATGGCCGCAGAGTGTTTGTAGGATCAAAAGAGATCAATTTAACGGCCAAGGAGTTTGACCTTCTGGAACTTCTGGCCTGCAATCCCAACAAGGTATACAGCCGTGAGTCTCTGTTGGGATATGTGTGGGGCAATAAGGCGGATTCCGGAGATGTTCGTACCGTAGATGTCCACGTAAGAAGACTGCGCGAGAAGATTGAGCCAAGCCCAAGCGCCCCTCAGTTTGTACATACCAAGTGGGGCGTAGGGTATTATTTCCGTGCACAAAGCTGAAGGGTGGCCCTATGAAACTTACCCTTGTGACAGTAGGAAAATTAAAAGAGCGGTTTTGGACAGAAGCTGTGGAGGAATACTCCAAACGCCTGAGCCGCTATTGTAAGTTGGAGATTCTGCAGGCAGCGGACGAAAAAACGCCTGATCAGGCCAGCAAGGCCCTGAAAGAGCAGATCAAAGAGAAAGAGGGCCAAAGGATTCTGTCCCTGATTCCAGATGGTTCTTATGTCATTGCACTGGCGATTGAAGGAACCATGCTAAATTCAGAAGAACTGGCGGATAAAATCGGACAGTTGGGCATAGATGGCATCAGCCAGATTGTATTTGTCATAGGCGGTTCCCTTGGATTATCCAGCCAGGTGCTGAAACGGGCGGATTACCAGTTAAGCTTCTCGAAAATGACGTTCCCTCATCAGTTGATGAGGGTTCTTCTGCTGGAACAAATTTTTCGAAGTTATCGTATTTTGTATAAGCAGCCGTATCACAAATGATTCTTGACACCTTCTCCTCTATGCGCTATACTAATGAGGAATTTCATATCATTTTATCACACGCTAGGGGAGCCTATTATGGCTGAGATTGACATATCATTGTCTGACCCTCACTACTTGAACCGGGTAATACCGGCGTAAGGAAGCCTAATACTTACCTTTTTAGTAGTCCCCTCCTGTGCATGCAAAGGAGGATTTTTTATGTCTATTGTTACACCTGACGGCGGCCTGACGACCTTAGGCTATGCTCTCTGCGGCATCCTTGTGGTTGCCCTGATTCTGGCTGCAGCATTCTTAAGCAGCAAAAAAAGTTCCCGCAAAAAGCTTTCCACCAAGCAGTTGGTATTCTGTGCAGCTGCTATGGCACTGTCGTTTGTCACATCTTACATCAAAGTGCTCTCCATGCCCTACGGAGGTTCCATAACCTTGTTCAGTATGTTGTTCATCTGTCTGATTGGGTACTGGTATGGCCCAGGGGTGGGTATTATGACCGGGCTGGCCTATGGGATCCTACAGTTTCTACAGGAACCCTATGTGCTTTCTCTGTTCCAGGTATGCTGCGATTATGTTCTGGCTTTTGCGGGGCTGGGGCTGGCCGGAGTCTTTCATAAGTCCAAAAACGGATTGGTAAAAGGCTATGTTCTGGGAATTCTTGTCCGCGGCCTCTTCCACACCATAGGCGGCTATCTGTACTGGATGGACTATATGCCAGAGAATTTCCCACAGGCGTTTGCCAGCGTTTATCCTATTGTTTATAATTATTCGTATATCCTGGCTGAAGGAGCTATGACCATTATCGTGATTCTACTTCCGCCAGTGTCCAAAGCATTGGCTCAGGTGAAAAAGAGTGCTCTGGAATAAGTGGCTGTATGTCTTTCCCGGTCTCCGAAGCGGAAGACCGGGAAAATCTCTTGTCTGTCAGTTAAATGATTCCAATTCAAATCCTACAATCTTACTTAACTCCCATAACCGGTCTGCGTAATCCCCATATACCACTGCCAGATGATGTCCATATCCGCCCCAGGCAAGACGCTGGCGGAAGGCCCGTGGGCCACCTTTTATGGTATAGAAAACAGAAGGACTGCAACCCAATTCATTGAAGCGACAGCCAACCACTGTACCGCGGGCGATCATCAGCTTATCTCCACTGCGGCTGAACCGACCGATAGTAACTGTCTTTTCCTCATGCCTGGCCATATTGACCTGAACCTTGCTTCCCCATCCTTCGTGGGTAAAATTCCAGATCTCGAAAGGAAGTTCCGGAGCGTCAAACCCATCCAGCCTGCAGCCAGGCACCGCATGGGTGATCTCCAGTAAATCTTCTGTATATACCTCTTCCGGGTTCATTTCAGGAATGCCAAGTTCCTTGCAGGTCTGGCTACCTGCCGGTACCAGGGCAGGATTACCCATAAAAACAGATTTCTTTGCTAAGTACATGAACACCATAATAGCCATGAGTACATTGATATCCTCCTCACATGAGGAAGGAATCCTGTCGTCTTTATTCAAACAGTGAGCCAGACAAGGTACAATGTGATACTTGGCCGGGACTCTTGTAGCACAGAATTCTTTGCAGGCCGTGGTGAAAGCATTACAGTCAAAATGCTCCATCATTCGGCGTACTGCGTGGAAATATCGCACATCCTGTTCCATCCAATTGGAAGGCACAAGACAGGACTGAGCCTTCTCAGACAGCTGGGCCGCCTCCTGGCTGACATCCTCTTCCTCATCAAAGTAATCCATTACACTTAAAAGCGGAAGCCTGGTGCTGCGGATCCCGTAACGTTCCGTGAGATGACGCATATCTGTGCAGCAACTGTTTACAGCAAATGGAACCTGCTCTCCTGCGGTGAGCACTAAAATCCGAGTGTTGGCTATGGCCTTTTTTATCTGGAGATAGGTTAACAATTGATTATACTCGTCATAGTCATGAGTTAAATATGCAGGTAATCCCCGGTCATGATAGAAGGCCACCACATCCACTGCCGTGCAGGAAGTGTCTATCATAGATATAGGTTTTCCCAAGCCATCGATTCCCGGCACCCGGTAACGTACCAGATATAGATCGATCTCATCGCCTTCTTTCCGTAAGAGATCCAGCTGTTCCTGGGATACCGTAAATGTTTCATCGTATTCCAGATACACCGGCTCCAGTATCCGGGCACAGGATGCCAGATTCTGACGCAGTTCCTCCTGCCAAAGCGTAGCATTTTCTTTTCCGCTACGCCGTTCATTGATCGGGTCAAGAAATTGTGCCTCTCCACACCGGCAAGGTCCCTCCCATATGGCCGAGTGGACAATATTGGCATACACTGGCTTCACATTGACCGTCACATTCATCGCATATCGCATCGTATTTCCCCTTTCAATTTTTTATTTCTGTTGATAACAACTTAAACAATCCTTGAACCGTCACATGTTAATTCTTCCAAAAGCACAGACAATCCGCCGTTTAGGATATCTGGATTCAGTACCATGGGATCGAAGATATCCAGCGGAGCCAAGGTAAGGCTGGCTGCTTCCTCAGGTACAGCATTATGGAACATATCAACCAGAATCGCCAGTGCACCCCGCACCAGAAGGGAGTCACTGTCTGCCTGGAAAAGAATACGTCCATCCCTTATAGAAATGTCTCTCCAAATATTGGTTTTGCAACCTGCTATCCGGTATTCCTCTCTATGAATATCCGGAATCATAGGCTTATCTAGGCCCAGCTGCATCAAAAAGCGGCTCTGATCCAACGGTTCCTCAAGAAGCTTTATGGCTTCCTGCCATGCTGCCTGCCGCGAAGAGGCATTTTCTTGAGCGTTCTTCCCATGGAAATTGCTTTGTTTTGTCATAGCCTCATTCCTTTCAGCTGTTGCAGGCAATCTGCCAGGCGGCTGATCTCCTCCTCCGTATTATAGAAGGACAACGATACCCGGCAGCTTCCTGCCTCATATTCATCTCCCTGGATAGGAGTTTTACTTGCAGAAACAGCAATCTGAGTGCTGTTCTCTGCTCTTCTGTCATCCAAACGTTCCATAAGTGCTTTCAGCGCCCCTGGAGCACAGTGGCTTCCCACACGCACATCAAACCCAGAGGCTCCAAGCATCACTCCCAGATCATACGGGGAGCAAAATTCCGGTATTAGAGAAAGAACCGGGGAATCCTTGACAGCCAGTATCCCATATCCCTGGCAGTGGTTCAGCTGTTCTGCCGCCATGCAGGCCAGGTTATTTTCCCGCATCAGAAGCGATTGCCAGCCTGCCTCCTGAAGATATCGGATTGCAGCTTGAAGCCCCAGAATCCCTGCCACATTGGGGGTTCCTGCCTCCCATCGATTTGGCTTTTGGCTGCCTGCAGACTGCCTTGCCATTCCTCCTCCGTAAAAAAAGCATGGAAAATCCGCCAGACATTCTCTTCGCACATAGAGCCCTCCGATTCCCATAGGCCCATACAGCTTGTGGCCAGAAAAACAAAAGAAATCAACTCCCAGCTTAGAGACATCAATGGGCATGTGAGCAACCGCCTGAGCCCCATCAGCCAAAACAGGAATTCCCAACTGGTGAGCCTTCTCCACAACCGGTTTTAATTGCAAATGACCGCCATTTACATTGGACATCATAGTAACTGCAACGATTCTGGTCTGGGAAGTCAGCTGTCTCATAAAAGAATCTGTATCTACATTTCCATCATCTGTAAGACCTACGACCTGCAGTCTCGCTCCTGTACAGTTACAAAAATGTTCCCACGGCAAACGGTTGGACGCATGCTCCAGTGCAGAGATCAGCACGATTCCCCCAGAAATTTTCTCCGCCATGGCGGACGCTACATGATTGATGGCTGCCGTGGTACCACTGGTAAAAATCAATTCCCCACTGCCTGTCCCGCCAAGGAACGAAAGGATCTCTTCCCTGGCAGCCTCTAACTCCCGTTCCGCTTTCAATGCAGAGGGATAGCCTCCCCGGTATACACTGGCATATTCCTCCATGTAAAAAGAAGCAAGCCTTCTGATCACTGCCTGAGGCTTATGGGTTGTAGCTGCATTGTCCAAAAACACGCGGCCATTGTGCAGCCCTGGAAAATCTGCCCTGATTTTTTGCACATCAACCATATACATTCCTCCTATGTACTCTCGGAGTCTCTAGGTCCCTGTTTTATGAGATGATTTTTGTCAGATAAGGTGGTATCGGTGCCCTTTAAGCCATGCTGCGTAATACCAGAGATGCCAAGTCTTCCACTGTCTTTACCGCCACCGCACTGTCATTGTCGAAAGTAATGCCAAGAGTACGCTCTACAAACAGAATAAATGAAGTTTTCATCTGCAGCACTACTGGGAAACGATGGCAGTCTTTCTTATTTACCAAGGAGCGCAGCGCATTCTCATCCAGTGTTCCTCCGAAATCTGCCGTTTTCAGGCTTATGATTCCCAGGCGGATAAAATCTGTCTCCTCTTGTTCCTCTATCCCATATTTCAGGCAGACACATTGCTGCAGCAAGCGAACTATGATCTCCTCTGTGTACTTCTCATCGGCGGCCAAACGAATCTTCTGGAGAAGGGCCTCTGCTTCTTTTGTGCATTGTTGCATCTGCAGCGCCCTGCTTTTCCTGTCCATAATCGCCCATCCCCTTTCTATTGTCTTGCTTTTTAAAGAGGGCATTGCTATAATGTTTTTAGTATAACATGGTTGGAGAATAATTGTTGACGGATGTGCCGTATTTTTGTGCACATCTTACATTTATGGAGATTGGACTCATGAATACAGAATATAGAGAAATGCTTCATGGCGAATTTCGTATTTTTTACAACTGCAGCCGTCCGCCAGGAAGGCTGCATATTCATAGCCAGCTGGAGTTGGTTCTCGTCTGCTGTGAAGGGATCTCTTGCCGTTTGGAGGATCAGATCGTTCCAGTTCCAAAAGGAACCCTGCTAACCTTTCGCGACACAGACCTTCATGGACTGTATTCCCAGGCGGACGGCTCTTTTCCAAGATACATTGTATACTTTTCCCCCGCTTTTGTCTCCGGCTTCTCTGATCCGGAGATCAATCTGTTAAGTTGTTTTTACAGACATAACTTGAAAACGCCCAACATGTTTTATCTTGATGAGCACCGTTTTAAGCAATGCATCTCCTATCTGACAGAATTAAATGAGTTTAACAGACAGGCAGACGTATTTGCACGCCGTCTTCGCCAGCAGCTGATCCTAGGTCAACTGCTCTTGATTGCTGCTGAAGAACAACATCAGATATTTCCCGGGATGCCAGGCATGGCGGATCCGGATTCTGCCATCGTATATCAGGCGATGAGTTATATCCGAGCCAATATTACAAATCCGCTCTCTCTCGCACACCTTTCCCGGAAGTTTCTTATCAGCCAGACCCGTCTGCATGATGCCTTCCGGCGCATCACCGGAGACTCTCCCGGATCCTATATTATCCACTGCCGTATTGCATGCGCCAAAGATCTTCTCCTAAGAGGCAGTTCCGTAGAACAGGCGGCTCTCTGTGCCGGGTATGGAAACCTCTCCCATTTCTGCCGCATGTTCCGGCGCAGCACCGGAATGACACCAAAGCAATATCAGAAGAAACAGCTTTCTATGAAGATGCCAGACAGATAGGGCAGGACCAGAACGTGTTAAAGTTCCACCCACTCCCCATCCCGGCAGACTCTCACAAATCTTCCGTCAGATATGCGATATCCGTTTCCATACAGAGTCTCCTTCCCGTCAGCACACAGAATATAGCTGCCATCTTCCAGGGCATAAAACGTCCTTCCGATGCTGTCGGGATACGTAATCTCCTCCATCAGCCGCATACCATCCAGAATATTGTCCTTCACCATCTGATAGTGGGGCAGGACATTCTGTTTTGTCAGTCCCAGCCCCTTCATAAAACGCTGGTAATCTGGATCCTGTGCCTCCCCCTCCAGTTCCGGTTGGGCGTACACAAGCTCCGCTGCATTCATGCTTCCGGCGCTGATTCCCATGATAACCCCGTGGAATCCCTGAATCCATCTTCTCAATCCGATCTCTTGAAAAAAACGATTCTGTGTCGGTACATGGCCTCCTCCGAGGATTACCACATCACTGGATTCCATCCACTCTCCCAGCCGTTCCTGTGTCTTTCTCTCCAGAAGCCTCATTACCTCTGTCTCTATCTTGCTTGCAGCAAAGACACGGGCAAAATATTGGCTCATCTCCTGGTTTTTCTCCTCTTCATCCGGAGTGGCCGTGATCATAAGCACCTGTGGCTTAAGGGGACAGGCGTTGCGAAACCGCTCCAAAAACCCGTTTTTTTCCGTAAACGGCCCTGTCACCCACCTGCCATCCACCTGAAAGGAAGCATCGGGACTACTGGTGAGAAAAATGACCTTTCCTTTCTTTCCCTGATCCATAAATCATCCTCCGCCTTTTTAGAACCCGGCTTTCGCCGCTTCGCGTCACCTGCCAGGCCGTCAGAGCAATTTCTGTTGTAAAACTACCATTTCACAAGCATTCCGGCCTGTGTTAAATGCTTTGCCAGCACCGCTGTAGTCACTGTTCCCACGCCGCCAGGAACCGGCGTAGCTGCAGATGCCTTACCCTCAATGGAAGCAAAGTCCACATCCCCACACAGTTTTCCATTCTCATCCACATGAATCCCCACATCGATCACCACTGCATCCTGTCCGACGTAGTCTTCGTTCAGCATGTTGGCTTTCCCGGCAGCCGCTACCAGAATCTCCGCCTGCCTGCAGGTGTTTGGAAGATCCAACGTTCTTGTATGGCAAACTGTCACCGTCCCATTCTCCTTCATCATCAGCATTGCCAACGGCTTTCCCACAATCAGGCTGCGCCCCACAATGGTCACCCGCTTTCCTGTAATCGGAATCTCATTCCTCTTGAGTACTTCCACTACTGCCTCCGCTGTACAAGGCGCGAAGCCTGTGCTGTCTCCCATAAATACTTTGGCCATATTCACCGGCGAGATGCCATCCAAATCTTTTTCCGGCATAATCATACCGTCAATCTCTGTCTCCTCAATCTGCTTTGGCAACGGTTTTAGCAGTAAAATCCCGGTCACATCCGGATCCTCATTGATCTCCTTAAACCTGGCCTTAAACGCTTCATGGCTGATATCTTGGGGAAATTCATAAGACACAGCCCGCAATCCGAAGGTTTCCATCTTCTTGATGGCACCTCTCTCATACGATACATCATCCGGATTCTTCCCAATCCGGACAATGGCTAGTTTTGGTACAAAGCCAGGTCTTTCTTCCTGCAGCCTTTTCAAATCTTCACAAACCTGTTCCTTAATCTTCGCAGATACCTCTGCTCCTTTTAATATTCTCATAGCTATGTCCTCTCATACAAACCTGATACACTCCATGACTGTCTTCTGGTTTTCTCCTACGGATTCCCCTAAACCGACAAAGTCATTGATCCCTTAAGCCTTTCTCAGTCTCTTCAGTACCTTGGCATAAACATCATCCGCCTGTCTCGTTCCCCTTTCCATCAATCTGTCCGCTTTCCGATTCAATTCTTCCGCCTTCTGGCTATTTTTCATGGATTTTGTATTGATATATACATTCATCACAGCTCCGGTAAGAGCTGTCCTCGCAAATTGTACCGCCACTCCTACATCGCTGACAGCCATCACGCTTCCCTTCTGCTCCAGTTCATCTAAGATTCCCAACATGGTAACTGCTTTTTCCATAATCTCCATGGGAACCAGGCTTGCAGCCAGCAAATTCTTCTCCATCACCTGTTCCTTATAAGCCTTTTCCTCCTCCGTGCCGGCAGGAAGGCTGTAGGCGGCTGCCAACGGGGCAAATACCTGGGCATCCCTGTCTGCCAGAGAGACCATCTCCCTCTGAAGCTGTTCCAGGCATCTCATCCCATCTTGCACATCGGCTTCCACAGCCGCATATTTCTTCTTTCCTATGGTCAGATTCCCAACCATCAATCCCAAAGCCGATGCCAATGCACCGGACAGGGCTGATGCGCCGCCACCGCCGGGAACCGGCTGCTTGGAGGACAACGCGTCCAGAAATGTTTCGATTCTCTGCTCTTTTATCATGGAGTTCTCCTTTTACTGTTTATAGATCTGGTATCGCCTCCCGTCAGTCGAACCTTCAGATTCTCATTTTTCAGACGAACCATATGATATCATTGTATCGTATAATATCTGTTTTTCCAATAGAAATACCATCAATTTTGTCCGTTTTCTATAAGAAATATGCCCCTTTCCTCATTCAACGTTCTAAATCCGTAGGGTGAACGCTGAATATTCAGGGAATCATCGGACAATAACCACCACCAAAAAAGTACATCTCACCTACATCAATGACCGTCCTCCATTCCAGATGGTGAACTATGGATGCCGGTTACCAGGACCGGCAGATCAGGAAAACTATGACTTTGACAATAAGCCTGTGACCGTAGATGGCAAATCCGTTACCCGTTTCCAGTGGCTTGGGCTGCAGCAATGCAAAGATCCCCAAAAACATCAGAATGCCCCTCGGGCCGTAGATTATTGTTTCTGGCCAGATGAGGCATCCCGTTACCTATCTATCTCATTCATATCTTATTTATCATCAACGTTTCTCCTCCGTAGTCAAAGGAGGCGAAAGGCACATACCTTGATCATGGAACATCACCACCCAAGATGACATGAGCCCAAGAGAGGCATCTTATTTCTCGTATAAAAATTCTTCCGGCAATGTCACCTTAAAATCCACGGCCAGATCCCTGAAATTCTGTGGAGAAATGGTCTGCAGCTTATCCGGGCGGATAGACAGCACCTTCACTAAAATCTCAGCAGATTTCTCCACAGTATGCATCAGCCCAAAGGTCAGATCAAAATCTTCCCCAGAGCAGAACATGCCGTGATGCGCCCAGATTGCCACGTCATATTTCTTCATCAATTCACTGGTAGCCACAGCGATATCCCGTCCGCCAGGCACCATCCAACCAACCACGCCTACGCCATCTGGGAACACCACCGGGCATTCCGTAGCCATCTCCCAAAGTTCCCTTGTAAACACCTTGTCCTCCAGAGGAAGCACGAAGGTCAGCGCAATGGTATTGGTCGGATGGGCATGATAGATGACTCTGTGTTTTCCGTCAGTGGCAATCTTCTTCACCTCGTGGTTCATCAGATGGGACGGAAGCTCGCTGGTAGGCCTTCCGCCATTTACCAATCCCCAGCAGATGCGGAAATTTTCACCCTTATCGTCCACTTCAATGATGCAGATATTGGCCGGAGCGTCTAAAATCACGTTGCGGAAATATTTGCCGCTTCCGGTAACCAGAAAATATTCTCCTGCCAGCTTAGGAACATTGGTCCCGATGGCCTGCCAGGGCTTATCAAAGGACAATTCTTCTCTTACAGACTGAATCTCATCCTCTTTAATCCGATAGCTTAAATTGCCGCCGTTTCTCTCATGCCAATTCTGCTTAAATCCATCATCACACATCCGGATAAACCCCTGTACGAACCCTGCTTCTAACACTTTCATCTCTCTTTTCTTCCTTTCTATACAATCATAGACTCTTTAGTCCAAATGAAACACCGGTGTCAGATCAATACAAACCGGACTATTGTCCTCATTGGTCTCCATGATATCCGCCATATAGTCCCACCACTTACGGTTGATAGGCGTGTCTGCCGACTGTGCCCACCTCTCCTCATCCTCTACCTCCAGGTACCCGTAGAGAATATTGGTCTCCTTATCCAGATAGATGGAGTAATTGTGTCCACCATACTGGTGAATCATATCTTTCATCTCATCCCACAAGGCGTTGTGGCGTTTCTCATACTCCTCTGCCATCCCAGGATATAAAAACATCTTGAACCCTTTTCTTACCATAGCCTTTTTCCTTCCTACTCTTTTACGTCCCGCAAGCCCGCGGGATCTACAGAATGCCTAAACGCCTGTTTTGGCACTTTGTGGATCCCCTTCCCCTGCTTTCTGCATACATTCTCCTGCTTAATATCTCTTGATTTCAAACGATTGGAATATCCCTTGCCTCGCTTCCGCCAGGCTTTTATATTCTCCGGCCCTGATCATCTGAGCCGCCAGATTCCCGATGGCCGTAGCCTCCGTAGGCCCTGCAAATACCGGCCTTCCCGTATACACAGCTGTCAGCCGGTTTAGATAATCCGCATTGGCTCCGCCACCTACGATATGCACCTGCCCATAATGCTTTCCAGTCACCTGCTCCAGTTCCTTAACAGTCTCCCCATAGCATTTGGCAAGGCTATTGTAGATCACTGCCCCTAGCTGGGCCGGGGTCTCTGGCACCTGCTGTCCTTCCTTCTCACAGAACTCTTTCACCGCTTGAATCATGCTTTCCGGTGCCAGGAAACAGTCATCGTTGCAATCTACCAGGGAAGAAATCGTCTCTTTCGAAGCCATCTCACACAGTTGCCCAAATGAATAATCCTGTCCGGCCGCCGCCAGTTCCTTCTTCACAGACTGAATCATCCAGAGTCCCATAATATTCTTCAGATACCGGAACCGATACTCATATCCGCCTTCATTGGTAAAATTCCGCTCCATGCTCTCCAGGGAACAGTCTGCTTCCATTCTCTCTGTTCCCATCAAAGACCAGGTGCCGGAACTGATATACAGCACATCCCACTCATTGGACGGTACCGCCAGCACCGCCGAACCAGTATCATGAGTCGCCGGAAGCACTACTTCACAGGCGAATCCAACCTCCGCCTCAATCTCAGGTGTCAGCTTTCCCACAACGGTTCCTGGCATGGACAGCGGACCGAACCACTGGCTAGGATACCCCAGCCGCTCAATCAACTCATAGTCCCAGGTATTGGTCTTTGGATTTACCAGCTGTGTCGTGGTGGCATTGGTATATTCCTGTTTCTTCACTCCGGTCAGGCGATAATGAAAATAGTCCGGAATCATCAACATGGTTTTGGCATCCTTCAGGTACTCCGGATGCTGCCTCTTCACCGCCATAAACTGATAGATGGTATTAAAAATCTGTTTCTGGATACCAGTCCTCTGATACAGTTCCTCCAGCGGAATCTCCTCGTAGACCAGGTCATCCATCCCTTTGGTACGGCCATCCCGATATCCCACCGTATTTCCCACAATGTTATCCTTTTCATCCAGCAGCACATAGTCCACTGCCCAAGTGTCTATCCCCAGGCTAGCCGGAATTTTCCCCAACTCCTTACATCTTTTCATACCAGCCTTAATATGGGAAAATAATTCCTCCACATCCCAGCACAGCTGCCCATCCACAGGCTTCATGCCATTGGGGAAACGGTAAACCTCCTCCAATGCCATCCGGCCATCCTTCACATGTCCCAGAATATGCCGGCCGCTGGATGCCCCAATATCAATGGCCAAATAATATGTTTCCATTCTTTCCTCCTTTTCCTAGTCCATCGTTGGACAAATAACTGAACCAATCACACAGAATGCTTTTTCCAGTGTGCAGTTCAAAAAATGTAGGCGTAGTGAAGCGGCTAGAAAATCCAACGCAGCAGATGGGCAAATAGACAAGGAGGTCTGGCTGAATATAATGCGGTCAAGACACTAGCATGTACTCCTAGAATCTCTCTTGCACCCACCTTTGCCGCTGATGTTCCATCATACATCATATGCCCATCAGACAAACAGTCATCATCATCTCACAAAATCAGGCAGAAACAGCCTCTGAGAGTATTTATATCTCGATATAACGTTCTACCGCTTGATATCTCCGTTATCAAATGGATCTCCGCATTCCGGACAGAACTTCGGCGGTTTCGTCGGATCTTCCGGTTCCCAGCCACATTTATCGCACTTATATTGGGGAACCCCTGCTGGCTTTGGCTTTCCGCACTCTGAACAGAATTTTCCTTTGTTCCTAGCCCCGCAGGAACAGGTCCAGAAACCATCTTCCGCTGGTTTCGGCTTTCCGCACTCTGAGCAGAATTTTCCCTTATTACCTGTTGCCCCACAGGAGCAAGTCCATCCATCCATGGCTGCCGGGGCCGGGCTTTGCCCTCCAGGTGCCTGTCCGTACTGTCCTGACTGCTGCCCCATAGCAAACAGATTTTGCGCGTTGATGCCCCCTGCATTGGCTGCCATATTCATCCCTGCAAATGCCATCATGGGTCCTGTGCTGGTGTTGCTTGCCGCTGACTTCATTGCCTGCGCCTGTGCATCTACCAGATGGGCGGCTGCCATATTGGGGTTGCGAAGCGTTGCATTTCTCTGCAGCTCCTTGATCATCTTCTCATCCTCTTCGGATGCCTTTACGGAACTGACACCTACAGCGGTAATAGAAATCCCGTACTTTCCTCCCCATTTATCGGAGAGAACCTCATTTAACGCATTGGACAGATCATCTGCATGGCCGGGAAGGGCGCTGTAACGGACTCCCATATCGGAAATCTTGGCAAATGCAGGCTGCAGGGCTGTCAGAAGTTCGCTCCTCAACTGGGAATCAATCTTATCCCTGGTATATGCTGTCTCCACATTGCCGCAGATATTTCTATAGAATAAAATCGGATCCACAATTCGATACGCATACTCCCCATGACACCGAATGGAAATATCGATATCCAAACCGATATTTCGGTCTACCACCCGAAACGGCACCGGACTGGCCGTACCATACTTATTCCCTATAATCTCCTTGGTATTAAAGAAATAGACCCTCTGATCCTTTCCCGTACCGCCGCCAAAGGTAAACCTTACTTTAAACTGTTCAAAACTCTTTAAGAGCCCCTCCCCGAAGCCGCCATAAAAAATGGTAGGCTCTGTGGACGTATCATACACAAACTCTCCTGCCTCCGTGCAGACTTCCGCGATTGCACCCTGATCCACGATAATCATACACTGTCCTTCATTCACCGCGATTATAGAGCCGTTGGTAATAATATTGTCACTGCCCTTATTATTCGAACTCCTCTTCTCCTGGCGTTTCTCACCTTTCTTCACCAGCACATCTGCGGCCATAGACGGGCAGTAAAAATATTCTCTCCACTGGTCAGCCAGTACACCCTGCGCTGTTCCTATGCCTGCTTTTAAAAGTCCCATGCCAAATTCCTCCTTCTTTTGCCTGACAATAACGAATAGGGTACCTGATCCAGATCCCTTTGCCGTTATCTTTGGCATTCTCATGACACCAGTACTGTATTACAAAGTTCTCTGTGAATGCAGTACAAACCTCTTACACAAAATTTTACCACAAGACTCCCATTAATGGAATTACTAAAATCTTTTTTTTCAAACAGAAAAATAAGGAAGCCCATCTATGAAAAATACGGAATTGTTGCTATACTAAATGATAGTATACCGATAACAATATTGATCATTTCATATTCACATATCATTCTGAACAGAAAGGAACAAAACCATATGATAACCCAAATCTCAACCAACGTAAAACCTGTATCCTTATTCTCCCCGTGTCCTCCAGCCTCCCTGCGAGCACCCTGGGAAGGCCTTTCTCAAGATCTGAAAGACCGCTTGGTAGAAGAAGGAGAAAAATACCTGCATTTTCAATATCCGACTATTCTTGCAACTGACTTTATGGAATTCTGCCGAACCGGCAACCGGGTAAACTATGAAGACAAACTGTTCAAACGAAGGATTGTTTTAGACACACTGGTGTTGGCTGAATGCATAGAATATAAAGGGCGCTTCCTGGACGATATCATCAACGGAATATGGTCGATCTGCGAGGAAAAGGCTTGGCAGCTTCCTTCCCACAACGCCTATCTTCGTGACGAGGCCCGCCATCCCCTCCCAGACATTACCCGACCGGTTCTGGATTTATTTGCCGCTGAAACTGGTTCCATTCTTGCTATGGCAGAATATGTGCTGCGGGACGCTCTTCAGGCCGTCAGCCCAGCCATCTCCGTGGCAGTAAACTCCAATCTGGAAACACGGGTCTTTAAACCTTTTCTGAATCAACATTTCTGGTGGATGGGAGACGGGGCCTCCCATGTGAACAACTGGACATCCTGGTGCACCCAGAATGTTCTTTTAGCGGCTTTCACCAGAGAACGGCTGGAGCCCTGGCACGAAGACATTTTCAAAAAAGCCTGTAAGAGCCTGGACTATTTTTTGGATGAATATGGAGAAGACGGCTGTTGTGATGAAGGCGCACAGTATTACCGCCATGCCGGCTTGACCTTATTTAACAGTCTGGAGATCCTTAACGGTATCACAGATCATGCCTTCTCCTCTGTCTATCAGGAAACAAAAATCTATAACATTGCCGCATATATTCTAAATGCCCACATTGCCGGGCCTTACTATGCCAATTTCGCTGATTGCTCCCCTGTAGCCGGACGATGCAACGCCCGCGAATATCTTTTCGGCAAACGCACTGGCAACCCAAATCTGATGGCATTTGCCGCCCAGGACTACCGCACCGGCGAAGATTCCCTTACCCTGGGTGAGCACAATCTGTTTTACCGTATTCAGACTGTTTTCAATCATCAGGAGATGATGGAATACGGCGATGACTCTCCCATCTTCCATCCTGACTGTTTCTATGCCAGCGCAGGCCTATTTATAGCGCGGGATGATCGCTTCTGCCTGGCCGTAAAAGCCGGAGATAACGGGGACAGCCACAATCACAACGATACTGGCAGCTTCACTGTCTATCAGGACGGCCGCCCGATGTTTATCGATGTAGGCGTAGAGAGTTACACTGCCAAAACTTTCTCCCCACAGCGCTACGAGATCTGGGCCATGCAATCTGCGTACCACAATCTGCCTACTTTCGGAAATACGATGCAGAAAGATGGTGAATGCTACGGCTCCAGAGATGTTTCTTGTTCATTCACTGAAAAAGCGGCTTCCATCACCATGGATATCGCTCCGGCCTATCCGGAATGTCCGGAGTTGGCTTCCTACATACGTTCTGTCCACCTGGAAAAAGGGAAGGGTATCTGGATTTCTGACACCTGGAAAAGCAAACTCTCTTCATGCGCCCTGGCTTCCCGCAATGAACCGGTCATCCTGTCTCTCATGACCTACGAAAAACCAGTTCTTATGGAAGACGCGATCTCCTCCGACCATTGTTGTACCCTGGCAGTGGGTACCTTAGGCTTCTGCAGAATTGCCGGGATTTCCCATGTGGAAACGGAAGAAATCCCTATTACAGATGCCCGCTTAGGCATTGCATGGAAACATTCCATCTATCGGACAAGAGTAACCCTGGCCAAAGAAACCATAACCCTTACTCTCCCTGAATAAGCAGGGAAAAGAACTGGTGGGAAGGACGTTTTCTTATGGCAGAACCAACCGTTCTATGAAGATTAAGAGGTCAATAGATACGCAAGAATACAAAAGAGAGGCTGTTGCAACAACCCCTCTTTTGTATTCTATATGTAATATCCTACTTCCATCCGCAGGTTAAGCCTCTCCTACAAGAGGCTGCACCTGAACCCTCTCAACAAATCTTTATCACAGCCTTTACAATATCCGCCTTATTGTTCACGCTGTACTCCATGGCCTTGGGTGCCTCATCCAGTGTAAACTCATTGGTCACTATTCCCTTTAAGTTTACCTTCCCAGATGCAACCGCCTCAATTGCCATCGGATAAATGTGGCGATACCGGAACACGCTCTTAAGGGTCAGTTCCTTATCCAATACAGTCCCTACAGGAAGCGTCATCTCTCCGGTCTTACTGTATCCTACAAGTACAATGGTTGCGCCTTTCTTCACTGCCAGAATCGCCTGTCTTGCAGTGATCTCTGTCCCTGCTGTCTCAATGGCCAAATCCACGCCTTCCCCATTGGTAAGCTGCAAGATCCGCTCCACCACATCCTCTTTCGCGCCATTGATCACAGCTGTTGCTCCCAGTTCCATGGCTTTTTCCAGACGCTTGTCCATCACATCTACCACATATACTTCTGACACGCCTCTTGCCTTTAACGCCATCATAGACACAAGGCCAATGCAGCCCGATCCCATAACCACTGCCTTCTGTCCAAGATGTGCATCTCCTTGAATGGCCGCATGAAATCCAACTGCCAAGGGCTCAATCAAAGCGCCTTCCAGAGTACTTACATTGTCCGGAAGCTTAAAGCACAGATCCGCCTCGTGGGCTACATACTCCTGGAATACACCGTCAACTGGAGGTGTCGCAAAGAAAACAACATCCGGGCACAGATTATATTTTCCCTCTCTGCAGAACTGACAATGTCCACAGGTCTTTCCTGGCTCCAGAGCCACCCGGTCTCCGACCTTTAAATGTTTCACATCCTTGCCGACCTCCACAACCGTACCGCCTGGCTCATGTCCAAGAACAAACGGAGGCTCTACGATAAAATTCCCAATGGCTCCTGCTTCATAATAATGCAGGTCACTTCCGCAGATTCCAACATACTCCAGCTTTACCAAAACCTCATTGTCCTTTGCCTTCGGGATATCCCTCTCTTCAAAAGCCATCTCCCCAATTGCGGTCATCACCGCTACCTTCATCTTTCCTTCCATAGCTGCCTCCTTCTTGTTATATAGATTCTAAATATCTCTCCTATGGCTCTACAATCACTTTGATCGTCTCCGCGCTCTGCTGCGCCAGAATCGCATCCTCCACCTGCTCCACCGGGAAGGAGTGGGTAATAATCGGCTCCAGCTTCAGTACTCCGCTGTTAATGAGGGCGGCTGCACGCCCATGGGTATCCGGATTGATCATGGAACCTACGATAGTCAGCTCCTTCTGGAATACATCTTCCAGATGCAAGTGATATGTAGAATCCGGTTTTGGCACGCTGAACAACAGGATAGTCGCTCCCTTGTCCGCCGCCAAGAATGCCTGTTCCGCCGCAGCCGGCGTTCCCACGCATTCGATCACCACATCTGCCCCCTTAGTGCCAAGCAACTGATTTAGCTGTTCTTTTATATCCTCATGAATCGGATCTATGGTTCCAAAAGCCCCAACTTCCATTCCAATCTGACGGCGCATCTCCACCGGCTCGCTTAAGATCACCTTGGATGCTCCCGATATCTTAGCTAATTGTATCATAAGAAGGCCAATTGCACCACCACCAATTACACAAACGGTTTGACCCGGCTGAATATTGGCTTTATCAATCCCATGGATACAGCAAGCCAAAGGCTCTGTCATAGCCCCGTACTTTAAAGGCACCTGTTTATCCAGCTGGTAGCACTGTGACTCCGGAACCAGACAATATTCTGCGAATCCCCCGTCACGGTTGACACCTATGGCGTACAGATTCTCACACATCTGTTTCTTCCCCATCTGGCAGAAATGGCAGGTTCCACAATAACGGTTAGGGTCTACGGTCACATGATCTCCCGGCTTCACAGATGTCACCTTGTCTCCCACCTTCTCCACAGTGCCAGCAAACTCATGCCCTAAAACCACTGGCGGCTTTACGTCTGTTGACCCCTTGCTGCCATGGTAAATATGTACATCCGTTCCACAGATTCCACATGCCGCAACACGAATCAGCACATCTGTCTCCCGCACCTCAGACACAGGCAGTTCCCTGACTTCAAACTTCTTCTCACCTAAAAAATATGTTGCCTTCATATCGTTCCCCTTCTTTTTCTTCCACAGACTTATGTAAAGGTGTTTTACTTATGTCAACCATACCATACCCTGCTCCTAAAGTCAAATAAATATCTTGATATCTGAATCAAATATCTGGATCAAATGTCTGAATCAAAAAAACAATCAAAAAACATATTTTAAAATACTGTTCAAGCTCCTTTCACAACAACCAACATAAATCCATGAAGGTCGTTTGTAACTGTAGAATTTTTACTCTCTGACCTAATGTCTTGCTCCCATTATATTCAGTCAAACCTCCATGCATAATTTCCCTTCAGGCTGTGTTAGTCTACGCTCTGCTTCGGTTCATGCTAAATGTGTACCAGCGGCACACAGACAGTGTCGCCGGTCAACGATGCCACCGCAGAGTCTAACCCCAGCGAAGCGAGGGTATCGCCTTCTCCACCTTGCTGATGAAAGATTATGCCCGTTAAAGCGTGGTACGCCATCCGGCGAAGTTTTGCCAGATGTAATCCGGTCAAGACACTAATGTACTATATAGTCGGCACAGCAAGTGCGCAGACCTACAATAATAGCAATTTAAAAATCGATCAACATCAAAAAATCCATCATCAATATAATAAAAATTTTATTTGTATTTTTCTATACATTCTATTATAATGGATGTACCGATCTAGATAATCTGCTGTATATGTTCAGATTTCTCTTCGTATTATCTTTTGCTTCACAGCCATAGTTCGGCTGATATCCTGAAATTTGATTTATAAACGCGTTATGAAACTGCCTCAGTCAGTTTACATAAAATATTATTTATTAGGAGGTACCTACATGGTATACGAAACGTTTCAGACAATGCTTACACAACACCTAAGCCAGCGCCTTGGCCCTGGTTGCCAGCTTCTGGTACAGCCAGTCCCCAAAAACAACGGTATCACTTTGGATGGGTTATGCATCAGCCAGAACGGCTCATCTGTCACCCCCGCCGTCTATCTGAACAATTATTTTGAGCAGTATCAGGATGGCATGTCGATGGAATCGATTGTAGAAGAGATTCAGCAGCTTTATAGGGAAGACTCTGCGCTGCTTCACACCGATTTTTCGATTCTCAATGACTTTTCCAAATTGAAAGATAAAATCGTTTATAAGCTGGTTCACACCGATGCCAACAGGGAACTCTTAAAAGAAATTCCGTCTGTTCCCTATCTGGATCTTTCCGTCATCTTCTATCTGTATCTGGAGGAAAATGAAACCGGCCAGCTGACTGCCCTCATCCACAACTTCCATCTGGCTGCATGGAATACCACTACAGAGGAAATTTATCAACTGGCTATCTACAACACCCCCATATGCTTCCCTCCTGATCTGAAACCTATGTCCCAGGTCATGAGCGATGTACTGTGTCAGGAGATGGATCTGGATGAACTGGAATCTGTCGTGGAAGACCTTTCAAGATCCCAGGCCCGCTCTCCGCTTTACGTTCTGACCAACAGCACTGGCATCAACGGGGCAGGCACTATTCTCTATCCACAGGTGCTCAGCAATTTCTCACAGCAATTGAACCAGGATCTGGTGATTCTTCCTTCCAGCATCCATGAAGTCCTGCTGGTTCCCTATGATAAGACAATCTCACTGGACAAATTGTCGGATATGGTTAACCAGATCAATCAGACAGAGGTCTCCGTGGAAGAGCAGCTTTCCGATCATGTGTATTACTACTCCCGGGAATCGGATCAGGTACTTATCCTTCAGGATTCTGCCTGCCATGCTCCATGCTGATTATTCTTTCCAGGCTCTTCTTCGGCCTTGTTCAATCACGATGGTTTCACTCTTATCATTCCATACAACTCTATTCTATATCCAGCAACATCTTTTTAATTTCCATCATCCTATCTCTCAGCACAGCCGCTTCTTCAAAGTTCAGCTCTGCTGCTGCCTTGTGCATTTTCTTTTGCAGTTCTTTCTGAAGTTTATTCAGTTCTTTGGCATCCATAGATTCTATATCTTTTTCCTGACTCGCTAAATCATCCGATGCTGCCTTGGAAATTGCAATCAGATCCCGGACGGCCTTTTTGATAGAGGTAGGCGTGATCCCATGTTCCTCATTATACTGCTGCTGGATCTTTCGGCGCCGGTTGGTCTCATCAATGGCGGTTCTCATGGAGTCCGTAATGGTATCAGCGTACATAATCACATGACCCTCCACATTCCTGGCCGCCCGTCCTATAGTCTGAATCAGCGAAGTCTCTGAGCGCAAAAACCCTTCCTTGTCCGCATCCAGGATCGCAACCAGAGAAATCTCCGGAATATCCAGCCCCTCTCGCAAAAGGTTAATCCCCACCAATACATCGAATACATTCATACGCATGTCACGGATAATTTCCGCCCGTTCCAGCGTATCGATATCGGAATGAAGGTACTTGACCCGTATCCCCACCTCTCTCATATAGTCTGTCAAATCCTCTGCCATCCGTTTCGTAAGGGTAGTCACCAGAACTTTATTCCCCTTTTCCACCTCCCGATTCACCTCGGAAACCAGATCGTCAATCTGTCCCTCTACCGGCCGAACCGATATCTCCGGATCCAAAAGACCGGTGGGGCGGATGATCTGCTCTGTCCGCATCAACTCATGCTCTGCCTCATACACCGACGGAGTCGCCGACACAAACATCATCTGGTCAATCTTGCTCTCAAACTCTCCAAAATTCAAAGGCCGGTTGTCCAACGCAGACGGCAGACGAAAACCATAATCCACCAGTGTCTGTTTCCTGGAACGGTCGCCTGCATACATACCTCTTACCTGTGGTAATGTAATATGGGACTCATCAATAATAATCAGAAAATCGTCTGGAAAATAATCAATCAATGTATAGGGTGGCTCCCCCGGCGCTGAGCCAGTCAGATGCCTGGAGTAGTTCTCGATACCAGAGCAAAAACCAGTCTCCCTCATCATCTCCACATCAAAATTAGTCCTCTCCGCAATTCTCTGGGCCTCCAACAGCTTGTCTTCACTCTTAAAGTAAGCCACCCGCTCTTTCAACTCTTCCAGAATATTTACAGCAGCTTCCTCCATCTTCTCCTTGGGAACCACATAATGGGATGCCGGAAACAATGCCACATGCCCCAACTGCGCCTTCACCTCACCTGTGACTGTGTCAATCTCCGTGATGCGATCCACCTCATCCCCGAAAAATTCAATCCGGTACGCCTCATTTCCTGAATACGCCGGAAACACTTCCACCGTATCCCCTCTCACTCGGAAAGTGCCCCGATGGAAATCCATGTCGTTGCGGTCATACTGTATATCAATCAGCTTGTGGATCACCTCGTCCCGATCCTTCACCATCCCAGGCCGGAGAGAGATCACCATCTCCTGATAATCAATGGGACTTCCCAACCCATAGATGCAGGAAACCGAAGACACAATAACCACATCCCGCCTCTCCGATAACGCCGCCGTAGCTGAATGGCGCAGCTTGTCTATCTCGTCATTGATGGCAGAATCCTTTTCGATGTAGGTATCGGTGGAAGGGACATAGGCTTCTGGTTGGTAGTAGTCGTAGTAGGACACAAAATATTCTACCGCGTTACTCGGAAAATACTCTTTGAACT
>CANDZL010000058.1:0-24342 GCA_947425205.1 uncultured Hungatella sp. | reverse complement strand
CTGAGAAGAGAAAGCTTCCCCACCGTTTGTGGGCAAGATGTTCTTTCAATCTGTCAGACTGCTCATAATACTTCTTAAGCCCCTCTGCCTTCCTCCTTCCCTCCACGCTCTCTAAAAATGCATGAAACTCCAAAACATCACATTTCTTTCCAGCAGCATACTTTTTCCGGATATAAGAAAGGCCGGTTTTCTGCAAAACCTTTTTGTTACATGAAATCCCATTTTTATTAATCCGATATCTCAGTTTCGGTTCTTTGACATTCCCCAACCTCTTCCCATTCAAAGCCATCCTTGTTAAAAATTCATAGTCCTCGCATGCCGAAAAATCCCGGTACAGATGGGTGTTGTCCAATATGGATTTCCTCATAAGCCATGTTGGATGGGGAATCCCATTGTTCAGATTTAAGTATTTTTTTATTACCTTGTCTGATGTTGGATAATGGGTACCCTCCCTGTTTATGATGTTTCCATCTTCGTCTATGTCCCTTACATTACAGCCAACCAGATCCAGATGGTTGGATATCAGATATTCCAACTCCGTTTCAAGCCGGTCTGGTTCAGAGATATCGTCCGCATCCATACGGGCAAGATATTCACCCCTTGCCAGCCGAATCCCTCGGTTTAAGCTTTCGACGATTCCACAGTTGGTTTCGTTGATTTGGTAAATGATTCGATGATCCTTCTGGCTTTTGGATTGTATATACTGAATGACATCCCTGTTATCCGGATCATCTACAATAAGGATCAGTTCGATATCCCGGTAGGTCTGGCTTAAGATGGAGTCAACTGCCTGCTCCACGTACCGCCTGGGTTCCTTATAGGTACTCATAACCACGCTTATCACCCGCTGCCACCCCTTTCCATGTCAACATACCCTGGAACATTTTCTTGTCCCTTGCCTATCACACCGATTTTTCCAAACCTGTTCACGCGATCTGTCCCCATCCTCCAGTCAAACATCAAAGAAAGCATGAAGAATAAGGGAACGATCTCATAATATTCTTCTCCTTTAAACTCATAGACTGCAAAACCCATCAATAACAGGGCTGCCAGCTTTAAACCGCTGCCAGTAAAAAAGCTTTTCAGGTTGTATACCGTGTATCCATAGACCAAAGCAGTCACTCCAATTCCCCAGAACAAGATTTGTCTCATAAATCCGGAATCCGTATTCATATAATAGCGCCCAGTAACTGGATCGGTATAAAGCCCGTCTCCCCAGAGAAAGGTTTTCCATTCAGGAAAAAAGATCATGTCGTTCACAAGATGGTTAAACGAGTAATTATCCGTTTTACCTGTGGTTATCAGACTAAGTATGGGGGATGTCACCCAGTTATACCAATCATGTATGGATTCGTTTACCTGGGCCAACCCGGTGATAACAAGAAACAGTCCACCTGCCATCAGCACAGTTGAGACGATCAGCTTTCCATTTATTTTTCTATACATTACCAGAGCTGCAATACAGATCAAGACGGATGCGATGACACCGCTTCTCCCATAAAACATATTTCCCAATACGTTCAGCCCCAGAAGCAGGATCCATGTACGGGAGAAAACCCTAAAATCCCGGAACAGACGGTCAAACTTCAGAAACAACAGGAAGATAACCGAAAGGGTACAGGTTATAGTTGCCCGAAAACCAGAGAAGCCGCTCCATCCAAACCTCAACGAATATCCGTATTTCTTCAAAAAACTGAAATTTTCAAATTGCCAGATATGGTTCCATGTGGTTTTCAAGATAGGGAACCCAAAAAAGAGCATGGAGCCGATCACGTACGCCGATGTTGCAATAATATGCAGCTTCATAAAATGGAACAGTACATTTTCTTTGGGATAATGATGAACTAAGACTATGGTAAGAAAAAGATAGATGATTAATTTTCTTACAATCCCAAGGACAGTCCAAACATAAGTATAATCTCCTGTATCATGGAGCACAGGCATTGTCACACTGATCATTAAGAGCAACGCGAAGATGCAGATATCCATGACATAACGCACCCTTATTCTTCCAAATAAAGCCAGCAAGGTCCTTAAATGGACAAACAAATAAGCCATCGGTATTACATAAATAACTGAATAACTTATGATCCCGTAGCGTGTTCCCACAATAGGAAAGATATAGAAAGAAAAGACTATGACAAGCCATAGCAGTGATTTTGATTTCATTCCAATGTTAACAGGCATTCATAAATCCTCCTGCAATTATCCTGATCACAGAGAGGGAAAAATCTTTTATGGGCATCAACAAACTCCTGTGAAACCTGAAAATGGTTGCTACATATGATTTTTACCTCTCTGACCACGTCTTCCTCTTCATACACAACTTTGCCAAAACCGGTATGGCTATAATGAAAATATCCCTCTCCATATTGGGCCTGGCGAAACCGTTTTTCATCAAACTGATAAAACAAAATGGGCTTTTTCATATACGCAAAATCCAATGCAACACTGGAATAATCTGTGATCATCACAGCAGATTCGATTAACAGTTTACGGATATCTCCATCTGTATTGGTTACCATCTTGATCTGGCTACAGTTGCAGGAGAAGTCACCGATAAATCGCTGCATGTTTCTATGAGGATAAAAGTATAGGAATAATTGATGTTCAATCAGAAAAGCCTGGAGTTCTTTATTATTCAAAAGCCCCTGATACCGTTTATAATATTCGGTTTTTTTAAAGACCCTGGTATCCTCATACACATTGGAATACTCGTTTTTTGAGCCAATCCATTCCCTCCAGCTGGGGATCAGTAAGATTTGCCTGTAGTTGGGGTTCGTGTCATGATACGCATCAAACCTTGGAAACCCCAGATATTTAAGATGTCCAGACGGATAGCCAAACTGCGCCTTTACATAATCATATTCTGGTTTTGCCCCACAGATAAACAGCCGCATCCGTGTATTCTTGTAAAAGAGCCATTCTGCCCTGTTAATGGTAATGCCATGTTGCAAAAAAATGAACTTTTCTTTCACCATTTTGGTGTTTTCCAAGACATAGCCGATGGCGGCATTGGGCTTTCCGCCTTTTTGGCTGCTGATATTGTACCGGCAGGCAAAATAGAGCATCCAGTGTCTTATGCTGCCATATGGTACTGTTTTTCCAAGATTATGAACCATTTCATAATCTTTGGATTTATAGTCGATGGCGTAGACAACATCCACACGGGTATTTGTAACTAAATATTTGAAAAAACAGTAACCGTTATCCCTTGCCTCCTTCTTATCCTCACAGATAAGCCAGATTTCCTTCTTTCTGCTTTTCGTCCAACAAACATACAGGAAAGAAGGAATCAGCGCTGCCAAAAAAACAAAAACAGCGCCCACATCCGATAGCTTCAAGTAATTCAGCTCATGCCGTATCATTCTCAGTTTGTTCATCTTATCTCCGTCTCTTTTTTCGATGCAATATATGTATAAATACCCATTCTCTCGCTTTTGGCGGAATAAGGGCAACGCATATCTGAGTTGCCAGAGTCAGATAGTAGTCTGCTTTACTTATATACCCTGTCTGATATACCCGCTTGCGCCCTTCCCGGTATTTCTTCCAATACTCCCACCCGCCTCGTCGGTCAAACATCTCTTTACCAACTCTGGCATACACCAGAGGTTTTTCGATATTCTTACAGTTCGCCCCAGCCAGAATCATCATTACCCAGAGCACAGTATCTTCCATCAATGGAACAGATTGATAATTCCCTGCTTTCAATACTGCTTCCTTTTTATACATCACGGTCATATGGTTAAAGGCATCCCGTCTTCTCTGATAGTTCTTTATGGATCTGTCGTCTAAAGGAACTTGTCTTCGTGCCACCATATTTCTCGGTGTCCCCTCAAATTCAACAATGGCACTGCCGCATATGTCTAGCGTTGGATCTTCTTCAAATGCGTTCACCTGAATCTCAAAACGTCTTTTCACGGATAAATCATCTGTATCCATGCGTGCAACCAATGGGTTGCGACAATGTTTTAGGCCTTCCGCCAATGCAGGGCCCAACCCCATGTTCTTCTCTAACGGAACAATGGTATATAATTCTGGATCTCGATCTATGTATAGAGAAAGGATGTTCTCCAACTCATCTGTAAGAGGTCCGTCTTTTACAATCACGATCTCCTCTGGCATTCGTGTTTGATTCAAAATGCTTTTCATGCACTGTTGGAAATACTCCGCCTTTTCTTTGTAGTAAAGGGACATTAACACGGAAAACGTTTTCATCTTCTTTTCCTCAGCTTAAGACTGCCAATAGCGTCCTGGCCATAACCATCCATTCTTGTAACAAGCTAAATCTTCGGATGCTTTCCAGATTCATCTTCATTTTTTTCGGAAGCACCTCTTCTATATAGATCCTATCAATCTCTGCAGGATCTGCCTCACAAAGCAGTCGATCCTCGTCTTTATAGCGAATGCTGCACTCACTTGTGACCCCGGCTGGCAAAAGGAGGGTTGCCATCATCTCCTGCGTGTACTTCTTTACATACTTGGTTACCTCCGGTCTTGTTCCCACGAAACTCATATCTCCCAAAGCAATATTGATCAGCTGGGGAAGTTCGTCCAGCCTGTATCTGCGAAGCTTCTGACCGATTGCTGTGATCCGGCAATCATCCTCAACGGTTACAAGGCTTCCTCTGCACTCTGCATCGGAAACCATGGTTCGGAATTTCAATATTTTAAATTTCCTTCCGTATTGGGTAATCCGTTCCTGACAAAAAAAGATACCGCCTTTGGAATCCAAGGCGATAAGAATGGAGATACTGATGAAAGCCGGAGCAAGAATAAAAAGCAGAGAAATCGATGCCGTGATGTCAAAGAGCCGTTTGACAGCCAGGCTGACCCTCTTTTTCCTTAAATTGTCATAATATGGGCGAACCTCGTCTTTTTTCATATAAGCAGGCAAATGTTCCCAATCTCGCAACATGTTTGTCTCTCCCTTTCTCGTTTTCTTTCACTAATACTCCATTGCTTTCATTTATAACACCATCTGGAAGCAAATGGGTCAGATCGCTGGGATAGACTCCTTTACAACCTCGCTCCATTTTTCTATCACATACATAACATCCTCATCCGACATCAGCGTGTGAAGAGGCAATGTTATCAGATTGCGATAGTAGTCGTAAGCATTGGGAAAATCCTTTATATTCCATCCGTATTTTTTGTATGCGCTCATCATAGCCAATGGCTTATAATGAACATTGACAGCCACTCCCAGCTCTGCCATTTTGGTAATCATCTCATTGCGCTGCCCTTCTTCTATCCCAGGAAGGCGGGTAAGGTATAAATGTCCGGAGGAAGCATACTCCGTTCCATAATGCCGGACATGAAACACTCCCAACCGGTCGCAGGCAGTATCATAACGCTCAATGATTTCCCTCCGTCTGGCAAGAAGGCCTGGATAACGTTCCAGCTGTCCTAAGCCTATAGCAGCCATGATATCAGTCATGTTGCACTTAAACCAAGGGCCAATGATATCATACTCCCATGCTCCCAACTTCGTCTTGGCAAGGGCATCCTTGCTCTGTCCGTGGAGGGAGAACAACTGATACATTTCATAGATGGCTTCGTCGTCAAGCCCCAGCGCCGGATTCCATGTGACCGCCCCTCCTTCTGCTGTGGTGAAATTTTTGACTGCATGAAAGGAAAACGTACTGAAGTCCGCTGCATTTCCAGCCATCTTCCCGTGTCTGCTTGCGCCCAGGGCGTGGGCGCAGTCAGCGATAATGGCGATTCGGCCAATCTGCTCCTGAATGTGATTGGCTGGCCGAAACAGGCTCCGCTTGCTTTCCACAACATCCAGTAAAGTCTCATAATCGCACATGATTCCGCCGATATCCACCGGAATCACTGCCTTTGTTTTCTCATTAATTGCAGCAGCCACCGCATTATAATCCATCTCCGGAGCATGGGTTACCCTGTCTCCATCCTTCTGGATATCCACAAATACAACCTTGGCTTTGCAGTGAATCACCACGGAAGCCGTGCTGGTATAGGTATATACTGGGACGATTACTTCATCCCCCTCTCCGATTCCCAGAAGGCGAAGAGTCAGTTCTTCTGCGGCCGTAGCGGAATTTAGACACACAGCCTTTGCCACATGAAGAAAAACAGCCAGATTCTTCTCCAGCTGTTTTGTCCTGGGCCCTGTGGTGATCCATCCGGAACGTAAGGCTTTCTCTACTTCTTTTATTTCAAGCTCACCGATATCCGGAGGGCTGAATGCAATCTGTTTTTTACAATCTGTGCTCATATTTTGTATGTTCTCCATTCTGTATCTCTTTCCTCATGGGTTATGCACTTATGGCTGAAATGCCTCCACCATCTCGATTCCCAGATGCAACCTCATTTCCCTTCCCATAAAGGTTACCTGTATGGATACTTCCCTCTTGTGAAGGTCTGTCTTCACTATATTTCCTATAAAGTTTTTTAAAGGGCCTTCCACCACGCGGATTTGGTTTCCTTCCCCCACCTGAATTTTTGAAATACCAATCTGATGGGTTCTATCCCCTATGTTCCGGATAAGCCGCTCTTCCTCCTCATTCAGAGGAAGAAAATAATCCCTTTCCCGTCCTAGAAACTTGGTAAGCTTGGGAATCTTCTGTAATTCCTGATACAATCCCTCCGGCTGTTTTGAGGTTACAAACACATAACCCTGAAACAGAACCTCTTCCACTTTATTCCAGTGTCCACGGAATTTTTTCATTCGCGCTCTCTTGGGGATAAAGCAATCTTCCATACAATAACATGGAATGGTTTTTCTTATCACTTCAGCAGTCTTTTCTTCCTCCCCGCCGACAGTTTGTATCACATACCACATATGTTTTCTCCTGTTTTTTGTCATACAACAATCCCTTTTTAGGGTAAGCTCCGCCATCCCACAGGTTAAGGATATTCCTTACCTGCAGGCGTTTCTGCCAATATGACCATAGATCCAAAGCCATCTGTGCCAATGCTTCAGCGGCTTATTATCTAATCGTTTCCTTATAACTGTTTCTCGTAAATCTCCAGTCCCACAATCATCTGTTCCATCTGCCCGGCAATGGGAATCTGAATTTGTGCTGTCCTCTTATGGCGGTCAATCTTTCGGATCAGATGTTCTCGGCCTTTTAAAGGTCCCTGGGTCACAACGGGAGTTCCATTTCTGATCATTCCCTGAGACATACCGATTAAGTTGCCCTGTGAACACAGTTCTTTCAGGCAGGATACCTTACAGGGGATCACAGAAGAAGGGAACATCTCTTTTGCGGCTATGCCTCCTACTTTCTCTCCTGTCTTCTCCACATGACGGATTGTCTTCGGTTCCCACAAAAAAATGTATCCTGGAAGCAGCGTCCGCTCTTCCAGATGCCAACTGCCTTTGTAGCGCAGCATCCGCTGATACTGAAAGCATATCACCTCCTGGATGCCCTTTCGTCTTGCCAGTTTCTGACATGCACTTACATAATCTGCTTCTCTTTCAGCCGGGCATTTTAATAAATACCAGATGATTTTCATCTCCTTGCATGAATTGATCTGTAAACTTAGTGGAAAAGGTACGCTTAATATATAGTTAAGCGACGATTGAACGTGGTTATAGGTGTACTGTTTTCAAGGTTATTGTGATTTTATTTCGGTATAATTTGGAAAATTAAGAGATTTTTTCATTTTTTTATAGAAAAGATCAGAAAATTCATGGGGTTGATTCAGTTGACACAGGTCTAAAATGATGCTATAATCAAAATCGTTACAGAATCACGAATTGTTTAAGAACTATTTCTATAAAAAGTGTCGCTTAACTATATATTAAGCGACACTTTTCTAATTGTTTTTCACCGAAATACCAAATAAGGTTTACACTTATTATGTCGTTTGTTATAATCATATTGTAGCAGCGGATTGGCAGATAAAAAAGGATGGTGATGACATGACCGAAAAGGAAATGCTTAAGATATCAGTTGAAGAATTTTCCCGATTGCAGGATTATATGATAGATTGCGATAAAGGATCTGTCACTTACAAAAAAATGAAACGTCGATATATCGAATTAAAAGTTATTTTGACCGCATCAGGAATCAATCTGGCAGAGCTTGATTTTCTCAAAGAGTAACATTATAAAGCGTATTCTCTTGAAAGGGTGTAAATCTTATTGGCTTTTGAAAAAGATTTACACCCTTTTTCGTCCCCATTAGCCGTTCTCTGTGCCATTTATCTGGTATAGAACAGCATTTCTCCCAGATGCTTCCATTTCCTTCTGACCAACAATAAGAAACCACAGAAATAGATGCCATACAGCTTCACAATATTTTTTAAAATCTTATGTTTTCCTGAAATGGTATAGTTGATCATTGCCTTCTTTTTTAAGAGTTCCTGTTCCAGAATCTTCCGCTTTTGTCTGTCTTTTTGCATATACAGCGAAGGAAGAACACTATAATAGGTCATGGAAAACGAATTCTGAGCCAGTGTCCGAAATTCGTTTTCTTTTATCTTGGAAAAGAGTTGTATTCCCCGGGATGCCGCGTACAGCTTGTCAAGCTCATTCTTCAATGTAAACGTCTGGGTAATGGATCCGGGGCGGCCGGATGTGTAATGATATGCGATACAAGGAATCGTACTAATTTTTTTACACCTTAGTATCAACTAGGGCATAAGAAGAATATCTTCATAATTTCTTCCCTCCTCAAACAAGAGTCCCGTCTTTTGAAAAAATTCTTTCTCTATTATATACTTCCAGGAAGCCCAGGAATAGGTCCTATATTTTTTATACGCCTGTTTCAGATACTGGTATCCGGTTACAGGAAAATCCTGATCAATTGTAAATGGCGGAAGATAGACTCGATCCCTCTTGCCTTTCTGATGGACCACATATCCAAATTCGTATAGTTCCGCCTGTCCTTTTTCAGATAACTGTCTGCATACCCTGTCTAAAAATCCCGCTTCCAGGTAGTCATCCGGATCTAGGAACATAAGATAACGTCCTCTGGTTTCCTGCCTTATGCCATAGTTTCGCGCCGATGACAGGCCTCCGTTTTCTTTATTAAACAGGCGAAATCTGTCAGGATACCTGTCCACAACCTTCTGGCAAATACGCTTCCCATGATCTGTGGAACCGTCATTGACCAGAAGAACTTCATATTCTCTGGTATTGTTGGCAACAATGCTTTGAAAACATCGTTCTAAATAATCCTGTGTATTGTATATAGGTACAATTATACTTACTATCATCCTTCTTCCCCCAAATAGTTTCCCATGCTGTCTATCTATACTCTATCATACGAATAGGCCAATATCAACTGCTCAAATGATCAGCATCCCTAGCCCAGCATCCCTAGCCCAATCCCCTATTATCCATTGCAAACACAGCCAACTTATAGTAAACTAAACCTTAGAACAAAGAGGAGAAAACCAATGATTGTATTGATAACAGGAGCATCACACACTGGCAAGACTGCCCTTGCCCAAAAACTTCTTGAAACATATAACTATCCATATTTATCCATCGACCATTTAAAAATGGGTCTCATCCGCAGCGGTTATACGGCTCTTACGCCTGAAGATGATGATAAGCTTACAGAGTATCTATGGCCTGTTATTCGCGAAATGATTAAAACGGCCATAGAGAACCATCAAAATCTTATTGTGGAAGGGTGCTATATTCCTTTTGATTGGTCCAAGGACTTTGAAAAAGAGTACCTTAACCATATAAAATACTATTGTCTTGTGTTGAGTCCGGACTATATAAGAAATCATTTCGCCGATATAAAACAATATGCAACGGTCATTGAACATCGTTTAGACGATGGATGGTGCACCATGGAACGCGTCCTGGAAGAAAATGCAATATTTTTAGAGATGGCCCGAAAGCACAATGTAAATTATGTGCTTATTCATGACAAGTATGAGATAAACCTGGATTTGCAGTGACAATTTGCAATAAAACGTTCCAATGGCAGGCACAAGTTCTCTAATTGTATAGGACAAGATACAGGGGGAACACTTTTTTCGAAAAGGGAGTAAGGAAAACGAACATCATGACCAAACCATCGAACAACACCTATTCTTTAAAAAAATGGCTTCTGGCTTACACCATTTCCTTTCTGTGTATCGGCCTTATCCTATGGCGACCGTTTTATACAGGACACAAAAGCATGATATGGGGATATGACGGGCTGTATCAGACCTATGCTGCCATGGTATACATCTCCAAATACTGGAGAGATTTCTTTTCCAACCTCCTGACTGGGACGTTCTGCCTGCCTATGGTGGATCCTTCCATCGGGACAGGGTTTGATGTTCTTACCACCTTAAATTACTATGGATTCGGGGATCCTCTTTTATGGCTCTCCCTACTGTTCCCCACGGAAAAGATGGAATTGTGCTACAACATTCTGGCTATTCTGCGGTATTATCTGGCTGGGGTAACGTTCGGAATATACTGCCATGCTATGGGAAAACCGGCGATTCCTGCCATAGGAGGGGCTTTCGTCTATATTTTCAGCGGATTCGCCCTGTATGCAGGGGTGCGGCACCCGTATTTTATGAATCCGTGGATTACCTTTCCCCTCCTCTGCCTGGGAGTGGAGCAGGTGTTGCAGGGGAAAAAGGGAACACTTCTGGCTGTGACCGCCGGAATTTCTGCCTGCAGCAATTTTTACTTTTTCTATATGCTTACAATCCTCACTTTTCTGTATGCTGTCATACGGTTTGGGGCTTTGTATCACAGGAGGTGGAAGGAGAACCTTGGCCGTATATTTTTCGCCGGCTGCGGATGGTATCTTCTGGGAATCACCCTGGGGGCAGTGATTTTGATTCCGGATGTCCTTGCTCTCTTAGCCAGCGCCAGAGTGGGAACAGGGGCAGCATTTACCAATACCTGGTTTTTGTATCCTCTGGATTTCTACAAACAGCTTTTGGCCGGTTATTTCTTCCCAGTATATACGGCGGATTACTGGTGCGTACTTGTGTATCCGGCTTCGGCATATACAGGATTATTGGTGCTGGGAAATTGGAAAAGGGAACGCCAAAATCTGTGGCTTGGGGCATGGTTTCTGATCCTGTCCCTTCTTCTGTGGATCCCTTTAGGCGGATGGGTCATGAACGGACTCAGCTATGTCAGCCACCGCTGGGTCTTCGGTTACAGCTTCTGTATGGCTCTCCTCTTCATTTTGGGGGTGGAGAAGGCGGAACAAATCTCGAAAAAAGGGATCGTGTTTCTTACCCTGTTCTTTCTGGGCGCAGCCAGGCTCTTTTTTAAGGACAACGTATTAAATGGCGGTATAGACTGGAAGATTTCAGCTGGGTTTGCCGGGTTATTCCTTGTAAGTGTAATGGCCATTGTTTGCATCAGGAAGAGGTTGCTTTCCTGTCTTCTGGTATTTTGTGCCATCCTCACGGTTCTTCTCTCTGCCCAAAGCCTTTATTCCGATTCCGGAATCGGTTATATCTCCCAGTTTCCTGTATACGGATCTGCATTGGGGACCATGACCAGGCTGTCAGAGGTTTCGGTTGCTGGTGAGATGCAAGAAACCGCCGTTTTCTCCAAGGCTTCTGTATCTGGCCTGGATCCTGGCCAGGAATCGTCCCCTTCTTTCTCCCGTATAGAAGGTGATACTCCCCAGGAAACTAACTGGGGCCTCATAAGCGGCCTCAACGGAGCCAATTCGTATTTCAGCCTGACAAGAAAAGAAATCTATGATTATGCCTATATCCTGGAGAATCCGGATCTGAAGTTTCCCAGCTGGTACAATGGTTATGGGGAGCGGGCGGCCCTTCTTTGCCTGAACAGTGTCCGTTATTTTGCTAAAAAGGCCGATGGAGATATGGCGGTTCCTTATGGTTATGTCCAGAAGCAGGAATTCCCGGATCTGGATATGGGCAGCAATGGAATTCTCTATGAAAGTCCCTATGCCATGCCTTTGGGATACACCTATGACCAGGTCTTGCCAAGCCAGAAGTTGGAAGATTTTTCTGCCCTCCAGACACAGCAGGCCTTTATGCAGGCAGCAGTGTTAGAGCCAGAGGCCATATCCGCCCTAAAAGGACAGGAAGACGGCGTTATGCTGATTGAGGAATCGGATTGTGCGTTTGACCATACTCCTCTCCCCTTTACGATCTGTTCCATGGAAGGCCTTACCTGGGATCCGGAATCAGGTCTTCTTTCTGTGGGGGAATCTGGCGGCCAGATCACGGTCCAATACCATGAGGCAGACCATTCCGAGACCTACCTTCGGGTCTGCGGCTTTGACATCGAGGAATCCGGATATGAGATGCTACACTTTTTTGTAGGGGCAGAAGGAACGCAGGAAAAAAAGATTTACTGCACATCCAGTGTCAGTGCCTGGAACGGGAAATTAAAAAATTTTCTTGTATTGGTAAGCGGAGGGACTGCCGGGGATGATGGAAAAAAAACCGTGAGGATCCGTTTTCCCTTTTCCGGAACCTTCTGCCTCCATGATCTAGAACTGTATTCTCTTCCTATGGATTCTTTTGTAAAGCAGGCAAATGCCAGAAAAACAGAATGCCTGGATGCTACCCTGGCGTTGAATCAAATCAAGGGCAGCATTTCTGTCACCGGCAATCGGATTCTGTGTGTATCCATTCCCTACAGCGAAGGATGGAGCGCTATGGTTGATGGCCAGAAGGTTCCTGTATGGAAATGCAATCGTATGCATCTGGGGATTCTACTGGAAGAGGGGGAGCATGAAGTTATTTTTTCCTACCAGACTCCCGGACTGGCAGCAGGAGCCGCCATAAGCGCCCTGTCCCTTCTTCTTGTGATTGGATTGTCCATCGTTTCTTTTATTCCTTCACGCACCGGGTGGCGATAAAGCATGGAATGTTGTGCTCATGGAGATTGCCTTCTCCGTTGGTATCTTCAAATAGGTGGGTCAGCCGAAAGCCAGCCTCCAGCTGGCCTCCGATCTGTTCCTCCAGCGTGTGGGAAAACTGGATTCCGTCATTGTTTTTTAAAGATGCCTCATACAACAATTGATCCTTCAGAGGATTGAAGGGAAGGGATCTTATGATCTTCTCTTCTCTTTCGTCGAATATATAGTTGAACCCAATATCATATCCCCCAAGGAAAATTCCGCCTTTTTTAAGCACCCGGTAGCACTCCCTGAAAATTGGCCTTACCTTTTCCACATAACAGTTGGATACCGGGTGAAAAACAAGGTCAAAAGTTTCGTCCTGAAAAGGAAGCTTTTTCGTCATATCCGCCTGGACAATCTGAACGTCATAGCCTTCCCTCTCCGCCACTGCCCTCTCGCTCTCACACTGCCTGGACGAATAATCCAGAACCGTACACACTGCGCCAAGCGCCGTAAAAATCGGTATCTGCTGGCCTCCGCCGCTTGCCAGCCCCAGCACCTGTTTGCCCTTCATCTCCCCAAACCATTCATGGGGCACCTGTTTGGTTGGTGTCAGATACACACCCCATTCTCCCTGGGTGGCTTTCTGATATATCTCATGGGTGATCGGCTGTCCCCATACCCAGCCTTCCTCACACCAACTGTCTATCACTTCTGAATTCTTTTTTTGATATTCCATAGGTATGCCTTCCTGTTTTTTTCGGTTTTCTTATACATCTTTCAACAGATACCTTACAATATTCTGGTTTTTTACATTATAAACGAAGCCTGTATCTTTTACAAGCGACAAACTGGAGCAATCCCAACCGGAACCTGCAATCATGTGCTAACTGCCATGATATTTCCTATTTTTTATTATAGGATGAATAAAAGCGTCCAAACATAAGACTATAATACTATAACAAGAAAGAGAGGAAGTATCTATGTCAGCAGAAACTGTTTTAAATCCCCCAAGGCTTATCATCGCCGCGATGGTTGGGCTTATCTTACTGTTGGTTTTAATCATTCGGTTTAAGATTCAGGCAGTGATCGCGATTTTAGCCGGAGCCATCGCCATCGGCCTGTTAGCCGGAATGCCGGCTTCCCATATCATCCAGGCAGTCAATGACGGTATCGGAAACACCTTAAAAGGTATTGCACTTTTAGTCGGACTGGGTTCCATGTTCGGAGCCATCCTGGAAATCTCCGGAGGTGCCCAGACTCTGGCTGTTACTATGGTAGCATGGTTCGGAGACAAAAAGGCGGCCTGGGCTCTTGGCATTACAGGTATGGTCATCGCCATGCCAGTCTTTTTTGATGCGGGCTTAATCATACTGATTCCTCTGGCCTTTTCCTTGGCCAAACGTACCCATCGTTCTTCCCTATTTTATGCCATCCCCCTGTTGGCCGGACTGGCAGTAGGACATGCCTTCATTCCACCCACTCCCGGCCCGGTTCTGGTCGCCACCATGCTAAACGTGGATCTGGGTTGGGTGATCCTGGTTGGCATCTTCTGCGGAGCCTGTGCCATGGTAGTTGCTGGCCCTGTGTGGGGAAGCATCTGTGGAAAGAAATTCTATGTACCGGTGCCGGATCGCCTTGCCGGCCATGAAGACTTTGACGAATCCAAGCTTCCCAGCTTCTGGACCATCGCAGGCATCATCCTGATTCCTCTTGTACTTATTATCCTGGATTCCATCGCTGGTGTTGTCCCCGCCCTGGCTCCTTTGCAGCCACTATTCGGCTTTCTGGGAGAACCATTTGTCGCCTTGCTGATCGCGACGGTTGCCGCTATGGTACTTCTTGGGATCCGCCACGGATACACTCTGGAAGAGTTGGAAACCATTATGACCAGATCCCTGGAGCCTGCTGGCATGATCCTTTTAGTCACTGCCTGCGGCGGCGTGCTGCGGTATGTACTTCAGTATTCCGGCCTAGGTGATATCATTGGAAACGGGGTGGCATCTTTGTCCCTTCCCATTGTGATCCTGGCATTTATCGTGGCGGTTCTGGTTCGGATCAGTGTAGGGTCTTCCACAGTCGCCATGACTATGGCAGCTGGTATTGTCTCCTCCATTCCAGGGATCCAGGAATTATCTCCTCTGTACCTGGCCTGCACCACTGCGGCCGTGGCCGGAGGTGCTACCGCCTTCTCCCATTTCAACGACTCCGGCTTCTGGCTGGTAAAGTCTCTGGTGGGATTGGACGAAAAAACCACATTAAAAACATGGACTGTAATGGAAACACTTGTCGGAGGGACTGGTTTTGTGGTAGCATTAATCATATCCTTTTTTGCCTGACCGGCAGGACAGGAAACGGTCAGGAATGGCCAGGAAAAAAACACCATGAGAAGCCAGCAAAAAAGGAGCAAAAACCAGCCAAAGTAAGAATTGAAAGGAGAAACCTATGAGTTGTTTAGTCAGTCAGAAAATGCGGGATCTTGCACCGGAACTGGATCCGCTTCGTATCGGAACCGGCTGGAAACCGGAAGATCTGTCCAAGCCCCAGATCTTTATTGAGAGTACCTTCGGCGACAGCCACCCGGGAAGCGGGCACCTAGATATCCTGGTGGAGGAAGTGAGAAGAGGCGTGGCGGAAGCCGGAGGCTACGGGGCCAGATATTTCTGCACCGACATGTGTGACGGGGAAAGCCAGGGAACAGATGGCATCAACTATAGCCTGGCAAGCCGGGAGATGATTGCCAATATGATCGAGATCCAGGCCAACGCAACCCCTTTTGATGCCGGTGTCTATCTGGCAAGCTGCGATAAGGGAATGCCAGCCAACCTTATGGGCCTTCTGCGTGTCAACATTCCAGCTGTTGTGGTCTCCGGAGGAACCATGAACGCCGGCCCGGATATGCTTACCCTGGAACAATTAGGCATGTACAGTGCCAAATTCCATCGTGGCGAGATCGGTGAGGATAAGTTAAACTGGGCCAAGCACAATGCCTGCCCCAGCTGTGGAGCCTGTTCCTTCATTGGAACCGCCTCCACCATGCAGATCATGGCGGAAGCGTTAGGCCTGTCTCTTCCTGGCAGCGCCCTTATGCCGGCTACCAGCCCGGATCTCATGGCATATGCCAGACAGGCAGGCCGCCAGGCCGTAAAACTGGCCTACATGGACAACATGCGCCCCAGCGACCTTGTGACTATGGACAGCTTTGAGAACGCCATTTTGGTTCATGCCGCCATATCCGGAAGCACCAACTGCCTCCTTCATCTTCCTGCCATCGCCCATGAGTTGGGAATTGAAATCACTGGAGATACCTTCGACCGCCTCCACCGCGGTGCCCGCTACCTTCTGGATGTGCGGCCGGCTGGACGATGGCCGGCAGAATGCTTCTACTATGCAGGCGGCGTTCCGGCTATCATGGAGGAGATCAGGCATTGCCTCCATTTAGATGTTATGACAGTAACCGGAAAAACCCTGGGCGAAAATCTGGATGACTTAAAAGCCAACGGCTTTTACGACCGCTGCCAGAAATGGCTGGATGAATTCAACAGCCGTTACCACTGCTCCATCACCAGAGAAGACATTATCCGCCCCTATGACAAAGCCCTGGGAACTGACGGCAGCATCGCTATCCTGCGAGGCAACTTAGCCCCCGAAGGTGCAGTGATCAAACACACCGCCTGCCCCAAAGAGATGTTCACCGCCGTATTAAAAGCCCGCCCCTTTGACAGCGAGGAAGAATGCCTGGATGCAGTGCTGAAGCACAAAGTAGAAAAAGGTGATGCTGTCTTCATACGCTATGAAGGCCCAAGAGGAAGCGGAATGCCGGAGATGTTCTACACCTCAGAAGCCATCAGCAGCGACAAAGAACTGGGGCGAAGCATTGCCCTGATCACAGATGGGCGTTTCTCCGGCGCATCTACCGGCCCCGTCATCGGCCATTGTAGTCCCGAAGCTGCAGACGGCGGCCCCATCGCCCTGGTAGAGGAAGGAGACCTGATTGAGATTGATGTCATGGGAAGAAGGCTGAATATCATCGGAGTAAAGGGAGAACGAAAGACACTGGAAGAGATGGATCAAATCTTAAGTAAACGGCGCAAAAACTGGAAACCAAGGCCATCCAAGTATCAAAAAGGGGCGTTGCGCCTGTTTAGCCAACATGCGGCCAGCCCTATGAAGGGAGCATATCTGGAGTACGGGGACTGATTCAAAGGCATAAAAATCTTGCAGAAACCGCCTGGAGAGAAGTTTGCATTGTTTCTCTCCAGACGGTTTTTAACAGTACACCTGTGTTTTGACCCTATTCAGTCTAGTCTTTTGGGAGGCAAAAACATTCATTCTGTGTCATTTAGCTGAATGCAAACCAGGCAAGACACTAACACGTAGCTCCTCCCACAACATCCTTCTTCAGAATAGCTTCTCGGTCAATACTGCTGTTTAAAAGCTTATCTTGCACATAGTCAAAGCCCAGTCTGGCCACTGTATCTGCCAGACGCTCTCCAGTCTGCCCTTCATTCCGGAAGAACAGCAGGATTTGCTCCACCATATGGATCACGTCCGCCTCTGATGTAAAGATCTTGTCAAGGGGCCGTCCTTCTGCCACTTTCTTGCCCCAGCGTCCGCCGATGTATACCCGGTATCCCACTGCCGATTCATTTACGGCCCCAAACGGGCACTTGGAGATACAGCGTCCACAGTGGTTGCACTCCTTGGCATCAATTCGGATCGTTCCATCCTCAAGGGCTGCCACATGAATAGGACACGCTTTCTCCACCTGGCATACCTTACATCCCCGGCATTTCGACAGGTCAATCTCAGGCAGCCTCTGCCCGATGATTCCCACATCATTCAGATTTGGCTTCACGCAGTTGTTGGGGCAGCCGCCTACAGCAATCTTGAACTTATGAGGTAGGGAGACTCCATGATATCCCACATAAAACAATTTGTGCAGCTTTTCCGACAAGTCAAAGGTATCAATGAGGCCGTACTGGCAGGTTGTCCCCTTACAGGACACCACCGGACGCACCTTGGAGCCGGTTCCGCCTGTCTCCAGGCCTGCCTCATCTAAAAATGCTATCAAAGCGTCTATGTTGTCGTAAGCCACTCCCTGGATCTCCAGTGTCAGGCGGGTGGTCATGGTCACCTCGCCGGAACCAAAGCGCTCTGCAGCCTCCGCGATCTTCTTCTGCTCTTCCGCTGTGACTTTTCCGTTTCTTGTGATGACCCGCACATTAAACACATCGTCATACCGTTTGTCCTGCAGGCAGCCTAAACCTTTTACCCGCTTGATTTCCTCAGCAGACAACTTCTGCCCGTTCCTGGGCACCTTTACCTCATTGAATGTGATGCCGCCCTCCAACACACGGGTATTGGTGTATCCCAGTGCCTTCAGCCGATTTTGAAGGAAATATCCTCTCTTCCCCTTGGCACACACCAGAAGAAGCTTTTCATCCTTCCCAAGATCCTTAATAGGCTCTGTCACAGTGCTTAGATTGATCCATCTGGCATTGAGAATCCCCGCAGCTGGCAGAACGTCGATAACTGTATAGTCTTTTGCTGCACCTGCCAGATACTCCGCTGGCGTCATGCTCTCCAACACTCCGTCCAGCTTGTTCTCCAGAATATAGCATGCAGTGACAAAGGGATGGATAGCCGTGGAAAATGGCGGCGCATAGGCAAAGTCAAGGGTATCAAAGTCTTCCAGCCTCATCCCGCAGGAGATTCCGGTGACAGCGATATCCACCATCTTATCTACAGCTCCCGCCCCCAGCACCTGAATCCCCAGAAGTTTCCTGCTCTTGGCCTCCGCAATCAGCTTCACCATAAAGGAGGATGCCCCGGGATAATAATGGGCCTTGTCATCAACCACACAGACAACGGTAGCCACATCGTATCCGGCTTCTCTGGCAGCCGCCTCTGTAAGACCAGTCCTTCCGCCGTTTAGTCCAGACAGAAGACGGACGACTCCAGTTCCCAGACAGCCGCCGTAGGTTTCCTTGCTTCCGTTTAACTGCTTGGCAAGAACGCGGGATGCAATGTTGGCCGTGGAACCCATAGCAGACCACTGTGGCTGCCCGGTAATGGCATTCTTAACCATGGCACAGTCTCCTGTGGCATAGACATCCGGCACATTGGTCTCAAGTTTCTCATCTGTTAAAATAGTTCCCTTCCACATCTTGATACCAGAGTTCTCCAAAAATCCAGTTGCCGGGCGAACACCGATTGCCAGAATCACCATGTCTGCTGGAATCACGCCGCTATCTGTCTCCACAGCCTCCGCATACTGATCCCCGCGGATCCCCTTAAGGCTGGTAGATACCAGAACCCGCAGCCCGGCTGCTTTCAGCTGGCGCCTGGCGTAATCCGCCATCTCAGAGTCAAAGGCATTGGGCATAATCTGAGGCGCCCCATCAATCACCGTCACTTCAAGACCCTGGGCCATCAGATTCTCTGCCACCTCCAGGCCGATAAATCCGGCTCCGCATACCACTGCCTTGCGGCAGTGATGCTTCTCTATGTACTCTCTTGCACCTACCGCATCGTCTGGTGTCCTTACACAGAACACGCCTTCCTTGTCCACCCCTTCAATCGGTGGCACAAAGGGAACCGCTCCCGTAGCGATGATCAGCTTATCATAAGGTTCCTCCCACATCTCCCCGGCAGCTCCCCGGATGGAAACCGTCTTCTTTGCACAGTCAACACCGACTGCCTCTCTTCCGGTGAATACCTGGGCTCCAGTCAAAGCCTCATATTTTTCAGGCGAGTTGACGATCAGGGCTTCCCGTCCCGCGATGCTGCCTCCAATATAATAGGGCAATCCACACCCTGCGTAGGAGATATCCGGCCCCTTTGTAAACACTTTCACCTCTGCCTGACGGTCGCACCGTTTCAGCTTTGCCGCCGCCTTGGTACCTGCGGCAACTCCCCCAAGAATTACATATTTCATATGTTTCTCCTTTCCCCGTTAAGGATCTGTTCTATCTGTTATTTATTATTATAATTCGTACTTAATTTTCAGTCAATCACAATAGCAACATCTGTTCTGGTGTCTTTAACAAAATATCCTTCTGCTCTTGTATTTTTACCTCAATACTGCTACAATTTATTTACCGTTTAACGGAAGTTCAAACAATCTGAAATCAATGAGGAAACAACATATGGAATCACAATCTCTCCATAAGCGCCGCGTCCGTTACAGTGGCACCCATCCCAGACATTACAACGAAAAATATAAGGAGCTTCAGCCAGAAAAATATGGCGATACCATCCAGAAAGTGATCCGCAAAGGCAAAACACCGGCAGGTATGCACATCTCCATCTGCGTCCAGGAGATTTTGGATATCTTACAGATCCAGCCTGGCCAAAAGGGCCTGGATGCCACCTTGGGTTATGGCGGCCATACTCAGGCTATGTTGGAATGCCTCCAGTCTTCCGGCCACATCTATGGTCTGGATGTAGATCCCATAGAGTCTGAAAAAACAAGAAAGCGGTTGGAAGCATTGGGATATGGCCCAGAGCTTCTCACAGTGAAACAGATGAATTTTGCCCAGATCGGGGATCTTTCCGCCCAGACAGGGCTATTTGACTTTGTATTGGCTGATCTGGGTGTCTCTTCCATGCAGATTGACAATCCCCAGCGAGGTTTTTCCTATAAGTTTAATGGTCCTCTGGATCTGCGGTTGAATCCCAGACAGGGCATCACAGCTGCCCAGAGGCTTGCAGGCATTTCCCAGGATGAATTGGAAGGCATGCTTCTTGAAAATGCAGATGAGCCCTATGCCCGTGAGATTGCCCGGGCAATCATCCAAAAGCGGAAAAAAGGAGAACCTGTGGAGACTACGGCCGGCCTTCGCCAAGCCATCGAATCCGCTCTCTCCTCTCTTCCGGTTAAAGAGCAGAAAGAGGCAGTTAAGAAATCCTGCGCCAGAACCTTTCAGGCTTTGCGGATTGACATCAACCGGGAATTTGAAGTGCTGTACCAGTTTCTGGAATCCCTTCCCTCTGTTTTAGCGCCAGGCGGAAGAGTTGCTATCCTAACCTTCCATTCCGGCGAAGACCGGTTGGTGAAGCAGTCATTGAAAGAATATAAAAAAGCCGGTGCCTACCGTGAAATCGCCGACGAAGTTATCCGTCCCAGTGCTAATGAGTGCGCACTCAACAGCCGTGCAAGATCGGCAAAGCTTCGGTGGGCGGTGCGGGCATAATCTTCTAAACGAGACACATTCTATGACAGAAAGGGGCAAACATTTACCATGGGATCCTATTTATCGACAGAGAGCCGTTTTTCTCATCCTGGAAAGTCGGTTACTCTGATCTCCATCCTCATCATTGTCGTCTTGCTGGTGCTTACTATCTCCACCGGCTGGTTTATGAACTCTTCGCAGAAGGCCACGGAAACCTCTGTCTACAACATCAGTGAATTTTATCTGCGTCAGCTGTCTGCTCAAACCGGCCGTCAGATACAGAACAGCCTGGAGTATCTGTCCCAGAATCTTAAGACGGCTGCCCAGATTATAAGAACAGAGGATTTGAAGGATCAGGCCACTCTGAAACAGTATCTTTCCAATGTGGTTGACCTCTATGATGCGGATTTCTATGCCTTGATTGATGAGGATGGCACCATCTATACCAAGGACGGCACCCTCTCTGGGATTCCCGGTCTGGAATGCCAGGGAGCCGCTGATTTTGACAAGCCTTATGTTTCCATCAACCAGAGCTTGGGTGTGGAAAATATGGTGCTTATCGTCATGCCTGTCCATGGCCTGGCTTTTGAAGGCAAGACACTGACTGGCAACCTGATGGGAATCAGCGCTGCTACCATTTCCTCTCAGCTTTCTTTAAAGAATGAGAAGGATCAGATTTTCTCCAATGTGATTTTTAAAGACGGTTCCTATATTGTAAAGACTCCCCACAATCACATTGAAGACAACGACAATGTCTTTTCCGCCCTGGAAAATCAGGTGCATTTTCATGACGGATATTCTGTAACGCAGATGCGTGAGGATATTCAGGCAGGAAAAAGCGGCGTTGTGGCCTACGACTTAAAAGGCATCCTGCATTACACCTACTACGCCCCGTCTGAGGGAACCGACTGGTATCTGACCACCACCATTCATTATGGCACAGTCAGTACCAATGTGGAGTCGGTTCGGTCCACTATCACCAAAAACAGCATGATTCAGCTTCTTTTGGTGATGCTGGTGGTATTCGCTGTATTTATGGTATATTTCTGGCAAAGGAGCCGAAACGAAATCCTGACTTTGGAGAAAATCCAGGCGGAGGAAAGCAACAAGGCCAAAAGCCGTTTCCTCTCCAATATGTCCCATGATATCCGCACGCCTATGAATGCTATCGTAGGGTTTACTAATCTGGCCATGCAGCATGAATTTGACCCGGATACCCAGCATATTCATGACTATCTTCTGAAGATCCGCACAGCCAGCAACCATCTGTTAAGCCTGATCAATGATGTGTTGGACATGAGCCGGATTGAAAGCGGAAAGATTCATCTGGATGTTGCCCCCTGTAGCCTGTCTGATCTCCTGGCCAGTATGAATACCATCGTTCACGGACAAGTTCAGGAAAAGGATCAGACCCTTTCCATAGAGTTATCCCCGCAGGCTTACAACTACGTATGCTGCGATCGTCTGCGGCTGAATCAGATTCTTTTAAACCTTCTGGGAAACGCCATCAAATTTACACCTGAGGGAGGCACTATATCTGTTGCGGTATCCCAGACAGACCAAAGCCGCAAGGGGTATGGTACATACGAATTCCGTGTGAAAGACAATGGCATCGGAATGTCCCCGGAGTTTGCCAAGAAAGTCTATGAGCCCTTTGAACGGGAGCATACATCTACGGTCAGTGGTATCCAGGGCACTGGCCTTGGCATGGCGATTACGAAAAATCTGATTGACCTCATGGGAGGAACCATCCAGGTGGAGACAGCGCCAGGCCAGGGTACAGAATTTATCATTCAAGTGGAATTTCCTCTTGTAGAAGACAGAGACAGGATCAAGGATATGTTACAGAAGGAAGAGGATCCAAATCATTTTGATTTCTCTGGAATGCGGATCCTTCTTGCGGAAGACAATGAACTGAACCGGGAGATTGCGGTAGAACTTCTCAGGGATTACGGCTTTGAGATTCATGAAGTAGAGGATGGGGCACTGGCGGTAGATGCCATCGCCAATGCCTCACCTGGGCAGTATCATCTGATCTTGATGGATATTCAGATGCCCATCATGGATGGCTATACAGCAGCTAAAACCATACGAAGCCTGCCAAACCCGCTCTGCCACACCATCCCCATTATCGCCATGACTGCCAACGCCTTCGAAGAAGATAAAAAACATGCCATAGAGTGCGGTATGAACGGGCATATCTCCAAGCCTGTGGATGTAGATATTCTGATCAAAACTTTGGCAGACATTTTAAGCAATAGCAATCATACTTCCTGACAGGTGTAATTTACTCAGGAATCATTGCAATGCTGCACCAGACACACGGGTACTGTTTTTCCGGCACGCCTCGGTAAATGCCAGAAACAGCTTTTGCTGAGCCGGTGTCCGATTTGCCATATGCTCCGGATGCCACTGAACCGCAAGACAGAACGGATATTCCTCGATCTCCAGGGCTTCTGGGAATCCATCGGGGCTGGCAGCAGCCACCCAAAGCCCCTTTCCCAGGTCATCAACCGCCTGATGGTGAATGCTGTTGACTGAGGCGGTATCTGAGCCTAAAATCCCGGACACCAGGCTGTCCGTATCCAGTTCAACCGAATGGGTCGCCGTCGCTCTGTGCCAGAAGTCAGAGTGGCGGCATTTCTGTCTTGGCTTAATATCCTGATACAGTGTTCCTCCCAGAGCCACATTCAAAAGCTGCATCCCCCGGCAGATACAGAACAACGGCTTTCCTGCCTCCAATGCCGACTTAAGAAGGGGAAGCTCGAAGGCATCTCTCATCCGATCCGGTTTCCCGCATCCGCTTTCCATCTCTTTCCCATATAGGGCCGGCTGAATATCCGGCCCTCCCGGGAACACAAGGCCATCGCACTGTGTTACAATCCCTGCTATATAGTCTGCATCAATCTTTTGAGGAAGAATCTGAACTACCGCTCCGGCCTTTCTCAGACATTGAACATATTTATACTGCATATACTCACAATACAGATCACTTCCCAGTCTGGGAATGCCAATGGTTGGATAGATCATACAGAATCCCCCTGTTACACGTTTATCTTTATGGTTTTTATCTCATAAGGCCTCATCTCAAACTCCAGACTTTCCCCACAGCACGATATGGCTTCCAGCGAATTCTCCATACAATCGCAGTCCCAGGCCTCTCTTCCCTTGGCCCATGGCGCATCCAGATGTACCTTGGTCCGTCTGCCGTAAGCCTCGTAAAGCCGCAGGATCACGCCATCCTTCTCTTCTGCCTGCTTTACCGTATCCAGAAGCACATTTTCCTCCTTTATCTGTATGAAGGAGTATTCATCCCTCTTCCCTTCTCCTGTCCAGTCTCCTTCCAGCGGGCAGTTAAGCATATAAGCTTCTCTCACCATCTGTCC
>CANDZL010000057.1:0-24600 GCA_947425205.1 uncultured Hungatella sp. | reverse complement strand
TATAATCCGAATTATCGAAAGTTTAGCCTCCAAAAAGTCTGTAAAGGAAAGGCATTATTTTAAAAAAATTGTCAAAATGCCTTGAGGATTCTATAAAATTAAAGAAAAAAACTATCCAAAATGCTAGATTTAGTATTGAACAAAATCACAGATAAGATTCTAGAAAAAAGATAGAAAAATCACGAGCAAAGTACAAACAGATGGCAACTGACCTTTTCTGCTTAGACACCATTCTATTTTAACACATAAATGCAATACGTAAATAGTGTATACAGCTTTTTTTGAATTTTGTTGTAGAATTAGATATTTAATGGTATATTATAGTAATGGGCAAAATTGGCCAAGATACTAATATAAACCCGGTAAAAAAATCGTAGAGAGTGTATAGAGATAACAAATTTTTTGGAGGTCTGTTATGGAGATAAAGAGAGGAATAAACTGGCTGGCTGTCATTGTTGGTATACATGTTGCTGCAGTGCTGATTGGGCTGCCGATTGTATACAGAAATTATTACTATGACATTCTGTCTACAAAATATTATTATTATTGTGGCTGTGCGATCACAATGTTTGTAGCGCTGGCAATGTATGGCATTGTTAAAGGGATTCAGGACAAGCATAGGGAGCAATCTTGGATTCAGCAATTGAAAGATGTGAAATTTTTGCAAGAGTTGTCGGTTCCAGATTGGATTCTGATCGTGTTCTGGATTGTAGCACTCATTTCTACGGTGTTGTCTCCATTTAAGTTTGAAGCATTTTGGGGGAACGAAGGGCGTTACAGTGGCTTATTTTTACTTACATTGTATACAGCGGCTTACTTCTGTATTGGAAAATGTTTCCGTATGCGTTCCTGGTATGTGGATATATGCTTGGTTGCAGGCCTTGCAGTATGTATATTTGGGCTGACTGATTTTTTCAATTTGGATTTATTGGGATTTGAGGAGTTTATTTCAGCGAGTGATAAGAACAGTTTTACTTCTTTTATTGGAAATATTAATATGTATACCCAGTTAGTATCCATTTATCTGGGGGTAACCGCTTTTATGTGGATTGGAACAGAGAATAAGGGTAAGAGTATCTGGTACTATTTTTGCCTCTGGATTATATACTTGGCAGCGATAACTGGTCAGAGTGATAATGCATACTTATCTATCGGAGCGTTGTTTGCTGTTTTGCCATTGTATGCGTTTCGTAGCAGGAGAGGGATACGCAGATATTTGATTCTTCTGGTTACATTTCTGGCTTCCGCTAAAACAATACAGTGGGTTAGCATTAAATATGCGGATCAGGTAGTAACGATCCGTAGCATCTATAATATTATTGTGGAATTTGGAAAATTAAATACGGTGATCTATGGGCTTTGCGCTGTGATATTAATTGTGTACGTGTTTGATTATGTGACGAAGAAGCAGAATGCTCAGGTTACACCATGGCTGTGGAGAGCCTGGCTGGCAGTGCTTGTGACTGTGGCATTGGCAGTTATTTATGTTTTGTATGATGTGAATATTGCCGGACATGGGGAAACATACGGTTCTTTACAAAAATATTTGAAATTCTCGGATTCCTGGGGGAGCAGCAGAGGCTATATTTGGAGGATTGCTCTGGAACATTACAGCCAATTTCCGATTCACCAGAAACTGTTTGGGCATGGGCCGGATACGTTTGGGTTGATAACGTATTTCCGAAATCTGACGGAGATGACAGAGGTCTATCATGTACTGTTTGAAAATGCCCATAATGAGTATCTACAGTATCTTTTAACCAATGGTATATTGGGAACATTGTCATATATATCATTCTTGGCAAGTGCTTTTGCGTTTGTCATAAGAAGGAGGTTAAATGATATCCCTGTTATGGCAATGCTGGCAGGAGTATTCTGCTATGTGGTTCAGGGAATCGTGAATATCAGCCAACCTATCGTAACTCCCATTATGTGGACTTTACTGGCTATGAGCGTAGCAGGGGCTTGGAAGAAGGAAGATGTTGTTGAATCTGAATCGGAGAATGGGACAGATGATTCGAAGACGGGGATAGCAAAAGCCTGAGAAAGGCAGCCGCAAATGAGGAAGCTTAAGGAGAGGCAGCCTAGGAAAAGAAGCTTGAAATGAGACAGTCAAAAGAGAAGTAGCCTGAAATGAGGCAGTCAAAAGAGAAGCAGCCTGAAATGAGGCAGTCAAATGAAAAGCGGCCTGAAATGACGCAGCCAAAAGAGAAGCGGTTCGAGAAAAACAGCCCTCTCAGGTAACAAAATAAGAATAGCAAAGGAATGAGGAAGTATGAAATCATCAAATGAATTGCGTACATTGCTACGCTCAATTGATCACAGAAGCTATCCGGCATACAAGTCTCTGGCCGGAGGCTATCAGTTTGGCAATTATCAGTTATTTATTGACCATGTGCAGGGAGATCCGTTTGCATCTCCTTCCAGTCTCCATATAGAGATTTCCCATAAAGAGGCAGGATTTCCGGAAATTTATTATAAAACCCGGTGTGCCAGAATTGCTTTGGAGGACTTTTTGACCAGGCAGTTTGCTTTTCAGGTGGAAGATTTCAATTTTAAGGCCAAGGGCTCAGGGAAAAGCGGGTTGATTGCGATTACCAGATGCGGGCAGGAGGTTTTGGAACGCAGCGCGTGCCAGATTACAGATGCCAAGGTGATCATACGGTTTCACGTAGGGTTTCCAGCCTTTGGCAGAACAATCAATGCCGGTGAACTGGAGAAGATCCTGTTTGATTTTCTGCCCAGGTGTGCAGAGAAAAGCCTTTTGTTCGGCAAGCTGGATAAAAAGAAGGTGGAACAGGCTGTCTTTTTGGCTGAGGATCAGGAGGCAGTTAGAAGAATCTTAAAGGAGGAGCGGCTGGCAGGATTTGTAGCCAACGGTTCCATTTTGCCGCGGAAAAGTGGAGTATCGGATCTGCCAATGAGAGACAGTGTGCCTTTTATTTCTCCCAAATCTATGGAACGGGTTTTGTCACTTCCCCACAAGGGAGAGGTAAAAGGAATGGCTGTTCCGGTGGGAATCACACTGATTGTAGGAGGTGGATACCATGGAAAGTCTACTTTGCTGGACGCCCTCCAGATGGGGGTGTACAATCATATTGCAGGAGACGGAAGGGAGTTTGTCATCACTGACCAGACAGCAGTAAAGCTAAGGGCAGAGGACGGACGTTCCATCCGGAATGTGGATATTTCTTTGTTTATCAATGATCTGCCCAACAAGAAGGATACAAGTTCCTTCTCTACGCCGGATGCCAGCGGCAGTACCTCCCAGGCAGCAGGCGTGGTGGAAGGCATAGAAGCCGGTTCCCATCTGTTTTTGATAGATGAAGATACTTCCGCCACCAATTTTATGGTACGGGATGATTTTATGCAGCAGGTGATTAGCCGTGAGAAAGAACCGATCACTCCGTTTTTGGAGCGGGCCAGGGAATTGTATGAGGAAGCGGATATTTCCACGATTCTGGTGGCAGGCAGTTCAGGGGCATTTTTCTATATCGCGGATAAGATTCTGCAGATGGACTGTTATCGGCCAATGGATATCACAGACCGGGTAAAAGAACTGTGCAAGGAGCATATGGCCCCGAGAACCCAGGCTCCTGGCTTCCAGATTCCGGATTTTCGGCGCGGGCTGGAGATATCTAAGGGGAAGAAGAGCGGAGGCGACCGCCGTCATGACACCATGAAGGTAAAGACTATGGGCCGGGATGGATTTTCTCTTGACAGGGAGAATGTGGATTTGCGCTATGTGGAGCAGTTGGCAGACAGTGAACAGACCAGCGCGCTGGCACATCTGCTGCGCTTTGGCTTAGAGCAGGTGATAGATGGGAAAAAGACTGTGCGGCAGACGGTTCAGATTCTCTGGGAACTTCTGGAGAGAAAAGGTTGGGAACCTTTCTGCGGTTCCTATGTGCCCTGCGGCCTGGCAAAACCGAGAATACAGGAAATCTTTGCCTGCCTGAACCGCTTTCGGGGATAAGAAGGAAAAAACCAATGCAAAACAGATATCCCCATACCTATCTGCTTTGCATTGGCTTCTCAGTTTCCCGAATTATCTTGTTCCTTTCCACTTGCCATCAGAGTTGACATAATAATTGTCAATCCAAGTATCCTTGGCCATAACTCCGTCTTTATCGAAGTAATACCAGGAGCCTTTGGTCTTGAACCAGCCGGTTTTTTTGTTGCCGTCTTTGTCTAAGTAGTATCGGTTATTGTTATCATCTATCCAGCCGGTAATGCTTTCACCGTCATCGTTTACATAAGTCCAGGTATGATCTTCGTGCTCGGTCCAGGTTCCGGCATAAGACGGAAGAGACGAAAGAAGCATGATCAGAAAGGAAAGCGTAACCGAAGCAATTCTTTTTTGTTTCATACACCTACAACCTCCTTTGCGATTCATTAACCTTAGTATACCACAAGGATAAATGCTTGCATAGGTAAAAAATTCCTTTAAATCTTACGATTTTGAGACAAGTTTCTTAACGAAAAAGACAGGTAATGGAAAAATCTTTTCGACATTTTTGTTTTGTGTTTGTTTGGCAGAATTCTACAGCTGGTATTTGGAATCAGGAATCGATGGCATATCTAGTGGGACATTGGGGGTTTTAAAAATAATTTTTGAATTTTTGGGGAAAAAATAAAAAATATGTCGAATTACGCGTTTGAATCCTCTTTTCAAACCTGGAGAAATACGATATATTTAAGCCAGTTCCAAAAAAGGAGGCTCACTTATGAGTGAAAAGGAGAAAATGTCAGCGTTAGAGTTAGAGAATCGGAAATTAAAGACGGATAATGATAGGTTGCTGGAAATCGTAGCGCAGATGCGAGTAACGCTGAACCGCTTGATTCTTCAATATATCTCCGCAGATCCGGAAGGCTAGGGGCAGAATGATGGGGAGTTTACAACTCCCCTGGTCTTTTAAAGAGGGCTGTCTACTCATCCGATTTGTTGGATTCCTTTAGTTCCTGTATTTCATGTTCCAGGCTTTTGATAAGGCGCAGTTGATCCCAGATGGTCTGATGCATCCAATCGATGGTTTCATTCAGGCGCTTATTTTCCTTTTCCAGGTCAGCAACTTCCTGTGTCAGATGACCGATAACTTCCCGCTGATTGTAAAGTTTTGATGGAGCACAGATCCGTTGAATCAGGGAGGCGGAAGAATGGATGATCAGGTCGCTGATCAGACGATCACGCTCCTCATAGTTTAGATCCATAAAATCCTGATACCGCATATCCATCAAGGCCATCTTACAGTCGCAGTTGGGGCAGACAGCATTTTTAGGAAGTTGATAATAAGCATAATAACCGCATTTTCTACAATAATAGACAGCCAAATCTCTCATATTCGTTCCTCCCAAAATCGAAAAGGGCATACTTCTCCTTAAAGAAATATAACGGAAAAAACGACAATTTATAACCATAAAAATAAAAAAGTTGAGGGCCGAAGCACTGGATGTGCTACAGCCCTCGTTTTGAACGGATGGATAATCAAGATCAGTTAGTGTATTACTGGATAATACCGTTTACATCAATTGTCCAGGTATTATCAAAAGCATCTTTTAAGTCCCTATAGCCAACACCCAGATCTGGGCGCTCATGAGACTTGGAAGAGTTGGATGCTTTCTGGATGGTACCGGAAGCATTTACCAGGTAATTTTTGCCCTCAAATGTTACAGGGGCATATCGCATATAGGACTCTGCCTGCTGACGCAGACCATTATCATAGATCACATTGTCACGGATTCCATGGAAACTCTGGCCCAATTTCTCGCTGTCGGTGTGGAAGAACCAAGTCTGAGTAATTCCGGATTCCTCGTCCAAAATGGACTGTTTGCCGGTTTTCATAACGCCATCGGTGCCAAAGTAGTAGTTAACCTTGGAGCCGTCTTCCAATGTGATAACCTGAAGGCCTGTCTGCATTTCGCCTTTCTCGTTGAAGCAATGACGGGCAGAACCTACACGGAAGACCTGGAGATCCTTTTCTGCAAAGTAAGGCTTTCCGCTCTTAAAGTAGAACTTGTAAAACTCATCTTCTTCGCTGAGACCAGGAATTCCAGTGATGGTCATCCAGCCGGAAGCGCGGCTTCCATCCTCATTATAATACTGATAGCCTGCAGCTGTATTATTAGTTTCCTCCTGCTGTCCTGCATTGGCATCATCCTGGGCCGGAGCCGCATCGTCCTGAGCCGGAGCCTGCTGCTCTGCATCGGCGGCATCCTGAGCCTGAGCCTGTTGCTCTGCGTCGGCGGCATCCTGAACCTGGCCGTCTGCTGCATTTTCCAAACCTTCTGTACCTGCGACATCTGCCTCAATGTTCTGCTCCGCATCAGCTGCCGGCATATCCTTCGGCAATTTATACCAGCCGGTTACCATCTTGCCGTCTACAAAAGTGTAGTAGTTGCTGCCAACCCGCTTGTCAATCTGATTTTCAATTCTCTGGCCGTTGCTATTGAAGTAGGACCAAACAATCTCTTCTTCACCGTTGTCCTGATCTTCAGTCAGTTCTACCCAGCCGGTTTTCATGGAGCCGTCTCCCGGTTTTCCAAAATAGTAGTTTGCGCCGTCGATCTCGGTTAAGCCGGTTGCCATATGCCCCTCACTGTCAAAGTAATAGGTCAGGCCGTCAACTTTTCTGAATTTAGAGGTCGTCATTTTTCCGTCTGTGCCATAGTAGAACCAGTAGGACTCAGGGCTGTCCTCTGAATCATCATAATCTTCGTTGGGGATGATCACCCACTGATTGGCAACTCGTTTTCCTTCCCCGTCAACATAGTACTCATCCACCTGGCTGTTGAAGGAAATGTTGCCGTCTCCGTCCAGATAGTACCAGTTGTTGTCATGTCTCTTCCAGGTATCGGTCAAATAGTAACCGTCATCATCGTAGAACTTCCAGTTTTCATCCTCCTGAATCCAACCCTTGGACTGTGCCAGAACGGGGAATGTGAGAACCGGGGTAAATGCGGCCATCACTGCCGCGGTGGATAATACAGCCGTTAATTTAATGTGTTTTTTCATTAATTGATCTCTCCTTTTTCTATGTGGCCGATAATCCGTCGTTGCATTACTTCTGCATTATAACCCATAAGCGGGAGGGGTGAAAGTGTAGGTTGATGGTAAATATGGCATTGCTAAACAATAAAACCACTTTTACTATAATGGCATTTATGATATACTTACGAAAGACAAAGCCATTGGAACGATTTTATAAAGGAAGGATAACTGCATATGAGAATAAAAGTATCCAATTATATTGCGCAACAGCTGGTGGAGCATGGAATCACTCAGGTGTTTTCAGTAACCGGCGGCGGTGCCATGCATTTAAATGATGCCCTGGGCCATGAGAAGGGGCTTCGGTGTCTGTACCAGCATCATGAGCAGGCCTGTGCCATTGCAGCGGAAAGCTACGCCAGAATCCATAACAAGATAGGAGCCGTGTGCGTGACCACAGGGCCGGGGGGTACCAATGCCATCACTGGTGTGCTGGGCGGCTGGCTGGATTCGATTCCGATGCTGATTTTATCCGGACAGGTTCGTTATGACACGACAGCACGTTGGTCAGGAGTGGGCATCCGGGCGATGGGAGATCAGGAGTTTGACATCACCAAAGCCATTGACTGTATGACAAAGTACAGTGAGATGGTTATCGATCCGAAGCGGATCCGCTATTGCCTGGAGAAGGCCATATATTTGGCGTACTCTGGAAGGCAAGGACCCAGCTGGCTGGATATTCCGTTGAATGTGCAAGGGGCGTATGTGGAGACCGATGAGTTGGAAGGCTTTGACTCGGAGGCTTACGAAAGGGAACGCAGCTTAACGGAGAAGCTGCCAGAGAAAGTTACGGATAAACTGGCAAGGACGATTGTTGAGAAGATCCGCCAGGCGAAGCGTCCGGTTCTCAATGCAGGAAACGGAATCCGCATTGCCGGTGCATATCCCGTATTTGAGCGGGTGGTTAAAAAATTGGGTATCCCGGTGGCAACTGGCTGGAACAGTCAGGACTGTATGGAGACAGAGAATCCTCTGTACGTAGGACGGGCAGGCGGTATGGGAGACCGTCCAGGCAATTTTGCAGTGCAGAACAGTGATCTGGTATTTTCTGTGGGAAGCCGCTTAAGCATCCGCCAGGTAGGGTATAATTATGAGACCTGGGCAAGAGCAGCGTATACGATTGTCAATGATATTGATATAGAAGAATTGAAAAAACCAAGTGTCCATGTGGATATGCCGGTTCATGCAGACGCAAAAGACCTGCTGGAAGCACTGGAGCGGGTTCTGAACCAGGAGGAGACTCCGATCTTTGACGGAGGGCAGGGGTTACGGGACATGACCTGGGTGGAGACCTGCCAGATGTGGAAAGAGACATATCCGGTGGTGCAGCCTAAGCATCTGGTATCTGATGATACGAAGGAAGCCAATGTCTATGCGCTGGTTCAGGAGTTGAGCAGCAGGCTGAAAGAAGATCAGATCACCGTATCGGGAAACGGGTCAGCCTGTGTGGCAGGTGGCCACGCTTATATTATAAAGAAAGGCCAGCGGTTCATCTCCAATTCTGCGGTGGCTTCCATGGGCTATGACCTTCCGGCGGCTATCGGAGCCTGCGTGGCGGCATTTGAGGATGGAAAAGAACATGAGGATGTGATCTTGTTAACAGGAGATGGAAGCATCCAGATGAATCTGCAGGAACTTCAGACCATCATTCATCACCGGATGCCTATTAAGATTTTCCTGATCAATAACGGAGGGTATCACTCCATTCGCCAGACACAGAAGAATTTTTTTGGTGAGCCTCTGGTGGGAATCGGTGTGGATAGCGGAGATTTAAGTTTTCCGAATATGGGGAAACTTTCCCAGGCTTATGGGTATCCTTATATTAGTGCGCATCATAACAGCCAGCTGGCGGAGGCCATAGAGAAGACTCTTTTGGTGGAAGGGCCGGCTATCTGCGAAGTGTTTGTCACCACAGACCAGAATTTTGAGCCCAAATCCTCGGCAAAGCGGATGCCGGATGGGACATTGACTTCGCCGCCCTTGGAGGATTTGTCGCCGTTTCTTCCGGAAGAAGAGATGGAGGCCAATATGATCATTCCCAGAATTTCTGGCTAAGGAGCCGGGAAGGCGAGAGCACATCAAAACAGAAGGAGGAATTGCAGTTGAATATCGTTGTGACAGGGGCCACCAGTTTTATTGGTGCTTCTATGGTTCGCAGGCTTTTAACGGAAGGCCATCATATATATGCGGTTATCCGTCCAGGCTCACCGAATAAAAAGGTACTGGATGAGGTGATAGAAAAGGCAAAGGAAGAGAAGGCAGGCCAGACAGATATTGTAGAGTTGGAGTTGAACCGCCTGGACGAGATCGATAAGGTGATTCCGGAGCGTTGTCAGATTTATTTTCATTTCGGCTGGGATGGAGCCGGTAGCAACAACAGGAAGAATGCGGATGTGCAGCAGAAGAATGCAGCCTATGGACTGAGGGCGCTGGAAGGGGCAAGAAAACTGGGATGCCGCCGTTTCCTGTTCAGTGGTTCCCAGGCGGAATATGGCATCTGCCAGACCAAGATGTCAGAAGACAGAGTCTGTCAGCCGGTATCCGAGTACGGCAAGGCAAAAGTTGCATTCTATCAGCAGGCGACGGAGCAGATTGCCCGATGGAAGAGAGAAGATCCCAACGTTCCGTTTGAGTTTATCCATACCAGGATTTTCAGCATCTACGGTCCGGGAGACCATCCCTACTCTTTGGTAGAGACGTGCCTGGATACCTTCCTTCGGGGAGAGACCATGAAACTGGGGGCTTGTATCCAGCAGTGGAATTTTATGTATATTGAGGACTTGATCGAGAGCCTGCTGGCACTGGCTGTGTGCGAAGGGAATGTGGGATACACAGGAGAGCCAGGAGAGAACGGGATATACAATTTGGCTTCAGATCAGGATGCTACCATGCCTCTTCGTGCCTATGTGGAGGAAATGCACAGGCTCTGCGGCGGGAGAGGCAGCCGGGTTTATGGAGAGGTGCCGCCCAATGCAGAGGGGCTGGCCAATTTGATTCCGGATATTGAAAAAGTGAAGAGACGGACAGGCTGGAAGCCAAAAGTTTCCTTTGAGGAAGGGATTGGCCAGATTCTTAAAAGAAAGAGATTCAGCCATACCTGCATTTTATGTGGACAGCCGCTGGAGGGGACAAAACTTCTGACGTTAAGCGGAATGCCATCTTCCGCCCAGAATATTCCGGCAGCAGATGAAGTAGATACCGATCAGGCCGTGACCCTAAATCTTCATCAGTGTAAAAACTGCGGGCTGGTACAGCTTGACAATGAACCGGTGGACTACTATCGGGATGTGATCCGTTCCGTGGGATACTCCAGCACTATGGCAGAGTTAAGGGCCAGCCAGTATAAGCATTTGATCGAAACGTATCACCTGGAGGGGAAAAAGTTTTTAGAGGTTGGATGTGGAAGAGGCGAATTCTTAAAAGTTCTGGGACAGTTTCCAGTTGAGGCCTATGGGATTGAGCACAGCGAGAAACTGGTGAATGAGGCGGAGGAAGGGATACCTGTAACCTGCGGATTTCCGGAGACAGAGAATACGGTATTAGGGCAGAATGGTCCATATGATGCTTTTTTAACCTTTAATTTTCTGGAGCACCAGCCAAAGCCTGGGGTCATGCTGGATTGTATCTACAACAATCTGACTTGCCAGGGAATAGGACTTGTGACCGTACCTAGCCTGGAATACAGCCTTCAGCACGACGGGTATTATGAACTGATCCGGGATCATATTGCGTACTATACCCTTGATACCTTGCGATACCTCATGGAGCATCACGGCTTCCAGGTGTTGGAAGAGATGTCGAAGAAGGACATGCTGGCTATGATTGTAAGGAAGATTCCCAAAGAGGAGATGGAGGTGCCGAAACGAGAAGTAAAGGCAGTAGACTTATCCGGTTTGGAGGGGAATCTGGAGTGCCTTCGCCGACAGATGGAAGAGATCCGGGCAGATCTGGATAAAAGGCAGGAAACCCTGGCTGTGTGGGGAGCAAGCCATCAGGCATTTACTCTGATTGCCACCACTTGCCTGAAGGAAAAAGCAGAATATATCATTGATTCCGCACCGTTTAAGCAGGGACGGTTTGCACCTGCATCCCATTTGCCCATTGTAGCGCCAGACTATATTTCTTCCCATCCTACAGATGTGATCTTAATTGTAGCACCAGAATATACGGAAGAAATTGCAAACGTTATCCGCAGCCGCTTTGGAGAAACCGTGAGAATCATGGCGCTGCGCAGTGAAAATGTGGAGGAACTGTCATGAAGACGATCAGCATTGTAGTGCCTTGCTATAATGAAGAGGAAAATGTGGAGGCACTGGCCGATGCGCTGAGAGAGATGTTTCGAAAAGATTTGGGAGGCTATCAATACGAGATTCTATTTATTGATAACGATTCCAAAGACAAGACGAGAGAGATTATCCGGAAGCTGTGCGCCGCAGACAAGGGAATCAAGGGGATTTTCAACGCTAAAAATTTTGGACAGTTTAATTCCCCCTACTATGCCATGCTTCAAAGTACCGGAGATTGTACGGTTCTGATGGCAGCTGACTTCCAGGATCCAGTGGACATGGTTCCCGGTTTCGTGAAAGAGTGGGAAAACGGATATAAGATTGTGATTGGCATCAAGAAATCCAGCCAGGAGAATAAGATCATGTACTGGCTGAGAGGGTGTTACTATAAATTGATCAAGAAGCTTTCCAATGTGGAGCAGATTGAACAGTTTACAGGATTCGGCCTCTATGACAAACGTTTTATTGAGGTGTTGCGAAACCTGGATGATCCCACGCCTTTCCTCAGGGGAATCGTTGCGGAACTTGGATTTCACAGAAAAGAGATTCCCTATGAGCAGCCTTTGCGCCGGGCAGGCAAGACCAGCAACAATTTTTACAAGCTTTACGATGCGGCCATGTTAAGCTTTACTTCCTATACGAAGGTGGGGCTGCGTCTGGCTACCATATTTGGCGCATTATGCAGTGCGGCCAGCATGGTAATCGCTCTCATATACCTGGTGATGAAACTGATGTATTGGGATCGGTTTGTGGCAGGCATGGCGCCTCTTCTGATCAGTATGCTTTTCTTGGGTTCCGTACAGATCTTTTTCATCGGCGTTGTGGGAGAGTATATTCTGTCCATCAATTCCAGGGTGATGAAGCGGCCCCTGGTAGTGGAGGAGGAGCGAATCAATTTCGAAGAGGTACAGGATGAAGCATAATGTAGACGTAGTCCGGATCAGGGAGAATTCTATTCAGCTGAACGGATGGGTAATCGGAAAAACCCCCCAGTCCAGGCCGGAATTTGCGGTGGAGGACGGGAAAGGAAGACCCATAAGCTTTCAGTATGTGTCTACCAGGCGGGATGATGTCAGCCAGATTTACTATGGGAAGACCTATGACAGAGATTTTGGATTTGACATCCAGTTTCCCTATGAAAGAGGGAAGGATTACTACTTGCTGATCCGGTGCGACGGACGAAAGGCTAAAATTAAATATAACGAAGAACTAATCGAAAAACGGGCAAGTGTGGCCCATAAGCGGATGCAGAAGATCAAGGATCTGATGAACATGGAGACAGTCCGCGTGGCTGTTGATTTCTGGAAAGAAAACGGCCTGCGGGCATTGATTGTAAAATCCACGCACAAGCTGCAAGGGCTGGACAATGACTACGATTACGGAGAGTGGTACTCCCTTACAAAGCCTGGAGAGGAAGAACTGGAGAGGCAAAGGAAGGAAGTATTTCCGGAGAAACTGAAATTCTCCATTGTGATGCCCCTTTATAAGACACCAGAGCGTTACTTAAAGGAGATGCTGGATTCCATCGTGGAGCAGACCTACGGCAATTGGGAGTTATGCCTGGCGGACGGAAGCCCGCAAGGGGAAGATGTGTCTGCTGTGGCAGGACGTTATCAGAAGAAAGATCCCAGAATCCGATACAGGCGGCTGGAGGGTAATGGCGGGATTTCTGCCAATACCAATGCAGCTATAGAGATGGCAACCGGCGATTTCATCATTCTGGCGGATCACGATGATGCTATGACAAGAGATGCCCTGTATGAGTGTGCCAAAGCCATCCATGACCATCCGCGGTGCCAGGTTCTCTATTCCGATGAGGACAAGATGGATATGGACGGAGGCGCGTTGTTTGACCCTCATTTTAAGCCGGATTTCAACCCGGATCTATTGTGCAGCGTCAACTACATCTGCCACCAGTTTGTGGTGAAGAGAGAACTGGTAGAGCAGGTGGGCGGCCTTCGCAAGGAATTTGATGGGGCCCAGGATTATGATTTTATCTTCCGCTGCACGGAAAAAGCGGAGGAGATTTATCATATACCCAAGGTTCTGTATCACTGGCGGTGCCATCAGGACTCCACAGCCAGCAACCCTCACAGCAAGATGTATGCCTTTGAAGCTGGTGCCAGGGCAATCATGGGGCATTACAAAAGGTTGGGGATCCCTGCCCTTAAGGTAGAAAAGGGAGTGGATTATGGGATCTATCATACCGTATTTTCCATTCAAGGCCAGCCGCTGGTGTCTGTGATCATACCCAACAAGGATCACCATAAGGATCTGGATCTGTGCATCCGTTCCATGATCACCAAAGGAACCTACAAGAATCTGGAATTTGTGGTGGTGGAAAATAACAGCACGGAGGTAGAGACACCGGTCTACTATGAAAGAGTTCAGAAGGAATTCCCGCAGGTGCATGTGGTTGACTGGGCCAGGGAATTTAATTATGCAGCCATCAATAATTTTGGAGTCTCCCATGCAAAGGGAGAATATCTGTTGTTTTTAAACAATGATACAGAATTGATTGCGGAAAATTTTGTGGAAGAAATGCTGGGGTTCTGTCAGAGAGACGATGTGGGGATTGTGGGAGCCAAGCTTCTGTATCAGGACGATACCATTCAGCATGCAGGCGTGGTGGTAGGGTTCGGCGGTGTGGCCGGACATACCTTTATTGGCCTTCACAAGGCGGAGAACAGCTATTTTCACAGGGCTATGTGCGCTCAGGATTACAGCGCTGTGACGGCGGCCTGCATGATGAGCAAACGGTCCGTGTTTGAGAAAGTGGGAGGATTTAGCGAAGAATTTGCAGTGGCGTTCAATGATATTGACTACTGTATGAAGGTGAGAAATCTTGGGAAATTGGTGGTGTATGCCCCCTATGCCCTTTTATATCACTATGAATCCAAATCCAGAGGGCTGGAGGATACCCCGGAAAAGGTGGCCAGATTTAACCGGGAGGTGGCAAGATTCGCCAGAAAATGGCCGGACATCCTAAAAAATGGAGATCCCTATTACAATCCCAACTTAACTCTGCGCAAATCCGATTTTGCACTGCGGGATCTGAAGAAGGAAGGGATCGGACAGCCTTACCAGCTGGATCCAGCTATCCTGGAACTGATGAGAGAAGCGGATGACTGCAAGAGTTGACATGGTATCCGCCCCAAAGGCAGGAGAGAGATTCCGAAATGCATCGCAGGAAATGGAGGCAATGATGACAGAAAAGGTGACGGTAATCATTCCTAATTATAATGGGCTTGCCTATATGCGGCCTTGCATGGAGGCGCTGAGGCAGCAGACATATCAGGATTTTCAGGTTCTGGTGGTGGATAACGGCTCTGAAGACGGCAGTGTTATGTGGCTAAAGGAGCAGAAGATTCCATCCATATATTTAAAAGAAAATACAGGCTTCTGCGGCGCGGTAAATGTGGGGATCAAGGCGGCCAGGACAGAATATGTGCTGCTTTTAAACAATGATACAGTGGCAGACTGCAGGTTTGTGGAAGAACTGGTAAAGACCATGGAGCAGTCCAAGAAGATTTTTGCTGCCAGCAGCAAAATGATCCAGATGCACCACAGGGAGTTGATGGATGATGGGGGAGATATGTATAGCCTTCTGGGGTGGGCTTATCAGAGAGGTGTGGGAAGAAGTTCCAGGGGGTATAACCGGCCGATGGAAATTTTTTCTGCATGTGCCGCCGGAGCCATATATCGGAGAGACGTATTTGAGACGATTGGATTGTTTGATGAGATGCATTTCTGCTACCTGGAAGATATCGACGTGTGCTATCGGGCCAAGATCTACGGGTATCATAACCGGTACTGCCCCACAGCAGTCCTCTATCATGTGGGGAGCGCAACCAGCGGTTCCAAGTACAATGCATTCAAGGTGAAGCTGGCTGCCAGGAACAATGTCTACTTAAACTATAAAAATATGCCGTTAGGCCAGATTTTGATAAACAGCCTGCCCCTGGCAGCAGGAATCTGTATAAAATATGGATTTTTCAAGAATATCGGGTTTGGGAAAGAGTATATGGAGGGAGTGAAGGAAGGATTTGCCACCATGAGAAAATGCAAGAAAGTGGCCTATTCTCCAGACCATCTCTCCAACTATCTTTCTATCCAATGGGAGCTGATTATAGGTACCTGCATCTATATTTACGAATTTTTAAGCCGGCAGTCAGGAAAAGTTTTCAAGAAATTTCCAATAAATTAAGAGAAATTTAATGCCACTCTTCCGGTTTTCATGTATAATGTATGAAATATAGAGTTACATTAATGCTAAGGTGAAAAAAATGATAAAAAACAATCAGCAGAGATTAAACCGGCTGCATGTGGTGTTGGATGCCCTGGTCATTATGGTTTCCTACCTGGTTGCATGGATATTTTTGGTTGTGGGAAACCGGTTTTTCAGCCCACAGACCGGAGTGCTTCCGGCGCGGTTTTATTTTGCCATGCTGGTGTGGATTGTGCCTCTGTATCTGGTGCTGTATACCTTTTTCAATCTGTATACGCCTAAGAGGGTCCAGCAGCGGCGCTACGAATTTGCCAATATATGTAAGGCCAATGCCATCGGCCTTCTGATCATAACCCTGGTTTCCTTTGTTCTGAAAAAGAACCCGTTTTTTAACAACTTTTCTACCAGGATGGTGTTCTATTTCTTCGCCGTCAACATTGTGGTGGAGACCCTGGAGCGAAATTTCATAAGATATGTGTTGCATTCTATGCGGTCCAGGGGCTATAATCAGAAGCATATCCTGCTGATTGGCTACAGCCGGGCGGCGGAAGGCTTCATTGACCGCGTATTGTCGAACCAGGAGTGGGGATATCAGATCAAGGGCATCCTGGATGACAATTCCAAGCCAGGCAGGGAATACAGAGGGATCCAGGTTCTTGGCTCTACCGGGGAACTGGTGGAGATTTTGGCGCAGAATACACTGGATGAGATTGCCATTACACTGAGTTTAGGTGAGTATGCAAAGCTGGAACGTCTTGTGGCGGCATGCGAGAAATCGGGAGTACACACAAAGTTTATCCCCGATTATAACCATGTGATCTCCACCAGGCCCTACATGGAAGATTTGCAGGGGCTTCCGGTTATCAATATTCGCCATGTGCCTCTTAATGCCCCGCTCAACCGTTTTATGAAGCGGAGCGTGGATATAGTTGGCGCAGTTGTAGGGATTGTTGTATTCTCTCCTGTTATGCTTTTGACGGCGGCAATCATTAAACTGACATCGCCGGGACCGCTGATTTTCAGCCAGGAGAGGATCGGGCTTCATAACCGGCCTTTTCATATGTATAAATTCCGATCGATGGAGGTTCAGCAGCCTTCGGCGGAGAAGAATAAGTGGACAACCCCTCATGATCCCAGGGTGACACCTATAGGGAGGTTTATCCGCAGAGTCAGTATAGATGAGATGCCCCAGTTCTTTAATGTTTTAAAAGGGGATATGAGCCTGGTGGGGCCCAGGCCGGAGAGACCCTTTTTTGTCGAACGGTTTAAAGAGGAAATTCCCAGATACATGATCAAGCACCAGGTGCGGCCAGGCATGACCGGGTGGGCCCAGGTCAATGGATACCGGGGAGACACTTCCATCACCAAAAGGATTGAGCATGATCTGTATTATATTGAGAATTGGACGTTGGGATGGGATTTTAAGATCTTGTTTTTAACGTTTTTCAAGGGATTTATTAATAAGAATGCTTATTAAGAGGTTGATACATGGACAATAGGAATGATGAGTTAGAACAAAGGCGCGGCGGAAACCAGCAGGATGCATCTGCCCAGCAAGGGACAAGAAGACTTCAGCAGACCGGCCGGACTCATGATGGACAGCAGACAGGCGGGTATCAGCAGAATGGCCAGCCCCATGAGGGCCAGGCAGGAGGTGGATACCAGCCCAACGGTCAGTCCCATGGAGGCCAGGCGGGGGGAAGCAGCTATCAGCCCAACGGCCAGTTTCATGGAAGCCAGGCAGGAGGTGGTTACCGGCCTAATAGCCAGCTTCATGGAAGCCAGGCGGGAGGCGGTTACCAGTCCAACGGCCAGTTTCATGGAAGCCAGGCGGGAGGCGGTTACCAGCCAGCTGGCCAGCCCCGTGGAGGCCAACCGTATAATCAGCGGCCGACTGGCCAGTTACAGGAGAGTATGGCAAGAGGAAGCCAGCAGTCGGCAAATCAGATGGGAGGCGGCCAGAGGAACGGAAGACAGGCCGATACCGGGCATCTGCCAACAGGCCAGAGGATGGTCAATCGGCAAAGTGGGAACCAACAGGATATTGCAAGAGCCAGGGCAGTAAGCAAACGAAGAGAAGAGATTGAAAATCTCCGGAAGGAAAGAGATCGGAAGAAAAAGTTTACAAGACGGATTATCGCCATGATCGTGGCGGAGTGTTTTACTCTGGCGGCTATCTTTGGATATGCCTACTTTGCAAGGCGCATTAGTTTGATGCCCAGGCCGGATGTGAATAAAAAGAACGTAATCAATGACGATTTGCAGGTGGCGGATCTGGAGAAGATGAAGGGCTATTGGATGATAGCCGTTTTTGGTGTTGATAGCCGTAACGGAAGTGTTGGAGCAGGCAATCAGTCCGATGTAAATATGATTTGCTGTATTAACCAGGACACAGGAGAGATTCGCCTGGTGTCTGTGTTCAGAGATACGTATTTAAATACCAATGATGATGGGCGATACAGTAAGTTTAATGAGGCGTATGCCCGGGGCGGTCCGGAACAGGCGCTTAAATTTCTGAATAAAAATCTGGATCTGAATATTACGGACTATATTACGTTTAGCTGGAAAGCGGTAGCAGAGGGAATTAATTTGTTGGGAGGCGTTGATCTGGAGATCAGCAAAGCCGAATTCCGATACATTAACGGTTTCATTACAGAGACGGTGAATGGAACCAATGTTGGATCCCACCATCTGAAAAGTGCTGGTATGAATCATCTGGACGGTGTCCAGGCAGTTGCGTATGGCCGCCTTCGTCTGATGGATACGGATTTTGCCCGTACAGAGCGGCAGAGAAAGATTATTGAGTTGGCCTTTGCCAAGGCCAAGCAGGCAGATTATCCGACCCTTAACAACATTTTGGTGACTGTATTGCCTCAAGTGTCTCACAATTTGGATTTTGTGGATCTGACCAATGTGGCGCTTAGTATCAGCAAATATCACATCGGAGAGACAGCCGGTTTCCCATTTGCCAGAGAAACCGCGGTGATTCCTGGAAAGGGAGACTGTGTGATTCCTCAGACGTTGGAGTCCAATGTCAGTGAATTGCATACATTCCTGTTTGGCGACGACGGATACCAGCCTACGGAAACTGTGAAGCAGATCAGCAATAAGATCTCTTCGGATACTGGTATGTATAAGCAGGGAAAGAGTGTGGGGCATGTATCCACAGAAGGCTATCTTCCCAGCGAGACCACTAAGGCGAAAGAGACAACTGCCGAGGAGACAACCTCCGAGGAGGAGACGGACGAGGAGGGAAATGTGACAAGGCCCTCTGAGAGTGACGGTATAACCACAGTTCCTGGAATCGGAGAGACAGATGAGTTTGGCAATCTGGTAGACGGACCAGAGACTGAGGATCCAGATGATCCATGGCCCGGACAGAATTTGCCTGGCGGATATAATCCAGCCAACCCAGGGAATCCAGGTGGCCAGCCTAATCAAACCAATCCGTCTAACCCAGGAAATTCGACCAATCCCACGAATCCGACGAATCCGTCCAGTCCGGGAAATATAGGAAATGAACCGGGAACTCCAGGGGCAGATCCAGGGTATAATCCCAATAATCCAGGTTTTCAGGATTCACCTGCCAATGGACCAGGAGGTACAGATAATGGAAATCCCAGCCAGGACAATTATAACAATGACGGACCGCCTGGAAGACCCAGCGAAATTGGCGGGCCAGGAAGCGCAAATGATCCTGGAGGCCCAGGCGGACCAGGAAGTGTAAGTGACCCAGGCGGGCCAGGGGGAAGTACAGGGGATCCTGGCAGTGGGAACGGAAATCCAGATCCTGGGGCCGGGGTGATCATCGGGCCATAAGAACAAAAGAACCATACAGAAAACCGGATCGAGGAGAATGATGCTTTTCGTCCGGTTTTCACTATTTTATAATAGTTTTATCACAATTTGGTCACAAAGCGTTGATATAGTATACCCATAGCTAATGAGATGGCAGGGAAAAAGACAGAAATAACATGGGACAGCGCTCAAGCTAGCAGAAGATAATAAAGAATAGCATCGAACAGAAAGGGGATAGATATTATGTACGATGAGAATGCAAATAAAGAGTTTAGAGAAGAAGACATTGCCAATCAGCAGCCTCAAAGCAGAGAAGGTCAGCCATATCCGAATGTGGTGAATCCGGCCACCGGACAGAGCCAGCCCTACGGGATCGGAGGAGGCCAGGAAGGGAACCAGAGCCAGCCTTACGCCAATGCAGAAGGTCAGGCGGCCAGCCAGGGCCAGCCCTACGGAAATACAGGAGACCAGGCGGCCAGCCAGAGTCAGCCCACAAACCAAAGCCAAACGTATTCAGGCATGACTGGCCAGTCAGGCCAGAGCCAATCTTATCAAAATGCAGCCAGCCAGCCAGAACAATATCAGCCATACCAGGATTCGGCTGTTCAGGGTGGATACGGACAACAGGGAACTCCGGTTAGGACTTATAACTGGCAGAATGGGGAGCAGAGAAGCGCTTCGAACCCTGAGAAAGAACAAGCCAGGAATTCCTTCCATGCAGAGCATACGGAGAAGAAAAAACGTTCCGGAGGGATGGGAAGAAGAGTGGCTGGCATTACAGCGGCTGCAATCCTGTTTGGAACCGTTTCCGGCGGGACGATGGTAGGGGTAAATATGCTGGCAGGATCATTCCAGAAGGAAGAGGCCTATACACCGATCACCCAGCCGGAGGTTTCTACAGAGGAGGCGACGACCCAGGCAATTGTCGTTCCGCCTGCAGGAAGTAAGGCTGACACAGCAATACTTTTAGATGTCTCCGATATTGTGGAGGCAGCCATGCCATCTGTTGTATCCATCAACAACACCATGCTGTATGAAGGCAGTACCTGGTTTGGCCAGAGGCAGCAGTACGAAGTTCCCAGCAGTGGTTCTGGCATCATCGTCGGGAAAAATGATGACGAGCTTCTGATTGTAACCAACAACCATGTAGTGGAAGGCTCCAATAAGCTGGCAGTCGTATTTATTGATAATGAATCCATCGATGCCGCCATCAAAGGAACCGACCCAGAATCGGATCTGGCAGTTGTTGCAGTTCCCCTGGAATCCATTCCGGAAGACACCCTAAACCAGATTTCCATAGCAAAGCTGGGGAATTCCGAAGAACTGAAGGTAGGACAGGGAGTCATCGCCATCGGCAATGCGCTGGGATATGGCCAGTCTACAACGGTAGGATACATCAGCGCATTGGATCGGGAGGTAACAACGGATAATTCCACCACCAGGCATTTGCTTCAGACTGATGCGGCCATCAATCCAGGCAATAGCGGAGGTGCCCTTCTAAATATGAAAGGTGAGGTAATTGGCATCAATGCAGCCAAGTATTCCAGAACCGATGTAGAGGGAATCGGATATGCTATCCCAGTATCCCAGGTTCAGGATATCATTGACTCCCTGATGATAAGGAGGACAACGATCGTTGATGAAGGAGAAGAAGGATATCTGGGAATCCAGGGCCTGACTGTAGACGAAAGCATGGTAAAACAGCTGGATATGCCGGCAGGTGTATTTGTATATGCTATTATTGACAATGGTGCGGCAGCGGATTCTGACTTGAGGGAAAAGGATGTGATCACTAAATTTGACGGGCAGAACATCCGAAGCATGGCAGCCCTTCAGGATCTCTTAAAACGTTATAAGGCGGGCGAGACCATAGAGATAACTGTACAGTCCTTGGAAAACGGAAAGTATGTGGAGAGAACCGTTACCATTACTTTGGGAAAGAAGGAAATTATGGGGCAGGACAGCTGATATGAGATTTGCCCCAACTTATTAAAAGAATGTAAAATCAGGCCCCGGTCTTGTACCGGAGCCTGATTTTGTTTATAATATAGCCATACAAAAGGCTGATGAAAGGGATAGGATAACGACTTTGGAAGAAAAAGACACTACAAAAAACACCGGCGATGAGTATGAGAAGATCTGCTACATATGCCGCAGGCCTGAGAGCAAAGCCGGGGCAATGATTACCGTGCCAGGAGGGTTGTGCGTATGCAGGGATTGCATGCAGAAAACCTTTGATTCTGTAATGAATGGCGGACTGGATTTCTCACAGATACAGAATATGCCGTATATGAACCTGAATCTAAATAACCTGAACCAGAACATGCCGAAAATGGAGATTCCCAAAAAGCAGCAGATTAAGAAGAAGACAGAAGAGAGCCATTCTCCGGCCTTTGACTTAAAAGATATTCCGGCGCCTCACAAAATCAAGGGAGAGCTAGATGACTATGTGATTGGGCAGGAGAAGGCAAAGAAGGTGATATCTGTTGCTGTATACAATCATTATAAGCGGGTTTTTACAAAGGAACAGCCAAAGGAAGAGGACGACGGGGTTCAGATTGAGAAATCCAATATCCTGTTGATTGGTCCAACCGGAAGCGGCAAAACTTATATGGTAAAGACCCTTGCCCGGTTGTTGGATGTCCCCCTCGCCATCGCAGATGCTACAGCGCTTACAGAGGCAGGGTACATTGGAGATGATATTGAAAGCGTGGTGTCCAAATTGCTGGCGGCTGCAGACAATGATGTGGAGAAAGCAGAGCGAGGCATCATCTTTATCGATGAGATTGACAAGATTGCAAAGAAAAAGAATACCAATGCCAGAGATGTAAGCGGAGAGTCAGTGCAGCAGGAACTTTTGAAGCTGCTGGAAGGGAGTCGGGTGGAGGTGCCTGTAGGCTCCAACCAAAAGAATGCCCTGACTCCTATGGCTACAGTAAATACGGACAACATTCTGTTCATATGTGGAGGGGCATTCCCTGATCTGGAAGATATCATCAAGGAACGCCTCAGAAAGAAAACCTCCATGGGTTTTCAGGCAGAACTAAAAGATCGATATCAGGATGATCCAGATATCCTAAGGTATGTGACCAATGCAGATCTCCGGTCTTTCGGCATGATTCCGGAGTTTTTAGGCAGGCTTCCTGTAGTGGTTACGTTCCAGAGCCTGACCAAGGACATGATGGTGGAAGTGTTAAAAAGGCCTAAGAATGCTATCCTGAAGCAGTATATCAAATTACTGGCACTGGATGAGGTAAAGCTGGTTTTTGAGGACGAGGCGCTGGACTGGGTTGCACAGGAGGCATTGAAGCGGGAGACCGGGGCCAGGGCACTGAGGGCTATTATTGAAGAGTTTATGCTGGATATCATGTATGAGGTGCCGAAAGATTCCGGGATCGGGACAGTTGTTGTCACCAGAGGGTATCTGGAGAAAAACGGAGGTCCCAGAATTGAGATGCGGGGATAGAGATTTGGGCAGAATAACAGAAAGCCCAAATCTCTGAAGCCGGCTAGGCATCTAATTACTTAGTGATCCCGCAGGGAAACATAGGACTGATATAGGTTCAAGGTTCCATATCCCCATTCACGGTTGGGGTAAGTGAAGTTGGAATTCCGGCTGGCACCCCGGGCCAGATAGGCCTTCACCGAACTGTTGGTAAGCCGGGGGTAGTTGCCTTGAATGGCACCCCAGGAATAGAGATTGGCCACAGCTCCGGCCACATGGGCGGCGGATACGGAGGTACCGGACATGCGTGTCATGGGATATTCTCCAGGGATGGGAGAGACACCGGGACCGAAGATATCCACACCAGGAGCGGCGATGTCCGGCTTGATCCTTCCGTCTCTCGTGTAACCTCTGCTGGAATGGATGTAGAGGCTGTTGTTTAAATGATTGTAGGCACTTACGGTTATTGGGAAGGCTGCATTGCCAGGGCTGGTAATGGTGGTAAATGGATCCGCATTTAAGAATACAGTGTCATCAGTTACAAAACCATGAATGGGCAGCCATATGTGATAGAGTCCGGTGATGGACACAGTTGGATATACTCTGAGCCGCCAGATTCCGGCAGTAGGAGAGGTAAATCGCATAAGAGCCAGGAAGTCATCCTGATTTCCGATGCTGGCAATGTAAGAAACTGTGATTGTGGATTGCTCCAAAGTAAAGTGAACCGAGGTGTCTTCTCCGGCGCGGAATGGGATTCGTTCGATCACCTCACCGGTGGGAGAGACAAACCCTACGGTATAGATCTCCGGCAGGCTGGCCCACAGTTCCATGATAAAGCCGGACTCCCCTTCTCCCACCCGAAACTCTACTTCGTCAAATACGGAAGCGGCTGATACCGATCCCATATAATGGTGGCGGAATCCCACTTCATTGCCTGCGGCACACACAGCAGAGATCCCTAAATAGTGCCGGAGATTATTTAGAACCTGGCTGAGAGGCGAAGAACCGTTGTGGCCGCCTTGATTGCTGCCAAGTCCCATACACAGAATCAGAGGCCTGCGGTGGCGCAGAGCCAACAGGCGCAGGTAAGTGATGGCCAGCATAATGTCATTGCTTTGGAAGGCGTCTACAGAGTCAGGAACCATATAATACTCTCTCAGGTAGTTTTTCGCCTGTTTTAATTTTACGATCCCCAGCATGCATTTGGGAGAGGCACCAGTAAAATCCATAGAGGGAACCCTTCGGCCGGCTGCGATGCTGGCCAGAAAGGTGCCATGCCCATTGGTATCCACAGAGGGAACCACAGAGAGAGGATTTTCCTGGGAGAGTGCCTCGTTGATGTCTTCTTCTGTATATTCCCGGCCATAGAAAAAACGGAAAGGTGGCTGGCGGGCCCCTTCCATCTGAAAGCCTTCTCCAGGTATGGTCTGATCCCAGATTCCCAGAATTCGGGTGGTGCCATTTTCCTCCTGAAACATGGGATTCTGGTAGTCAATTCCGGTGTCGATGACTCCGATGATAGTGCCCTCTCCCCGGGAATTTAAGGCAGGTTGCTGGAAGGTTGACAGAATCCCGGAGCGTTCCATGCTGGTGGTGTCCAAAAGCCCGTAGAGAGAGGGGATAGACAGATAAGAGTGGTTCTGCACGGAGATAGGAAGGGTTTCAGACAGCAGCTGGTAGGCAATGGCGTACTCATCGTCAACATAACTGACACAGATATTTCTGCCTTCATATGTTCGGTTCAGTTCTTCCCGGCTTAAGCCACCGGTCCGGAAGATAAAATCAGCATAAGCTTCGT
>CANDZL010000056.1:0-24697 GCA_947425205.1 uncultured Hungatella sp. | reverse complement strand
AAGATATTCTGTTTGCTTATTATCCGTCTACTGACCCGGAGGCATACCTCGATTCCTTAGAAAAAGTTATGGCATTGCCTGTAAAAAAAGTGTTTCCGGCGCACCACTCACTGGATATAGAACCGGAAATCTTAATTCGTATGTGGGAAGCGTTTAGAAATCTTAAGGCAGATGGGAAACTTCATCATGGAAGTGGGATATTTGACTATGGGGATTGGGGAATATGGTTATAGGAAGTAGGATATGGCAAAGATAAAAATACAACGCAAGGCAATCTTGCAGAACTGGTAGGTAGTCCAGTCGCAGTGTGAAGTACGGAAACAGATACAGAATACAGAGGTAGGTACAAAATCGCAACAGGCTTTGAAATTACAGCAGGAGCAGTTGAAAACTAAACATAAGATAGTGAGCAGAGAACAACGGGGAGCTTAAAAATGATTGATGGTCATATTCATATTGAGCGTGGAGATTACTCGTTAGAATGGATTGAACAATTCATAGACAAGGCAGTTGAAATGGAACTTGATGAAATTCGACTACTTGAACATTGTTATATATTTGAAGAGTTTATGTTTATGTATGATTCAGTATGTGCATACAGTAAATATGTGGATGATTGGTTTCGAAGGAGTGCTGGAAAGCATAAGATGTCGGAGTATTGTGAACTTATCGAGAAAGTAAGAAATCAAAAATATCCTGTTAAAATAAAATTTGGACTTGAAATATGTTACTTTAAAGAGTATGAGATATTTATTGGGGAGATGACAAAAGACAAAGGGTTTGATTTTTTGTTAGGCAGCATTCACTTTGTTGATAGATTTGCCTTTGATCATAAGCCTGAACACTGGATTGGAATTGATATAGATACGATATATCGCAGGTATTTTGAAGATTCTATTTCATTGGCAAAAAGTAAACTATTTGATGGTATTGGCCATCCAGATTCAATAAAACTATTCGGTCATAGACCATCCTTTTCACTCTTGGATTACTATGAACGTTTAGCAAGGGAACTTTCAAATAGCAATATGTATGCAGACCAGAATAGTGGCGTGGCTCGAAGATGTTCGGGAACTTCTTCTTTGGGAATAGATAAAGAATTACTCTATGTTTTGAAGAAGAAAAATGTAAAAATTATTACATCATCCGATGCTCATCGTCCTGAAGATGTAGGCGACAAAATTCGAGAACTGGAAATTTGCGTTGCAAATGCTTAGGAAAAACAGCTATTTTGTTTACTAACGAAATCGACAAATTCTTTAGGTTAGAATCGATGATGGGGTAAATGAAAAAGTATTTTGGCATTCCAGTGAACCTCCTCTTCGCTTACACCATTTTCGATGTGACCTAATTGAGCAAAGTGAGTGTCTGGGCAGCCGCTACCTATGGACTTTCAATCCTTTTTACTTTAAAGCTGATGAAACAATGCAAACTTTTATAATTCATCATATAGAGATATTCGGAATGGAGCGATTTTTATGAAACGAGAATTAGGAATTGCAAGGTGTGGGCTTGCATGCTGCTTGTGTTCTGAAAACATAAGCTGTCAGGGGTGCAATTCAGGAAAATGTCCTGATAAAGAGTGGTGTGAAAATAGGAAATGCTCAGTTGAAAAATGCCACACGCATTGTTACAGTTGCAGTGAAGATTGCAGAAAAGGTCTGCTATCAAAAATAAAGCCGTATGGTTTTACTTTATTTGCTAAAAGATATGGAGATAAAATGCTGCTAGATTGTTTGGAACGTAATGAGAAAAATGGTGTTGTATATCATCGTGATGGCCTTGTTGGTGATTACGATGAATTTGATGATGTAGAGAAGTTAATTGCGTTCATTAAAGATGGAAAAAGATGATTTGATATCTGGATGAAAGAAAGAAGCAGTACGTTAATCGAAAGTTTGCCTAAAAAGGATGCAATAAGGAAATCAGAGGAATATTTTCCTTAATTATGATTGGAACAGGGGCCAGACATCGGTTAAAGAGAATAGGAGAAATGGCAATGTGCCAGTTTGCAGCAATAAGCGGATGATGGAATATTTATAAAAAGTATTTGACAAACATTCTCATATTGTGTACAATTACAAATGTAAACGGTTACACAGGAGGGGAACCCATGGCTACGATTAGAGACATTGCGAGAGAAGCAGGAGTATCGCTTGCTACGGTATCAAGAGTCATTAATCATATGGATAATGTAAGCGATGAGGCAAGAGAGCGCGTGGAGGCGGTTATTAAAAGACTGGGGTATAACCCGAATCATGCAGCCAGGAGCCTGGCGACAAAGAAAACCAATACCATCGGTGTGATTGTCAACAATCTCCACGACCCGTTTTTCTATGATTTGATTAAAGGTTTTGAGTATGGTTCCCGTAATACTAAGTATAATGTGATATTTTGCAGCGTTCTTGGCGGCGATGTAGATATGAAGGAACGATATATAAAATATTTGACCAATGGAATTGTTGATGGGGTTATCTTATATGGTTCCTACCTGTCTGATGTAAAGGTTGTCCATGGGCTGAAGGATTCCAATGTGAATTATGTCTTAATAGAGAACGATATTCAGGGATTGGAATGCAACAAGCTTTTGATTGACAACTATGGAGGGGCTGGCAATGCGGTAGAATACTTGATTTCCATGGGGCATAAGAAGATCGCATATATATGCGGCAATCTTAATATGCGGGTTTCTGTAGATCGTTTAAATGGATATTTAGATACGATGCGTAAAAATAATTTGAATATAGCCGATGGGTTTGTTCAGTATTCCACGGCAGGTTATGAGTCGGGATATGATATTATGAAGAGTATTATGCAGCTGAATGATCCGCCTACAGCGGTATTTTGCAATGATGATGCGATTGCTTCGAAGGCGATATTGGCAGCGCTAGATATGGGAGTCAGAGTACCGGAGGATGTCTCAATCATGGGCTTTGATAATCAGAGATTGTTGCCAGATGGGTATAAAGGTCCTGATATTTCATCTATGGCTCAACCGTTATATGATATTGGGCGAGAGAGTATTGAGATATTGGCAAAACAATTGGATGATGGAAATGGAACAGAAAAAGTCACTGTTGTCTACAATACATATCTGGTGGAAGGCGGTACGGTTAAAAGACGTTAGCGTTTATATAAAAAGGGATTATGGAAAAGGAATTATGGAAAAGGGAATTTAAAAAACCTTTAGAAAAAACTTCAAGTAGAACTTCAAATGTATTGTAAAAGGGTTATTTTTTAAGTAAAAATGTAACCGTTTACATATCGTAGGAGAATAGGAGAGAAAGAAAAATTGGTAAAAACTATTATTGATACTCTGAAAAACATTAAAAAAGGCAGCAATATATATGAAAAAATATAATTAGGTAAGATGACATATGAGATATTGATAAGAAAACGCTTGCAATAATTATTGATGTTATTAGGTTTAGAGAATCATGACATTGCGACAGTCACAGGTGGTTTCCATGTTGGGCATAGGCTGTGTGCATAGAAGATGAGTGGAGGTGGGAAAATGATGGATAAACAGGGAGAGGAATTGAAGTATGTTGCCGGAATTGATGGTGGAGGCAGCAAGACTGCCTGTATGATTTCAGACCATTATGGACGTATCCTTTCATATGTCATTACAGAAGGATCAAATCACCAGATTTGCGGTATGAAACATACGGTAGAACATGTTGTTCAGTCTATTGAACTGGCTTGCAGACATGCTAACATTTCCTTCCGTCAGCTTTCGTTTATCTATATGGGAATGGCAGGAGCAGATCTGCCAGAGGATGTGAAGAGGCTTACAGATGTATTTGAGAAAGAATTTGGGGAAGTTCCGTTTTCTATTGAGAATGACAGGTGGAATGTCTTTGCTTGTGAATCCAATTCCTGGGGAGCGGTATCCGTTTGCGGAACAGGAAGCAGCATGGCTGTGAAGGGGAAAGATGGCAGGATCTTATCTTCGCGGGCATTAGGGTATATGCTGGGAAATTATGGCGGCGGAAATCACTTGACAGAAATGGCATTGCACGTTGCATTTCGATGTGACGAACATACAGGGGATTATACGAGGCTGGCGGAAGAACTGCCTGGGCTATGTGAATGTTCTTCTATGGGGGAGTTGGCTGAACGGATCTATAGCAGTAATTATCAATATCAGACAAAATATAATATCCCCAAGATAGTTTTTCAGTTGGCGCAGGAGGGCGATGCATGCTGCCGAAACGTGGTTGAGAAAATGGGATTTGAGATGGGCGATATGCTTGCACATCTCATTTGCGAGGCGGGGTTGCAAAAGGAAGCAATACCAGTAGTTCTGGCAGGAAGCTTATATGTAGCAGATAAGGAGCGTTTACTGCTGCAGCCTTTGGAAGGACGTTTGCGGTCTATGGTTCCTTTTGCAAAACTTCAAATTGTAACATGTCCTCCGGTGGTAGGGGCAGTTTTCATGGCATTAAAACAGGTCGGCATCCGTTTAGATAAAGAAACCAGGAGAAAGATGAAAACTCATTCTGTGTCATTTAACTGAAAGTAAATGTGTCAGCACACTAGCATCTTGACTCCATTCCCGTCATCTGGAAGGTACATGCGGCACAAAGCAATTTTCAGGTAACAGTTCAGGGCATCTGAACTGTTGCATTTTCAGACACGCTCTGGACATTACATAGATACAAAAATATGGACAAAAGAAAGAGAAGGATAGTATGGAACGAAGAATTTTCCTTTACCCGTGGGAGCTTATAGACAATGGTATAGAACATACGGCGGAGCACTTAAAAAGAATGAATGTTACCAGTGTATCCCTCTGTGTCCTTTATCATACTGCGAAGATGCTTCTATTGAATAATTCAAAAAAGCATGTATATGTCAATGACGGCGGCACATGTTTTTATAATGTTCAAACGAGCAGATACAATCGATTGAAACCTGTCAGAGACAAAATTCTAAATTCTTATTCCGGTGAATTTCTTAAAGATGTACAGGAGGGCTTTCAAAAATTTGACATCAAGGTTTGTGCGTGGGTGGTAGTGTTCCATAATGATGCCCTTGCTAAAAAGTATCCGGATTGTGCCATACACAATTGTTATGGGGAGCGTTCCACAACCAATCTTTGTCCATCCAATCCTGAAGTTGTGGATTATGCGTTCAGATTGGTGGAAGAGTTGGCAAAATTGGGGTTTTATGAGGTTCATCTGGAAAGTGCGGATTATGCAGGGTTTCTCCATGGGGACCATCATGAAATGCAGGCATTTGAAGATACAGAAAAATTAGAAGAATTCATGGGAACTTGCTATTGCCCTCATTGTATGGAACTTGCAAAGCAAGGCGGTGTAGATGGGGAAAGGCTTCAAGTGCTTGCAAGACAGAAGGCGGATGATTTTTTTCATTTTCGGAAGTCTTCAGAAAGGGATGATGCTTACTCAAAACAGTATCAGGTATATTTGAAGGTGAGACAAAACCAGATTACATCTTTTTATAAAAGGCTTCACTATCTTTCAGAAGAAAAAAATTGGAATATAAAAATAAAACCAATTCTGTGGATGGCGGGAGGCAACGATCCAACCCTTCAAGGAGTGGACATGCATGGGCTTGATGGGTATGTGGATGGGGTAATTGCTGTGTATCCGGATACAGATGACCAGGTTTGTGAATTTGTAAAACGGATCAGGAAAATGGTTCCCAGGAATATAGAGATTACAGGCGGAATCAGACTGATGGCGCCAAACACGACGAGAGTGGGACAGATTCAGAATTATGTGAAAAACTACAGAGACAGTGGTATCGATGACATGATTTTTTACAATTATGGAATGGCTCCAAGTCCTTTCCTAAGAGAGTTGGAGGTGGTTGGATGATGAAGCACAGTGTAGGATTTATTGGTACTGGCGAGATTGCAAGAATCCATGGGGAAGCCATAAGAAACTTAGGATTGGAATGGAATATTGGCGGAGGATATGACATTAGTATCGATAGCTGTACTTTGTTTTGTGAAGAGTATGGCGGAACCAGATATTCTGATGCAGAGTCATTGATCCGCGATCCTGCAATCGATACGGTTTACATCTGCACCAGGCATGACAGCCATACAGAGTATGGAAAAATGGCATGTGAATACGGAAAAAACGTATTTTTGGAAAAACCAGTTGCCATGAATCGTGCTCAGGCAGTGGAATTATGGAATCGTTGGGAGAAAAAACCAGTACCTTTTGCGGTTGGTTACAATATGAGGGTTACTCCGTCAATACTGAAACTAAAGGAACTGATGAGAGAGTATAAGGTAGTTCCGGAAACATTCAGAGTGAATATGACAGGCACCCGGTTTATGAAAGGGTGGGCCGGAGATCCGGAAAGCGGTGGCGGTGTTCTTGTGTGTCAGGGTTCCCACATGTTTGACCTGATCACAGATATACTGGGAAGCCCCATCTATGAGGTTTGCGCCCAAGTGCAGTGGTTAGATCAGCATAGAACGATGGAGCCCAATGGTGCAGCCATATTGGTTAAACTAAAAAATGGAGTCTGCGGAACCTTGCTTATGCATGACCGGGGGAACAAAAGCTATCATGTGGAACCTGGAGGAAGGATGGTAAATGTGACGATTTATTCGGAACAAGGTACATTCGACGCAGATGCATACGGGAATTTAAGATATGGAACAGAACAGGGGATGTTCTGCCAGGAATTCCCGGATGCTAAAAATCAGATATGCAAGTGGGGATATGGGAACGAAGCAGGATATTTTTCTAAGATGCTGGATGGGGAAATCAGCCCGTTGTGTTCCCTCAGACAGGCGGTAGAAGTGGCAAAGGCAGTAGATGCAGCCAGAAAGTCTGCGAGAGAGCACAGATGGGTTAAGGTGGAATAAAGGAACAGGGAACGATTTTATGACAAGGAGGATAAGGTATGACCGTACAGGAGAAGTTTGGATTCAGAAGGCTGATTAATGCCAGGGGACCGGCGACTATATTAGGAGCGGCCAGGGTAGAGGACGATATCAGAAACGATATTTATGACATACTGGGGGAGTCTGCCGAGATCTGGGAGCTGCAAAGAAGGGCCAGCGAAAAGATCGCCCAACTGACAGGGGCGGAGGCTGGCTGTGTCGTGAACTGCTCTTCGGCAGGTATGGCAGTAGCAACAGCGGCGGTTCTTACGGGAAATGATCCATACAGGATCAAGGCTTTGCCAGATATAACATGGCCAAAAAAGAAGATTGTGATACAGAAAGGCCAGGTTACAGGGGCAGGAGATTGCCCGGTATGGCAAGTGATTAAAATGACCGGGGCAGAATATGTGGAGATAGGAGAGGCTCTGGATTGTGCAACCTTCCACTTAAGAGCAGCACTGGATGATACGGTGGCAGCCGCCTTCTATATTATGGAAGATACCTTTGCCCCCAACCTTTTGCCATTGGAGACATTTGTTTCAATATGTAAGGAAAAGGAGGTTCCTGTTATTTGCGATGCAGCATACCTGACAGATTTTAAGATGCTTGCGAATCTGGGTGTGGATCTGGCGATTTACAGCGGACAGAAATGGCTGGGCGGTTGTACCAGCGGAATGGTAGCAGGGCGAAAGGATCTGGTTCAGGCTTGTTATATGCAGGAAATGGGAATCGGCAGGCCAATGAAGGTTGGAAAAGAAGGAATTGTCAGTATCATGTCTTCCATTGACCATTGGATGAAGCGAGATACCGAAGCAGTCAAGAGATATCAGACCGACCTGGCTATGACAATCATCAAAGAAATAAAAGAGTTGGAAGGCGTGTCATGGGAGATAAAGGAATCCCTTTATTCTCCGTCTGTCCGTCTCCATGTAACCATAGATGAAAAGGTGGCAAAGCTGCCTGCCTGGGTGATCAACGACGATATGGGGAGATTGGATCCTGTGATAAAAACAGATGATTACTATGTGAATCATGGACTTATTATATTTGATCTTGCCTACATGCAAAAAGGGGATGATGCCATAGTAGGAGAGGTATTAAAAGGATACCTTACAGGGACTTTGGTTCCCAAAGGATTAAAAGGACAGGAAAACCTTTTGCCCAGGACTCGCCAGGACATTTTATACGATGTGTTTAACCAATGGCTGGAAGGGGATCCAAGAAAGTAGGATGACCGTAACCGAACTGTTCATAGGGGGATCTGAACGGTTACGGATAATAGTATCGTGGAGGAATTATGTTAAAAATCGCTTTGGCAGGATTTTCGCAAGGGTATTATGCAGTTGAATATTTAAGGTATCTCTCAAAATTAAAGGGGATTGAAGTGGCCGTTATCTGCGATTTGGGGATGGACGATGCCTATGTGAGAGAATGCGCAGGAATCTCAGCTCATGATTTCGCAGATGAACTTCAGGCTTTTTTATGTCATAGTTATGAGAACGTACTGGATTTAAAACCAGATGCCTTACTTCTATGCAGTGAGACAAAAGACCATGGAAGAATGGCCATGGAGGCAGTGAAGGCAGGGATACATACCTTTGTATCCAAACCGTTAGGTTTTTCGTTTCCTCAAATTCGTGGCCTGAAAGGGCTAAAAAGAGAAGGTGTGTGCCTTTTGTGCGGGAATCCGCTGAAATACGAACAGGGAATCGTGGAGTTTCATGACCGTATACAAGGCGGGGAAATTGGAAAGGTATATTCTATTCGCATTATGCTGAATCATTTGGCCATGACCAGACAACATTGGGAACGAGACCAGTCAAAAAGCGGAGGCCCTTTGGGAACATATGGAGTTTATTTGTTTGACCTGGCCAGATGGATAACAGGATATCCCATTGAGAAGATGGCTGCATTTGGAGGGAATTATGCTACTCCTGAAATTATGATGGAAGATACGGTTAAGATTGCAGGGATACAGGCTGGTGGAGGCCAGTGTTCCCTGGAGTTGTATGCGGGAATCCGCCATGAATTTCCATTTATTCAGATCGAGGCGGTAGGGACAAAAGGAACCTTAATCACAAATTATGGAAATTATACGATGATAGGGCAGACAGAGAAGGGGGCAAAGCTAGGAACATTAAGAAATACAGATATGACTATGGGCGAAATGAATCATTTTTTAGATTGTATTTTGCACAAGGAGGCCGAACGGTGCAGTTTAGAGGATATGATTTATGTAACCCGCTGCATTGATGCTGCTTTCTTGAGTATAAAAGAACAAAAAATTGTTCATCTGGAAAGGGGGGAGTGATTTGTTGCGATGTGTAGTCATTGGATGTGGCTGGGCTGGAATGCATCATCTGCAGACGTTGAAGGATAATGAGGAAACAGATTTGATTGCAGCGGTGGAACCAGATGAAACGCTGCGTGAGAAGATCAGAAAAAACTATCTGATCCAGGTCTTTCCAGATGTGAAACAGCTGATAGGGAATGTTCCTGATATTGATATCGCTGTCGTTGCTACGGTTCCTGACCTGCATAAACCGATCTGTACGATGCTGATTGAAAAAGGTATCCATATCTATTGTGAGAAGCCTGTCTGCCGTAACAGCAGAGATATTCGTTATCTGAAGGAATTAGCTGACGCAAAAGGTATCCGCTTCGGTGTTGCATTTAATCAGCGATATGGCGATGGGGTACGGAAGGCAAAGGAGATTTTAAATGAATCCGGCGGATCCGTTCATTTGGTAACAGCAAGTATGTATCAGTATTTGCCTGTGAAACTGTCCCATAACGTCAGGGAGGATTTTATGCTGACAGATGCGGTTTGCCACCTGCTAGATGTTGTGACATTCCTGTGTGGCGCTGTCGAAAAGGTGAAGGCATTTGGAACAAAAAAGGAGAGCGAGATTTATTCGGATGTAGGTGCGGTCCTTTTGCTTCAGAATGGTGGCGTGGGGACAATCAGCCATAGTAACGTAGGGGGGATGATAGAAACCCAACACCCTTTCCAGTGTATTGACATCCATACAGCAGAATACCGGATGTGTATTGAAAATCAATTTGACCGGTTGACCGTATATCCCCATGCGACCATGGAACGGCTTGTGTATGAACCTTCTGTTTTCCTAAGGAGGGATTACGGCGTGTCTATGGAGAGAGCACTGAACGCTTATCTGAAGGCAATAAGAGAAGGAGGTGAGTTACCTAGTGATATTGCATCAGCACTCATAAATATGCAGGTGATTGAAGAAATGAAAGATTCCATACAACAAGAAAAAAGGAAAAGAGAGGTGCGGTAAATGAAAAAATCAGTATTTGCATTGGCAGTCGCTTCCATGTTAACAATGGCATTGGCAGGGTGTTCTTCACCCAAAGGAAAGGAAGCAGGGACGGAATCCGGGACAGAATCCAGGGTGGAATCTGGGGCGCAGGAAGCTGCGACAGAAAAAAGTGATGATCAGGAAGAGATTCATTTAACATTCCAGTATATCGGCGGAACGGTGCCGGCACAGGATAAGGTAATCACAGATGCAATTGCAGCATTTGAGGAAGAAAATCCTGGTATCACTGTGGAACCCATCTACATTGACTGGGCTAATGGTCATTCTCAGTTTTACAATGCGGTTATGGCGGGCACAGCGCCGGATATGACCATGCTGGGAGGTACATGGTGCGTTGAGTTCCTGGAAATGGGGGTATTTGCTCCAATTACGGATTATGTATCTCAGGATTTGATGGACAAGTTTATTCCGGCAGGCTTTGACATTATGACCGGCCCTGACGGAACGGTCTATGGATTACCTTGGGATGGATGTACCTGGGGGGTGATTTATCGCACCGATTTGTTTGAGCAGGCTGGTATAGAGAGCGTCCCAAAGACATGGGATGAGATGCTGGAAGCAGGAGAAAAATTAAAGGCCATTGACAAATATTTGTTAAGCGTTTCTTGTAGTGGTTCAGAGGTGGATGATTATTATCTTCCTTTCTTGTGGCAGGCAGGCGGAACGGTGTGTGAGCGTGATGATAATGGAGAATGGGTATGCAAAATGGATTCCCCAGAAAGCCTTGCAGCAGCAAAATTTTACGTAAAATTAGTTGAGGAAGGCTATATGCCAAAGGAAATTACAGGTATGGATGCAGAGTCGGTAGTAAATTCCTTTACTGCCGGGGATACGGCTATGATGGTGACTGGCATGTGGAATATTGCAAACCTTCAGAAGATGGAAGAGATGGATGGAAAGTGGGCAACAGCGCAGGCCTGGGCAGGCCCTGGCGGAAATGCGGTACTTAGCTATCCCAATACTGTGCATATCACCGAGGCAAGCAAGAACAAAGAAGCAGCGGGAAAATTCCTTCAGTTTTTCTATGACCAAGGATACTATGATGACTATACTATCACAAGCGGCGTGTTTAGTTTTACAAAAGATTTTGTAAATACAGAGTATGCGAAGGATGAGATGCTGGCTCCGTTTATTGCAGATGCAGAGCATGGAAGAAACCGCCCTGCATACAGCAAATATGAAGAATTTCGTACTATGTATTTCAACCCTGGCGTTCAGTCTATGGTTTCAGGAGATTTAACACCGGAAGACTTCTGTAAGCAGATGGTAGAGCAGTTTAATACATTGAAATAACAACAGGAGCAGGAGGTATGGAATGGAAGATTACATCATCCATAATGTGAAGCTATATGATGGAACGGATAAGGCCGGTTATGTAGGGAGCCTGACCATTTCAGGGGACAAAATCACTGGTATCTATGATTCTGCTGATATTGAGATCCCTGCGCGGTGTGAAATCAGAGGAGAAGGGCTGTCGGCAGCTCCGGGATTTGTAGATACCCATACCCATTCGGATATGTACCTCCTGCATGATGGCAGGCAGCCAAGCAGTATTACCCAGGGTGTTACAACTGAGATCATCGGCCAGGACGGACTTTCCTATGCGCCCCTTTCTCTGGAACATTTAAAAGACTACGTGCGGTATATCAAAGGCCTGAACGGGCAGTTTGATGATGTGCCTCTTGATTTTGTATCGGCAGAGGAGTATTTGCATCGTTTTGAAGGGAAAACAGGGGTGAATCTGGGGTGGCTGGTTCCTCACTGTGCATTGCGCCTTGAGACGGCAGGTTTTGAAAATCGCCTGTTAAAGGGTAACGAACTGTCAGAGGCCTGCCAGTTGGCCAGGGATGCCATGGATCAGGGGGCCAAGGGGTTTTCAACCGGGCTTAGTTACTTTCCGGGAGCATTTTGTGATACCGATGAACTGGTAGAGATTTGCAGAGCCGTCAAAGAAAAAAATGGCGTATACGTGACTCATCTGCGAACCGTATTCCAAGGCCCTCCTTTTGATAAGGTAGAAGAAGCGCTGAATATTGCCAGAAGGTCTGGAGTGAAACTCCACTTTTCCCATTATCGGACAGGCGGGGACACCATAGGGCATATAGAAAGAATCATGGCTCAGATTGATGAGGGGATCAAAGAAGGATTGGATATTACCCTTGAGCTATATCCATATCCTTACGGCGCATCCTTTGCCCCTATGTTTGTGCCTCCATGGGCAAATCATGGCGGGTTTGATGCAATCATGAAACGGTTGGAAGATCCGGCAGACAGGAAGAACATTGCAGAGTATATTGATCAGGAGTTTTCCAGGTTTGACGGCATGATTACGTACGCAGGAATCCATAAAGAATATATGGGAAAAACATTTACGGAATTGTCAAGAAACGGTAATGTGAGCAGGGGAACGGTTATCGCGGATCTTTTGTATAGTGAGAGACTGGCGCTTAGTTTTCATGATGTGGAGCCTCTGTTGGATGAACGGCAGGCGAAGCAGTTTCATCAGGATGTTTTGCAATTGTTATCCAGGCCTGACTATATGGTTGGTTCCGATGCAATTCATGTGGGAAGTTATCCCCATCCAAGGGGGTGGGGGACATTTGCAAAACTGCTTCGAATGGTTAGGGAAGAGGGATTTCCCATGGAAACCATGATCAATCGTTTGACAGATTTGCCTTGCCGGCGTTTTCGCTTGGAAGGCAGAGGACGGCTGGAAAAGGGATATTATGCAGACTTGGTTCTTTTTGATCCGGATACTGTGACAGACCTTGCCACAGTGGAGAACCCAAGGCTTCAGGCAGAAGGGATTCGGTATGTGTTTGTTAATGGTCAGGCAGCACTTTGGGAAGGAAAGGCCACAGGAACTCTTGCCGGGCGAGTACTATGATTGTAGGAGATGAGAATATGAAATCTATTAGGATGAAACGATCCAGACAAAGTAGAAATATGTATGCATATATTCTGATTGCCCCGGGATTGCTGCTGCTGACTCTTATTATGATCTATCCGTTGGTTCGGGGCGCGATATCCAGCTTTTTTACACAGCAGGCGGCAAGCAATCATTTTGATGAATTTGTGGGTATTCGCTATTATAAAGAATTGCTGAGGGATCCGATTTTTCAGACTTCTTTTGGAAATTCAATTCGGTATACCGTGATTGTGGTAGCAGCACAATATGTTATAGGGCTTGCAATTGCCCTGCTTTTAAATCAAGATTTTAGGGGACGGGGTATTTACCGCAGCCTGATTTTGATTCCGTGGGTGGTTCCTGGAGTATCTGCGGCAATGACATGGAAGTGGATGTTTGACAGCCAGAACGGTATTATCAACCAGATTCTTATGAAGTTGGGACTGATCACACAAAATGTTGACTGGCTGGGCTCCCAGTCCAGCGCCCTTTATGCAGTGATGGTGACATCTGTCTGGAAAGCGATTCCTTTTGTGGCTATTGTACTGCTTGCGACGCTGCAGCAGGTGGATCAGGGGTTGTACGCAGCGGTTAAGATTGACGGCGGATCTGCATTCCACGAATTTCGGTATATTACGTTGCCAGGGATAAAGAAAATAAGCATTACAACCATTTTGTTGGAAACCATATGGACGTTCAACCAGTTTGATCTTGTATTTACGATGACAAAGGGAGGGCCGGCTAACCGTTCAATGATTGTGCCAGTATACACGTATCTGACTTCCTTTAGCTTTTTTAAGACCAACAAAGCGGCGGCGATCGGTGTCATCAGCCTTTTGATCGTGAGTATTCCGGCAATCCTGTATATCTATTATAACAATAAGGAGGATGAATAACTGTGACAAAGAAAAGAAAAATGGTTTTAAAAAACAGCTTTGTGTATTTTGCCATAACAGTGATTACCGTAGCGATGCTGTTTCCTTTCCTTTGGATGATATCCACCTCCTTAAAAGAAAGTGTGGAGATGTTCTCCGCTGATCCCACATTTTTGCCGAAACAAAGCTCCCTTCAAAACTATTTAACCCTGTTTAAAGAGTATAATTTTTTGACGTATTTTAAGAATAGTTTGATTGTTTCCACCTGTACTACGGTTGTAGCGCTTTTGTTTGCTACTTTTTTGGCATATGGTATTTCCAGATTCAAGTTTCGCGGCAATGCTGCCATATCAAGCCTTTTGATTTTAACCCAGATGTTTCCGCTGCCTCTGATTATTTTGACGATTTATATAACATTCGTGAAACTTGGCCTGTATGATTCCAGAGCAGGGCTGGTGATTGCCTACTGTACCTTTGCGCTGCCGTTTTGTACCATGATGCTGAAATCTTATTTTGATGGGTTGCCTATTGAATTAGAAGAATCGGCGGCGATTGACGGGTGCAGTCCGTTTGGCACAATATTTCGTATTGTTATACCGTTGGCAGCTCCTTCCATTGTAGCTATGGGATTATTTGCATTTATTTTATCCTGGCAGGAGTTGATGATGTCTATGACGTTGATTCACACCGGTTCCTTGAGGACCATGCCGGTTGCTATTACCATGATGGTAGGTGTCAGAAATATTATGTGGGGGCCGTTGATGGCAGCATCTGTGGTGGTATCAGTACCAGTGGTAATTGTTTTTATCTATTTCCAGAAATATTTAATAGGTGGTATGACAATGGGCGCCGTAAAGGGCTGATCCATATTTGAAACAAAGAAAGGATAAGAATGAGAGAGGAGTAATACTATGAGTCAGACGGATAAGAAATTAGAAGAATTGGGAATCGTACTTCCGAAAAAAGATCGCAGAGGGCAGGGCATGGTTGCGATTCGGCAATATCAGGATTTGCTTTTTGTTTCTGGCATTGGGCCCAATAGCCAGGGGAGAGAACCTGGCTATACAGGGAAGTTGGGAGAGGAACTGACGGTGGAAGAAGGATACCAGGCAGCAAGATCATGTGGGATTCATATGTTGGCAGCGATTCGGGAATACATCGGAGATTTAGACAGAGTAAGCGGCATTATGAAAGTATTTGGCTTGGTGGCCAGCAGTCCGGATTTTTATGACCAACCAGCAGTCATGCATGGATTTTCTGACTTGATGGTAGAAGTTTTGGGAGACAGGGGGCTTCATGCCAGATCCGCCATGGGAACCAATTGCCTTCCTGGAAACATTCCTGTGGAAGTGGAAGCTATTTTTCAAATCAGAGGTTAAGGAGGCAGCGATATGGCGGATATTGAGAGAGAAATTTTAAGTATAACCACAAGAAGGCGGGGCGTTGTTGTGATTCGCCAATGGCAGGATCTCTTGTTTATCAGCGGTCACGGGCCAGAACATGAGATTACCGGCGAACCTTTTTATACGGGACATCTGGGGATAGAGCTTCCTGTGGAGGATGGACAGAAAGCAGCCCGGATATGCGGAGAAATCCTGTTAAGTGCATTGGATGAATACCTGGGCAATCTGGATCGAATCGATTATATTGTAAAAGCATTTGCTCTGGTAAGCAGTGCGTCTGATTTCTATGAGCAAGAGGCAGTCATGGATGGCTTTTCCGATTTAATGGTTAAGGTTCTGGGAGACAGGGGCCTCCATGCCAGGACCGTTATGGGAACATCCAACCTTCCAGGGAATATTCCGATTGAAATTGAGTTGATTGTAAAAGTGAAACAGCAGTAAAGGGGAGGAGCTCATGAAACTTGTGATTATTGGCGCTGGCAGTAGCTATACGCCGGAGGTAATTGACGGTATTCTTAAGGAAACATGTTTTGCCAATGCAGCCATTGCTCTATATGATCTTCATACGGAGGAAGCAAGGGAACGGTTAAGGATTATCTATGGGCTCTCTCGCAGGATGGCGAAAAAACAGAATGCCAATGTAGAGATCTATATGGCGGATACACTGGAAGATGCATTGGAAGATGCCTCTTTTGTATTGAGCCAATTTCGGGTTGGACTGCTCCCAGCTAGAATACAGGATGAAAAAATACCATTAAAATATGGATTAATTGGACAGGAAACAACTGGGGCAGGCGGTTTCTTTAATGCAATGCGCACCATACCCGCTGCGCTGGAATTGGCCCATACTATGGAGAGGATTTGCCCGGATGCCTGGATGGTTAATTTTACAAATCCATCTGGGATTATTACAGAGGCTGTAAGCAGATATTCCAAAATAAAATGTGTCGGATTATGCAATGTGCCTTATAATATGCATATGGACGCGGCTCGTCTGTGTGATGCAGAGCCGGAGAGAATCTACTGTCATATGGTTGGTTTAAATCATCTAAGTTATCTGACAGAGATTTTGCTGGATGGAAAACCAGTTATGAAGGAACTAATTGACAGAGGGGCATTTGACGGACAGATTGTAAAGAATGTGCCCAAGGTTCCAGGAATTGCAGAGTTGATTAAAAAGCTTCAACTCATTCCATCACCGTATCTTCAGTATTTTTATTTTGAACCTTTTATGCTAAATAAAGAAATGGCAGAATCAGAGAGTCAGGATGGTACAAGAGGAGAACAGGTGCTTGCTGTTCAGGAACATCTGTTTCGACAATACGCAGATCCCAAACTTTGTGAGAAGCCATCGGAACTTGAAAAGCGGGGCGGAGCGTATTATTCAACGGTTGCCGCTAAGATTATGAAGGCATTGCTTGGACAGGATTCCATTAATATGCCAGTGAATTATCGGAATCAGGGAGCATTGTCTGATCTGCCAGAAGAGAGCGTGGTGGAGACAAACTGCATCATTGATCAAAATGGTGTCAGGCCATTGGCCTGGGGGAAATTGCCGGATGCTGTCAGAGGCTTGATTTGTCAGGTGAAAATGTATGAGACATTGACGGTGGAGGCTTCCGTGGAGCATTCCAGGCAAAAAGCGGTTTTGGCCCTTTTGAATCACCCATTGGTTCATGGTTATGATAATGCGGTAAAGCTGGTTGATGAAATGATAGGGCATTTTGGGGAGTATATTGGAGAATTGGTGTGAATTGTAAATAGAGAGCCGGGGAGCCGTAAGCTGGGACTTTCTTAATTTAAGGACATATTTAGTGTTCCGGTGGATAAAGGATCATGTAGCGATACATGGTTCTTTTTTGTGAAAAAAAGTGAGAAAGGTGAGAAGTGGGGTAAAGTTGTTGCCCATTTTGAACTTTACTAATGCTAGTCATTGACTTTCTGCTGCTTATATCCTATAATAATCTTAATATATAAAACTTAATTTTAAATATTAAGACAACTAAAGATATTAAAAATAAAAAAAGCATCAGAGGTGGTATATATGGAAAAAGAAGTATCCGTTGGTGTTCGGAGCAATCAGTCATCAGAGAAAATGTTAAAGATTTTGGAGTTTTTGGCCAGACAGCGGGAACCGATCCGGCTTATGGATATTTCTAAGTGTTTAGGAATAAACAGCAGCACAGTGCTGCGGTTTCTGACCTCCCTGGTGGACAATGGATATGCGGCTCAGGACAGGGAGACTTCCCGGTATTACTTAACCTATAAGATCTGTGCATTGTCCAATCAGGTACTGGAGAATGTGGATATACGCAGGATTGCACGTCCGTATATGAAAGAGATATCCGCCATGTTTGGGGAGACTGTATGCCTGGCTGTGGAAAAGGATATGAAAGTAGTGTATATGGAGGTTGTGGAAAGCCCCAATTCTACCATCCGTTCCATGCAGCGCATCGGCAATATCGCGCCCATGCACTGTACAGGGATCGGCAAGCTCCTTCTCTTTAATTATACGGAGGAGGATATAGACAGGTTGATACTGAAAGAGGGCATGCCCAAATTTACAGAATACACGCCTACTACCAAGTGGGAACTGATGGAATTGTTGAAGGAAGCCAAGAAAGACGGGATGGCCTATGATAACGAAGAGTGTGAGATAGGAGCCAGATGTGTGGCGGTTCCGGTCTATGATTCTTCCGGGAAAGTGATCGCAGGCATCAGTGTGACCGGACCGAAGACCAGGCTGACAGATGAGTTGATTGCCCCCCGCCTGGGAGAATTAAAGCGTATTGTGGGAATGGTTTCCAGGGAGATGGGGTATCAGGCATTTAATGATCAATAACAGAGTGTGAAGTCGGAATTCTATTAGGATTCCGATTTTTTTGTATACCAAAATAGCCGTTACCAAAACACAGAGTCGTCGCACCTGGATTCGAACCGACTCCTTTTATCTCGATTCAAAGTATCATGATGAATAAAGACAAACAGAAAATATGGGGAAAAGAGGAAAGAAAGTGTAAAAAAATGAGGTTGACATTTGTTAGGTAATACTATATAATGAAATCATTAAAAATAAAAACTAAATTTTAAAAATTAAAATATAAAAAACAAAAAATGGAGGTGAAAAACGAATAATAGAACCATATTAATAAGTGTATTTTAATTATTAAAATAGTAAGCAGGAAAATGAAGAATCAGAATACAAGATGATGAAGGAACCTTTTCGGATTTCAAAATTATTGAATGAAAACATACTGTAGAATCGCATACAACCAGTAAAAAGTGAAAGGGGTAGCAACATGAAAAAAATTTTAGCAAGTGTATTGACGGCGGCCATGACCATGTCTTTGTTGACAGCCTGCGGCGGAGGATCGGGAAGCCAGGAGACGACAGGTTCAGGCAATACGGGTAATGCAGAAAATTCTGGAAATGCCAACACTGCTGATACAGCGGCTGACAGCGGTGAGACAGGCAGCCAGTCAGGGAGCGAGGCTTCAGACAGCGGTTATCAGACCACTTATGGTGACAAGCAATTTGATAATGTAACCATTACCGTTGAATTATTTGATCGAAGCAATGCGCCGGAAGGCAGCACAATCCTTGACAATAAGTGGACCAAATACGCTCAGGAGCAGATGAAAAAGGTAGGCATCAACGTGGAATTTGTTGCGGTTCCCCGTTCAGACGAGATCACCAAGATGCAGACCATGATGGCTTCCGGTACGGCACCGGATCTGACATGTACCTATACATATTCTTATGCAGAAGATTATTACAATGATGGTGGTATCTGGGATTTAAGCGAGTTTGTGGATGGAGAGAATCAGGTTAAGAATTTAAAAGCTTATCTGGGAGAGGATGTAATCGATATTGGCCGCGGCCGGGGAGCGCTGTATGGAATCGTTGCAAGGCGCGCCACAACAGCCAAGTCCAATCTGTTTATCCGCCAGGACTGGTTGGAGAAGCTGGGAATGGAGACACCTTCCACACCGGATGAACTGTATGATTATCTTGAAGCATGTGTGAAGAACAATCCCGATGGATTAAGCAATGTTATCGGTGCATATTTTTGGCTTCTGGAGTCCAACACCACCGGAACCGGATACAGAAACAACATGTCTATGGCATTTTCCCAGCTAAACGGCGATGATAAGGAACTGGCCATTGCATTTGGTTATGATTTCTACTATGATCCAGGATTTAGAGAGTATGTCCGCTTTTTGAACAAGTGCTATAACAATGGCGTGATGGATCAGGAGTTCTATACCAATACCAATGAGACTTTCATCCAGAAGGTTGTCAACAGCCAGTATGCGTTTTATGAGTCCAATGTAAACTACAACGTGGATCCCCTGAGGAATTCACCGGAGACCACCTTGAGGGAGAACACCCCCAGTGCAAAATTTGTGTCCATCCCCAACCTGGCCAATGTAAGTGATGGCAAGCAGTATACTTCTACATATGCCTCTGGCGGCCTGATCATCATGTGCCCCAAGACGGCATCAGCAGAAAAGGTGGAAGCCGCTATGACCTATCTTGACTGGATGGCAACCACAGACGGCGGTTATGTTCTGTACCACGGTTTTGAGGGCGAACACTATGAGTTGGATGAGGAAGGCACTCCTATCGTAATCGATGCTTCCTACAATGCCAAGGACAAAGACTGGATCCGTACGGATATGTTCCTGATCGGAAATCAGGGTTACTTTGCAACTGTTGATGAGTTTAACAAATGTACGGCTGCTGAGAATCCAGTCTACTATGATGATGTGGTTGCAAATTATGAGAATTCCCTGACAGGAAAGACCATTTTAACCCCTACCATGACCAGCACACCTGAGAAGCAGGCAGAACTTACCGATGATTTCCTCCTTCTCCGTTCCAAGTACCTGGTACAGTGCATCACTTGCACGCCGGATGCGATGGATGCTATCTATGATGAGTGGCTGGAAGAGGCGAGGAAGATAGGCATCGACGAGGTTATTGCAGAGAGAAAAACGTATTTTGATGGGGTTTATGGGAACTAAATACGAAATGTAACAAAAGGCTCATACCACTTGCAGGCGGAATGAGAAAAATTATGAGGATGCTTTAAAGTAATAAGCAAGGAATGAAACGATCAAAAAATACAAAAGAAAGGGAGAAACACTATGAAATTAAAGAAAATGCTGGCTCTTCTAGCAACAGGTGCAATGGCAGTATCCGCAATAGCCGGATGCAGCAGCGGTTCCGATACAACTCCGGCAGGCTCTGCAGCTTCTAATACTGCTGCAGCAGGCAACACAGAGGCAGGATCTCAGGCTGGAGGAGCAGAGACAACCCCTGTAGAGATGGAGACTATTACCGTTTGGAGCAACGCAGCTCATGAATCGGAGATTCGTAAGAAACAGATTGATGCATTTAATGAAGGCGAAGGGAAGGAACTGGGAATCTTTATTGACTATCAGATCTATGGAACCAAATATTCCGATACCATTAAGATAGCGGCACAGGCAGGCGAGGCTCCGGAACTTTTCTCCGCTGATTCCAAATGGATTGTGGATTTTGTGGATGCAGGGTATATTGTCCCCATTGAAGATCTTCCCGGAAGCGAGCAACTGATTGAGAACTTCAGGGAGTATTGTTCCACGGAAAGCCAGATATTTAATGATAAGATTTATACCCTTCCTTATTCACTGACAACCTTCGGCCTGGTTATCAACAAAGACTTGTTTGCAAAAGCCGGTTTGACAGAAGCAGATTATCCTGAGACCTGGGAAGATGTCCGCGAATGTGCAAGGAAGATCACGGAAGCATGCAATGGGACTGCATATGGTTTTGGCCTTTCCAGTACCTTGTGGACCATAACATCGTTCTATATGTCTGGTGCTGCTGAGAATACCGGGCATAACGGATACGACAGAGTAAACCGGACTTTTTGCTTCTCCGATTTCAATCCGATGATTGAAGCGATCGATAACATTGTAGCAGACGGTTCCGTGATCCCGGGTTATGAAGCGCTGGATGGAGATCAGGTACGTGCACAGTTTGCTGCTGGAAATATTGGTATGATGGGAACCGCCAGTTTTGATTGTTCTGTATATACGGAGCAGTTCCCGGCCACCTGTGACTGGCAGGTATTGCCGGTTCCGAAATTTGAGGATGGGCCAAGAAAATATAAGCGAATCGGAACCCCGGTCAACCTGTTGGTAGCTGGACCAAAGGCAATCGAGACACCAGAAAAGGCGGCAAAGGTTGAGAAAGTTCTGGAACTGTTCTATTCGGATGAGTGTACTGGTGAGATGTATTCAGAAGGTATCTATATTCCAATGAGGCCGGAAGCAGTTGCCGCTGCTCCTAAGGAACCAGATTTAAAGGGCTGGTCAGATTTTGCAGAGTTTGATGAAATCTATATTCCCAAGTCCCCGGAAAAGCTACTTAATATAGAAGGAACCGTATTCCGCGAGGCAATCATGAACATGTGGATGACAAAGGAATTGGATGATGTGGATGCCGTGATGGCAGACTTGGACAAGAGATACAACGATGCCCTTGCTAAAGTTGATCCGGAACTGGTTGCAGAATACGACCTTCCAGAAGGCCTTAGTCCGGAAAAGGGAAAGTGATGATTCTTGATGCAAAGGAGAACAGACAATGAGGTTAATCAGGCCACAAAAGGAATTTGAATTGTATAAAGAAGTAGAAGTGCTGGTTGTCGGCGGAGGGCCAGCAGGACTGGGCGCGGCGGTTGCCGCCGCGCGCCAGGGAAGAAAGACGCTTCTGTTAGAGAAAAGAGGCTTTTTGGGTGGGAATATTACTGCATGCTATGTGGAAAACTGCAATTACTTTATCCGGAACAGCAACTTTACCTCTGAAGGCATCTATGCAGAGATTGAGAAGGGGTGTAAGGAAACATATGGGAATGACAATGTCAGAACCAGAAATCCCAATGCATTTTCCAGTGAATATCTGAAAATATTTTTGGATGAGTATGTACAGAATGCAGGGGCGGAGATTTTACTTCATTCCTTTGTCAATGAAGTGCTCATGGACGGAGACCGAATTGCAGCTGTTATCATTCAGACGAAGAAGGGACCGGTTGCTGTGAAGGCAGATGTAGTTGTAGATGCTACCGGTGATGGAGATGTGGCGTTCGCAGCAGGTGTGCCCTATGAACAGGGGCGTGATACGGATGGGCTGTGCCAGCCAGGAACCGTGAATCTCCGCCTGACAGGGGCCAACACCCAGATGCTTCTGGAAAACGGGGATATGCTCTCAGAAATTGGAAAGGCTTTTAAGGCCGCGTATCGCGCAGGAGAAACTGGGCTTCCATGCAAGAGACAAGATCTGCCGTTCGGAAGACTGACACCTGGTGGTATGATTTCCTATGTGAATTATTCTTGTGAGTATTTTCTTGATCCTACCAGCATTGAAGACCTGACAAAAGGTGAGATCGCGTGCAGAAAGTATGATTTGGATATCTGGCGTTATCTGAAGACCCATTTTGAGGCCTTGAAAGATATTGAGATCGCTTCCATTGCGCCAGAAATCGGATTCCGCGACAGCCGCCGGATTGAAGGGCTTTACAAACTGACAATCGAGGACATGGAAAGCAAACGTCATTTTGACGACGTGATCTCTGTGTTCCCCCGCTTCTATGATATGCTGGCACCAGATGCCTATATGGATGGAGATGGCAAGGTAGAAGGAAAGGGGTATCACGGGCATATATTTGAGCCGGTAGTGGATGACCGCACGTTTGAGGTTCCATACCGTAGCCTTGTTCCGGTGAACGTGAAAAACCTTCTGGTCTCCGGCCGATGCATCAGTGCGGATCATGTGGCGGAAAGCGGCACCAGAGCCATCTCTTTGTGCACTATGACCGGACAGGCAGCCGGCGTTGCGGCGGCTTTGGCATCAGAGGGAAAAGTGGACACCAGTCAGATCGAGATTGCCAGGCTTCAGAGGATTCTGGTATCTCAAAACATGAAACTTCCAGGTATCCCCAGATAAGGAAGGGAGCAAGAAGAAATGAAACAAAAGAAGAGACGAAAATCAACAACAGATTCTTACCAGGCGCTTTTTATGCTGGCACCTATGATGATTGGTTTTATTCTGTTTACCTATGTTCCGATTGCCTATATTTTGCGGTATGCAATGTATCAGTCAAACGGATTCAAGGAAACGTGGATCGGATTGGAAAATTTTATTCGCTTGTTTACCAGAGACGAGATCTATTGGAAAACGGTATTAAATGCGGTAATTTTGTCTATGGGAAAGCTTCTGGTGGAGATTCCGCTGGCCCTTGTCTTGGCGGTGCTTTTGAATAAGGGGCTGAAAGCCACCGGTTTTTTCCGGGTGACCTTATTCCTCCCGGCGATCATCAGTACAGCTATTGCTGGTTTGATCTTTTCCTTAATGTTTGCAGCATTTAACGGAATCATAAATGGAATGTTGATGAATGTACATATCATTTCACGGCCCATCAACTGGTTTGGGAATAAATGGTCTGCCATGTTTGTACTTGGATTGGCATCTGTCTGGAATAACTATGGGATCAATATGATATTTTTCCTGATGGCGCTTCAAAGTGTTCCCCTGGAACTTTATGAGTGTGCACAGATGGATGGTATTACGCCGATGAAGAAGTTTTTCTATATCACACTCCCCATGATCGGGCCTACCTTCCAGGCAGTGCTTCTTATGGCAATCGTAGGCAGCTTGAAGGTATCAGATTTGGTACTGGCTACAACCAACGGACAGCCTGCAGGCGGGACAGAAGTGGTTATGACCTATGTATTCAAGTATTTCTTTGGATACGATGGAAGGAACATTGAGGTCGGTTATGCGTCGGCTATGGCTGTTGTAACCGGTATTATCTTGGCGATTATTTCGGTGATTTACATGCAGGCAACTAAGAAACTGGGCCACAGCACAGAATGATGGTGGCATCAATAGAACAGACGGGGTAATGTGATATGAAAAGTTCAAAGAAAATAATTACTGTCGGGGTCATATATCTGGTGCTGGTCGTGATTTTTGTTGTTGCCATGTTTCCGGTGATTTATACCATCTTCGGTTCCTTTAAGGGTAATATGGAACTTCTGGCATCCAGTGGAAAGCTTTTGCCTGAGAAGTTCGTGTTTGACAATTACAAGCAGGCTTGGGAGTTGGGAAACTTTGCAAAATATACCGGGAATTCAGTCTTTATGGCAGGCACCATAGTGTTTGGAACAATTTTTACCAGCACCATTGCCGGATATTGCTTTGAACGTGGAAAATTTCCTGGAAAGAATATTCTTTTTGCATTGGTT